>JBBQWT010000023.1:0-48922 GCA_038210375.1 Terriglobales bacterium | reverse complement strand
CACCCTCAACTTCGGGATCACCACCTACGCCAGCAACGAGATGACCATGCTCTACCATCGCGGCGAGATGGAGGATTACTATCGCCTGCAATCCAGCAGCCTGGTACTGCTGTTCGCCATCTTGGGCGTGGCTGCCATGCTGCTTTCGGGGGTGTTCGCGCTGCCGGTTTCGCGTATTCTCCGGTTGCACATGCCCGTCAGGGAGGCGGCGACAACCGTCTTTTTTTTTGGATCTTCGGCGCTGGTGGGCATCGCCCTCGAATACGTGATCTCGATGTTCATGGTGGTAGGGCGGCTGGCCCGAGGAAGCAACTGGCGCAACGCGCAAGCGCTGGTCAACACCCTGGTGCTGGCCGCGCTTTTGCTGAAGCATCAACCTTTCTCGGTTCTTGCAGGAGCGATCCTGATGGTGAGCGTGGCCGCTTTTTTTGCCTGTACCATTGACTTTTTCTGCATTGCGCCGGAGCTGAGACTTTCTTTTAGACAGTGGCACTGGCCAACCGCCCAGGCGTCGCTCAAGCCAAGCGGTATGTTCGGTTTGATCTTTCTGCAAAACGTGCTGATTTACCAGCTCCCCGTGCTATTTCTACAGCGGCTCCTCGGCGGCTCGTCGGTCGCGGTGTTCGCTTTTATGCGCACCATCTTCAGCATGGTCCGGCAAATGACCACGGCTTTGGGGAGTTCGATGGGGCCGGAGATCACAAGGTCGTACGGCGGGAGAGAGTGGCCCACCCTCCTGCGCATCTACCACATGTCGGAAAAATTGATTTTTACGGTGGCGATCGTCTGCAACCTGGGAGTGCTGACGTTGTCGCCCGTATTGCTGATGGTGTGGCTGCACAAGCCCGGCTTGTTTAGGGCGTCCAGTTATGCTTTGATGGCGCTGACTTCAGCGGTCATGAGCATAAAGGACCATAAATACTTCTTCCAATACTGCACCAATGAACATCGCGAACTGGCCTGGATCAGCTTCTGCAGTTACCTGCTCATGTGTTTGGCCGCCTATCCTCTAATAATTATTTTTGGAGTGAACGGTTTACTCTCGGCGTGGATGGTGGCCGAAATATCGCAGGTTTTCCTTATCTATCGTTTGAATCGCCGGCTCTTCCATCACGATGCGAGCGTCACGCCTTACCCCGTTTATCGCTTTTTTGCGATCGCTTTTTTAGGAATTCCGCTGTGTGCATGGCTGGCACAGCGGGGAGCCAAGTGGCCCCAGATTGAGCTTACCGCCGCTGCGGCGGGTGCAATGATTGTGCTGTTCTCGGCCTGCTACGCTCTTTTCCATCTGGGCCAGTTGCGGGAGTTTCTGAGCAAAAAAATTTCCGCGATGCTAAGAGCAAGAACACCTGAAGTTCTTGGGAACTCCAGTTGAGCCGCCCCCTGGGCGTACTTTGATAAGATTGACCCTGCTGATCCGGAATCAAAACCATACTTCCCTTCCCCGCGAGCCGAGAAAGTCTAAACAAATATGCTGAGAACACTCCATCACTACGCCCACGCTGTGGAAACGCGGCTCTTTCTTTTATATGAACTCTCACTCCTGAGACGCGATGGCATCCGGTTAGAAAAAGATTACTACCGCAAAATCTTGAAGAATCCAAGCAACGCCGAGGACTGGATCCACTTTGTCCGTTTTCTCCAACCTTCAGATGACGTCCTTCTTCTGGATTTAGGGGCTAACGTGGGAAAGTTCACTGCCGATTTTCTCTCGATATACCGAAAAGGCCGGGCAGTCCTCTTCGAACCAGTTCAATCAACTTTCGACGGACTCACCCGCAGGTTCGTTAATGATGATCGCGTGCAGACTCACCATTGTGCTATTTCGGACTTCGATGGGGTAGCTCAAATTAACGTTGAAGAAGAGAGCTCCCTGAGTTCGATCGCGACTTTCACTGAGGAAGCCAATCGCCATTTTTTGACAAAAACTCCCAAAACCGAAGAGACTCCCTGTCGAACTTTGGATAGTTTCGACTTTCCCAGGACGGCAAGTAAAGTCTTTGTCAAAATCGACGTGCAGGGCCTCGAAATCGAGGTAATTCGTGGGGGAATGAAAACTCTGAAAATGGCTGACATGGTTATGCTTGAGTGTTCTTTTGCCGAGGAATGGGCAAACAAGGAGCCATCCTTCTCGCCATGCTGCGCGATGCTTAGAGAATGTGGCTTGTACCCGGTGATCTTTCAGGATTTTGGTCGTGCTTTGTCAAACTATGCTTTTGAAAGAGACGTGATATTCGTCAGGCGCGAACTGCTTGAAAATATATGGTTTGAGAACTACGGGCGCAAATCTTAGAAAGACGCGGCGTACAACCAGAGAAAAAGCCCTCGAGCCTGCAATAATCACCAGCTCGAAATGCCAAATGAAGTTGACATGGCATTCCCTTCCCCAGCCTGCGAAGTTTATCCAATGTTTCCGGGCATTGGAGCCCCGTAGCGCGACCTCCCGTCGAGAGTGGAAGCGATAACAAGTGCATAGTGGTTCAGGGCAGTTTTTGACGCCATCTGAGTTACCGTTTTGCCGGCAACGCCAGCGGAATTCGGTTGTCCTGCGCAGACGCGTTCCCCGCGGCCACCCATCCGGCCCGGCTAAGCAACGACCCTGCCACACTGCAAATAGCGGCCGCCCGGCGCAGGCGCCGGCCGGTCTTCTTGCCCGCAACTGAGGAGCCCGCCCGCAACAGGAACGCGATCGGCCCTGACAGAATTCCGCCCATCCGCACTACCCAGCCACTGCCGCCATGTTTCAAAGGCTCATCCGCGGGATGGGCGCTGCGCTCGATGGAAGCGCCGATTGCACATTCCACCAGCGCCGCCGATATACCCAGCGCCAGCAGCGGCCGGTTGTCATCGTGGCCCATCAGTTCCAGCATTCCCACCGCCGAGCCCAGGCCGGAAGCCGCAAAATGGATCGGCAGAATCCTTACATTCTGGTTCCACGCCGGCACCACCGTCGCTCCTACCAGCACCCCGGTATAGGTTGCCATCACGGTGCCGGTTGCCGCCGCCACCGAGCCCGTCACCGCCGGCAGCGCCCGCCGCAGAAATCTGGGCAACAAATCGTGGCGCAGCTCGAACACCAAAGTGGCCACGCTGGATGGACCGAAGAACGAAAGAGTCCACGCGCCCATTGACATCACGCTCTGCGGCTTGAACACCCGCAGCATGTTGTAAAAGCGAGATGGCCGCCCCAGGTCGGCAATTAACAACGGTGGAGACAACATCGCGCCGGCGGCGGCAATCTTTCGCGCATCCCGGACCAGTGATTTTTCCGCCCCTGCCCATCCGGCGACCGCGGCGATCACCGCCGCCGCGCCCGCGGCGCCTCCGACAAAGAAATAAACCGGAACTTCCCAGGTCCATTGCGGTTTCTTCAAGACGGGAAGCCCGTAGTAATCGGGGCCGGCGCCGGTACCGATTGCGGCCTGGGGAAACGGCGCTCCCGCCGGCCAGATTCCCGGGCCCGCGACCGCACCGCTGCGCGCCGCCTCTTCGCGCAACGCCAGCAATCGTTCTTCGCTGGCGGCGTCGGGGAGCCGCGGTATTTTTTCGTCGTCGGTTTTCATCGGCTGGGCGTCTTCATGCGCTGAGGCAGGTCTGCGAATTCCTATTCACTGCGAGGTTGCCCGCCGCTGAAGAACGCGGCCATGGTTCCCAACAATAGCAGCCCCGCTCCCAGGGCGGCCGACTTCCAGCCGGGCTTCAGATAAATTGTGGGGACCTCGGGATTGGGCGGCAGGTTATAAATGCGCGGATCGCCGCGCACCAGGAAAAATGCATGAATCCCGCCCACGCTGGAATCAACCGGATCATAGATGCGGGCGTCATCGATTCCGCGCGCCTCCAGTTCCAGCACCCGGACTTGCGCACGGTCTCGCAGATCATCCAGCTTGCCAAACTGGATCGATTCGGTAGGACACGCCTTGGCGCAGGCCGTCTCCATGCCCGCTTTCTGCCGGTCGTAGCAGAACGTGCATTTGAATGCCCGGCCGTCTTCGAGGTCTTTCTCCACCACCCCAAAAGGACAACTCACTACGCAATAGGAACAGCCATTGCACACGTCGGGTTGCACGAACACCCCGCCAAACTCGGTGCGGACGATCGCACCGGTGGGGCACGCTTCCAGGCATCCGGCGTTCTCGCAATGCTTGCACACATCTGACGAGAACTCCCACGCCGGGGGCTGTCCCGGGGCGCTGCCGCCAAATCTACTGGTGAATTTGCCCTCGACAAATTGGACGTGCCGCCAGGTCGTGGCCCCCAAGGCGCGGGTGTTGTCGTACGACATGCCGCTCCACGCATATCCATCGCCCGGAATCTGGTTCCATTCTTTGCACGCGACTTCGCAGGCCTTGCAGCCGATGCAGAGCGTGGAATCGGTCAGAAATCCGGTGGTGGTCATGAGCGCGCCTCATCCATTTCCGCGGCAGCCTGCGAACCGGCCTGGGCCGCGGCATCGAGCTGGGCCACCGCCCGCGACGCCACCCGGCCGGGTACGACGTTGCAGACCAGCGCCTTCGATTCCATAATGCGCACGTTGGGCTCCTCGGAAATCGCCAGCAGGTCGTTCACTACGTCGCCGCGAACCAATCCTTTATATCCGAAGTGGTAGGGCAGGCCGACGTGGTGCATTGTCGTCCCCAGGATTTCGAGGTCCTGCATGCGCGACGTCACCATGACTCGCGCTTCAATGGCGCCTCGCGGCGTAACGATGGTGGCCCACTCCCCGTGGGTCAGGCCGGCGCTCGAGCCCAGTTGCGGGGAGACCTCGCAAAACAGCTCCGGCTGAAGCTCGGCAAGATGTGGCAACTGGCGGGACATGCCCCCGGCGGTGTGATGTTCGGTCAACCGGTACGTAGTAAGCACATGGGGAAACCGCGGGTCGCCATGCTCGCGCGCGTAGGCATTGCCGGCGCGCTCTTTTTTCTCCGCCGCTGGATTGGTCCCCTGCCAGGGATAAAGCGCGTTGGTGAACGGCGATTCCAGGGGCTCGTAATGGGTGGGCAGCGGACCATCTTTCAACCCGCTGGCCACCCAGATCCATCCCACTCCGTCAGGATGCATGATGAACGGCTGGTCGCCGGCAATGGCGTCGTCGCCGCCGGCATTGGCTTGCGGCTTGTATCCCGGCGCCTTTCCCTTGGTGAAATCCGGAGTATCGTTGCCCGTCCACTGCTGCGTGGCCTCGTCCCACCACACCAGTTTCTTGCGCTCGCTCCACGGGGCGCCGTCGGGCTTCGCCGATGCGCGGTTATAGAGGATGCGCCGGTCGGCGGGCCACGCGAAACCCCATCCGTGGCCGTACTCGCCCTGGGGCTGGCGTTCGCTGGCCCGGTTTCTGCCCTCGGCGGGATAGACGCCGGAATAGATCCAGCATCCGCATGCGGTCGATCCGTCGGCCTTCAAGTCAGCAAAACCGGAGACCGGTCTGCCGTCGGCCGTCGTCGTCCCATTAATTTCTCTGACCACATCGAGCACCCGCGGCTCAGCGAGGTCACCTTCGGTCGGGTAATCCCACGTCAGGGCGTTGAGCGCGGAGTTCTTCGGCGAAGGCTGCGCGGCGGCCTTGGCTTTGAGACGGCGGCCCAGGTGAACCATGAACCAGCTCTCACTGCGCGCGTCGCCCGGCGGCTCAATGGCCTTTTCGTGAAACTGCAGCAGCCGCTGGGTGTTGGTGAAGGTGCCGGCCTTTTCCACATGGCCCGCCGCCGGCATCATGAATACTTCGGTAGCGATGTCTTCAGGACGCAGCTCTCCGCGCTTGACCTCCGGCGAGTCGCTCCAGAACGACGCGGTTTCGGTTTCCACCATGTCACGCACCACCAGCCATTTCAGTTTGGCCAGCGCCTTGCGTTCCAGCCGCGAGTTGGGAGCGCCAACCGCGGGGTTCTGCCCCATCACAAACAGGCCTTCCATTTTTCCGTCGGCCATGTCGAGCCAGTAGCCCAGGTGGGAGTGGTCGCCGGTGACCCGCGGCAGCCAGCCGAAACCGTAATCATTGTTCGCGGTAGCCGCTTCGCCGTAGTACGCCTTCAGCAGGCTGACAATATATTTGTCGAGATTCGCCCACCAGCCGGTCTCGGACCGGTGCATCTTCAAATATTCGCGCGTGGTGTTGAGCCCGGCATCAGGCATGGGCAGATAGCCGGGCAGAATGTCATACAACGTGGGAATATCGGTCGAGCCCTGGATCGATGCATGTCCGCGCAACGCCATGATCCCGCCTCCCGGCCGCCCGATGTTGCCCAGCAGCAATTGCAGGATGGCCGCCGACCGAATGATCTGCACGCCGGTAGAATGCTGGGTCCAGCCCACCGCGTAGCAGATGGCCGCCGTTTTTTCCGGACCGGAGGCGGAGATGAAGGTCTCGGCTACGGCGAGAAATTGCGCCACGGGAATCCCGCATACGCGCTCCACCATCTCCGGGGTGTAGCGCGCGAAATGTTTTTTCAGCACCTGGTAAACGCAGCGCGGATTTTGCAGCGTGGGATCGTTCTGGTGAAACTGTAGCTGCGCCGCTTCTCCGCCGCGGTCCTTGGCGTGTCCGCCGCTGCTTTCCTGGTGGCCGCCTTTCTCGCCTTTGCTGGGACTTCCCCGGTACAGCCAGGATTCGGGATCGTACTTCCCCTGGCCCGGGTCCCACCCTGAGAACAGGCCGGCGAGGTCTTCGGTGTCGCGAAAATCCGGCCGCAGAATGGTGGATGCATTGGTGTAGGGCACAACATACTCGCGGAAAATTCGATCGTCCTTCACTACGTGGTGGATCAGCGCGCCCAGGAAGACGATGTCGGAACCCGCCCGCAGTGGTAGCCAGTAGTTCGCCGCCGCCGATGTTCGCGTGAACCGAGGATCAACGTGGATGACCTTGGCGCCGCGCTCCCTCGCCTTCATCACCCATTGAAAGCCGACGGGGTGGTTTTCCGCCATCGACGAGCCCATGATCAGGATGGCGTCAGAGTTGGCCAGGTCCTGCTGCGCGGTCGTGGCGCCGCCCCGGCCGAACGATGTGCCCAGACCGGGCACCGTGGAGCTGTGTCATATGCGGGCCTGGTTGCTGATACACACCATGCCCAACCCCGCGCAGAAAAGTTTCTTGATCAGGTAATTTTCTTCGTTGTCCAGCGTCGCTCCGCCCAGGTGCCCGATGTTGGTGGTCTGCATGAGCACGTCGCCATTTTTCGCGTCGCGCTCGCGGAAGCTTTCTTCGCGGCTGTGCCACACCCGGTCGGCGATCATGTCCATGGCGGTCTCGAGGTCGAGGTCCTCCCATTGGGTGCTATGCGGCCGCCGGTATTTGATTTTCTTTTCCCGGCCAGCATGCGTGATCAGCTCAAAACTGTCTGCCCCTTTAGGACATAGATGCCCTCGCGAAATGGGCGAGGCAGGGTCGCCTTCGATCGACACCAGTTTGCCCGCCTTGTGATACGCGATCTGGCCGCAGCCCACCGCGCAATAAGGACACACCGAACGCGCCTGCTGCGCGCCTTCCGTCTTAGGGCGAAGGTTGCGTGTGCGCTCCGACATCGCTTCCACGCCGGTGCCGTCGCCGCCGCTGCGCAGCTGCTTCATCACCGGCCACCGGCTTAACCAGTTCATCATGGGAATCAACCGCGGGAACAAAGCCGCCAACCACCAGAAAAGGTTAGCAGATAGATGGTATCCGTACAGGCAGGGTTGCCACCAGGCGAGCAGCCCGGCCCGGCACATCTCAACTCATTGTCAAGTTCCGGTAAATCGTGGTTCCGCCGCCCTGCGGCGTTAAAATCCTAAGATATACTTATCCCTGCCGCTGGCGAATGGCTGTTCCCTTCGCAGGTTATGGAAACCAACGCTTTCCGGAACTAAAATCTTTCCGCCTGCGTATCAGATGATGCGCCGGTAATGGATTCAGGCCGGATTTCGCAGTTGACGATTGCGAGTTTCCAAAGTCTTAAGGTAGTTGGTTGACAATTCAATGATGCGGGAGAAGTGCATGCGATTGTTGCGCGTTTTTGCCGATGTAAAGAAGGTCACGGTGTGGGTCGCCCTGGCGGGAATTTTGGCCGCGCCTCTTCCCGGTTATGCCCAGGATGCCAGGATCGATTATTCAAAACCTCAGCCCGCGTTCCCCACGCTCCTTGCACCCTACACCGCCCGCGAAGTTCCGGCGCCCAGCTTCAGCAACACTCCGCGCATCAACCAGCTTCTGCGCGACGGCAAGCTTTACCTTTCGCTGAGCGACGCCATTGCGCTGGCGCTGGAAAATAACCTTGATCTGGCCATCGCGCGCTACAACCTCTCCATCGCCGATACCGATATCCTGCTGGCCCGATCCGGCTCGGGAATTCGTGGAGTTTCCACCGGCCTGGTGCAGGGCACATTGGGCGGAGGCGTAGGCGGCTTCGGCACCGGCGCATCCGGCGCCGGCGCTGGCGGAACCTCAGCGGGCGCGGGCGGCGCCGGCTCCGGCAGCTCAGGCCTGGTGCAATCCACGCTGGGTACGGGAGCGGCCATTCAAAGCTTTGATCCCACCCTGAGCGGCACCATCCAGTATGAGGATGCGACCTTCCCGCTTTCCAACACCCGCACCACCGGCGTGAACAGCCTGAGCCAGAAGACCTTCACCTCCAATTTCGGCTTTAACGAGGGATTTCCCACCGGCACCGCCCTGGGCGTGAGCTTCAACAACAACCGCCAGAGCAGCAACAACCTGTTTAACTCCCTGAACCCGCAGTTCAACAGCAATTTTCGCGCCACCGTTTCCCAGCGTTTGCTGCAGGGTTTCGGATTGCAGACCAATCGGCGTTTCATTCGCATTTCTGAAAATAACCGCAGGATTTCCGACGTTTCTTTTCGCGCCCAGGTCATCGCTACCGTCACCCAGATCCAGAACATTTACTGGGACCTGGTGACCGCCTATGAAGATGTGAAGGTAAAGACGCGTTCGCTTTCCCTCGCGCAGAAGACCATCAGCGACAACCGCAAGCAGGTGGAAATCGGCACCCTGGCGCCCATTGAAATCGTGCGCGCCAACAGCGACGCCGCCGCCCGCAACCAGGACCTGATCATCTCCCAGACCCAGTTGCAGTTGCAGCAGACCCTGATCAAAAACGCGTTGTCACGCAACCTGACCGACCCCGGCCTGGCCTCGGCCCAGGTGATTCCCACCGATACCATGTCGATTCCCGCGCAGGAAGCGCCGGTACCCATCGATGATTTGATCAAGCAGGCGCTGGCACAGAGCACCGACATACAACAATCCCAGATTGATTTGCTCAACCGCGACATCAGCAAGAAAGCGGCACGCAACGCGCTGCTGCCCAGCGTCGATGCCTTTGCCTTCTACGGCGCCGCGGGGTTGGGCGGAGACCAGAATTCTTCCACCACCTGCGGCAATCCCGGCGCCCCCGCCCCGCCCAACTGCGTGCCTGTCGGCTTTCTCAACGGCAGCGGGTTCGGCACCGCGCTGGGCCACCTGTTCAACAACAGCGCTCCCGATAAGGGCGTGGGTGTGTCATTGAACATTCCCTTGCGCAACCGTGCCGCCCAGGCCAACCAGGTGCGGTCGGAGCTCGAATATCGCCAGTCGCAGTTGCGCTTGCAGCAACTGCAGAACACCATCAACATCCAGGTGCGCAACGCGCAGTTCAGTCTCGAACAGAACCGCGCCCGCGTTGAAGCGGCGCGCCAGGGACAGGAGCTTGGCCGGCAGAGCCTCGACGCCGAGTCGAAAAAATATGCGCTGGGAGCGTCAACCAACTTCCTGGTGCTGCAGGCGCAGCGCGACCTGGCAGTTTCCGAATCGAACGAAGTGACTGCCATGTCCGCCTACGAAAAATCACGGGTCGAGCTTGACCGCGTCACCGGCCAGACCCTGGTGCGCAACGGAATTCAAATTCCCGAGGCGGTGGAGGGCAAGGTCATCACCAACCCGGTGGTCCCGGGCGTGATGCCCGGCTCGATTGAAGCCGCACCCAGCCCCAACATGCAGGCGCCGCTCATTCCCGGAGCTCCGCCCAAAGGAGCATTCAACCTTCGAGTGCCGGGCGCCAGACCGTTCGACGCGACAGTTCCCAACCCCGTGCTGGCCGCCCACTTGCAAGAGCTGAAGGCCGGGCCGTTGGATGCGAGAGATCTGGTGGCAGCCGGGCCGAAAGGCGGCACCCCCCAATCCGGCGGTAACGAACAGCAGTTGCTGGGCTTAATCGATCTGCTGCGGTAAGCGAAAAGTTTCGAAGATTTCGGTAAGTGCGGAAGTTTAGAGGATTTCGGTTTCGATGTTATGGACTCAGCTTTGTCTGTTTTTCACTTCAGCGACGGTCTCAAGAAGTCATAGCGAAGGTATTCGCAATCGAAAACGCCCTATGGACTTGTCATCCTGCAGCGTGCTCTTGCTGCTTGTTTGAGCGAAGGACCTCGCGTTTTCTTTGGCGTAGCCCAAGCCCAAATCTCTCCACCCCCGAATTGTCGTCTCGAACTGCGCGGCGTAGTGGAGAGACCTCGCGGTGCATTTGATTTTGACTCTCCGCGGAATTCAAGAAGAAGAATGAAGAAGAGACGCGCCGCCTTGCGACACCCCAGCGCATCTTCTATGATAAAAACCGACGACCTCCCGTGCCTAGAAAAAACAAACCCGGCGCCGCTACCTTAGATAACACCATCCAGGATGTCTTTGACGGACGCCACCCGTCACCCGCGGAAAAGAAGTGGGCCGAGGAAGTCCTCGCTCCCGCGCTCGAATCATCCCCGGAGAAACCCATCGGCGCTCCCACTGGCGTCAATCTCGATGAGAACGGACACGCGCGCTTCACCACTATTTCAGCGGTCCCGGTGCGCCGGCTTTACACTGAGGCCGACCTTCCAGAAGATTGGAACTACGAGACGTTCCTGAACAATCCCGGCCAGGCGCCCTACACCCGTGGCATCTATCCCACCGGCTATCGCGGCAAGCTGTGGACGATGCGCCAGTTTTCCGGGTTCGCTTCGCCCGAGGCCACCAACCAGCGGTACAAATATCTCCTGGCTAACGGCGGCAACGGACTGTCGGTCGCCTTCGATCTGCCCACCCTGATGGGCTACGATTCCGACCACGCGCAGAGCGAAGGAGAAGTCGGCAAATGCGGTGTGGCCATCGATTCGCTCGAAGATATGGAAGTGCTGTTCGACGGCATCGACCTCGCCAAAACCACGGTTTCCATGACCATCAATTCGCCCGCCTCCATCTTGTGGGCGATGTATCTCGTGGTGGCCGAGCGCCAGGGCGCCGATTGGACAAGCATCTCCGGCACCATCCAGAACGACATTCTCAAGGAATACATCGCGCAGAAGGAATACATCTATCCGCCCCAACCTTCGATGCGCCTGGTGATCGACACCTTTGAGTTTGGCAGCCGGTTTACCCCGAAATTCAACACCGTTTCCATTAGCGGCTATCACATTCGCGAAGCCGGTTCGACCGCCCTTCAGGAACTGGCGTTCACTATTTATGACGGCGTCGAGTACGTGGAGTGGGCGTTGCGCCGCGGCCTGAACGTCGATGAGTTTGGCCCCCGCCTGAGTTTCTTCTTCAATTCGCACAACGATTTCTTCGAAGAGATCGCCAAGTTCCGAGCCGCGCGCAAGATCTGGTACCGGCTGATGAAAGACCGGTTCCATGCCGCCAACCCGCGCACCTGGCTCATGCGCTTCCACACCCAGACCGCCGGCGTTTCGCTCACCGCGCAGCAGCCCATGAACAACATCGCGCGGGTGGCGTTGCAGGCCATGGCCGCCGTTTTGGGCGGCACCCAGTCACTGCACACCGACGCCTACGATGAAGCCCTCGCCCTTCCCACCGAAGAGGCCGCCCGCATCGCCTTGCGCACCCAGCAGATCATCGCCTTCGAATCGGGGGTGGCGCAGACCGTCGATCCCCTGGGCGGCTCGTACTTCCTCGAAAAACTTACGCTGGATATGGAACGCGGCGCCTTCGAGTATTTCGAGAAGCTGGACGCCATGGGCGGAATGGTTTCCGCCATCGAGCGCGGCTTCCCGCAGAAAGAAATTGCCGAAGCTTCCTACCAGTACCAGCGCGCCGTGGAATCCACGGAAAAACTGATCGTCGGCGCCAATGACTTTTTGATCGACGAGCAGCCACAAAACATTCTCTACATCGATGATTCGGTGGCCGCCCACCAAAGCCGCAAACTGAAAGAGTTGCGCGCCCGCCGATCCAGCGAGGCGGTGGATAGGGCTCTCAAGGCGTTGCAGGATGCGGCGCGCAAAGAGCCGGAGCTTCCCCAGAATGGCGGAATATCCGAGGCCAACACCATGCCCTATATCATCGACGCGGTTCGCGCTTATGCCACCGTGGGCGAGATCTGCAAGGCCCTGACCGACGTGTTTGGCGCCTATACCGAAGTCAGCATCACCTAGAGTTCCCTGTTGCAATCGTCAGGCGAGAAGTTTTAGTTTCGATTACCAAAACCCCGGCATCCTTCCCCATGCGCAAAGCCCTGCTTCATTTGAAAAAGTCAGACCCGGTAATGGCTGCCATCATTCAACGCGCCGGCGCCTATCGCATGAACTATCGACCGCCGGAATTCGGGAGTCTGGTGCGGTCCATCGTTTACCAGCAGCTAAACGGCGCCGCTGCCGCGACCATTCTCGGCCGCGTGATTGCAGCCGCGGGCGGTAGCCTGACCCCCGCGGGCATTCTGAAAGTTTCCGATGAGATGCTGCGCGCCGCCGGCCTCTCCCGCCAGAAAATCTCTTACCTGCGCGACCTTGCGCAGCAAACCCGAGACCGCCGCCTGCGCTTCAACCGCCTGGCCGGCCTGCCCGACGACGAGGTCATCGCCGCCCTTACGAAGGTCAAGGGCGTCGGCGTCTGGACCGCTCACATGTTCCTGATGTTCACCCTGCGCCGCCCTAACATCCTCCCGGTCGGCGATTTGGGGGTGCGCATCGCCATCCGCAAAGCCTACGGCCTCAAAGACCTTCCCACTCCTGACGAAACCAGGGAACTGGCTCGGTGTTGGGACCCATATTGCAGCGTGGCCAGTTGGTACCTGTGGAGAAGCCTCGAAGTCGCCCCGGGGAAAACCGCTGGAGCCACTCCGGCAAATCCCAAGTCGCGAAAATCAACCGCCAGTGGAACCAAAGCCGGCAAAGGCAAGAAGAGCGGGACCGCCGTGGCGATATCCAAAAGAAAAAAAGGTTCCAACTCTATAAGCGGGAGCCAACCCAGAATCAAAACACGAAGCTAGGGCCACGCGGCGGGGCCGCGGCAGTTACAATTGGGTTAGCCCCATGGACACAGCCACCTCCGGCAAGAAAATCCGCGTACTGGTAGCCAAGCCCGGGCTCGACGGTCACGACCGCGGCGCCAAGGTCATCGCCCGCGGCTTGCGCGACGCCGGCATGGAAGTGATCTACACCGGCCTGCGCCAGACCCCGGAGATGATCGTCACCGCATCGTTGCAGGAAGATGTTGATGTGATCGGTCTTTCAATTCTTTCCGGTGCCCACAACGCTATCGTCCCCCGCGTAATGGCGCTGCTCAAGACCAACCAGATGAACGACGTGCTGGTGGTGCTGGGCGGAACCATCCCGCAGAACGACATCCCAAAGTTAAAAGAGGACGGAGTAGCCGCCATCTTCGGCCCCGGCACCTCCATGGCCGACATAGTGAAGTTCATTCGCGGAAACGTGAAAGAACGAGCCGTGCCGATAGCCTGAGCAACCAGGGTAAGCTCCGCAGCGCTCCCCGGCAGCGATTCGAAACTTTAATCATCAGACGCCCCTGGAACTATTGTCGTTCTGAAGAATCCCAGTATCACCGGAGTATGGAAAAAGCTCCCAGTGACAAATTTCCGGGACCATGATCTTAGCTCCTCCCCAGACGGCGGAAACACCTAGAAAACCAACCTGCCCCAGTTAACGTACTTCAAGATATGGCTGTAATCGGCACTCTTAAAAGGAGACCCATGAATAGAGACACCAACACCCAGACTCCCATGACACGCAGGAATTTCATCACCGGCGCCGCTCTATCCGCCGCAGGACTAGTTCTAGTCAAGTTTGTCCCCAGCGCGCTGGCCAAAGGCGCCCACTCTATGCCGGGCGCGTCCGGCGAAGTGACAGTGATCGATTTCAGCGATGGCGGCAAACGCAAGGGCCCGATCAAAGTAAGAAAAGTTGTGAAAACCGACGCCGAATGGAAGAAGCTATTGTCCGAAGACGAATTCACCATCGGACGCAAGGCCGGCACCGAGCCGCCGTTCACCGGCGAGTACGCCGAGACCCACGACAAGGGCCTGTTCCGCTGCCGCAGTTGTAACAACGCATTATTCAGCTCCGATACCAAGTTTGAATCGGGCACCGGCTGGCCCAGCTTCTGGGCGCCTATCGCCAAAGAAAATATCTGGACTCGCAGCGATACGACCCTGGGCGCCGAACGCACCGAAGTCCTATGCAAAAAGTGCGATGCCCACCTGGGACACGTATTCGACGACGGCCCCGAACCCACCCACCTGCGCTACTGCATGAACTCAGCGTCGCTGAAATTCATCAAGGCCTAGGCAGAATTTGGACCAGTTTTATACCGGCTGAAGGTCGGCAACTTTGGCCTTCAGCCGAAGTCTGTAGAAGTTATAGCGAAGGTGTAAATAAGCGAACACGCCCTAAACCTTGTCATCCTGGAGCGAGCTTTTGCTTCTTGATTGAGCGAAAGATCTCGCGTATTCCATTGCTCGTCGCCCAAACTGCAACTCATAAAGCTGAAGTGACATCTCTACGGAAACCGCGAGCCCTGCCCGGTTTCGTGGAGAGACCTTGGGGTTGGTTTTGTTTTGACTTTGCCAGAGACTCTACAGATGCATACGAGTTTTTCGATCAGAAGGGCGGCATTGATCACCAGCCTCACACTGTTAGTCTCCGCCTGGGCGCGCCCCGCGCCTGCATTACAGGCAGATCGTATTGTGGTCGTTAAGAGTGCGCGCACCATGACGCTGATGCACGGCGCCCATGTCCTCAAGACCTATAAAGTAGCGTTGGGCGCCGAGCCTGTGGGAGCCAAGCAGCGGGAAGGTGACCATAAGACACCTGAGGGCATTTATGTCATCGACTCCAGGAATAGCGCCAGCCGGTTCCATCTTTCCCTGCATATCTCATACCCAAGTCCAGCCGATCGCGAACGCGCCCACAAGCTAGGAGTTGCCCCCGGTGGGGCAATCATGATTCATGGGCTTGAACCAAAGTACGCATACCTGGGAAGTCTGCACCGCCAGACCGACTGGACGGATGGCTGCATCGCCGTAACCAATGCCGAGATCGAAGAAATCTGGCGACTTGTGCCCGTAGGGACGCCGGTGGAGGTTAGCGCCCGTTAGCTGCGCCCGCTCCGCGTTGCTAACCCGCATTTCCCTGCTGTATCGTTATAACTTCTCGGCGCCACCGAAACTTCGCTCGCATGTCCAATTCCCATACGTTTAACGTCCTTCCCACCAAGGTCGATGCGACTAGCCCGCGCTTCGAGAAGAACATGCGCGCTATGGCGGGCCTGGTCGGCGGCATCCATAACGAAGAAGCTGAGATCGCGGCCGGCGGGGGCGCCCGCGCCATCGAAAGCCAGCACAAGAAAGGACGCCTCACCGCTCGCGAGCGCATCGCCCTACTGCTCGATTCCGGCACATCCTTCTTCGAGCTCGGACTCTACGCCGCCCACAAAATGTATGAGGAATGGGGAGGCTCGCCCGCCGCCGGCGTGATCACCGGTCTGGGGCGCGTGCAGGGGCGCCTCTTCATGCTCATCGTCAACGATGCCACGGTGAAGGCCGGGGCGTTTTTCCCGATGACCGCCAAGAAAGTCATTCGGGCACAGAACATCGCCATCGAAAACCGCATCCCCACCATTTACCTCGTCGATTCCGCCGGGGTGTTTCTTCCCTTGCAGGAAGACGTCTTCCCCGACACCGATGATTTCGGCCGGGTCTTCCGCAACAACGCGGTCATGTCCGCCATGGGAATTCCCCAGCTCAGCGCCATCATGGGGATGTGCGTCGCCGGCGGCGCCTACCTCCCGCTGATGTGCGATTACCTGTTGATGACCGATGGCAGCGGCCTCTTTCTGGCCGGCCCCGCACTGGTGCAGGCGGCCATCGGACAGAAGATCTCAGCCGAAGAGCTGGGCGGCGCCAAAATGCACGCCCAGATCGCGGGCACCATCGACTACCGCGAGGCCGACGATGCCGCATGCATCCTGCGCCTGCGTTCGCTGGTGGATAAGCTGGGCTCGCCCGCGCGTCCGGGGGATTCCCGCTCCGCCACTTCAGACGCTTCGCGATTCAATCATGTCGAGCCCGAGCCGCCAGCCCTGGCCGCAGAAGAAATTTACGGCATCTTCGAATCCGATCCCGCCAAGCCCTACGACATGAAGGAGATCATCGCCCGCCTGGTGGATGGCAGCCGGTTCGACGAATACAAATCAGAGTTCGGCAAGACCGTTCTGTGCGGCATGGCCCGCATCGGCGGTCACGCCGTCGGCATCGTGGCCAACCAGAAACTGCACGTCGATCAGACCGATCACAGCGGCGCCAGGCGCACCGAGTTCGGGGGCGTCATCTATACCGAATCCGCCGACAAGGCCGCCCGTTTTATCATGGATTGCAACCAGAGTCTCATCCCCCTGGTTTTTTTGCAGGACGTAAATGGGTTCATGGTGGGACGCGACGCGGAGTGGAGCGGCATCATCCGCGCCGGGGCCAAGATGGTAAATGCCGTTTCCAATTCGGTGGTGCCTAAGATCACGGTGATCGTCGGCGGCTCGTTTGGCGCCGGCCATTACGCCATGTGCGGCAAAGCCTTCGATCCGCGCTTCGTCTTTGCCTGGCCCAGCGCGCGCTATGCGGTGATGAGCGGCTCGGCTGCCGCCGGCACCCTGGTCGAGATCAAGATCAAGCAGCTCGAACGCAGCGGCGCCAAGCTCAGCGAAGAAGACAAGAAACAACTATTCGATTCGGTGCGCGCCACTTATGAAGAGCAGACCGACCCGCGCTACGGCGCAGCCCGGCTGTGGATCGACAAGATCATCGATCCCCTGGAAACCCGCGCGGCCATCACCATAGCGCTCGAAGCCGCGGCATTAAATCCGGAAATTCCGCGCTTCA
Source organism: Terriglobales bacterium (assembly GCA_038210375.1). Lineage (GTDB taxonomy): Bacteria > Acidobacteriota > Terriglobia > Terriglobales > Acidobacteriaceae > JBBQWT01. The sequence continues at coordinate 31,799 of JBBQWT010000023.1, read as the reverse complement.
ACGTAGGCGTGTTGCAAACCTGAGATTCAAATTGCAATTGCCAGGCCTTTGACATTGGCGGCGAATTGGACTGAAACCGCTAAAGTCTCAAGAAGTTGCATAAGAGAATATGAGCAAGCAAACACCCCCTAAACCTTGTCATCCTGGAGCGAGCTTTTGCTCTTTGTTTGAGCGAAGGATCTTGTGTTTTCTTTGACTCTGGATCAGCCCCGGGCGCCCATGTTCTGAACAAGCGCACCGAGAAAAGTTCACGAGAATAACCAATGTCCGACCCCGTAAAAATCATCGAGTGCCCGCGCGACGCCTGGCAAGGCATCGCCGAGCAGATTCCGGCATCGACCAAGGTGGCCTACCTGCAGGCCTTAATCAGCGCCGGGTTCAAACACATTGACGCGGCCTCCTTCGTCTCTCCTGCTGCCGTCCCCCAGATGGCGGATTCAGAAGAAGTCCTGCGCGACCTCGATCCGCCTGATGAAGTTGAGATCATCGGCATCGTGGTCAACGAAAAAGGCGCCGACCGCGCCATCGCCACCGAGGCGGTTCGCACCCTGGGGTTTCCTTATTCGCTGTCCCCCGCATTCCTCTCCCGCAATCAGAACCAGACTTTGGAAGAATCCTTCGACGTTCTGGAAAAAATAAAATTGAAGGCCGATGCCGCCGCTTGCGACATGGTCGTGTACATTTCCATGGCGTTCGGAAATCCCTACGGCGATCCCTGGAGTCTGGCCGAGCTCGCAGAAGCGGTCAACCTGGTCGCCGACACCGGGGTGCAGGCCATCTCCATTGCCGACACCGTGGGCATTGCCGACGCCGGCTCTATTGCCGCCGCCGTGGGTGCGGTGATGGCCCTCGGCACCGGCCTCAATATAGGAGTGCATTTGCACAGCCGTCCCGGACAAGCCGCGGAGAAAATTCTGGCCGCCTACGAGGCGGGATGCCGCCGTTTTGATTCCGCGCTCGGCGGCCTGGGCGGATGCCCTTTTGCGCAGGACGCCATGGTGGGCAACATTGCCACCGAGGAAGTGGTGGCGGCGCTGGCCTCTCGCGGGGTTACCATACCGGGGTTGAAGTCTTTGGATTTTCTGGTGGAAATGTCGCAGCAAATCGCATTGCTTCCCGAAGAACGCACGCCGGGACAACGCCTACGGAAACCCAATGGAGTTTAAAACTATTCTGCTTGAACATTCCGGCGGCATTGCCACCATCACCTTGAACCGCCCGGAGAAACGCAACGCGGTCAGCTACGAGCTCATGGACGACCTGGCCCGCGCCCTGGACCAAGTTGCAGCGTCGGATGCGCAAGTGCTCATCATCACCGGCGCCGGCAAGGCTTTTTGCGCGGGCATGGACCTCGACAACCTCAAGGCGCTCATCGGGCGGAGCCAGCAGGAAAGCATCCGCGATTCCGAGGCCATGGCCCGGCTGTTTCGTTCGGTTTATGATTTTCCCGTGCCCACCATCGCTGCCGTGAACGGCGCCGCCATCGCCGGGGGGGCGGGAATTGCCACTCTCTGCGATTTCACCCTGGCATCTGAAAATTCCTCATTTGGATATACTGAGGTGCGCATCGGATTTGTTCCCGCCATCGTTTCCACTTTCCTGATCCGCCAGATCGGCGAAAAGAATGCCCGCGGCCTTCTGCTTACCGGTCGCATCATCACTCCCCAGGAGGCTTTGCGGTTCGGCTTGATCAATGAGATCGTCCCTCTCGATCGACTCAAGGAACGCGCTCACCATCTCGCCACGGAATTGATGGCCAACAGTCCGGCATCCTTGAAAGCCACCAAGGCGCTGCTCTCAGGCTATATAAAAGACCAGCTAGATAAGGACGTCCGTGAGGCGATCGCGGGCAACGCCGCCATACGCCAGACCGCCGATTTCCGCGAAGGCATTAGCGCGTTCCTTGAAAAGCGCAAACCGCGCTGGCAGAATACTTCCGCGGGCGTGCCCACGCCAGTAGAAAACCAGAAGAAAGAGGAATGATGAAGAAGCTTGCAACCCTAGTTTTGTATTTGGCCGCATCGGTATCCTTGCACGCGCAGGCGGAAGCCCCGTTCATGACGCAGCAGCAAGCCCTTGAGCTGGGCCGAAAGTATGTTACCCAGTTCTATAACAACGACGTAACCGAGATCTGGAGCCACATGTCGTCCGACATGCGGCATGCCCTGGGTTCTGAGGCGTCCCTGCGCGAGATCAGCGCCAAATTGCAGAAAGATCTCGGAAAAGAGACCGGGGTGCTGAACGAAAGGGTCCTGCCCAGTCTCAAATTCAAGATCTACACCCGGCTGGTTTCGTTCTCCACTGTTCCCGAGATGGTGGTGCAGTTCACGTTCGCGCCAGATGGCGAAATTGCCGGTTTCTTCTTCACTCCGTCGCGCAAGGCGGCGGTGACCAAATTTCTCGACTACAAACCCAATGTTGTCCTCACCCTGCCTTTTTATGGCTACTGGACGGTGTACCAGGGCGGACGTTCGGTCTATGACAACTACCACGCACTATCCAGCGATGAGCGTTTCGCGTACGACTTCATCGTGATTCGCGCCGACCGCCAGTTCGAAGGTGATGGCGACAAAGTCGGGGATTTCTTTTCTTTCGGAAGGCCGGTGCTCGCGCCCGGCGCAGGCACCGTGGTTGCCGCCGTCGATCAGTATGAGGATAACCCCCTGAACAAGCTGCTCCCCGGCATCCCCAAGCCGGGCAATAACATCGTCATCGACCATGGCAACAAAGAGTTTTCCATGCTGGCCCATTTGAAGCATGGCAGCCTGCGGGTCAAGACCGGCGACATAGTCGAGCCCGGCCAGGAAATTGCCCTCACTGGCAATAGCGGCAATTCGCCCATCCCTCACTTGCACTACCACCTGCAAAATTCCGCGGAGTGGTTCAAGGGAGACGGTCTTCCCATCGTGTTCACCAACTTCAAATCCAATGGCAAGCCGGTGGCCAGCGGTGAGCCGGTCAAGGGAGATGTAGTAACCGGCGCGGAAAGCGGCAAAGGTTCGAGTAAGCCCGGCCCTCCCGACAAGAAGGCCCGGAAAAAATGAGGCTCGCCTGACCGCCGTTGATGCCCGAATTCGCGTACGCTATGCCGAGACCGACCAGATGGGAGTGGTCTATCACTCCAATTTCGTGATCTGGTTCGAGGTCGGAAGGGTTGAATTCCTGCGCGATCTCGGCTTTTCCTACAGTGAAATGGAGTCGGGAGACGGTCTTCATATCGCGGTGGTCGACGTGCATTGCCGCTATCGTGCTCCCGCCCGCTACGATGACGAGATCCTGGTTCGTACCTGGATCACTAAAATTCGCGGCCCTTTGATTTATTTCAAATATCACATTCTGCGCGCGAGTGATGAGGTGTTGCTCGCCGAAGGTGAAACCATTCACATCGTCGTCAATCGGCGGCTGGAAAGGGTAGTCCTGCCGGAAAAATATGCGGCCCTGCTGCGAGCTGCAATTTAACAATCGCTGGTCGCGGCGGCGTCCCGAGTTGCTGCCATGAAGACCCTTGCAATAACCGGCCAGAACCTCAGCTTCGATGACTTGCGCGACGTAGTCTACGGCCGCCGCCCGGTCGCGCTGGCCGGCCCGGCGCGCTCCGCGGTCAAGCGTTCGCGCACGGCGGTCGATCAGATCCTGGCGGAAAACCGGCTGGCGTATGCCATCACTACCGGCGTGGGCCAGTTAAGTGATGTCCGCATCGCACCCCGGGAGAACCGCCAGTTGCAGATCAACCTGTTGCGCTCCCACGCCACCGGCGTAGGCAGCCCGCTGTCGGAAGAGGAGACGCGATGCATGATCCTGCTGCGCGCCAACTCCCTGGCCCTGGGATTTTCCGGCGTGCGCCCCGTCATCATCGATGCTTTGTGCGGCCTGCTCAACCATCAAGTTCATCCCATCATTCCCTCGCAAGGCAGCGTCGGCGCCAGCGGCGATCTCGCTCCGCTGGCCCACCTCGCCCTGGTGCTGATCGGGGAAGGCGAGGCCACTTACCATTCCTCCAAGGGAATCAAGCGGAAATCCGGCAGCGGCGCCGAGGCCCTGCGGGCCGCGGGTCTCACCGCGCTGCTACTGGAAGCCAAGGAAGCCATTTCCCTCATCAACGGGACCCAGGGCATGCTGGCGGTGGGCACGCTGGCGATGATGTCGGCCGCCACGCTATGCGATTCGGCCGACGTAATCGCCGCGCTCTCGCTCGACGCCCTGCGCGGCACCGTGCTGGCCTTCGATGACCGCATCCATCAGGCCCGCCCCCATGCCGGCCAGATTCAGGTGGCGGCCAACCTGCGCCACCTGCTCGCCGGCAGCGAAATCCGCCAGTCTCATGCCGATTGCGGACGCGTGCAGGACGCCTATTCCCTGCGCTGCATTCCCCAGGTGCACGGTGCGGTGCGCGATACCCTGCAGTTCTGCCGCAATACCTTTGCCATCGAAATGAATTCCGCGGTGGATAACCCGCTGGTCTTTCCTCAAAGCAGGTCTGGCGAATGCGACGTCATTTCGGGAGGAAATTTTCACGGGCAGCCGCTGGCTTTCGCCCTCGATTACATGGCGATCGCGCTCACCGCCCTGGGCGGAATTTCCGAGCGCCGCATCGAGCGCCTGGTCAATCCCGCACTCAATGAAGGCCTGCCGCCCTTCCTCGCCACCGGCGCCGGGCTCAACTCAGGATTCATGATGGCCCAAGTCACCGCCGCAGCGCTGGTGGCCGATAACCGCGTGCTCGCCCATCCCGCGTCGGTGAACTCCATCACCACCTCGGGCAATAAGGAGGATTTCGTTTCCATGGGAATGACCTCAGCCAACAAACTGAAGCAGGTGCTGGTGAATACGCGGATGATTTTGGCCATCGAAGCTCTGGCCGCCGCCCAGGCCCTGGACTTTCTGGCGCCGCTCAAAACCGGAACGCGCGCCCGTAAGGCATACGCGGCGATTCGCGCAGTGTGTCGAAAAGTAACCGAAGACCGTGTAGTGGCCGGGGACTTTCAAAAATCCGCCGCCCTGATCGCCAGCGGAGACCTGGCACGCCTTCTTCTCCGATAATTCTCGTCTGTTTCGTGCTATCTTCCCCACCATGTCCCATGCTTTTTGCAGCCATGCGCTCATATGCTTTTCGCTGCTGGGGACATCTCCGCTGCTCGCGCAATCTTCCGACTGTCCAAAGCGCCCCTTTGTCGTTCAGGTAGTGGATCGCAAGGGTGTCCCAGTCCCTGACCTTGTAATCTCTGATTTCGAAGCCTCTTATAACGGGCAACCTGTGCCGCTAAAATCCGTCCGGCATCGCACCCTGAATAACCGCATTGTTTTGCTGGTAGATAAGAGTTCCAGCATGGGCTTAAGCCAAGGCAATTTCAACGGTATTCCATCTACACCTTCGGAAGCTATGGTTGTGCAAGAATTTCTTTCCTCCTTGTCTTCTCGCATTCCGGTTGCCTTGATGTTCTTTGGCGAGAAAGTGGAATCGAAGACTGGTTTTGCGGAAAGCCGGGAAGCGCTTCTGCAGATGGCTAGCCAGGAATTCCGCCACAGCAAACAGTGGAAGGGCGACACCGCGCTGTGGGATGCAGTTTTTGAAGCGACTCTATTGCTGGATAAACCTCAGGTGGGCGATTCAATCGTTGTAATTACTGATGGGGGAGACAACCATAGCAAACACCGTCAAGCCGAAGTTACCGCAATACTTCTGGCTCAAAGAATTCGTCTTTTTGCCTTTGTTCCCTTAGCCCGCGAGCAAGCGCCTGAGGAGGCGTCGGGGGCTGAAGAACTCACTCACATGGCAAGAGAGACTGGTGGACGGGAAATAGAACAAGAGAATTTGGATCTCAACAGGCAGCCTAATCAGTCGCAAGTGACTCGTGCCGCAAGCGAAATTTTCTGGCGGCTGTTAACGGGATACCTTGTGGAACTTGCCCTTCCTGCTACATGGACAACTACGAAAAAATGGAGCCTGAAAATAAGAAATGACGTCAAGGCCAGGAAAAACATAGCGCGCGTCGAGTACCCCGCCCGGTTGATGCCATGCCTGATACCGGCGGGGACAGGAGCGCAATAGTTAGGCGCTTCCCGCCAGCCCCAGTTCCCCGGCAACTACGCGCATGGCGTCGATGCAGAAGCGAATGTGCTCCTCCAGATCCAGACCCAGGTCCGCGGCGCCGTTGATAATGTCGTCGCGATTGACGCTGCGCGCGAAGGCCTTGTCTTTCATCTTCTTTCTGACTGATTTGGCTTCGACCTCGGCCAAGGATTTCCCCGGCTTTACCAGGGCACTGGCGGTGATAAAACCGGCCAGTTCGTCGCAGGCAAACAAACTCTTCTCCATCAGCGTCTCCCGTTTCACGCCCGAGTAATCCGCGTGCGAGAGAATGGCTCGCCGCATGTCTTCCGGCCACCCTTGCTCTTCGAGAATTTTATTGCCGACAAACGGATGCTCCTGCGGGGTCGGGTATTTCTCGTAATCGAAATCGTGCAGCAATCCGGTGAGGCCGTATTTTTCCTCGTCCTCTCCCCACTTGCGCGCATAGGCGCGCATGCAGGCTTCCACCGCCAGCGAATGTTTGCGCAAGCTTTCTGAGGGGGTGTATTCACATAGTAAACGCCAAGCAGCCTCACGGTCTCTCAGGTTTTTGTCCATGTTTTCGCCATTGTTTCTCCCGGTTATTTGGATGCCACTTCCTGTTTCTTACCAGATTCTTCTTGACAAGCCTGCCTCTATGCCGCAGAGTACCTCCTGACTTTGATTGGGTTCGTTGGGAGGCAAGATTTTTTTCTTCCACGGATCCGAATACCAGGTGTTTCGGCTGACCCCGGAGCCCCTGGGGAGCGCCCCGCTCTGGCGGCTCCTAAAACCTGATGGCCACCACCCTAGCTCCCGTGGACTCACGGGAAGTTGTTCGCTGCGACCATTGCTCGCTTGTCCAATTCCGGACCATGAACAGTTTATGCCGGAAGTGCCATACCTCGCTCGACGAGGAAATCCCTGAACCCATCCAGGTAGTGGCTGCACCCGTCGAGACCGGTAATGGTCATGGACATCGCCGCTTCCAGATCGCAGTCGCGATCCGTTCCCTGCGCCATCGCGGAGGATTAAGCCAGCGCCAGCTCGCGCTGCGCATGCATGTCCCTCGCACCTACGTTTCCAAGATTGAGAACGACAAGGCTACCCCCACCCTGTCGTCACTGGAGCGTCTCGCCCTCGCCCTCGAAGTGACTGTCTCCGATCTATTGGATAGCTGCGGCCATAGCCACGACGAACAGGTGCGTGAGCTCCTGTCGGACGAGTTCATCTCCTCGCTCGCCCCATTCGTCTGCAAGCTGGATCCGCTGCAACGCCAGACCTTCCTCACCCAGGTAAGGGAGCTGACCACGCGGCCCAGACGCAACGCCTAAGCATCATTCGGAAAGCAACAAGAGCCGGGGGAAGCAATCTCCGGCTCTTGTTGTTGCTTTAGAACTCCTCAATAAAATTGTTCGCTTTCTCCCCTTGCGCCACGAACTCTTATTCCACTTTATGCCATAAAGCGGTATACTCATTTTGACCCGAGGGGCTCCCCTGGGGCGGCCAGGAGTTTACTTGCTCAAGACCATTCCTTCAGGATTCAACCGGCAGGAAGCCGAGCTCTATCGCGCGTTGACCCTGAGCCATCTTCCAAAACACATCGCCATCATCATGGATGGCAATGGACGCTGGGCCAAGAAACGCCACCTCCCGCGCATGGCCGGACACCGCGCCGGCGTGACCGCCGTCCGCGAAACCGTGGAAACCGCGGCTCGTACCGGGATCGAGTCTCTCACCCTGTACGCCTTCTCCGTTGAGAACTGGCAGCGCCGGCCCTCCGGCGAAGTGGATTTCCTGATGCGCCTGCTGCGCACTTATCTGCGACGTGAAGTTGCCACGCTGAATAAAAATAATATCCGCCTGGAATATATCGGGCGCAGCCACCAGCTTGCTCCTGAAGTGCAGGAGGACATGCGCATCTGCCGAGACGCCACCGCCAAAAACACCGGCATGTGCCTGACCCTGGCCCTGAATTACGGCGCCCGCTCGGAGCTCGTGGACGCCTTCAACTCCATCGTCCACCAGGCCGCAGCCAACGGCGGCATCAAGCATCTGAAGATCGACGAAGCCGGGATCGAAAAGCATCTCTACACCCATAACCTGCCCGATCCCGACCTGGTCATCCGCACCAGCGGAGAAATGCGCTTGAGTAACTTCCTGCTGTGGCAGGTGGCATATTCAGAAATTTATGTGACCGAAAAATTATGGCCGGATTTTCGTGGAGTCCATTTGCTCGAAGCCATCCTGGAATATCAAAAGCGCGAGCGCCGCTACGGCGGCCTAGGACAGCATAGCCATCCTGGATAATTACCAGGCTCAGAAATTATTAGAGTTGTCATTCCCAGCGAAGCCGGAAACGCCTTGCTCACCCACCACCCAGTAACTCGGGACCGCGCGTTTCGCATGGTAGTCTGTTCAATCGTAGTTGGTTTGAACAATGACGAGGATACTCACCGCGGTTGTGCTCATTCCGGTCGTGCTGGCGCTGGTGTTCCGCGCGCCCCTCTGGTTTTTGGCCGTCGCCATCGCCGGCCTTGCGCTTCTCGCCGCCCGTGAATACCTCGACATCGCTACCGCCTACAATATCCAGCCCTTCCGTATCATCACGTATCTCGCGGTGCTGGTTTTTTGTCTAACTCCGGTTTTTTCAGCGGGGGTGCGTGATATGCGCATGTTCTGGGCGTTCCTGGCATCGTTTCCTTTCCTCTTTCTGATCGCCTGCATGACCCGGTCCGAGCTCTCGACTGCGCTTCCCGCCGCCGGAATTTCTTTGCTGGGATGCATCTACATCGGGTTCCCTTTCTTCTGCCTGTTGCAGGCCCGATCTTTTCCCGGCGGATGGTTCAGCATCCTGCTGGTTCTATTCGTCGTCTGGAGCGGCGACATTTTCGCTTATTACATCGGCCGATCTTTGGGCCGCACTCCTTTTGCCGCGCGCATCAGTCCTAAAAAAACCTGGGAAGGAGCGATCGCCTCGTTTCTGGGAAGCATCGCGGTCGCGGTGTTGCTGTTCGCTAACGCCGGCGACATTGCCCGTTGGGCGATATCAGCCCACCTGCTGGTGGGGTCGAACCCGGCCTTCGCGCCACCGGTATTGCCGTTGCAGATTGCGCTGGCCGCTGCCATCAACGTGGCCGCACAGGTCGGCGACTTGGTCGAATCCATGATCAAGCGCGGCGCCAGCGTCAAGGATTCCGGTACCCTGCTTCCCGGCCACGGCGGCGTGCTCGACCGCGTGGACGCACTGCTCATGGCCGCTCCGTTTGCTGTGTTAGTATCCCTCCTGATTACCGTAAATTGACTGCCTTGAACCATTTCTTTTCCTCATTTGGGTCGCAATTCTCATGAAACGCATCGCCATCCTGGGTTCCACCGGCTCCATCGGAACCTCCACGTTGAGCATTTGCGAATCCTATCCGGATAGGTTTTCGGTGGCATCCCTGGCCGTCGGAAGCAACCTGGACCTGGTCCTCACCCAAGCCATCCGCTGGCGTCCGCAGATGATTTCGGTCGCGGCCGCCGACCACGCGGTCGCGCTGCATTCAAGACTCGTTGCAGCGGGACTAAAAAACATTGAGGTGGTTCATGGCGCCGAGGGAGCGATCGCCGTTGCCACCCATCCCGCCGCCGATTTCGTAGTCAGCGCCATCGTCGGGGTGGCCGGCCTCGAAGCCACGTACGAAGCGGTGAGAGCCGGCAAGCAGGTGGGGCTTGCCAACAAGGAATGCATGGTGGCCGCGGGGGAGCTGATCACCGCCGCCGCCCGCCGCAGCGGAAAGGCGCTGCTTCCCATTGATAGCGAGCACAACGCCGTGCACCAATGCATGCGCGCCGGTTCGGCCGCTGAAATCAAAAAAGTCTGGCTCACCGCCTCCGGAGGCCCGTTTCTCGACACCCCTGCTTCGGCTTTCGATTCCATCACCGTGGAGCAGGCGCTTAACCACCCCACGTGGAAGATGGGCCGGCGAATCACCATCGATTCCGCCACGCTAATGAACAAGGGATTCGAAGTCATCGAGGCCTGCCGCCTTTTCGAAATTCCTCCCGCACAGGTCGGAGTGCTGGTGCATCCCCAATCCACCATTCATTCACTGGTTGAGTTTGTGGATGGCAGCATCCTGGCGCAGCTCTCGGTCACCGACATGCGCCTGCCGATTCTGTACGCGCTCTCCTATCCCGAGCGGGTGCCCTCCACTTTGGATTTTCCCCTGGCGGAGATGCGGCGCCTCGATTTCTCGCCGCCCGACCTCGAGAAATTTCCCTGCCTCCGCCTGGCGTACGAGGCCGCGGCCGCCGGGGGCGCCGCCACCGTGGCGTTGAACGCCGCCGACGAGGTCCTGGTCGCCGGCTTCCTCGACGGCGCAATCCGCTTCACCGATATCCCTCGTATAATGGAAGTAGTCTTGAGTGCGACCGGGGCGCGGCGCCCTGCATCCATTCAGGAAGTGCTGGAGATGGATGCGGAAGCCCGCCGTCTCACCACGGAAAAGGTTGGGCAGGCCCGCATTTGAACGATCCGCGAGCCGCTTTCGCCGGTCTGAAAATTAACATCACCGGGCGGCTTTCTTCATCTAATAAACCGGCTGGCCGGTAACCAAATCCATCAGGAAGATGCTTGTGCTGAATTTCGTCATCACGTTGCTTTCAGTAGCGGTCCTGCTCGGGACGTTGATTCTGCTGCATGAGTTCGGGCACTTTGCCACCGCCAAGCTGTTCGGCATTCGGGTCGAGGTTTTCGCCATTGGCTTCGGCCAGCGAATCGTTGGGTTCAGGCGGGGCGAAACCGAATACCAGTTGAATCTGATCCCGCTCGGTGGATACGTGAAGATGTCCGGCGAGAACCCCATGGAATCCCAGGGCACCGGCGATCCCCGGGAATTCATGTCTCACCCGCGCTGGCAGCGCCTGCTGGTGGCCATCTCGGGCCCCACCATGAACATTACCCTGGCCATCGCGCTGCTGACCGGAATTTTCATGGTCCATTTTTCCTACCCGGCATTTCTCGATCAGCCTGCCGTGATCGGCTGGGTGGCCGATAAATCACCCGCCGCCAAGGCCGGTATTCTCCCCGGCGACCGCATCGTAGAGCTCGAGGGCATGAAGAATCCGACCTGGGAAGACGTGCTGCCCAAGGTAGGCATGAACGCCGCCCAGTCGCTCGACCTTACCATCCAGCGTGGCGGTGAATCCCTGCATAAGACCCTCGTACCCGAGGGCGGCCCTGAACAAATGGGAGACGCGGGGTGGAAGGAAGACCAGCCCAATGTCATTACCGACCTCAGCCCGGGGATGCCTGCCGCCACAGCCGGGATGAAAGAAGGCGACGTCATCACCGCGCTCGACGGCAATCCGGTGCGGTCGCTGCCCGCTATCATCCAGTACCTGCAGGAGACCAAAGGCAAACCTGTGGATGTGACCGCCACCCGCGATGGCCACGACATGCATTTTGCCATTACCCCAGTCCTGGCCGACGTTGAAGGCAGCAATAAGCACTACCGCATCGGGTTTGGTTCGCAACCCATGCGGGTCTCGCGCCTGCCATTCGCCGCCGCGCTTTCGAAATCAATTGAAGAGAACCGCCGCAGCTCCCTGCTCATCGTGGAACTGGTGAAGAAGATGGTGCAGCGCAAGATCTCGGTCAAGCAGATGGATGGCCCCATCGGCATCGCGCGCGCCTCCGGGGCGGCTGTCCGCCAAAAGGGCTGGATTCCGTTTCTTGAGTTAATGGCGGCCATCAGCTTGAACCTGGGCATCTTCAACTTGTTTCCTATTCCCATTCTCGATGGCGGCATGATCCTGATGCTGTTGATTGAAGGCACGATCCGCCGCGATATCAGCCTGCGCATCAAGGAACGCATTTACCAGGCCGCATTCGTCTTTCTCGTGCTGTTTGCTACGCTGGTGATTTATAACGACATCGCCAAAGCCTGGCCGGGATGGGCGAAGCTTCTATCTTGACCGGGAATCAGGAAAACCCGGTTTCGCGCGAGCCTGGGGGTGAACCGAAAACCCGGCACCCGGAATCTAATAAATAGCCCCGCAACCCCGGCGCCATAGCCAGGTTCAGTCGCAGGAATTAATAATTAGCTGGTCCAGCAAAGGCAGGATATGTCTATTTTGAAGCGCAGGAAGACGGTGACGGTTTACGTAGGCGGCGTGCCCGTGGGCAGTGACCATCCGGTAGTGGTGCAATCGATGACCAACACCGATACCGCCGATATCCCCAGGACGATTCAGCAGTGTGCCGCCCTGTCGCGCGCCGGCTCCGAGCTGGTCCGCGTGACAGTCAACAACGATGCCGCCGCTAAAGCCGTACCCGCCGTGGTCGAAGGTCTCGAAAAAATGGGACTTAAGGTTCCCATCATCGGCGACTTCCATTACAACGGGCACCTCCTGCTAGCCAAGTATCCTGAATGCGCCAGCGCGCTGGCCAAGTATCGAATTAACCCCGGCAACTGCAGCATCGGCAAGAAAGACGACGACAATTTTCGCACCATCGTGGAAATCGCGGCCAAACATCAGAAGCCGGTCCGCATCGGCGTCAACTGGGGCTCGCTCGACCAGCAGCTGCTCACCCGCATGATGGATGAAAACGGCCGCCTTCCTGAGTCGGAAATGAAAGAGGCGCTCGAGGTCACCATGGAAGCGATGGTGGTGAGCGCCATGGATTCGGCGGCGATGGCGGAAAAGTATGGCCTGCGCCACGACCAGATCATCCTCAGCGCCAAGGTCAGCGCGGTGCAGGACCTGGTCGCCGTCTATCGGGTGCTGGCGTCCCGCTCTGACTATCCACTGCACCTGGGATTAACCGAAGCCGGCATGGGCTCCAAGGGGATCGTCAGCAGTTCCGCGGCCCTGGGAGTCCTGCTGATGGAAGGCATCGGCGACACCATTCGGGTTTCGCTCACCCCGGCGCCCAACGGTGACCGCACCGAAGAAGTGCTGGTGGGCCAGCAGATATTGCAATCCCTGGGCATTCGCAGTTTCACCCCGCAAGTGACCGCCTGCCCCGGCTGCGGCCGCACCACCAGCACGTTCTTCCAGGAACTGGCGGAACAGATTCAGCACTATCTGCGCGATCACATGCCCATCTGGAAAGACAGCTACGCGGGAGTTGCGGAGATGAAGGTCGCGGTCATGGGATGTGTGGTCAACGGCCCCGGAGAATCCAAGCACGCCAACATCGGCATCTCGCTGCCCGGCACTTTCGAAGAACCCAAAGCGCCGGTATTCGTCGATGGCCGCCTGTTTACCACTCTGAAAGGCGATCACATCGTCGATGACTTCATCAAAATTCTCGACGAATACGTGGCTTCGCACTACGCGCCCAAGGCCGGAGACGCATCGATCAAACCCGATGCCCCGCCCGCTGAACCTACCCAGGACAAGAAGGAAGAACTGGTCGCCGGTGGAATCTAGGCGGAGTCAGTAAGCGATCGCCACATGCCAGGTCCCCTGCGGCGATGAATCATCACGGACCGCACATGCCGAGATAAACATCGCGGTAGCGCTCGATCCCGCGATCTTCTGCACCGGATCCGGCAGCACCCGGGGATCGCTGGTGGAATAGTGTATCTCCGACCGGTAGCGCGCCAGCTTGCGCGCTACGTCGGGCATCGCCTCCACAAAATTGCGCGGCAGCGGACACACCGCCGGCACTCCCTGTTTGGGCTCGACGCGCACTAATCCCAGCTCCCCATTCTGCCCGCGCAGCCGGTTCAGCGAATCCAGCACCAGCCCCTCAACACCGGCCGGAGTCATCTCCGGAACCACGCGGGCAAAGTCCTGCACTCCATACAGCCTGTGATCGGGCCCGGCGACCACACCGATACCGCCTTCGTCAAACCGGGGATTGAGAATGTTTTGCCGGTGGCCCGGCGAATTCATCCAGTTGATGTGCATGGTGTCGGGGTCGGGCGCGTAGGCCACGTTTTCACCGATCTCGTCAAAATGCAGTCCGGTGGCAGCTACGCGCGCGCCCAGGTCGGGTTCGCCGGAAAACTGGTGAGAGAGGATTTGCCGTTGCAGCATTTCAGCCGCATGCTTGCGCGCCGCCTGCATCAGCTTGTCATTCCAGCGCAGAGGCACGGCCCCGGCCGCTGCCCGCGCCGAGTTCAGTCGGTCCCACAGCGCGCGCTCGGATTGGGAAGGCGGCCACATCATGGCCGCCGCGGCAGAGGAACCGGCCAGTCCCGCAGGGTTCGCTGTGACCGCTGGCGCGGTCTTCGGCGGAGCAGGCTTATCGGCCTTGCGGTGAAACACCCCCGCCGCGGCGCCGGAAGGGGCGGCGCCGGACAACAGAGTGCAGCACAAGAGCATTCGTAGCGCCGGTGAAGAAATCATCTTTGCCATGTCAGTTCCCCGCATGAGTTTCGCATTTTCCAACAACCCGAGGGGGCGAAATCGCTAAGGCAAGAATCGTGATCGTTGCGCCTCCGTCATCACCGGACAAACGTTGACCGGCTTCGCCAGAAGTTTCCGCAGCCTCGCCACCACTCTGTAGAGCAAGTCGCGCAGCGCCCGCGGGGCCAGCCGAAGCCCCCGGGCCTGTCTTCGTCCCCGGCCGCCAAGCTGCTCGAGAATGTACAGCGAAGCATCCGATCGCGTCAGCAGGCCGCCCTCGCGGGTGCGGACCACGACGCTGTCGGGCAGGCCAGCGCGCTGCGCCGCCGGGACCCTGGCCGCAAACGTTTCCCCCTGCAGCGGCGAAAAATCAAACATCCGGCCTTCCGCATCGCGCGCCATGACCCATTTCACCACGCCGTGACACAGGCCACATTCTCCATCATAAAATATGATGTCCCGCGCCGGTGGATTCGCCATAATTCCTATTCTAAGTATGCCACCGCAATCTGGTTGAATGCAGATCTCGCGCAATCATCGTTCCTGACCAGGCTGCGTGTAAGATGACCACAATGTCCACCGTACTGCAGCACGCTAAACATCAGCCCTTGGCCGCGGTGGGAGTGGCCCTGGTCGTCCTCTTCGCTTTTCTCGCTATCTTTGCGCCGTGGATCGCTCCGCAAAACCCCGACTTCATCGACCTTCCGTCGCGCCTGCAGCCGCCCTCCGCGCATCACTGGTTCGGTACCGACGAGCTGGGACGCGACATCCTCTCGCGCATCATCTTCGGCGCCCGCATTTCCATGCTCGTGGGTACATCTGTGGTGTTTTTTTCCCTTCTGCTGGGCGTGATCGTGGGGTCGCTCGCCGGATATTACCGTGGGTGGCTCGACCAGTTTCTTAACGTGGTGGTCATCAACGCTTTCCTTTCCTTTCCCGGCATCCTTCTGGCCATCGCCTTCGTGGCCTTCCTCGGTCCGGGAATTTTCAACCTGATTTTCGCGCTGGCCCTCGGCGGATGGGTGGGATACGCGCGCCTGGTTCGCGCTCAGGTGCTGGCCGCGCGCGAAAAGGAATTTGTGGAAGCGGCCCGCGCGCTGGGCGCCACCGACTGGCGCATTATCACCCGCCACATTCTCCCCAATATCATTCAGCCGGTGATCGTACAGGCGGCCATCGGCATGGCCGGCGCAATTCTAGCGGAAGCGACTCTGAGCTTCCTGGGCCTGGGCCTGCCGCCACCCACCGCCAGTTGGGGCTCAATGCTCAACGACGCCCGCACCCACCTGTTCGATTCCCCGCACCTGGTCTTCTTCCCCGCAATTACGGTGATGCTAGCAGTGCTCTCCTTCAACTTCATCGGAGACGCTCTGCGCGACTTTCTGGACCCACGCTCCCGCCTGGCCGCCGGACTGTAGCTCAGTCTTTTGTCGGCGTCACCCCGCTGATCGGTGGGAGTTCAGAGCGCCCTTTCGTTGGGGGACTACCCATGCAATCGTCGTTATTTCAACGCGCAGTTACCGGGCATAAAAAAACCCACGGCCAAAGCCGTGGGTTTCTTAACAATGCAGGAATTACTGCACCGCAATCACCTTGGTCCCGATCACATCGCCGGAAACCAACAACTCCACGCGGCGATTATGCTGGCGTCCGGCAGCGGTGTCGTTGCTGTCTACCGGCTGCGTCTTGCCAAAACCGCGTTCGCTGGTCATGGCTGCTGGAATACCCTGGCTGACCATGTAGTCGCGCACTGAAGCAGCTCGTTTTTCTGAGAGCTCCTGGTTCATTTCGTCGCTGCCCACGCTGTCGGTATGGCCCCCGATATCAAGTTTCAGGGTCGGGTAAGCCAGCAGGATGCCGCTGACCTTGGCCAAACGCTCCCGGGCTTCGGGACGCAGGGTGTACTTGCCGGTGTCAAACAGCACGTCCGGCATGCTGACGATCAGGCCGTTCACGGTGTCGCGCGTCGCCAGGAACTCGTTCAGCTGCTGCAGCAGTTTGGCGCGCAGCGCTTCACGGTCGGCGATGGCGTTCGCCGCCACCGCATTGGCGGCATTGGCCTCAGAACGCGCCGCGGAAGCTTCCTGCTGCGCCGCCTGTGCCTGCTGTTGAGATTGGCTGGCGTTGGCTTCCGCCAGGGCACGCGCCCGGTCGGCTGCCACCTTCTGCTCATCGGCCGTCATCGCGGCCTGTTGTGACGCTTGTGCCTGATTGGCCAGGCTGCGCTCGCGGTTTGCGGTAATTTCCTGGTCGCGCGCCTGAATGGCGAGCACCCGCGCGTCTTCAGCGGTCTGCACCGCGTTGCGGCCTACGGTGCCGATGGCGCCTTTGCCGCGATGGCTGCCGTAATAGGCTTCAGTTTCTGCCAGCAGCGATTGGGCTTTGTTGAAACTGTCGGCGGCATAACGAGCGGCCCCACTGGCGCGCGCGATGGCCACTGCGTTGCGCGCTTCCAGTAAATCAAGCGGAAGCTTGCGGTCGTAATAAGTAACCGGCGGCGCGCCCGATCCGGTGATTACGTATGCGCCCTTCTCCAGCAGGTCGAACTTCGCATCCATGCGCTCGGGGTTGCCCTTGGTGTCCGAACGAACCTGGTTTTCGAGGACCACGAGGTTGCCGGGCCGGGTCACCGCAAAGTACGGTTCCGCGGTCACG
Organism: Terriglobales bacterium; assembly: GCA_038210375.1. Classification (GTDB taxonomy): domain Bacteria; phylum Acidobacteriota; class Terriglobia; order Terriglobales; family Acidobacteriaceae; genus JBBQWT01. Next base: position 14,749 of record JBBQWT010000023.1, on the reverse strand, counting down.
ATCATGCCAAAGGATTGCAGGTTGGTGGTAGCTTTCAGCCCGCTCTTGTCGCCATTCAAAAGCAGCTCGCCCAGGTTATTGGGACGGCCTTCGGGCGAGATCGCCCACAACACGTAAGTCAGATATTCCTGGCCGTAGCTGCTGGCTGGCCGCAGATGGTCGAAATGCGCTTCGACATCGAGCCGCCCGCTGCGGGCATGAACTTCGCCTCGTCCGGTGGCGCCCGCCATCAGGCTCGTCCCCACAAAATCAACCTTGGTGGAATCGGCGCGGCTGCGGTAATTGATCGCCGGAGTCGTGTGGCTGACCATGATGACCTTGGTGATCGTCGTGGTGTCGCCGTTCTGTGTCACCGTAGTGGTGGTTTGCGTTACCTGGCCTTGCACCGCTGGAATCACCAGCAGGCAGCCCAGCGATAGCATGATGAAAGGTGAGATTTTTCGCAATTGTCTCTTATTGCTTCGGGTAAGGTCAGGTGCAGAAATTTTGCTGGTCATCGTTATGGGGTCCTTTCGAGTGGTGGCAAACGTCTTGAGTTGGCCCGGGAAAAAGTCACGGGCGGCGACCTACCGGAGTTATGGTTTTGGGAGATTGTGCGCTTTGTAAATTAAGATTCGTTGCGCCGAAAAAAAGATGTCCCCGAAAGCCGCTTTATATGATGGTTATTGCCTTTCCAGCGGTCAGGCGACCGCTGGATGCAACGCGACATTCATCCTGCCCTGGCTTCATTACCCCTGCTTTACGGCAGGCTGATTTTTTCCGTCAGCGGCAGCGTGCGCGAAGAGCTTCCCGCCATAATAGTGTAGCTCCCCGGCTCCTGCTTCCAGCGCTCCGTCTTCTCATCGTAGATTGCCAGGTATCTCGGATCGATGCTCACGCTCACCTCTTTGCTTTCGCCGGGATTCAACCACACCTTGCTCCAGCCCACTAATCGCTTGGGCGGCTCGCCCGCGCTGGCCGGCAACGCGGCATATACCTGCGCCACTTCTGAACCGGCCCGGGACCCGGTGTTGGTCACCGTGAACCTGGCAGTCATCTGGTTTCCCTTATCGACCTTTAATCCCGAATAGCTGTAGGTCGTGTACGACATGCCGAATCCGAATGGGAACAGCACTGGCTTCTTTTCCGCGTCGTACCACTTGTAACCCACTTTCAAGCCTTCGTCGTAACGAATGCTGAACGTGTTCTTGTGGTGCTCGATATCTGAATCCGGTCCGGGACCGCTTTCTCCCGACGGCGCCGCGATCACAGTCGAATGCGGCAGGTCTGCTTCGCTGCGCGGAAACGTCATGGGCAGTTTGGCGCTTGGATTTACGTCGCCAAACAGAATGCCGGCTACCGCATCCGCGCCTTTGCTTCCTGAATACCAGGATTCCAGCACCGCGCCCGATTTATCGAGCCACGGCATGGTCACGGATGTCCCCGTCTCCAACACCACGATGGTCCGCGGGTTAGCGGAGACCACGCGCTCGATCAGCGCATCTTGATTGTCGGGCAATGAGAGATTCGGTAAGTCCATGCCTTCGCTGGTCCACTGGTAGGCAAAGACCACGGCCACATCTGATTTGCGCGCCAGCTCGGCGGCCGCGGCTGGGTCCGCGCCGGAGTCGAATTGCAAATTCACCCCTGGCGCTTTCGCCGCCATGGCTTTCAGCGGAGAATCGGGAAACCACACATGCTCCTGCCACGTCGTGGGCGGTCGTCCCGGAGGGTCAACCTGTGCCGAGCCGCCGCCGGAGATCATTCCGGTATCGGCGTGGGCGCCGATGATGGCGATGGATTTCACCTTGCCGCGGTCAAGAGGAAGCAAGCCACCCTCGTTCTTCAGCAACACCGTGCTTTGTTCGGCGAGCATCCGCGCGGTCTCGAACCCACCTTCCACATCCACCACGCTCCGGGCGGTGGGAAAGTCCACGATACCGCTGGCAAACTCCGACCGTAGAATGCGCCGCACGTGGTCGTCGAGCTCGGCTTGCGGAACTTTTCCGGCCACCACCGCCTGCTTCAGCTTCTCGCCAAAGAAATCTTCTAGCGGCTCTTCGTTATCGAGTCCGGCGGCGGACGATTTAATTGTGCTGTGCGTGCCGCCCCAATCGGAAACCACGAAACCCTTGAATTTCCAGTCGCGCTTCAGGACGTCGGTCAGCAGGTACCGGTTCTCACACGCGGAATCGCCGTTGATCGCGTTATAGGAACACATCACCGCCCCGGGATCGCCGATCTCAATGCCGATCTTGAACGCCAGCAGATCGCTTTCCTGCATCGCCCGTTTGCTGATGATCACGTTGACCACGTTGCGGCCGCTTTCCTGGTCGTTCAACGCGAAATGCTTGGTATCACCGATCACATGCTGCGCCTGCTCGCACTTGATGCGGTTGCCCACCAGGGTGCCCGTAAGGATCGGGTCTTCCCCCAGGTACTCGAAAGTGCGCCCATTGCGCGGTTCGCGGGTCAGGTTGGCGCCGCCGCCCAGGGTCATGTTGTAACCCTGCGCGCGCAGTTCCCGCCCGATCAGCGTGCCGTAAGCGCAGGCCGCGGCCGGGTCCCAGCTCGCCGCCGAGGCCACATTGGAAGGCAGCGCGGTGGAATAGCGCCCATTGGATCCGCTGCTGCGAACTCCATACGCCGCGTCACTCATCTGGATCATCGGAATGCCCAGCCGCGGCACTCCCAGCACAAACCCGGCGCCGCCATTGCCCAGGTAAGCGTTGTCGCGCGGCTTGCCCCAGCCCGGCATGCCTTCGCCGTGCACCAGGCCGATCTTTTCGTCGAGCGTCATCTGCTGCAACACCATCGCCGCGCGTTGGTCAGGAGAAAGGCTGGTATTCATCCACGGACGGTCGGCAGCGGGAGCATCCGCGGCGCGGACCCGCGATTGAAAAGTTGCCGTCAGCGAGAAGATAAAGATGAGCACGACAGCGGCGGCGAGCAGGGTTCGTGAACGGTTCATAGGCGGGATTGATCCTTCTCAAGAACAAAAATCGGCAGAGCGATATTAACAGGAGAGAGCGGAAAAACCGATTTTTCCTCGACCTGAGCAATTGTGACCATCCACGCCCATGTCCGCTTGCCTATAATGGCGCTGGAACTTCTGTTCCACGGAGGAATCACCATGGCAATCCACAAAGTGATCGAAGTGTTGTCGGAATCCGAAAAAAGCTGGGAAGACGCCGCCGACCGGGCGGTGCAGGACGCTTCCAAATCCCTGAAAGGGATCAAGTCAATTTATCTGGACCATTTCCAAGGCGACGTGAAGGACAACAAGATCGTGCAATTTCGCGTGAACGCCAGGATAACCTTCGAAGTTGAAGGATAAACGCCGCCAGGCCGCATCTTAAATGTTGGTTAGCACTACTCATTAAAACTCAAAGGAGAACTACCCGTGAACGTAAATGGAATTCTGCAGCAGTATGCCGGTAACAACCCCGACGTAGCCGCCGGGGACGTGATGGAGCACTACCAAAGTGTTGCCCAGGAATTGCCCCAGAATGAACTGGCGCAGGGCTTGTCAGCCGCTTTCAACTCTGATCGTACGCCCGCTTTTGGCCAGATGCTTTCCGGCCTCTTCCAGAATTCAAGTCCGGAACAGAAGAGTGGATTGCTCAACCAGCTGCTGAGCGGAGCAGGCTCGTCGGGGCTGGCCGGCATGCTCGGCAGTGCACTGAGCGGCCTCGGCAGCTCCGGACGGGTCACGCCGGAAATGGCCAGCCAGGTCCCTGCCGCAGCGGTTGCGGCGGCGGCCACCCAGGCCCACAGCCAGAACCCATCCATCGTCGATTCGATCAGCGGATTCTATGCACAACATCCCGCGCTGGTGCAGACCCTGGGAGCGACCGCCGTGACCATCGCCATGTCACAGATGGCCAAACGAAATTCTTAACTTCAGGCGATACCCACGGCATCCCGCCGTGGGTATCAGCTTCCCCCCGCTTTGAACCGGTTGCTCGCCTGCCCCCGGGCCGTTACCCACCCTTGTACGACGCGGCCAAACCTGATTGCAATCTCTTATAATGGGCATGTGCTCATACGTTTTCGCCGAACCTTCATTTTCTTTTCGCTGCTGATTTTCGCCTGCGCATTCGTCCTGACCGTTGGCAGTTCTGCCGCTACCACCCCTCCAGGGGGCGTCCTCGTCCTGGTGCTGCCTTTCGATGACAACTCCCGCGCGCCCGGCCTCGAATGGGTAGGCGAAAGCTTCAGCGAGGTACTGGCCATGCGGTTGGCTTCCCCCGATCTCTACTTCATCGGACGCGCCGATCGCAACTACGCGCTCGACCGCCTCGGCATCCCCATTACGGTTCATCCTTCGCGCGCCACCATCTACCGCATCGCCGAAGAGATGGATGTCGATTACGTCATCATGGGAAGCTACAAGTCCGACGGCCAGAATTTTGCCGTGCATGGCCAGTTGCTCGACATGAAGCGGCTGAAGATGTATCCCGACTTTTCAGAATCAGGCCCGATTACGCAGTTGACCGCCATTCAGGGTGCCTTGGCATGGCGCTTTCTCACCACCCTTGTTCCCGACAGCACTTATACCCGCGACCAGTTCCTGGCGCAGACCCCTCCCATTCCCACCGAGGCCTTCAAGAATTTCATTCGCGGGCTGCTCGATACCGAACGTCCCGCCAGGATCGCGCATCTCAAGGAAGCGCTTCGCTTGGCGCCCGACTATTCCTCGGCGCAGCTTCAGTTAGGCAAGACATACTACCAGGCGCGGGATTACAAGAACGCCATCGCCTGGCTGGAAAAGGTCCCCATCAAGGATTCCGCCGCACCCGAGTCTCGTTTCTACCAGGGCCTGGCCGCCTACTATGCGGGCGAATTCGATAGGGCCGAAAAAGCATTTCGCTTCGTGGTCACCCGGCTTCCGCTCACCGAGGTGTACAACAACCTGGGAGTGCTTGAATCCCGCCGCGGACGCCGCTCTGCCATCGACTACTTCCGCAGGGCCATCAACGCCGACCCCCAGGAGCCCGACTATCGCTTCAATCTGGCGGTGGCCTTTTATCGCCTGGGAAATCGCGAGGCCGCATTCAAGGCGGTGAAAGACTCACTGGCCCTGAGATCGGCTGATCCCGAGGCGCGCGAATTGCTTGCCCTGATCATGCAGCCTGCGGCCGAGCCCGCCCCGGCCGCAGCTGCCACCGTGGCTTCGTCATCGCCGCCGCCCGCCTTGGTTCCGGCCGCCGCGGCTGCTCCCCGCACCAACATTCCCGCGGAGCGGGTCAAATCCGAATACAACGAAACTCCCTATCACGAGCTCGCCATGGCGCTGGAGAACGCCCGCGAAACCAGTCTCGCCCGCAAAGATCCCGGCGCCCACTTGCGCGATCACATTACTCGCGGCCGCGCCTGGCTGCAGGATGGAGACGCCGATGCCGCCCAGCGGGAGTTTCACGAGGCCCTCACCATGGACCCGGCCAATGCCACCGCGCGCGCCGGTCTTGCCCAGGTGCAGGAAAGCAAGCGCGATTTCATCGCGGCCCAGGCCGAAGCCGTGGCCTCCATCCTCGCCAAGCCCAACGTAGAAGCCTACCTGGTGCTCGCGCGGCTTGACCTGCAGAACCACAACCTCGCTTCCGCGGGAGAAAATGCTGACAAGGCCCTTGCTCTCGAGCCCGCCAACCCCGATGCACGCGACATGAAGCGCAAGGTCGCAGCGGCTTTGAATCTTGCCGTCACCCACCAGTTTTAGTGCTGAGCTGTGAGGTCCACCATGAAAATCTCCGCGTTTCCCGGTTCTACTACAGTTTCTCCAGATAAAGGTTCTGCGGGTAAATTTTTTGCTAACAGGCTTGGCGTCCCGCGTTCTGCCCGCATCCTGCGGGCGTGGCTTCTGGTTTGCAGCCTGCTCGTTTTGTTGCCCGCTCTGCCCGCTCGCGCCGATGTGATCAAGGTGGTTGTCGATGGGCCCATTCATCCCATCGTCGAGGAATATATCGGTCGCGCGCTCGACCAGGCTGCCCGCGAGAAGGCTGAAGCCGTGCTCATCGAAATTCGTACCCCCGGCGGCCTGGTCGATTCCACTCGCGGCATTGTGACTCGCATCCTGGCTTCACCGGTGCCGGTGATTGTCTATGTATCGCCCACCGGCAGCCGCTCCGCTTCTGCGGGGTTTTATATTCTGGAATCCGCCGACATTGCCGCCATGGCCCCCGGCACCAATACCGGCGCCGCCCATCCTGTCACCCTGGGGGGCGAAAAAATGGACCCCATCATGAAGGAAAAGCTGGAAAACGATTCCGCCGCCTTCATGCGATCGTTTGTCTCCAAGCGCGGGCGCAACCTCGAAGTCGCCGAAAGCGGGGTCCGCCAGTCCAAGTCTTTTACCGATCAGGAAGCCTTGCAGCTCAAGCTCATCGATTACGTAGTCCCCACCCAGGATGAATTGCTGAAACAGATCGACGGCAAGACCATCAAGCGATTCGACGGCAGCTCTACCGTTCTGCATGTCGCCGGTCGCTCGGTAAGAGTTTTTCCCCTGACTCTCAAGCAGCAAATTTTAGGATGGCTGATGGATCCCAATGTGACCGCCATCCTTTTCGCCATCGGCATGCTGGCGCTTTACGCCGAATTTAACCATCCCGGCGCGGTCGTGCCCGGCGTGATCGGATTGATCTTCATTGTCCTCGCCATCAGCGTGTTGAACATTCTGCCTACGAGCTTTGCCGCCCTCGGATTAATGGTCTCTGCGTTCTTGCTCTTTGCCCTGGAAGTTAAGTTCCAAACCCACGGCGTTTTAGGAATTGGCGGCGTGGTGGCCTTGTTTCTGGGCGCGCTCCTGTTGGTCGATGGCCCCATTCCAGAATTGCGGGTGCGCTGGCTGACCGCCCTGGCCATTAGCCTGCCCTTGGGAATGATCACCATATTTCTAATGTCGATTGCGCTGCGCGCGCGGCGCAATAAAGTTACGACCGGTCAGGAGGGAATGATCGGCGAAATTGGAACCGCGCGGACCTCGCTATTGCCCAACGGAAAGGTATTTATCCACGGCGCGCTCTGGGATGCGGTGTCGCCATCATCGATCAGCCAGGGCGAACAAGTCGTCGTGATCAAAGCCAACGGATTACTGCTGGAAGTCGCGCCGCTCACCCTGGGTGCTCCGCGGGCTTAAAATTGTTTCCCGGCAAGATGACGCGCGCTGCACATCGCAGAGCGGGTTTTGCAGAAGTTGGCGGGCGGCGGCTGATATACAATCCGCCACAATGCGAATTGAATAAAATTGTTATGCCAGGAGGCACACTATGCCCCAGTTATCGCTGATATTGGTCGTGATTATTGCGCTGTACTTTCTTTTTTCCATCAAGATACTCAAGGAATACGAGCGCGCGGTAATTTTCCGCCTGGGCCGCCTGCAAGAATCGGCCAAAGGCCCCGGGATCATCTTTGTGTTTGCGCCGCTCGACCGCATGGTGCGCATCGACCTTCGCCAGGAAGCATTTGAGGTCCCTCCGCAGGACGTCATCACCCGCGACAACGTCACCCTCAAGGTGAACGCCGTGATCTCGCTCAAGGTCATGGAGCCCCGCCGCGCCGTCACCGAAGTGCAGAACTATCGCTACCAGACCTCGCAGTTTGCCCAGACCACCCTGCGCTCGGTGCTGGGCGAGGTGGAGCTCGACGAGTTGCTGGCCCACCGCGACAAGCTCAACACGCGCATCCAGAGCATCATCGATGGCCACACTTCTCCCTGGGGAGTGAAGGTCGTCAGCGTCGAGGTCAAGCAGGTTGATCTTCCTGAATCCATGCTGCGCGCCATGGCCAAGCAGGCCGAGGCCGAGCGTGAAAAGCGGTCCAAGATCATTCACGCGGAAGGCGAATATGCGGCGTCACAGCGCCTGGCCGACGCCGCCACCGTACTCGCCACCCAGCCCATGACCCTGCAACTTCGCTACCTGCAGACCCTCACCGAGATCGGCGTCGAGAAGAACACGACCATCGTATTCCCGCTGCCCATGGAGCTGATCACCAATCTGAACAAAGTGCTGGAAGTGATGGGAACACCGCGCGATACTAAAATAACCACCGCAACTTAGGTAGGCTGGAGAAAGCCTGCGTAAAGGAAAGATAGAACCATGATGGCAAGGGATGACGACAACGATATCGTCCTCGGCACCGGTAAGCTGCTGGCGCTGTTTTTCGTAGTAGTAATTACCTGGGCCGCCTTCTTCGGAATCGGCTTCATGTTCGGCAAGTCGGCGCAGCCATCCGCTGCCGGCGTGGCCGCCTCGAGCGCCTCCGTATCGCATGAGCCCAAGCCGTCAGCCGGCATCGACCCGGGGACGGCATCCCGGACGGCCCGGATCGAAAACGAGCCTACGCCCTCGACCGAAATGGCGACCGAGACCACGGCCCCCGCCGTCATCAATCCCGCGCCATCCAAGGCGGTAAAACCCGCGCCCACTCCGGTGACCACCACCGCCGCTCCTCCACCGGCTGCGGCACAGCAAGGCGCGCCGCCGCCGGAAATCCCCGAAGCCCCTCCCGCATCCCCGGGCAGACCGACCGTCCAGGTAGCCGCATTCTCCAGCCGCGAAGACGCCGACGCCCTAATGGAGGCGCTCCACCGCAAGCAGTATCCGGTATTCATCCTGCACAACCCTTCCACCGACCCCCTTTATCACGTGCAGGTAGGCCCGTTCGTGGATGAGCAGGATGCGGAAGCCACGTTGATTCAACTGCGCGAAAAAGAAGGCTACAAAGCCATTCTGAAGAGATAAGCGGCCGGCACAATTCTAAACTGCAAAAGTATTGTCATCTCGACCAGAGACCGCGAGCTCCTGCGCGGAGTAGTGGAGAGACTTCGGGGTTGCTCTTAATTTCGGGAATAGGTACTTGTTGAAATAACCACAACCCCTCACCCCTTAAGCTCTGCTTCCATCTGCCCGCTCAACTTCGGCTGATACGGTGGGCAGTCCACCGACTCCCGATATTCCAATCGCTTGCCGTCAATCTTCTTGATAGCTGCCGCGACCCGCTGCCCGTCGTCCAGCTTGCGGGTGTTATAGCGGAACTGAAATTCATTCAAATAGTTCGGAAGATGCTTGCGGCTTACACTATGAAACGTGCCCATTACTCCGCGACGAATCAGAGAGAAAACTCCTTCGATTGAGTTGCTGTGTACGTCAGTACCAGTTCGGACATACTCGCGCCGCCCGTGGTTTACAACTTCGTGCCCACCTTCAAACTTGCGACCTACTTTCGTATAGACGCTAAGTTCGTCCGTAATCATGCGGCATGAAAGGTCCGCGTTTTCTGCAATGAAGTTGCCCACCGTCTCAGAAGTTACCCGCTCCATCATCTGGAATCGCACATCTCCATCGCGCTGAACGATGCCCACAACGGGCGTCTTATGAGTGCCGCGTCCACGCTTGGAAACAAACTTGTTGCGCGGGCGACCGCCGATATAGACCTCATCAACCTCAACCGTTCCGGTTAATGCTGGCGGCGTCACTTCTCCTAAGCCGTGACGGACTCGACGAAGTACGAACAGCGCGGACTTGTGCGTAATCTCCATCTCGCGTGAAAGCTGGAGAGCTGAGATGCCCTTCTTGCTGCTACATGCCTTCCAAATGGCATAGACCCATACGCGCAAAGGCAAGCGCGATTCCTCGAATATGGTTCCAGTCCGCACCGTGAAAAAGCTCTCGCACTCCTTGCAGCGCCAGCGATAGTCTTTGTTGCGTGAGCCGTCGCGACTCATCATCATGTAGACCGCAACACTCCCACATCGCGGGCAGCAAGATTCTCCACTCCATCGCTGCTTCTCTAGAAATGCGACCGCCTGTGGTTCGTCGTTGGCGGCAGAGCGGAGTGACTCAAGAATTAACGATTTAGGCTTCTTCATGGGGTAAATGTATCATTGTTTTCACAAAGTATCAAGATAAATCGTCTAAATTCCACCGGTAAGAGCGTTAGTGTCGTTAAGGTCGCAGGACACTGGCTGTTGAGACCTTACGAAGTGATTGATAAAAAAGCACTTACAGCATTTAATATCAGCGGTGAACGGTCTTCCACACAATGTAATTCTATTTCCACAGTATTTGCACAGTCCAGTCGCCGCTACCCTCCATTTGGGGGCTTGGCGTTTGATTTTTAGATTACGCTTGCTATCCGGCATTAGTTCGCTCCATAATGAGATTAGAAACAAGGCTCGACTCCGAATGAGAGGAACTATGGACACCCCAACCCGGATCAAGACAAAGATTGGCGAGCATGAGTTTGAAGCTGAAGGCTCGGTCGAGTACGTTCGCGAGCAGTTCCAAGCTTGGCAGGAACTCGTTAAGCTGGCGGTGTCCGCGCCTCATCAGCCCTTGCGAACGCCGACCGAAACTATCCCGCAGAGCCCGACTCAACCCCGCGATGCCGGACAGGAACTCGACCTGTCCAAGATACTGCGGACCGAAGGGCGTTACGTCTCGCTTACCGCTCGCGCTTCCAACGTCGATGATGCAGTCCTCATCATGCTCTACGGTCAGAAGTCCATGCGGAATAACGATGCCGTTACCGGCGCAGAGATTCTTCAGGGAATTGCGAACACTGGTGGCTTCGGCGCAGTGCGCTTGAAACGCATCTTGGACAAACTGGCGAGCGGCGGAGAAGTCATGTCGTTTGGGGAGCGGCGCGGCAAGAAGTACCGCCTGACGAACACAGGCATTGCGAAGGCTCGGACCCTTGCAATGGAACTGATTGCGACGGTCGCCTAGAAGTTTATTCCACGAATAGGAGGCGTGAAATGAGGAGGGTGAGAGGGTCGCGTTAGACGGCCCGAACCAAGCTGTGGTGGGAAGGCCAGTCAAGACTTCTCCCACCACGGCCTCTAGCTCTCTTCTAAGTATGCCCCAGTGCTGGAATTGGCAGACAGGCGCGACTTGCACTCGCGTGACCCTATCGGTCGTCCGGGTTCTATCCCCGGCTGGGGCACTTTTTAATACAGCAGACAGGAACCGCTGAGATAATAGTACATTATGCCAAAGAAGCCAAAGAAGAAGCGCAAGCCCGGACCAGAAGAGGAACGGCTCATCATTCGTGGCAATCCAGCCGATGCCATCGCCAAGCTGCTGAAGAAGAAGTCCTAGCCCACGACGCGGACCTTCCCCAACAGACACACGCACGATTTGATTAGAAGTAATTTTCAACAAGTACCTACTCCCGCTTAATTTTGCCGTCCCGGCAGACTCTGGAAAAGTTTTCAAGAGAATTTCGATCAGCGATAACCCCATGCACTGGTCATCCTGGAGCGAGCTCTTGCTCTTTGTTTGCGCGGCTGGCAGTCCCCCCAAAGGGATGGCAGCATGACACCGAGAAAGGGATTCGTTGCGGTGACACAAAAAAAAGCGCAGGCTCGAGCCTGCGCTTTATTCCGGTCTGAAAGAGCGCTACTTGGCGACCGCCGCAAACAGGTCCGACTGGATTAAAGACTCGAAGTTCTTGTCATCGGTCTTGAAGTGCACACGGGTGTTGCCGCTGCTGGAGTTCACCGCCATGCTGTCGAGCGCGATCCGTTCCACGCCGCGCGCCGACGACTTCCGGTACAGGATTCCCGCCTGGAACAAGGCGGAAAGCGTGGCCGCGCTGAACGTGTCGGGAGTAATCACGTCCATGTCAAAGTTCACGCCGTTGGAAAAATCCATGGAGTAACGCGAGCCCAGCAGGCGCTTCCTTACCACCTCATACTCAGCCAGTCCGGAGGCTTCGCCCAACGCCGAGTGCATCATGTTCTGCGTGCCCTCGGCATCCAGAACGCTCCATACCGTGCCCGAATCCACCCCGGAGATCAGGTCCGTCATCCGGCCGTTGGAATTCAGGGTTGGCGCCTCACCATCGCGCGCCCGGACCGCCGCCTTCACGGCACGGGGTTCGCCAAACAGCATGGTGGAGTTATCCAGCAAGGTCATCGCCGAGCCCCCGCCCATAGGATAAATCAGCGCGGTACGATATTTTTCCGGAACAATTTTTTGCTTCTTCATGCGCAGCAATATCTTCTGCGTGGAAAAATCACCCTGCGCGATGCCCACCATGCGGAGCGACTTGTTGGCGGTGCGGAACGAAGCAAACGTCAGGGTCTCGATATCCGACTCCGGCTGGATGCCTACGCTCCGCAAAGAAGTTTCCAGCTGTTGCAGTTGTTCCGGCATGACCCTGGCCTTCAGCGCCATCGCTGCCGGAGAAGCGTTCAGACGCCGGTAATCCACTTCAATGATCTGCTGAATTTCAGCAGGGATCGCCGTTCGCGCCGCCGAAGCCAGGGGCGCAGCCTGGGCCGCGATTCCCCCAAAAAAGAATGTAGAAATCAATAAAAACCGGAAAAAGGTGGAGTGTCTCATCTCTATATTCTATCTGAAATGTCTATCAAAAACCGCAACTTGAGTATGAACGTTGCTCTGGTTGTCGGGGTTGGCAGGTAGTGATCGCGTGGGCCTCTGATTAGCCTGCAATACGCTCAAGAAGTTGCATAAAAGAGTTTACCCAAGCGAACAGGCCTTAAACCTTTGACATCCTGGAGCGAGCTCTAGCTTCTTGTTTTAGCGAAGGACCTCACGTTTTCTGTTGTATTTGAACTTGGACTCACAGGTAAAACACCAGATGATCTGCTCCCAGCGGGCACTCCAGCAACCGGTCCAGCAGCGGCATCCCATAGCGCGCCAGAAAATAGATTCCCAGTATCTCCCGCTCCTGCAGGTTCTTGTTGGGATACACCGCCTGCACGATCTCCTCGGCATGCCGCTCCCCCTGCTCCTGAAGCCGGAGATGCGCCCGCGCCGCGCGCTTGCGCAGCCGCTCCAGTTGATAGCGTAACCGCCCTTGTGCCCGCTCACCCGACGCTGCCAGCGTCTTATCGAGATTTGCCAGCGCACCTTTGATTTCGTCGAGCGAGCCATCCATCCCGGCAACCGCGCGGTCGAACAGCGTATTCAAGTCGCGGGGCAGGCTGCGCGCGGCGATCAGCTCCCGCGTACGCTCGACCCCGCCAAAGGTCTCCTGCAACCCAAGGCCATAGCGCTGCATGCGCTTGCTGATCCTGGGATCCACCAGCGTGGCGGAGATGCGCGGCAGCACCAGGGTGCGCCGGCCCAGTAGCTTCTCGTGGTTCACCGAGGCCTGCGCAAAATACGCCACTTCCGCCGGCCCTCCCACATAAGCTGCGGTGGGCAAAAGAAAATCCTGAATCACCGGACGCAGCAGAACGCTGCCACTCAATTGCTCGGGATGGGCCTGCGCCAGCTCAGCCAGTTCCGCTACGGTAAAACGCTGATGTCCCACCGCAAAGTGATCGCCCGCGCGCCGCACCGGCAGCCGCGACCCGTCCTCGGTAACGAACAAAAATGTGGATGAAGCCATAACTTTGACCTGGGGATGAAGATGCATGGCTTCCAGCTCGCGGCCGCGTTTCAGCAATCCCTCATTCAGCTCTGCGATCCGCTCAATTGCGTTCACCAGAAGCGGCGACGCCACCTCGTGCACCTCAGGGTCGGAGGGATCGAGGAGGAGCAATCCGTAAGCGGAAAAAATCGAAGTCCACAGTCTGGCGAAGGCGCTTCCCAAGGTTTGGCCGGGCACGTAGGCGGCGCGCAGGTAGCGGGCGATATCCGAATCCCCCAGCAGTTGCGCCGCCGCTTCCACCACGCCGGAAATTTCTGAGTTGAGCGTGACCGCGCTCATCGGCGCATCGCTGGCCCCGGCAGAGTTGGTGGAAAAGCGGGTAAGCGCGCCCGAAGCCGACGGCAGGTTGCCATGGTTCACCTCCGCCAGATCGTGGTCTTCAGTGGCCAGCCAGAATATGGGAACAAAATCCGCATTCCCCTCGGTTGATTTTTCAGACGACGTTTCTGACCAGGATCGCGCCAGCTTGATGGCGGTCAACGTTTTCAGCAGGGCATAAAGCGGACCGCCGAAAAGGCTTACCTGTTGACCGCTGACCACTGCCGATGCCCCGGCCCGAAAGCGGCTTAGATTTTTCTCCTGCGCCGCCGTCAGCGGTCCCCAGCCGCGATTCTGCCGCTCCAGAATGGCTGCCATGCGCGCCCGCCGGCCGGCATCATATTCCGCAGCCGGTTTTCCCGCGCTTTCAGGCGGGGCATAAAAGCGCGCGACGCGATCGAATTGGTAGAGAAAGTCGAGAAAAATCGGGCTGCTGTGAGGAATGTCGCCGAAGGCGATGCGGTCAACGGTTATACATTCAGGCTGCACCAGCAGGCCTCCCCGAGGGTTGAAAGTTACAGCGATCTGCAAGAAATCGGTATCGAAGAAGTGGAGCGAGTGTACCGCACTCCCGCCGCCGGGCGATGCATCACCCCCGCGATCCATCACCACTGCGCAACCCGCGGACACATTCTTGGATGAGGGCGTCCTCATGAAGATGCAAAACTGTGCCGCGCCCCCGTTGAACCTGGGGCAAAGGTCGGCCTGCATCCCCTGCCCCGGCGGTTTCATCTAGATAAGTGGCCAATCAGCGGCTTTCGAGCTTGACGAGGGCGTTGCCTGGCTTTTAAGGTGAAAGATCAGTTCTTTGACAAGGATTCGCAAGCTTCCACCGGCAGTTCTGGTGGAAGTAGTTCTCGTAAGCTCCACATGGGGGCGACACGGCTTCGACGGGGATGATTGCGGCAAAGAGGCATGCCGGGGTGCATTCACCCGAAATCGAGTGCAAAACGATAATTGCCAATCATGAAATGGCATACGCTGCTTAATTGTAAGTAGCCGTCCTCCGTGGCTTTGTCCGCGGGCCGCGGAAGGACGTCGCACA
>JBBQWT010000022.1:0-51294 GCA_038210375.1 Terriglobales bacterium | reverse complement strand
AATGAATCGACGTCGAAGGTGTTTAGTTCCCCGACATAGCTAGAAGATGACATGGGTCTTCACCAGATCGGAAGTATCCCGCCAAAAGGGACATGCATTTCGCTGGAAGATATCTCGCCCTAATCACCTGGGCCACCCGCCAAACTTCAAGAAGTGGCATAGGTATTGCCAAATACCAAACACCTAATACGTCCTGTCATCCTGACCCCATGCCTTGTTCTTAATCTGCTTGGTAGAATTGCAGCTACCGCATCGGCCCTATGAAGAAAAATGCAGTGAGGTACATCCCTGCGAGCAGCAGATAGTCCCAGAATGTTGGATGCCGGACGGTGGCTGACTTCGTCGACAAAATCCACAGATAGAAAGCCACAGGCGCTCCCATCAGCGCCAAGAAGATTATTAAAATTGATGCGGACGCTATAAGTTCTGTACTTGCACTCATTAACATGCCATCGGGAGATGGGAGCCGGATTATATGTTGCATTGATGCTCGCCCCACCAAGAGCACGACGATTGCCAAGAGCGAGGTAACTCTTGTTAAGACGGGGATATATTTCGCATTGTTCATCGGTCGAACCGCTCCCGCTGGTAAATACTTTGTAATCGTAGAACCGCTTCTGCCGCAAATGTTACTGCCACTCGAGAAATTCCAATTGCCCCGCCTTGCGGCGCCGCTTCCTCAACAATTCTCCGACCCATTTGTTGCTGCAAGGATTCTTGTGACCACGGAAAGAATCGCTGTCCTCGTTCGGTCACCAGCAAATGAACGTTGTTCCGGTTTTACCACATAGCCAACCTGGGGCTGTGACGCCCCCCTGCCAAACCGATTGTTTTTCTACCCATTCCGGCGTATGATTTCTCTTTGTTGCCAAGCATTCTCCTGGCAGAAGTTGTATGGCAGCCAGGGCACCGGTAGTCCCATCCAGCCGCGGTTTCGCTTTGATGGGCGCTCTTTAATTCGGGCGAATCACACCAGTGGGCGGAAGCCCACTTTTATTTTGGGGCGCAAAATGTCAGTGGATGTCGATAAATTTCGCGCCATTTGCGACCGGGTAGCGGCATCGCTGGATCTTGAGATCGTGGAAGTACAGTTTCGCGGCAGCGGCAAAGCGCGGTTGCTGAGAATTTTTATCGACCGGCCATTGATCGGCCAGCCGGCGGAGCCTGCGGTCATCGAAGACGCCGCCGGCGAGGCCCAGGTTTGGGGCGTGACTCATGAGGATTGCGCCCGCGTCAGCCGCGAGGTCAGCACCATTCTCGATGTCGAGGACACGGTGCCCGGCGCGGCCTATACCTTGGAAGTTTCATCTCCGGGGCTGGATCGCAAGCTGAGCAAGGCGGCCGATTTTGATCGCTTTACCGGCAGCCGGGTCAAATTGATGACCCGCCAGCCGATTGCCGGTAACCGGCATTTTCAAGGCCGGCTGGAAAAGTTTTCTGAGGGCAGAATTACCCTGGACATGACTCCGGAGAAGACCAGGAAGCCGAAAAAGGACCAGGAGGCAACACCGCCCACCATGGAAATTGGCCTCGACAACATCGAAGCCGCCAACCTGGTGCCGGAATTCTAGCTTTCA
Source organism: Terriglobales bacterium (assembly GCA_038210375.1). Classification (GTDB taxonomy): domain Bacteria; phylum Acidobacteriota; class Terriglobia; order Terriglobales; family Acidobacteriaceae; genus JBBQWT01. The sequence goes on along the minus strand of JBBQWT010000022.1, from coordinate 49,717 downwards.
TTTTGGGATTTCATATTTAAGTTTCACAACCAGGTTTCAAGGACAGGATTTTCGGCCCAGCGCAAACATCGCGCGGCCGGAATGGGAAGAGGCAGGGACCAACATGGCAAGCCAGCTTTACCAGTCAATTGAAGCGCTCAGCCGCGATAAAGGCATTGATCCGCAGATCGTCGTCACCGCGGTGGAAGACGCCATCGTTGTGGCCACCCGAAAGTATTACAAGTCCGTGGAAAATCTGCGCGCCGAACTGGATAAAGAAAGCGGCGCCATCACCGCGTTTGCGGTGAAATCTGTGGTCGCCGAAACCGCCGAGGTGGAAGACCCCAACCTGCAAATCACCCTGGTGGATGCGCGCAAGATCGATGATGCCGCCGAGGTTGGCGGCGAAATCCGCCTGTACAAGCCCACTGACGTGCTTGGCCGGATCGCCGCGCAGCTCGCCAAACAGGTCATTTTCCAGAAAGTGCGTGAAGCCGAGCGCGACACCATTTACAACGACAACATCGGCCGGGTGGGCGAGATACTCACCGCCACGGTTAAGCGTCTGGAAGGCCCCGAAGTAATTTTCGACCTGGGCAAAGCCGAAGCGCGCATGCCGCGCAAGGAACAGTCGCGCCTGGAGTCTTTTGCCGTGGGCGAGCGCGTGCGCGTGGTGCTGGTGCGGGTGGAAAAAGCCAGCAAAGGCCCCCAGGTGGTGGTCTCCCGCGCGGTGCCGGAGCTGGTGCAAAACCTGTTCCAGACCGAGGTGCCGGAAATGTACGATGGCACCGTGATCATTCGCGCCATGGCGCGCGAGGCCGGCGAGCGCACCAAGATCGCGGTCATGTCGAAGGACAAGGACGTTGACCCGGTGGGCGCCTGCGTGGGCATGAAGGGCATGCGAGTGCAATCCATCATTCGCGAGCTGCGCGGCGAGAAGATCGACATCATCGAGTATCACGAAGACATCATCGGCTTCGCCGAAAAAGCGCTGCAGCCCGCCAAGGTCAGCCGGGTCACCATCTCCGACACCGTCGAGAAACAGCTCGAGGTCATCGTGGATGACACCCAGCTCTCGCTTGCCATCGGCAAGAAAGGCCAGAACGTCCGTCTCGCCGCCAAGTTGCTGGGCTGGAAGATCGACATCAAGAGCGAAGAAGAGAAGCGCCAGGAAGTCGAGCAGCAGATGTCGGCTCTGGTGGGCACGCCCACCACGCCGCTGGAAAGCGTCGAAGGCCTGGGCTCCGCGCTGGTGGAAAAACTCACCGCCGCCGGAATTACCACCGTCGAGGCCCTGGCCGATATGACTCCCGAGCAACTGGAAGAGCTTCCCGGGGTGGGACCCAAGACCGTCGAGAAGATCAGCATCGCGGTCAACAATTTCTTCGCCAACCTCGACGCCATGGAAGCGGCTTCACTGGCCGAAGGCGGCAGTGCAGGCGCCACCGAAGCCGAGGGCCTGCCCGCGGGGGGCGAAACTTCAGGCGATGAGGCGGTGGCTGCGGGAGCTACCTCAGCCGGCGACAACATTCCACGCGAAACCGAAGCGGGCGAGCTGCCCGCGGATGAAGCCGGAACAGCCGAAGCTTCCGAGGCAAGCACAAATGAGGAGCCAGATATGAAACAACAATCAAATGTCGCAGCTGAATCCAATGAAGCCGGTCGCCAGGAGGTTTCTGGAATTTCCGAGGACGAAACCGTGGCCACCCGCGCCGCCGGCCTTGAGTCTGGCAACGGCGGCTCCGACGCTATCCCCAGTGATGAGGATCCGGGCGTGCCCGGAGGCGCCACCGGCACCCGCGGGAAATTGCCTGAGGACCAGCCGTCGTCTGAAGAGATGGAAGACCCTGATAAGCATGACCACAAGAAGAAGTAACCAGGTGCGGCCGGCGGCGAACTTTTTGCCCGGTGATCAGATTTCACGCTGAGGAAAGTGCGGAGGAAGCGGTACGGATGAAGATTCGAATTAACGATCTAGCACGTGAGCTCGAAGTGAAAAGCAAGGCCATTCTGGATGCGCTGGCGGCCGCCGGCGTCACCGAGAAGAAGACCCATTCCAGTTCGCTCGAAGCGGACGAGGCCGAGCGCGTGCGCCAGCAGTTGGCCAAACAGCGCGGGCCATCGCGCGATGAATCCCGCACGTCCAGGTCGCCGGAAGCGTTCAAGCCCAAAATTGATTTGTCGAAAATTTCGCGTCCCGGTGACGTGCTCAAAGCCATCAGCCGCCAGACTGAACCTGAGCCCAAGCCTTCCAACGCGCCGCCCGTGCCCGCCATCGCTATCAAAGCTCCGGGAATCCGCCCGATCGCCATTAAAGCTCCGGTTGCCGCCACCCCGGTTGCGCCCAGCGCTGGTGCTGCCGCCGCCCCCGGCATCGCGGAAGGCAGCGTTCCCGCAGCTCCCGTGGGCCAGGCATCTGCCGCGGTGTCGTCACCAGTTGCCACCGCAAGTTCAGCGGTAACTGTCGCAGCAGCTGCCCCTTCGGTGAGCGCCGCCGGCGCCACAGTTGCAACCACGCCGCCGGCGACTTCCCCGGCAACATCTGCCACGCCGGTTTCGGCGGCGGCGCCTGGTTCCGCCGCCGTCACTGATGCCCCTGCTGAGGCTGCCGCCAACCCGCTAAGAAATGGCCGCCAGGAAGCTTCCACCTCCACCGCCGCCTCGCCTCGCCGCCTGATCACGCCGCAGACCGGCCCCCGGCCGGTGTACCTTGCTCCACCCGCCGCGCCGCCGCGCCCGGGAATGCCCATCGCCAACCGCCCGCTACGTCCGGCGGCAGCCCCCGGCGCTCTGGATGCCTCCGGCGTGCGTCCCGCGCCCGGCTTGCCGCAGCGTGGCAAACCAATTTTCCAGCGGCCGGTGCGTCCGGCCATGCCGGGCAGCACCTCGCCCCGGCCTCCGATGGCCGGCCGGCCCGGCGAAGTGCGCCGCGGCCCGCATCCCACTTCTCGTCCCACCGGCATGGCTGGCGCACCCGGCATGGCGCCACCGCCCAGCCGTCCCGCCGGACGTCCCGGACCTCCGTCGCGCCGCCCCGGACAGCGCTATGTTCCCCGCGGAGTGAAAGAAGGGCCGATGAAAGGGCTCAACGCTCCCAGCCGCGTCATGGCTTCGAGCGAGCCGCTGCCCATTACCCGGAAAATTACCATCACCGAAGGCATCAGTATGAAGGACCTGGCCGAGAAGCTCGAAATCCGCGCCAAGGACCTCATCGCCCGCCTGCTGGCGCGCGGCGTCTTCGCCACCATTAACCAGACCCTCGATGCCGAGCTCGCCAATGAAATGGCGCGGCACTTCGGCGCCGAAACCGACATCATCACGTTCGAGGACCAGGCCGCCCAGCAGGCAGCCGAATCCGCTGACGCGGGCGCCCCCGCCGACGCCGTAACTGAGAGCGACGTGGCCACCGGCAGTGTGCCTCGTCCGCCGGTGGTCACCATCATGGGCCATGTCGATCACGGCAAGACTTCTCTGCTCGACGCCATCCGCGAAACCAACGTGGCCGGCGGCGAGGCGGGGGGCATTACCCAGCACATCGGCGCTTACAAGGTAAAAATCACCAAGGCGGATTCACCCGCCTTCGGCCGCGAAATTGTTTTCCTCGATACCCCGGGCCACGAAGCGTTTACCCGCATGCGCGCCCGCGGCGCCAAGGTCACCGACATCGTGGTGCTGGTAGTCGCCGCCGATGACGGAGTCATGCCGCAGACCATCGAGGCCATCGATCACGCCCTGGCCGCCAAGGTTCCCATCATCGTGGCCGTCAATAAAATCGATAAGCCCGACGCCCTGCCGGAACGGGTCAAGAAACAACTCGCCGACCGCGGCCTTATGCCCGAGGATTGGGGCGGCAGCACCGTATTCGTCGATGTTTCCGCCAAGCAGCACACCAACCTTAACCTGTTGATGGAAATGATCTGCCTGGTGGCCGACCTCGGCGACTTGCGCGCCACACCCGAGCGTCCCGCCACCGGTTCAGTTCTCGAAGCCAAGCTCGATCGCGGACGCGGCGTGGTCGCGACCGTCCTGGTGCAGAACGGCACCCTTCGCACCGGCGACACGTTCATCGTCGGCAACTCCTACGGACGGGTGCGCGCCATGGTCGATGACCGCGGCCGCACGGTTGATACCGCCCCGCCTTCCACCCCGGTGGAAGTTACGGGCCTCGAGAGCCTCCCGCAGGCGGGCGACCAGCTCAGCGCCATGGCTGACCGCGAGAAGGCCAAGCAGATATCACAATATCGCGAGCAGAAATTCCGCGAAGCCACCCTGGCAAAGTCATCCAAGCTGTCGCTCGAAGGCCTGGCGGAAAAGATCAAGACCGCGGGCGTCAAAGAATTGCCCCTGATCATCAAAGGCGACGTGCAGGGCTCGGTCGAAGTCCTCGCCGATTCGCTGGGCAAGCTGGGCACCGACAAAGTCAAAACCAAGATACTGCACACCGGCGTGGGCGCGGTGAACGAAACCGACGTGCTGCTGGCCTCGGCATCGAACGCCATCATCATTGGCTTCAACGTGCGTCCCGAGCGCAAGGCGCAGGAGCTGGCGCAGCAGGAAGACGTAGAAATCCGGCTGCATTCCATCATTTACGAGCTGCAGGACGAGATCAAAAAGGCGATGACCGGCCTGCTCGAGCCCACCATCAAGGAAACCTACATGGGCAGGGCCGAGGTGCGCGACACCTTCCGCGTTCCCAAGGCGGGCACCATTGCCGGCTGTTACGTGCAGGATGGAGTAATCAAGCGCGACGCCCAGCTTCGCCTGGTCCGCGACAACGTAGTGATCTTTACCGGCAAGGTGGCCTCGCTGCGGCGGTTCAAAGACGATGCATCCGAAGTCCGCAGCAACACCGAGTGCGGCATCGGCATCGCCAACTACGGCGACGTAAAAGTAGGCGACGTGATCGAAGCCTACTCCTCAGAAAGCGTGGCCGCCGAAGCGATTCTGTGATTGGCGGCCAGTGCGGGGGGCAAAGCAGTATCAGCATGCGGTCTCCCGGGATGAACCAAGCCAGTGCCCATAGCGCAGTTGATTCTGGAAGTTCGCATCGAAAACGCGCAGTCTCTCAAAGACAAGCGCCAGGTAGTCCGCAGCCTGAAAGACAAGCTCCGCAACAAATTCAATCTATCGGTGGCCGAGCTCGACCCCAGCGAAATGTGGCAGCGAGCCACCATCGGGGTGGTAGGAATTTCCAGCTCAACTGATTATTTGCAGGGATTGATGCAGGAGGCAGAGCGTGAGGCGTTCAAAATAGCCATCTCAGCCGGCGGAGAAATCACCGACAGTCAGATCGAATTCATCTGACGCAAAAAGAGCTTACTTAAATCAACCGCTTCACCCCGCCCCCCGTGAGAGTTCAAGCCCCCCTCCCCGTTGTCATCATGACGACCCCCGGCTTTATCGGGGTGAGGAAGGACCCCTACAGTCCGACAAATATTTCCCCGGGGGCTTTTTCGGTCCTCCGGTACGGATCAGGCACCGCGCTCGTACGTCATCGTACGGTGGTCAGGATGCGGCGGAGATGAACCATCGGGTTAGCTGAGAGTTTGCAGAGGGTAGGGATTCTTCCTCACCCCGATAAAGCCGGGGGGCGTCAGAATGACATCCCGTAAGGGGACTGCCTGGAGCGGTTGCTTGATGAGCGCCTTGCAATAAGATATTCAGAGAGCTGCATTGGAGTAACCTCGGAATCACCTAAATCAGTGCGACACTTCCGCCAGAATTCAGTCGTAGACCGGAAATTCAAGGTAAGGACGCGAAATACTTACGATCTTGTCCTGCGGGTTCTCCTGGAATCGATCCTCACCCTTCGATGCAGGTTCAAAAACCACTTCAACCTTGATAGCAGAAGAGTTACGGTACTGAAAAGTGGGTTGGGAGATTCGGGATAAACCTCCGGCGGGTCTGAATATCCGAAGAAGATCTGCTCTGGTCATTCCTGGCTTCAGAGACTGAATTTCGATTATGGCGGAGGCCAACCATTGTCGATGACTGCCAAGCGAGCATGATTCGGGCTCCGAAGTCTTCTTATCCAACGCTAAACCGGCGATGCAGAAGCAGACTACCGCCAACAATAACAACGTTCGGGCGTTCATTGTGACCTTCCCTTTCGGAATTCCTACATCCGTGCGACATTTTCCCGGGATTTAGTCAAAGACAGCAAGGCCCAGGTAGGGGCGCGAAATGCTGACGATCTTGTCGCTGGGAGTCTCCTGGATTCGATCTTCAACCTTTACCTGCGGTCCAAACGTGACATCGACCTTGATGTAAGGTAACTTGTGGTAAACAAAAGTGTGTCGGGGAATCCCGGAGAATCCTCCCTCGGGTTGCATAACCCGAAGAAGATCTGCTCTGCTCATTCCGGGCTTCACAGACTGGATGTCGATCAAGGCGGAATTCAACCACTGTTGGTGGCTGCCAAGCGAGCAGGTTTCGGAGTCCGACTTCTTTTTGTCCAGCGCCGACCCCGCGATGCAGAAGCAAACTACCGCAATGCATAGAAACTTTCGACTCGTCATTTCAGGCTTTCTCCTGGCTCATCCATATCCAAATAAAACGCAAGCTCCTTTGCTCAAACAAGAAGCAAGAGCTCGCTCCAGGGTGACAATTCAAAGGGTGTTCTCGCTTACCAACTCCCTCTATGCAACTTCTTGAGATTGCTGCGGAGCAATTCGATGAGATCGAGGTTGATTCGCGAATGCCAGACGCCTCACTCGCCCTCCGTCTCCAGCAGCTTCTCCGCCTCGATGGCCGCCATGCACCCGCTGCCCGCCGCGGTGATTGCCTGGCGATAGCGCCGGTCCTGCACATCCCCACACGCGAATACGCCGGTCACATTGGTGAGCACGTTGTCATGGGTGCGCAGGTAGCCGTCGGTGTCGGCGTCGAGCTGGCTGACGAACATGGCAGCGTTAGGGTCGTGGCCAATGCCCAGGAACATGGCGCTGGTGGGGAAGTCACGCACGTCGTTGGTCTTGACGTTGCGCAGCTTCAACCCGGTCACTTCTTTCTTGTGTACGTCGTACACCTCTTCCACGGTGGTGTCGAGCATGATCTTGATCTTGGGATTCTCGCGCGCGCGATCGATCATGATGCGGCTGGCGCGGAATGAATCCCGGCGGTGGATGAGCGTAACCTTGCTGGCGAAGCGGGTGAGAAACATCGCCTCTTCCATCGCCGAATCACCGCCGCCGATGACCGCCACTTCCTTATCGCGGAAGAAGAACCCGTCGCAGGTCGCGCAGGATGAGACTCCGTGACCGATCAGCGCCTGTTCGCTGGGCAGGCCCAGCCACCGGGCGGAAGCGCCGCTGGCGATGATGAGCGTCCGCGTGCGAATGCATTCGTTCCCCAGGTCGAGGGTGAACGGACGCCGGGTAAAGTCGGCGGCGATCACATGTCCGCTGCGATAGGTCGCGCCAAAGCGTTCCGCCTGTTTACGCATGTTTTCCACCAGGTCCGGGCCCTGGATTCCATCGGGGAAGCCGGGAAAGTTTTCCACCAGCGTGGTCATCGCCAGTTGGCCGCCCACTTCATGGCCGGGCAGCACCAGCGGCTTCAGGTTGGCCCGCGCCGCATAGATGGCTGCGGTGTTGCCGGCGCATCCCGAGCCCACGATTACAACATTATGGATCACGTCATTCATTGGTCTTTAAGCCCTGTCCTTTATAGAGATTCGGTGGGATAAAACGATTCAGCGGATGTTTTTGCCTCGCCCTTCCGGCACGGCCGATTCATCTTACTTTTTTCCGGGGAGCCTCGCCCCCGCCTCGTCGCGCTTGGCGCGTCCGGCGGAACGCGCGGCCACGCTGTCCAACCATGCGATGTCGCTTTTGAATGTGCTGCGCAGTCCCAGGTCCTCGCGATAGTGCTGCAGCACCGCGCTGGCCTCGTCGAATATCTTCTGGTAGGCCGACTGATCGCCTTCGACACAGCGCGCCAATCCCAGGGAAGGCTTGCCAAAGCGCTCCACGTTCACGTGCGTGGCCGGGGTGTTGGCGCCCACCACCACGCCCGGCAGGGCGGCGCTGCTTGAGACCCGGTCTTCAATTGATACCTGCAGAACGTCCCTGGCGTCGCGCGAGCGGAAGCTCAGGGTCTCATCGATGTTCTTGTCATCGGCGCTGATGGAATACTGCACGCTCAGGAATGGCCCACCATCCAGGTCGCGCCGCAGGCGAACGTAATGGGAGATTCCAGCTTCCTTGACCCGCAGGCGCCCGTGCGAGATTTCGAAATCAGAGGCCACTGCGGGCTTGCGCGGAATGCGTCCCAGCGCAGAAGCAATCTGCTGGGCCTCGGCATCAGAGGGAGCGCACACGTTGAGGTAATTGATGGTTACCTTCTGGCCGGAGGTGGTCACCGGAGCGGGTTCCGAGCCCTTGTGCGGCGGGGGCGGCCCCTGGGCAAAATCAGGCACAGCCTGGCCGCAGAGCATGGCAACCAACAGCGCCAGCCCGGGTGTTTTCGCGCGCCGCATACGCTGCCGAGCGGTAACTGAGAATCTTTGGTCTCTCATAAGTCCAATCCCGCGGGGTTTTTTGGAGAACTACTCCAGGCTGCTAACATACCCTGCATGGCCAACCTGACATTAGTTTATGGCATGCGCCTTCTGCCTGCGGAAGACATCGAAGAATTGGGTGAAGCGGAAATCAAGCTCAAGCATGGCCGCCAGGCCCACGTCACCATGCACCTGCTCGAAGGCAGCAAGGACGAGATCGAAAAACAATTGCGCACCAGCATCGAGGCGTTCTTCGATCTCTACCCTGATATTTAAAGTCCTGATGGGTGGCGATCACGGCTTGAGATACTGGTCCACCCACCCGTTCACCGTCTTGTACCAGAGCCTGCTGTTCTGCGGCTTCTGCACCCAGTGGCCCTCGTCAGGGAAGTACAGCATCTTCGACGGCACCTTGAGGCGCTGCAAGGTGGTGAACAGTTGAAATCCTTCTGAAACATCAAGCCGGTAGTCGAGCTGGCCGTGCACCACCAGCGTCGGCGTCTTGAAGTTTTGCGCGAACAGGTGTGGCGACCACTTGCGATACAGTGCGCGGTTGGTCCACGGCGTGCCCTTGAACTCCCACTCGTTGAACCACAATTCTTCGGTGGTGCCGAACGCCGACTCGGTATTGAACATTCCGTCATGGGAAACGATGCAGCGGAAGCGCTGGGTATGCCCCAGGATCCAGTTGGCCATGTACCCGCCGTAGGAAGCGCCCAGCGCGCACTCACGGTCTTTGTCGATGAATGGATATTTGCCTTCCGCATAAGTGAGGCCGGTCATCAGGTCCTCATACGCGCGGCCACCCCAATCGCCGTTGATGTCGTCGATAAATTTCTGCCCGTAGCCGGTTGAACCGCGCGGGTTGATCATCACCACGACGTATCCGCTGGCGGCGAACAGCATGGGGTTCCAGCGATAGGACCACGAATCGCCCCACGCGCCCTGGGGGCCGCCGTGGATCAGGAATTTCACCGGATATTTTTTGGCCGCGTCGAAGCCCGGAGGACGCACGATGAACCCCTGCACCTTCGCCTTCTGTGAGCCGGTAAACCAGAATGGCTCGAGGATGGGACGGTCAATCCCGGCGAGCGCCGCGTCGTTGATGTGGGTGATCGCCTGGGGCGCCAGTTTGGTTCCCGCGGTCAGATCCACGCGGTAGATCTCGGCGGGGCCGCGCGTGGATACGCGGGAAAATAAAAGCACACTGGTATGCGGCAGGAAAATCAGGTCGTCATTGGCGTCTCCCATGACCTGCTCCACTTTGCCCCCGGCAACCGGAACCGAGAAGACCGGCGATTCGCCTTTGACCTCGGAAGCAAAATAAATTCGCTGCGAATCCGGCGCCCAGGCAGTGGTTCCCACCCAGTTATCGAAATCGTCGGTGAGAATCGAGATTTTCCCCGAGCTGCGTTCATAAGCCGCCAGGCGAAAGCGGTCGCTCTCATAACCGGCGCGCTGCTGGGTGCGAAACGAAATATATTTTCCATCCGGGGAGTACACCGGCGAGGAATCGCTTCCCGGACTGGTGCTGATCTTGCGCGGCGTGCCTCCGGCGGTGGGAACGATGAACACATCGTTATTGGTGCTGGTGGCGCCTACTTCATCGAGGTTGGAGGTGAAAGCAACTTCCGCTCCGTCAGGGGAAAAGGCGTAGTCATCCTGCCCCCCTAGGCTGAACGGCGGCACGTCGTGGTCGCCCGGAGTCAGGTCGCGCGGAGTGCCTCCCGCCGCCGGGACGACAAACAGGTGGCTGCGCTTGTAGCGGGTGTAGCTCGTCCAATGCCGATACAGCAGGCTGGTAAAGATGGTGGCCCGCACCTTGGAGGATGATTTTTCCGCTTCGCGCTGCTGGTTGCACAGGTCATCCTTGCAATCAGGATAGACATCGGATACGAACAGAATGTTCCGGCCGTCGGGAGACCACAACGCTCCCCCTGCCTCGCCGGAATTCGAGGTCAATTTTTTCCAGTCGCCAGCCAGCGCGCCGCTCGCGGTATCGAACCCCGCTGTCCAGACCTGCGCAGAGCCATCGCGGCTGGAAACCATCAGCACCCCCTTGCCGTCCGGCGAAAACTGCCCGCGGTCTTCTCCGGAGGGGTCGCTGGTCAACTGGCGCGGCTCCCCGCCGCTCGAAGCCACTAGCCAAAGGTGCGGCGTCTTCTTGTTGTCGGCCAGGCTGACATTCACCACCGACATGAGCACCCAATTGCCGTCAGGAGAAACCGTAAATGCGCTGAGCCGCGACAGCGCCATCAGGTCTTCAAACGTAAACGGCCGCTTGCCCTCGCCGGCCTGGCCTGCTCCAGCCTGCCCCGCTGCCATGCCAACCGCGGCCAGCATTAAAATCATCGCGCTCATCAACTTGCGAAGCATGAAACCTCCCAGAATGTGTAAGGATTTCGGATTAACCCGATGCAGCGGGCAATCTTGGACTGTGCCCTTCCGCCCAGACCTCAAGAAGTTAACTCAAATTTTTGACGAGCAAGAACCCCATAGAGCTTGTCATCCTACAGCGAAGCCTTGCTTCGAGTTTACGGCTTGTCCCAGTTAAACCGCCGCCGGCTCCCCCTTGAAACTCCGATGCACCGGAAGCTCGATGGCCACGCAGCCACCGTTCGGCTGCAGGTTGTAGGCCGTGATCTCCCCGCCCATCTCCTTCACAATGCCATAACAAATACTCAATCCTAACCCAGTCCCCTCGGTGGGCCCCTTAGTGGTGAAAAACGGATCGAAAGCCCGGTCCAGGTTACTGAACCCGGGCCCGTGGTCCTGAAACTGGATCTGCACCGTTTCACTTTCCACCAGCACTTTAATCTCGATGTGCTTTTCCGGCAGCTTGTCCACCGCCTCTTCCGCATTCTTCAGCACGTTCATAAAAACCTGCTTGATCAGGCTCTCATCGGCCATCACCACGGGCATCGTCTCCGGCAGCACGGTTTCCACGATGATGTGATGGCTGCGCAGATGGTAAGCGCGGAGTTTCAAAATGTCGTCAAGCATGATCGCCAGGTCAACCGGGGCTGGCTGCGGCTTAGATTGCCGCGCGAAACTGAGCAGGTTCTGGATGATGTTCTTCATCCGCAACGCTTCGCGTTGCACAATATCGAGTTCCCGCCGGTCTTTCTCGTTCCCGACGCGGTCCAGCAACATTTCGGTATATCCCATGACCGCGGTGAGGGGGTTGTTAAGCTCATGGGCTACTCCTGACACCAGTTGGCCGATCCCCGCCAGGCGTTCGGAGCGCAGCAAGTGCTGTTGCAGGTTGGAGTTTTCCTTTGCGATGGCCAGATCGGTTGCGAGTAATTCGATGCTGGCGAGGGTTTCTTTCTCCCCAACTGCCAGGCCCGACGCGCCCGGCCGCCCGGATCTGTTCCTGCGCAGGACGATACAGCCCAGGTAGTTGGTGTTGGGGGCGCGCAGGGGCACAAGTCTACCGCTGGGATCATCCGCCGCCGGAAGCAATTTCTCAAGTTCTCCGCGGATCTCCGCCGTCTCTGCAGCGTCAGCAGATGCCGCGGCTCGGCTTCGCAGTTCTCCGATTAAGCTGGCGGCGAAACTGTTAGGGCCAACCCGCGGGGCGTGCTCGCAAAGAAGATTCAGCTCGCGCACCCCAAACCCGGCCAGATGCGGCTTCAAGAATCGGATTCCCGCGGAGGAGATTCCGGCGAACCCGCATGGTTGAAACTTTCCCGCATCATCTGCCAGTAAAATCAGCACCTGGCTATATTCCGAGGCTTCAGCGATCACCGCCGCCACGTGTTCGCAAAACTTTCCCAGCTCCGCTCCACCCAGCAATTGCGAGGTTAGCTCGGCGAATCGCATCATCTGGATGTTGAGCGCGCCCTGGCGCTGCACCACCACGGCGGCCGCGCGTGTGCGCTCGTCCAGCAGGGTCACGATGATCCCGATGGCCACCAGGAATGCGGGCAGGTTCCACAACGAGCTTGAGGCCAGCGCCAAGAGGGGGTTGGCCGAGGTCAGGTAAATCAAGGGAGGGACCGCCGCCCAGAGCAAGAAACCGGTGGTCGTGGTGACTGCCGCTGCGCTGAGCCGGGGTTGCCACCGCCGGTAATGGATGGCGGCAAACCCAAACACCACCGAAAGGAAGATCAAGAATGCGATTTCGGGATGGCCACGCCAAACCTGGTATGCCGCCCCCACGCCGCCGGCGGCCACCGCGATTGCGTCAGCCGCGACGTAACCCACCGGGCGCTTGAGGAGATAAAGAATGGATAATTCTGAAAGTACGACGACCGCAATGATCAAGAGGAAAATCGGTCGGGCGGTAATCCCGAACCCCAACAGAACTACATAGACAGATGCCGGCAAGCCGACAAATAAGGCCAGCGGCCAGCCCGAACGCTGGTCATTGGCGAGCATCGAGACCGCCAGCCAGAAAAATATTGCCGGCAAAGTGAGGAAGAGAAAATTCATCGCCATGGCCAGGCCAAATGCACTGGCGCTCGGGGCCGCCAGCATCGACTGCCAAACTTGAATCACGGAATGGAGAAATAGCGCTACCCAGCCCAAATACCAAAGCCTGATCGGCCGCGACACCGTATGCTTCTGGGTGTAAAAAAAGATAAAGACGAACCCGGCCAGCATCAGCATTACGGGTAATTTGTCCGGGGTTGGAACCATAGGGAAGGTTGACCGGATTGTAGCCCCCGCCGCAGTTTTAACAAACACCAAAGGCCTAGCGGGGGTCTTCGGACCGATTCCCCTCCGCCGCCTGTCTGGGGAAAAAATACAGCGTCCAGCGGCCCCCTGGAACATCTAAGTATGGATGGGTTTAGTGACATTTCCCTGGTCTGGAGACCGGCATTCTATGAAAAATTATTCCCGTACAGCCCTGTTCAGCGCGCTGCTTGGCCTTCTCTTTATTACCCCCGCGAGCAGCTATGCGCAGGAGGGAGATTCTCCGATTAATACCGCGCAGCCCGCGGGGATCACCTCGCAGGAGATCATCAACCGCTTTGCTGCCAAGGAAAAACAGTTCAAAAGAGCCTTGGAAAACTACATTTACCGGCAGACCGTAAAAATCCAGACCCTCGAAGGCGACACCCCGGACGGCGAATACCAGCAGACCGTCGATATTCTCTTTGACGACAAGAACAAGCGCATTGAAAACGTGGTCTTCGCCCCGCAGCCCACGCTCAAACACATCAGCATGACCCGCGAGGATTTCGATGACATCCAGAATCGTCTGCCCTTCGTTCTGACCAGCGATGAGATCTCCGAATACAACGTCACCTATGCCGGCCAGCAGAAAGTCGACGAGCTCGACACCTACCTATTTGACGTCGCTCCGAAAACCATCCAAAAGGGAAAGCGCTATTTTGACGGCCGTATATGGGTGGACAACCGCGATTTTCAGATCGTTAAAACCACCGGCAAGACCGTTCCCGACATTCGCCCCACCAAGAAAGGCAAGGGCGGCGATGAGAACCTGTTTCCCACCTTCACCACCTATCGCGAGCAGGTAGACGGCAAGTACTGGTTCCCCACCTACACCCGCGCTGACGATACACTGCATTTCAGCTCCGGGGACGTGCGCATCCGCATCATCATTAAATATTTCGACTACCAGCACTTCGGAACCGAAATTGTGGGTCAGAAGACAACCTACGAAGGCAAGGAAGTGAAAGGCAAGCCGCAGGACAAGCCCGCGCCCAGCGAACCCCCTAAGTAATTGGGGGTCGAGCTGATTATTTGCAGAAATTTCCCGCCCGGAGAAAGCGGCAATCGTCCCACTCCCCGCCATTGCTTGCCTGTGATGGGCGGCGGGTGCCCAGCAGGTCAGGAACCAACCCGCCAAGCCGGATAATCTACCGGACTTCCTTCGACACCAGGAACAGCAGCACCAGCCCCGAGATCAAGACCCCGGCTTCGGCGGAGGTTGACCAGCGGTGCCAGCGGTCGAATTCCACCCGCCTGGCATCGGTGGCGGCGATATTGTCGATGGCCCCCATTTGATTGCGCAGCGCCGCCATGCGGGGGGCGATCGCGAATTGCGAAAAGGCCGTCACCGCCAGCATGATGAAGATCAGGATCGATTGCGTGGCCGCCGCCCTCATTGATCCGTTGATGGCGTTGGAATAAAGAAACAGGCAGGTCAGGAATATCAGGCCGCAGGCAATACCGATGAAATGCAGCGCGCCGAGGGAGCGGTTGACCACTGAGCCCGCCAGGTGCCGTCCATTTTCCACGCCGCCCAGGGTGGAAAACAACGTGGGCGCCAGCACGAAAGAAAAGAAGATGATGCCGCCCACCCACACCACCAGGCTCAAGACCATGATGAACCGCAGGGTTGAGATCATTGAGCTACACCGGCACCGGGACGCGCTCCACGATGTCGCGGAGTATTTGTTCGGTTTGATCTGATTTTTTTAAGGTGGATGAGTAGCGCGCGTTGGCCACCACCCGGTGGGCGAAGACGGGCACGGTCAATCGCTTGAAATCGTCGGGCGTGCAGAAAGCGCGATCTTCGATGTATGCCATGGCCTGGGCGGCGCGATAGAGCATGAGCGACCCGCGCGGGGAGACGCCCAACGAAAGGAAGTCGGATTCCCGCGTCAGCTTCACAATCTCCAGCGAGTAATCCACCAGCGAATCATCGACCTTCACCGCCTGCACCGATTTCTGCATCTCCAGCACTTCTTCGCCAGTGACCACGGGATGTAAATCGTCCAGCCGCGCCGACCCGGCTTCGCCGCGAATGATCTGGCGCTCGCTGGCCGCTTCCGGGTATCCCATGCGCACGCGAATGAGAAAGCGGTCCATCTGCGACTCGGGCAAAGGGTACGTCCCATGATGTTCCACCGGATTCTGGGTAGCGATGACCACGAAGGGCTGGGGCAGCATGTGCGAGTGGCCGTCGGCGGTGACCTGGTTTTCGCTCATGGCCTCAAGCAGCGCGGACTGGGTCTTGGGAGTGGTGCGGTTGATCTCATCGGCCAGTAGCACGTTGGTGAACACCGGCCCGGGCTTGAACTCGAAGCGCTGCTCAAGCGCGGAATAAATGGAAATCCCCAGCACGTCGCTGGGCAGCAGATCGCTGGTGAACTGGATGCGCTGGAAGCTGCAATCGAGGGCGCGGGCCAGGGATTGTCCCAGGGTGGTCTTGCCCACGCCGGGGACGCCTTCGATTAACAGATGTCCGCGGGCCAGTAGCGCCACCAGCGCCAGGCGCACCACTTCGGGGTTTCCCCGAATCACGGTGCGCAGGGCCTCTTCGAGTTGGGCGGCCTGTCGCGTCGAGGTGGCGATGTCAATTTTTGCCATGCAATGTTGGTGATTACAAAATGGATTGTACTACCGCGCACTTCGCGGTCCCGGACCCGGAGGTACAGGGCCGCGTGCGGTTATTTTGGTCCGAGGGTGAAGTCGGCGGATTGTCCGGTGAGGCGGGCGATGCGTTCGGCGATGGGCGGATGCGTCGAAAATAAGTTGCCCACCATGGATCCCACGCCACGCCCCAGCATCGGCGCCACGATAAACAGGTGCGCAGTGGAAGGGGAAGCCTGCAGGGGCAGCCGGCGCGAATAGGCGTCAAGTTTTTCCAGGGCCCGCGCCAGCGCATACGGATTGCCGGTGAACTTCGCCCCGGTGGCGTCGGCTTCATACTCTCGCGAGCGTGACACTGCAAGTTGAATCAAGGTTGCGGCGACCGGAGCGACGATCAGCATGACCAGTGCGCCCAACCCTCCCCCGCCGCGGTCGCGATCGCGCCCGCTTCCGCCAAAAAACATCGCGGTGCGTGCGATCACGGTGATGGCGCCGGCCAGGGTGGCGGCTATCGAGCTGGTGAGAATGTCACGGTTGCGCACGTGACCGAGTTCATGCGCCAGTACTCCTTCAAGTTCTTCATCATCCAGCAGGGTCAGAATGCCCTGAGTCACAGCCACCGAAGCATGCGCGGGGTTCCGTCCGGTGGCGAATGCGTTGGGGGAATCGTCGGGAATCACGAAAATCCTGGGCATGGGCATGCCCAGCTTCTGGGTCAGGCGCTCAACCACGCTGTAAACCCGGGGCAATTGCTCACGGGTCGTGGGTTGAGCGCGATACATCGACAGCGCGATCTTGTCGGAGAAAAAATAGGAAACAAAATTCATGACCGCCGCGATCACAAACGCCATGACCATGCCGTTCGTGCCGCCCAGGCGCTGGCCGATGAGCACCATGAACAGGGTGAGCGCGGTCAGCAGAAACGCCGTTTTCAAAGTGTTGTTCATACTTTATAGATGCACACTGAACGAGAATCGGTGCGCTAGGCGCTGGGATCAAGGACACCACAATCCATCCGGCAATTTGCTTTTGCGCCATTCCGGACGGCACAATGGCGCGGGGGTTAACGATGCGCCTGATTAAGTTTTGCATGTGTGTAGCAATCCTGTTGGTGGGGCTGCACTCGCGGGCTGCAGCCTGGGGTTGCGAGGGACACCGGATCGTGGCGTTGATTGCCATGGCGCATCTCACCCCCGACGTTGCCCGCCAGGTCGATGACCTGCTGCGGCAGAACGTCATCGATCCCGAATTGAAACGCTTTTGCGGGCCCAGTGCCGAACCCATGGTGGACGCTTCCACCTGGGCGGACGATATCCGCGACGCCCAGCCCGTCACCTTTCCCTATCACTTCATCGACCTGCCGCTGCAAGCTAAAAAGGGGTCATATCCCGTGGCGAGAGCCTGTCCCAAGGGATGTTTATTGACCGCGGTCGACATGTTCACCCGCACTTTGCGGCAGGACCAGGATCCCGCGCATCGTGCCGACGCACTCCGCTTTCTGATTCATTTGGTGGGAGACGCACACCAGCCGCTGCATGATTCCGATGATGGCGATCGCGGCGGAAACTGCGTGCCCATCACTTACCTGGGCCGCGAGCCCCGCCGCTCAAATTCCAAGGGCGTGTTTACCGGCAACTATTCACCCAATCTGCATTCCGCATGGGACACCCTGATCATCCGCTCCATGCTGGAGAACAAGCCAGGAACTCTCAAGGAATTTGCGGAGTATCTGGATTCGAGCAACGCCAAACGAGCGAAGAAGTGGGCCAAAGGCGCCCCGGTGCAATGGGTTTGGGAAGGCCAGGGACTGGCGAAAAAGGTTGCGTACGGCACTCTTCCCCTGAGGCCGCCGGTCGAGGATGTGCGGGATATGGCCGACTGCGAAGCCAACAACCACGTTTCCGCCCGGCGACTGGAGCTGCACGAGGAAATCAAGAAACCCTACGAGGCCAAAGCCGAAGTGGTGATCGCGGAGCAACTGGAAAAAGCGGGGCTGAGGCTGGCGGCGTTACTGAACCATACGCTGGGAACGGGCGCCAGGAATGTTTCGCAGTAAATCGTTGTTTGATTGTTGGACAAAAAAGTGGTCGCTCGAAGAGCGGTCGCGGAGTGGCGGTTCTTCCTCGCCCCGATGAAACGGGGGATCGTCAGAATGACAGGTCCATAAGGTAAGTTCGCAAGCTTAGTTCTCTAATGGAACATCTTGAGAGTTTCGGGAACGTCGCAGAGCAAGAGGCTCGAAAGAGCGAAAAGCAAAATCATCGTCGCCGGCTGTTCAGGCACGACGTTTGCTGCTTACTCCACCACCTGCTTGGCGCGATACCCTTCGCGGGCCACTACCGTGTACTTGAGCTGCTTGCCTTTTTCGTTGGCGATCTTCAGCGGATTGCCGGTTTCATCCACCAGCTCGATCTTGATTTTGCGGTAGCTGCCATCCTGCTTGGGATTGGTGGGCTGGTATGAGATTGAATATTGGTTGCGGATGATGGTGGCGATGTCGCGGAAAATTTCGGAGAACTCGCCTTCGAAGCGCGGGAAGAACGAGCGCCCGCCCGTCATCTTGGCGAAGGTCGCCATCTGGTTGTCGGCCTGCAGGTAATCCATGCGCTGCAGCGGGCCCATGGAAGCGTCGGCTCGCAGCCGGACATTCTGTCCCGTGCCCACGGTGAAGATGGTCACATTCTGCGTGGCTTTTACCTTGCTCAGAATTTTGTCGAAGGTAATGCGGCTGAAGGTATCGCGGCCGCTGGAGATCAAGACCACATACTTGCGGCCTTCGAGTCCGTCTACCCGGTCAAGGGTGTCGTACAGCGCGTCGAACATGTTGGTTTCGCTGAAACCGGGGATACGCAGGGTATTGAGCGCGCCCAGAATGGTGCGCTTGTCCTGGGTAAAATCCACCAGGATCTGGCTGCGCATGTCGTAGGAAACCACCGCCACCCAGTCGTTAGGCTTGAGCGAGCTGGCAAAAGTGTAGGCCCCGTTCAACATGTCATTGATGAAGTAATTGCTGGTGCTGGCAAATTCCAGCAGCAGCACCGCCGTGATCGGCGCTTCAGTCTGGCTGAACGAAAACACCTTCTGCGGAACGCCGTCTTCGAAAACGCGAAAATTTCCCTGCTTGAGTCCGGGAATGAACTGCCCTTCCTTGGTGACCACACCGACATCGACGTTGACCAGGCTAACGTCTTTGCGGATGGAGAAATCCGGCATCCCCTCCGGGTTCTTGAACCTGGGAGGCTTGGGCGCGGGCCGCTCTTCCTCGGGTTTCTTTTTGGGCACGGCGATGGGCCCGATGTCTCCCTGTGGACCGCCGGCCTCGGGAGGCGCGGGCTGCGAACCCTGGCCGGAGGGCGACGGCGGCGATGTTTTATTTTGCGCCGCGCCAGTGATCACGAAGCAAAGCAGCGCGATCAGAATCAAGAGTGCGGAAGAAAACGTGGGCTTTGATTTTGCTCCTGCGGAAAACAATGATGAGTGCATGGTGGTCACCGTCTTTATTCAACTTGCTGCATGTTAGTATAAGGGAAATCGCCGCTGTTTTCCGGGGTTTCCCCGCGTCCGGATCAGCAAGTGGGTTGGCCCCAGGGCCACAGAGGCTTGAGAAAATGCCAAGCAACATGAAACCTGAACTTTTTCCCCCAGCCGCAGCTGGTCCTCGCTATTCGATGAACTCGCGCTCCCTGAGATTCAAACTGGCGCTGCTGGCGGCTTGCTGGCTGGTGGCGATACCCGCGATCCGGGCCCAGGGTCCGGCTGTCCGGCCGACTGCCCAACGAGCTGCAGCGCCAGCCGCCGGTTTCAATTTGTCGCCGGCCACATTCATTCCAGTTTCCCAGATCCACCCCGGCATGCGCGGCGTGGCCTATACGGTCTTCGAAGGCACGCAGCCGGAAGCCATGGAAGTCGAGATACTAGGCGTGCTTAAGAACCTGACCGGGCCCAAAGGGGACATCATCCTCGCGCGCCTGCATGGCGCCAAGGCTGAATACACCGGGGTGGTCGCGGGCATGAGCGGCAGCCCGGTTTATCTCGACGGCAAGCTTGCGGGCGCGCTGTCATTCCGCATTGGAATGTTCTCCAGGGAACCCATCGCCGGTATCACGCCCATCGCCGACATGATGGAGATTGAGGAATTCGATCACACCGTTCCCGAACTTGCGGCTGCGACGATCACGGCGCGAAATTCCGGCGCTTCCCCCGGGACCATGGCGCCAACCTCTCTGAGCGGCGAACGCGGTCTGGGCGCCGCGCCGGGCGCGGGAAGCATCCAGGGATACGCGCAGTATCTGACCCCCATCGAAGCTCCGCTGGCTTTCAATGGATTCAGCGAAGAGGCCATCAAGCGCTTCGCGCCGCAGTTCGCGGCGGCTGGAATAGTTCCGGTGATGGGAGCGGGAGCGGCCAGTGAGGATGCGCAACCCGAACCTATAGTCCCCGGATCGGCGGTTAGCGCGATCCTGGTGCGCGGCGACATGAATATCGCCGCCACTTGCACCGTCACCTACGCCGACGCTAACCGGCTGCTGGCGTGCGGCCATCCGTTATTGCAGTACGGCATGGTAGACATGCCCATGACCAAGGCGCGGGTGCTGGCCACGCTGGCCTCGCCGTACAACGCGTTCAAGATCGTGAACACGACGACGACCGTAGGATCGTTCGTGCAGGACCGCCACACCGGGATTCTGGGACGATTCGGCCGCGACGCTCAGATGATTCCAGTTACGCTCAGCATTCATGGTCCGGGACAAGCCCAGGCTGCCGCAGGCCCGGAACCCGGCAGCCGCGCCAAGGTGCTCGATGTCCAGAACAAACTGGTTGATCCGCAGGGCAAGACCCGCACATTTCATTTCGACGTGCTGAACAACCCCAAGCTCACGCCGGTTGCCATCATGGCCACGGTGTACAGCGCGCTGCAGGGCCTGAACCAGTATGGCGAAGACACCACCTTTGCACTGCAGGGACGAATCAGGGTGCAGGGGTATCCCGACGTCGCCATGCGCGACCTGTACGCCCCGGCGGATAATGCGCCCACCGCTTTTGCCATTGCCATGGACCTGGGCGACCGCTTCGGCCGCATTTATGGCAATCCTTACCAGACCCCAGATATTCACGGGGTTGAGCTCGATTTTCAGGCCATTCCGGAGCGGCGCAGCGCGCGGCTCGAGAGCGCGCGTTCCGACGTTACCGAGGCGCGACCGGGTGAGGAGATCGTGGTGGAAGCGGTGCTGCGCCCTTACCGCGGCGAGCGCATCGTGCGATCGATCCCAGTGCGCATTCCGGCCTCGGCCCGGCCCGGAAATTTGCAGATACTGGTCAGCGACGGCGAGACCTTGAATCGCACCCGGATGTTAAGCGCCGGCCTGAACCGCCGCCTGGAACTAGGCTCTACCATCGCCCAGCTCAACAAGGAACATGTAAACAACCGGCTGTACGTTTCATTGCTGCAAAATGATCCCCAGGCCATGGTGGAAGATAAAGTGATGCCCTCGCTACCGCTTTCGGTCATGAACGTAATGAACGGAATGCTGGGCTCGCAGGAGATGGTGGTAAGCGGCGAATCGGCGCTCGATGAATCATCCAGCGCGATGGACTTTGTGGTGACCGGGTCGCAGGTGGTCACGGTGCTGATTAAGTAGGCTTTGGGGCTTAGCCCCCTTCCCCAATTGAGATCCCTCATTCTCACCTCATGAAAAAAATCTCCGCTTTAGTTTTCCTGCTGGCGCTGGCCAGCGTTTTCGCGCTGGGCGACGGCACCAGCACCTGGCAGCAATCGAAGTTTGAAGAGTTTGAGAAGGGCACCGCCAAAGGCGTGGCGATCGGCAACGACGGTTCGCTGGAACTGGCGCCCGAGCTCAAAATTCTCTTCGCCTCTCCTTCAACCTACATCTGGTCCATCGCGTCCGATGGCGACGATAACGTGTATGCCGCTACTGGGTCCCCGGCGCGAGTTTTTCGCGTCACCCGTGATGGCAAGGCCAGCATCGTCTTCGAGGCCAAAGAACTGCAGGTGCAATCGGTAGTGGTGGATTCCGACGGCATGATCTACGCCGCCACTTCGCCCGACGGCAAGATCTATAAAATCCAGCGTCGTGGGAACGCGAAAGCGGAGGACGTTTCTCGTGCCACCCTTACGCCTGCTCCGGTTGCCGCGCCGGAGAAGAAGTCTGGCGCGGAAAAGGACGCTGCAACTGCCCCCGCTATCAACGTCGCGGTCGATTCTTCATATGCGAGCTCTGTTTACTTCGACCCTAAAACCAAGTACATCTGGGCGCTGGCTCTCGACCGCCAGCACAACCTTTACGCGGGCACCGGCGATCACGGAGAAATTTTCAAAATCACCCGGGCCGGAGAGTCTTCAAAGTTTTTCAAGATCGACGAAACCCACATTCGGGTACTCGCCGTTGACGGCCATGACAACCTGATCGCCGGCTCTGATGGCAGCGGGTTGATCTATCGCATCTCTAAATCCGGCGAAGGTTTTGTGCTGTACAGTGCTCCCCGCAAAGAAATCACGGCCCTGCACATTTCCGGCAACACCATTTTCGCCGCCGGGGTCGGAGACAAGCACGGCGCCGCCGGTATCGGGGCAACCAGCGCCATGCCCCTGGGAAGCCTGACCGTGATGTCTGGCTCAACCGGATCGGTTTCAGCGCCGCCGTTCACCGCGGGCAGCGGCTCCGAGGTTTACCGGATCGAGCCCGACGGCAGCCCAAGGCTGTTGTGGACCGGCAAGGATGAACTGGTTTACGCCCTGATGGCGGGCCATAGCCCTCTGCTGGTGGGCACCGGAAACCGGGGGCGGATATACATGGTCGATGGCGACCGGTCATTCACCGATCTGGCCAAGGCCAGCGCCACGCAGGTCACGGCATTCGCGGCGGCGAAGGCGGGGATGTTTGTTGCTACCAGCAACCAGGGGAAAATTTTCAAGCTGCAGGAAAGCGACGCCAGTGAAGGCACTTTCGAAAGCGACGTCTTCGACGCCCACATGTTTTCACGATGGGGCAAGCTCGAAGCGCGCGGCCGCGGCGCCTTCGAAATCTACGCGCGCAGTGGCAACGTGGAGAACCCCGACCGCAACTGGAGCCCTTGGAAGAAAGTCGCAGCCGGCGAACCTATCCCGGCGCCGCAGGCGAGATTTCTGCAATGGAAGGCCGTCCTGCACCCGGGAATCGTTCCCGCGCGGATTGAAGGTGTTACCGCATACTACCGGCCCCGCAACGTCGCCCCGGTCGTGGAGGATGTGACGGTGCAAGCCGGCGCGCGTTTTACTCCCGTGATCAAGCCGATGAATGAGACCGTGATGGTAGGCGGGAGCTCATCCCCGATCATGCCGGGTTTGGGGATTGCGATTCCGCTTCCGGCGCAACGCGATCGCCAATCGACGGCGCTGCGCTGGAGCGCGCATGATGACAACGACGATGATCTGATCTATGCGGTGTACTACCGCGGCGATGGCGAGACCCGCTGGAAGCTGCTCAAAGACAAGATCTCCGACAAGTTCTATTCCTGGGATTCAAGCCTGTTGCCCGACGGCGGCTATGTCGTAAGAGTGCTAGCGTCCGACGCGCCTTCGCACTCCCCCCAGGACGCTTTGACGGGAGAGAAAAAGAGCGCGCGATTTGAAGTGGACAACACGCCCCCGCGCATCGACGGGTTGAGCGCCGCCAACGCGGGCGATCACCTGCATGTCAGTTTTCACGCCAGCGACAGTTTCTCGCCGTTGAAACGCGCCGAGTACTCAATCGACGCCGGGGAATGGCAATTCGTGGAGCCGGTGGGCCTGGTGTCTGATTCCCTCAGCGAGAGCTACGAGTTTGACGCCCGGCCGCCGAAGCCCGCTCCCGACGGCGCGAGCCCCGAGGGCAACCTTCATGAACACCTGGTGGTGGTGCGCGTATTCGACCGCTTCGAAAACATGGCGGCGGCCAAGACCATCGTGAAATGACGGTGCTGGGCGTGGCTTGGGTAGTAGCCGCCGTGTATGCGACCATCCCTTCCTTCTGGCTGGTCATCCATCCCTTCAGCCGGCACTGGCGCGCGCGCCACCGCTCGCCCTACAAAATTTTTCTGCTGTTCTGGCTGTTGGCAATTCTGCTATTGCTGGGCGCAACCGCGCCATGGCGCCACCTGCGGCTGTATGCGACCTCATGGGCGTTGCTGCCGGCTATCGCGCTGGCGCTGGTTTCACTGTTCATTTACTCGCGGGCGGGAAGAAGTTTCAACTTCTCCCGTTTAATCGGCCGGCCCGAACTCGATCCCGCTCCATCGCAAACGGAACTGGTGGCCACAGGGCTGCATGCGAGCGTGCGGCATCCCATTTACCTGGGACACCTTTGCACCCTGACCGCGCTCACCATAGGGAGTGGCCTGGCAGTGTTGTATGTTTTTCTGGCTATTGCGGTGGTCACCGGGTGGTGGATGATTCGCGAGGAAGACCGCGAGCTGGAGAGACGGTTCGGGCAGGAATTTCTTGAGTATAAGAAACGAGTTCCAGGTATTGTGCCGCGATGGTGAAAGCACCGCAAACCAGAAATAGTAGTCGATGCTTTACAGGATGGCTTTGTACTTGCGCACGAGCTCGTTTTTGACTTTCTTGAACATTTCCTGATATTCCGCTCCGGATTTTCGCATTTCGTCGGAGTACTGGTTCAGGATGGCGCGCACTTCGTCGTTGATGCGGTCTTCGAGGCTCAGCTCTTCGACGATGGCGGCATTGACCCGCGCGGACACGCCGGGAACGTCGGCGGTTTCAATGAATTCGCCGCTCACAAGTTTTTTAGTGACCTGGCTGGCCAGGTATGCGGCATATTCTCGTGACAGGATCATGGTTTGGCTGGGAAACCGGCTGGATCAAGCTTCATGAAAAGTCTAGCACAGGGCCGGAGTGGCCTACACCGCACCGAACGCCCGCTTCACTTCCGGTTGCACGTAGTACCAGATGACCACCGCGTGATATGCCAGTTTCACCAGTCCACCCCCCAGTTGACCCACGTTGACGTGAATCGCCGCCGTGAACAGGCTCAGCGACCCGCCAACCAGGGCTATGACCGCCAGGACGATGGTCACGATGCGCGCCCACGGCCTGAGCGTCCAGTTGCCGTACCCGAGGAACGCCAACCCGGCAGCGATGATCAGGCAGATCACGCCAAGGGCGGCGCCCATCCCCGCCAGCATGGTGGCGACGCGCGGGTCCGATCCCGATCTGAGCATCGCGCCCAGGATATTTCCCCCCAGGATGAGAGCAATGGCGCCGAGGCCGAGAAAGAAGGCGCCGATGAAGTTCAGGATTGCAACGATGGTCACTCCCACAGGGCGGGTCATTTTGCCTCGAGTCGTTTTTCCAGTGCCCGGCGATGGAACGCGGCTTGCACGTCGGGGCGTTCAAAATACCACACTACTGCAATCTCCACGGCGGTAAAAATGAGCACCAGAACCACCGTCAGGACATGGGCGGCGCCTCGCGGAGGAAGCAGCATGACCACGCCGAGGATCATCCACAAGACCGCTTGCACAATGGTAAGCGCGCGCGCCCAGGGGCGCAGCTTCCACAGGCCAAAACCAGCGAAGGCGCTGAACACGCTCCAGGCAAACAGGATGATGGCAAACGCGCGCATGCCCGCCATCACCTGTTCAGGTCGGTTGGAACCCATCACCATGGCTGTCCCAATGGCTTCCTTGCGCAGCACGATGTTGGTTGCCAGAATGGCGGCGACCACATAAAAACAGGCGGCAACATATTGCAGAACGGCCACAATGCGAATTCCCGGCGGAGTTTTCATAATTGACGTAATTCGCGGCCCTCGCGAGCCGGATGCTCATTCTACAAAAAACCGGGATGCGCGGCTCTGGACCGTGTCTGACCACCGGGAACTATGCTGTTTATTCGCCATTTATACTCATGATCATGGCGAGCCGGCTGGATCAGATCGTTGACGTGACCCGGGAGCGGGTGGCGCGATCGAAGGCCGCGCTCAGCCTGCAGCAACTGGGTGCGCTCACCGCGCGCGCCGAGCAGCATGTTCCGCGGGGGTTTCGCAGCGCCTTGCAGAGCCGAGCGCTGGCGGGGACAGCGGTGATCGCCGAGCTCAAGCGAGCTTCTCCATCGCGCGGCGCCATCCGACCTCAGCTCGAAGTTGCAGCAACCGCGCGGGCGCTCGAAGCAAATGGCGCGGCTGCGCTGAGCATTCTCACCGAAGAAAAATATTTTCTAGGCTCGCTCGCCGACTTGAAGGAAGCCTCGTTTGCCACCACCCTGCCTTGCCTGCGAAAAGATTTCATCGTGGACGAGTTTCAGATCATGGAAGCCAAGGCTTATGGCGCCGACGCCATCCTGCTGATCGTGGCGGCATTTCCACCGGGTGAGGATGAGCGCCTCGCGAAGCTGGGGGAAAGCGCGCGCAACGCGGGACTCGACGTGCTATGCGAGATCCATGATGAGGAAGAGCTCGCGCGCGCGGTCGCTGCCGGCTTGGCCCATTCCATGATCGGGGTGAATAACCGGAACCTGAGGAATTTCACCGTGGATCTGGGTTGCGGGGAGCGCCTGGCCCCACTGCTGCCCCAGCGCGCGCTTCGGGTGGCCGAGAGCGGGATCCAGTTGGCGGCGGACGTTAAAAAGCTAAAGAGCGCTGGGTACGAGGCCTTTCTCATCGGGGAATCGCTGATGGCGGCGGAAGATCCGGGAGCCAAGCTGGCGGAACTGATGGCAGAGCTACGGCGCCGGTAAGGCTTCGCATTTCCCTCTCTGCTACCCGCTCCCTGCATTTGCCCGATGACTTATCTTCATGAAAGAGTTATAAAAGGCAATCTCCCTGGCTCGCTTGATTCGTTCTTGGAATGGAATGAATACCTGGATCAAAATTTGCGGCACCACCAGCACTGAAGACGGACTGGCTTCCATCGCTGCTGGAGCCAACGCCCTGGGATTTGTGTTTGCTTCCAGCGCGCGCCGCATTCACCCGGAAAAGGCACGGACGGCGATTTGCGAGCTCAGCCCGATCATGGGAAACAAGATCGAGTCTTTTGGGGTGTTCGTAAACGAATCCGCCGAAGACATTGCGGAGGTTGTGCGGCGGGTTTGCCTGACCGGGGTGCAACTGCATGGTGACGAGGACCCGGCGATGGTATCGAAGCTGCGCGCAGCCCTGCCCCTGCGCCAGGGGCCAGAGCGGCGCAAGGTTAAGATCGTTAAGAGCATCCAGGTGGTGGACGGATTTGAGAACACCATCCTGGAGTTTGTTCGCCGCGGAGAGGAACCGGACGCATTCCTGCTCGATTCCCCGGCCACCTCCCGTTCGGCCAGCACTCCGGCTACGGGGCGCACCTCGGCGCCGCGCGGCGGCACCGGCAAGAGCTTCGACTGGGCGATGGCAGCCCGCGGTTTGCGTGCGATCGCCGGAAAATACCACGGCCACATCCTGGTTTCCGGAGGATTGCATCCCGGAAACGTGGCTGAGGCCATCGGCTTGCTTCATCCTTACGGGGTGGATGTGGTCTCGGGCGTGGAACGGCGACCGGGGAAAAAGGACCCGGAAAAATTGAAGGCCTTCGTGCTGGCGGCACAAGGGCGCGAACTCTCCGCGGCTTCCCTGCGTGCGCACTGAGTGGTGCACCGGCGTTCCTTCCCCCGACGGAAGACAGGAATGCATTGTCGTCCCGTAAAATCGTAGTACCCAATTCCACCATACGAATCGAAGCAGATTTTTGCGCGGGCCTGCCTGTCGGCGCAACGCTCCAGGAGAAGTCTTACCGATGAAAGCAACTGCAAAAAGCGCGCCTGAAAAAAAACGGGCCTCCCGGACCAGGGCGCAGTCCCCGGCCCCGGGTCCGGCGGGAAGGTTTGGGGGCTACGGCGGTCGGTATGTCCCCGAGACCCTGATGGCGGCCCTCGAAGAGCTCGAAGCCGCTTATACCTGGGCGAAAGGCGACGCCGGATTCCAGCGCGAATGCCGGCGGTTGCTGCAGGAATATGCGGGACGTCCCACGCCATTGTTCCTGGCGAAGCGTCTGACCGAGCACTGCGGCGGCGCCAGAATTTATCTCAAGCGCGAAGATCTGCTGCACACCGGCGCGCACAAAATCAACAACTGCATCGGGCAGGCGCTGCTGGCGGAAAAAATGGGCAAGCGCCGCATCATCGCCGAAACCGGCGCGGGTCAGCATGGGGTCGCCACCGCCACGGTATGCGCGCTGTTCGGCTTCGACTGCGTCGTCTATATGGGCGAGGAGGACATGCGGCGGCAGGAATTGAATGTCTTCCGCATGAAACTTCTCGGGGCCGATGTGCGCGCCGTGAAATCCGGCTCGCGCACCCTCAAAGACGCGATCAATGAGGCCATGCGGGATTGGGTCACCAACGTCCGCACCACTCATTACCTGCTGGGCAGCGTGCTGGGCGCGCATCCTTACCCAACCATGGTGCGGGATTTCCAATCCGTCACCGGCAAAGAAGCGCGCGCGCAGATACTCAAGGCGGAAGGCCGTCTTCCGGCGGCGGTGATTGCCTGTGTGGGCGGCGGCTCCAACGCCATCGGAATTTTCCACGAGTTCCTCGGCGATGCCCAGGTGAAGCTCATTGGGGTGGAGGCTGGCGGCCGCGGCCCCGCTTTGGGCGATCACGCCGCGCGGCTCGCGACCCGCACCCCTGGCGTGCTGCAAGGAACATATTCATATGTGCTGCAGGACCCCCAGGGCAACATCGCCGGCACTCATTCGATCTCGGCGGGATTGGATTACCCCGGCATCGGTCCCGAGCATGCCGGCCTGGCTGATTCCGGCAGGGCCGAATATGTTTCCGCCAATGACGAAGAAGCGCTGGCCGCATTTGACCAGCTATGCCGCCTGGAAGGAATCATTCCCGCGCTGGAGAGCGCGCATGCCGTGGCGGAAGTCTTGAAGCGCGCCCGGCTGACAAAAAAGGATGAGGCCATCATCGTCAATCTTTCCGGACGCGGCGACAAAGACCTTGGCATCGTGCGGCAAAAATTCAAGTTTTAAGTCCTGGCGTCCACCTATGTCCCTGACCTTTCGAAATAAGCCCGGCCTGGTTGTCTATGTCACCTGCGGAGACCCCGAAATGGGGACGACCGAGGAAGTGGTGATGGCGGCCATCGCGGCCGGCGCCGACGTGATCGAGCTGGGCGTTCCCTTCAGCGACCCCGTGGCTGATGGCCCGGTGATCCAGCGGGCTAGCGAGCGCGCGTTGCGCGGGGGCGCCTGCCTCGAAAAGGTGCTGCAACTGGCTGCCAGGATCAAGGGCAGGTCCAATGCCGGGTTGATGGTTTTTTCTTACCTCAATCCCATCCTGCAATTTGGCCTGGAGAAGTTCTGCGCGAGCGCGGCAGACGCCGGCCTTGATGGCGCCCTGGTGGTTGACCTCACCCTGGAAGAATCAGCGAGCTACATAAGAGAGATGCGCGCGCGCCGGCTTTCCACGGTTTTTCTGGCGGCCCCTACCAGTGGCGGCGACCGTTTGCGGCGCATCGCCGATGCCTCCACCGGCTTCGTTTATGCGGTATCGCGTACCGGCGTGACCGGCGCGCAAAAACAACTTCCTGAAGATGCTCGCGGACTAGTGGAGCGTCTACGCCCGCTCACCGATCTGCCTATCGCGGTGGGCTTTGGCATCAGCACCGCCGCGCAGTTGCGTGAGGTGGGGAAGTTCGCCGACGCGGGCGTGGTGGGCAGCGCGATTGTGGGGACCATCGAGCAGTGTCTTAATCCCCGGGGTGCGGCCGAGGCCGTGGGAAACCTGGTGCGGAGCCTGGTGGCGCGAGCGGAGGCTGGCGCATCGTAGTACTCTTTTGACTTCGGAAGAATGACTATGGAAATCAGCGACTGGCGGAAGAATATTGATGAGATGGATCTCCGCCTGGTGGAGCTGCTCAACCAGCGCGCCCAGGCCGCACAGGAAATCGGAAAGCTCAAGCGCAACACCGGCATGCCCGTGTATGAGCCGCAGCGCGAAAAGGCGATTTTCGAAAATGTGGAAAAACACAACCGGGGCCCCCTGCCGGCGGGCCAGTTACGGCTGGTGTTTGAGCGCATCATTGATGTGATGCGCGCCTTGCAGGGACACGAGATGGAAGAAAAACACGGCGACCGGAGTTAGCCGCGGCGGAATGAAAGCTCCACCGTATTTGGTGGCGCCGGGTGGTTAGAAGAAATCATGATTGTGGCAATGCAAGAGTCGGCGGACGAAGGGCGCATTCAAAGTGTGATCGAGCGTCTGGTCCTGCTGGGGTTTCAGGTGCACCGCTCCACCGGCGAGCAACAGACGGTGCTGGGTGCGATCGGCGTGAAGCCGGGGTTCGACGTCACCGAAATCGAGATGCTCGAAGGGGTGGCGCACGTTCATCGCATCACCGTTCCCTACAAATTGGCGGGCCGCGCCTTTCGTCCCGAGGGCACCATCGTGAAATTCGCCAACGGCCTCAGCATCGGCGGCCGCGGAGTAGTGGTGATGGCGGGGCCGTGTTCAGTGGAATCGCGTGAGCAGCTCTTTTCCGTGGCCCAGTCGGTTTCACAAGCGGGCGCGAGGGTGCTTCGCGGCGGCGCGTTCAAGCCGCGCAGCTCTCCCTATTCTTTTCAAGGCATGGGCGAAGAAGGGCTCAAGCTGCTGCGCGAAGCCGGCGACCGTTTCGGCCTCTTGATCATCAGCGAGGTGATGGAAATCTCGCAGATCGAGCTCATGCTTCCCTACGTTGACATTTTGCAGGTGGGCGCGCGCAACATGCAGAACTTCAACCTGCTGCGCGAATTGGGCATGGTGAGCAAGCCGGTGTTGTTGAAGCGCGGCATCGCGGCCACCTTCGAAGAGATCCTGCTATCGGCGGAATACATCATGGCGGGCGGAAATTACGAGGTCATCCTGTGCGAGCGCGGCATTCGCACATTTGAAACCTATACCCGCAACACCATGGACATTTCCGCGATTCCCATCTTGAAGAAGCTGTCACACCTGCCGATGACGGCCGATCCATCGCACGGCACCGGGCGGCGCGACCAGGTTTCATCGATGGCGCGGGCGTCGGTGGCGGCTGGCGCCGATGGACTGTTGATCGAAGTCCACAACAATCCTGACAAAGCGCTGTCGGATGGAGCGCAGTCGCTCTACCCCGAACAGTTCGAGCGGCTCATGGCCGAAGTGCGGATGATCACTCCGGCGATCGACCGCGAGATTGTCTGACCTGAACTCTTGCTGCGGTCCACCTCCACGATGGGCATAAATCAAATCACTATCATCGGCGTCGGCCTCATCGGGGGTTCGCTCGCGCTGGCTTTGAAGCAACAGGGCTTTGCCGGCGGGATCGTGGGCTGCGATGACGAGCCCGTGCTGGCGAAAGCGATGGCGATGAAGGCCATCGACAACGCGGTGTCCGATCCGCTGGCGGCGTGCGCCGGCAGCGATGTGGTGGTGCTGGCTACTCCGGTTTCCGCGATCGTCGATTTACTGGAACGCCTTCTGCCGGAACTGCCCCCGCATGTGCTGGTCACGGATACCGCCAGCACCAAATCGGAAATCATGGCGCGCGCCGAGGCTGCGATTGATGAGACCGCGCGAAACCCGCAGCGGTTTCTCGGCGGGCATCCCATGGCGGGGAAAGAACACAGCGGCATCGAGCACGCCTCGGCGGCGCTCTTCGAAAATTCGGTGTGGTTTGTCACTGCACTGACCGGCGCGACCGTAACCGAGGACAAACCCTCGGAGTGGACGGCCCTTCTCGGCGGCATCGGCGCGCGGGTCGTACCCATCGACGCCGAGAGTCACGACCGGCTTTGCGCGTGGTGTAGCCAGCTTCCGCAGATGATGTCCACGGCGCTGGCATCGTGCCTGCTTGATTTCGCGGAGAAATTTGAAGCTGAGTCGGGCGCCACCGCGCCGCTCCACCTCGCGGGCGGCCGCGCGCTGCGCGAGATGACGCGGATCGCCGCAAGCCCTTATTCGATGTGGCGCGATATCGCCATGACCAATACCGATAACATCGCGGATGCCTTGCTGAGTCTCGAACAAACCCTGGCGCATATTCGCGAGAACTTGAAGTCTCCGGAACTACGCGAGCAGTTCAAGCGCGGGAACGAATTCGAGCTGTAGTCCGCGCCTGAAACCACTCAAAACAGCATGGTCTTAAGCGAAGGGCTGACGATCAGTTCAGCTGCAGTGGCTGCCTGCACCTGTTCGGCGGTCATGCCGGGCGCAACTTCTTCCAGCACCAGGCCGCGCGGCGTGACCTTGATGTAGGCCATTTCGGTCACGATCGTTTCCACCACCTTCAATCCAGTCAGCGGCAGGGTGCACAGCTTGAGAATTTTGGGCTGGCCGTCGCGGGTGGTGTGTTCCATGGCCACCACCACTCGCCGCGCGCCCGCCACCAAATCCATGGCGCCGCCCATCCCTTTGACCATTTTTCCGGGAATCATCCAGTTAGCGAGATTTCCCTGCGCATCCACTTCCATCGCGCCCAGCACGCTGAGGTCAATGTGGGAGCCGCGGATCATGGCGAATGAATCGACGCTCGAAAAGTAAGACGTCCCGGGAAGTTCGGTAACGGTTTCCTTGCCGGCGTTGATCAGGTCGGCATCTTCTTCACCGGCGCGGGGATAAGGACCGACTCCCAGCATCCCGTTCTCGCTTTGCAACACTACATCCATGCCGGCGGGCACGTGGTTGGCGACCAGCGTGGGCATGCCGATTCCCAGGTTTACGTAGAACCCGTCGCGCAGCTCGGCGGCAACACGCTTGACGATGCGATCGCGCTTCTCAGTGTCTTTGGGGTTGGCCATAGGCTCAGGGTTTGGCGGGTAGATCGTCTTTTCTTACAGTGCGCTTCTCAATTCGCTTTTCATAATGTGACCCTTGAAAGATGCGCTTCACATACACGCCCGGGGTGTGCACCATATCGGGATCGAGCATGCCGGGCTCAACCAGTTCTTCGACCTCGGCGATGGTCACGGTGGCAGCGGTCGCCATCACCGGATTAAAGTTGCGCGCGGTCTTGCGATACACCAGGTTGCCGGTGCGGTCGCCCTTCCACGCTTTAATGAAGGCGAAGTCGGCGTGCAGCGCCTGCTCCATGATGAAGGCGCGCCCGTTGAACTCGCGGCTTTCCTTGCCTTCGGCGATGATCGTTCCAACCCCGGTTGGCGTGAAGAAGGCGGGAATTCCCGCGCCCCCGGCACGAATGCGCTCGGCAAACGTGCCTTGCGGGTTGAGCTCCAGTTCCAGTTTTCCCGAGAGCACCATCTCTTCGAGGAGCTTGTTCTCGCCCACGTAGGTGCCAATATGTTTTTTTATCAGGCGCGCGCCCAGCAACAATCCCAAGCCGAAATCATCGACCCCGGCGTTGTTGCTGATGGTGGTGAGCTCCCTGGTTCCTTTGCGCAGCACGGCGTGGATGAGATCTTCGGGAATTCCGCAAAGGCCGAAACCGCCCACCATGATGGAAGCGCCGTCGCGCAGGTCGTGAATGGCGGCGTCGGCGTTGGGGAAAACTTTATTCATTGGCGATGATTTTACCGCAGCCCGTTGGCAGATTCGCTGGAAGTCACATCGCCGAGCGCGGCCAGTGATTCCTGATAGGGCGCACGCGCCAGGCCGCGTTCGGTGATGATGGCGTTAATAAACCGGCTGGGGGTCAAGTCAAACGCGGGGTTTTCAACCTTCACCCCATCAGGCACAACCTGGCGCTCGCCCATGTGGGTCACTTCGCGCGGATTGCGCTGCTCAATGGGAATGGTGGCGCCGCTGGGTGTGTCGAGATCCACCGTGGACCACGGAGCGGCCACATAGAACGGAATCTTGTGCTCGGCGGCCAGGACCGCGACGGTATAGGTCCCGATCTTGTTGGCGACGTCGCCGTTGGCGGCGATGCGGTCGGCGCCTACGATCACTGCCTGGATTTTTCCCTGCGCCATCATGGCGCCGGCCATGTTGTCGGAGATTACGGTGGTGGGAATACCGTCCTTGTTCAACTCCCAGGCGGTGAGCCGCGATCCTTGCAGGAATGGGCGGGTCTCATCGGCATAGACGTGAATGGTCTTTCCCAGGGCGACCGCCGAGCGAATGACTCCCAGGGCGGTGCCGTAGCCGCAGGTCGCCAGCGCGCCCGCGTTGCAGTGGGTGAGGATGCCGCCGCTGTCGGGCATCAGCACCGCGCCGTAGGCGCCCATCTGCTCGCATGCCGCAATGTCTTCGACATACATGCGCTGGGCCTGCGCCAACAGCGCATCTTTAATTTTTGGGATGGAACCAGGCTCGTCGCCGGCGCCGCCGCTGGCCGCAAAGGTCTTCCGCATTTTCGCGATGGCCCAGAACAAGTTGACGGCGGTGGGACGGGTGGCGGCCAGGGTGCCGCAGATGACTGCAAACTCGGCGCGGAAATCCGCCATGGTTCGCGCCTGGCTGTCGCGCGCGCCCAGCGCTACTCCCAGAGCGGCGGCCACGCCGATGGCGGGAGCGCCGCGCACCACCATAGTGACGATGGCGTCAGCTACTTCCTGATAGGTGCGCGAGGTCAGGTAGATTTCTTCGGTGGGCAGGCGGGTCTGGTCGATAAAACGAACCCCGCCGGCGGTCCATTCGAGTGTCTTGATCATTACCTCAAGTTTAAAGCATTGTCGCGTGAGGGGAGTTACCTTGAGAAGGCTCGCGCGACACAGTGGCGCGAGCCTGATCGAAAACAATGGACCCGAAAGGTTTGTGGCCGAGTATGGGTTCTTCCTCACCCCGGTGAAGCCGGGGATCGTCAGAATGACAACTAGATGGGAGGGTTCTGGCCGAACGATGGTTTCAGCTCCAGCAGATTTGCGAGGGAAACGTGCCGCTAGCCGATTGGCGCCTGGGAAGGTTCCTGCTCCTGCTGCCGCTTGTGCTCTTCGCGTATCTGAGTGGCGGTGAATAGGGAGATGAACGGCGCGGGAGCTGCGGACTCTTCTACTGCTTTGCGGCCCGCCGCTTCTTCGCGTTCCACCAGGCACAACGCTCCTACTACTTCGAAGCCAAATTCGCGGGCTGCGTCGATGGCGGTCATGATCGAATGTCCAGTGGTGCACACGTCATCGAGGATCACCACCCTCGCGCCTTTTTCGCGAAAGCCTTCAATAAGCTGGCCGGTCCCGTGGGCCTTTTCCTGCTTGCGCACCAGGAAGCCATGCAGATGGAAGCCCGCGGGGTCGATGTTCTTGGAGCGGGCGGGAGCGCGGGTCTGAATCTGCTGGGCACTCAGGAGTGCGACGCCGGTCACCAGCGGATCAGCGCCCATGGTGAGGCCGCCGATCGCCTGTGCCTTCCATTTCTTCTTATTGATTTCGTCGAGGATCAAGCGAGCGCACATCCGTGCGCCGTCGGCGTGCAGCGTGGTCGCTCGGCAATCGATGTAGTAATCGCTGGTCGCGCCCGAGGAAAGCTGGAACTCGCCCAGGCGAAATGATCTGCGGGCCAACAGGGCGAGAAGTTGGTCGCGTACGGACATGGGGGGAGCAGCAGAAGCCATAAAGTGGAGCTACGATATCACATGCCGGGAGGCCTTCTGTTAACGAAGTATCTTCTCCATATGGCGAAAGCCATCGGTGGCAATGAAGGCAAGCATGAAAAGGGCGGTATTGTACCCGGCATGCATCAGCCATGAACATGCGACCGAGCGGGTGCGGGCGCGGGCGAAGGTAAATACCAGGCCTACCAGGAAGAGGATGAGCAGGGGCATCCAAGCGCGGGCAAGCTGCTGCTGGTGGACCAGCGAAAATGAAGCAGCGGTGAGGGCAATGGCAAGGGTAGCG
This sequence comes from Terriglobales bacterium, assembly GCA_038210375.1. GTDB lineage: Bacteria > Acidobacteriota > Terriglobia > Terriglobales > Acidobacteriaceae > JBBQWT01. Next base: position 14,169 of record JBBQWT010000022.1, on the reverse strand, counting down.
CCGGCGCCGCGGGCGAGCAAGGGATACAAAAATCCGCGAAAAAACATTTCTTCGAGGAACGGGGCCACCAGGATTCCGAACGCAGCCATGGTGAAAGCCGCGGGCGTGGAACGGAAGAGTTCATCGACGGGCAGGGTCTTGGGCATCGGCAGGTACGCCGATGAAATATCCACGGCCATGGCCAGCGCCATGCCGGCGATGGCGTAACCCAGGGCGCGGCCGGAACCCGGCCAGTTCCATCGCACCTCCTGCCAGAACCCGGCGGAGCTGCGCCGCCGCACCATCGAGACCATCCACGCTACTGCGGTGGCGTAAGCGGCGGTTTGGGCCGCCACGATGAGCCGGTAGTCTTTGAGAAACAGCATGACATCGTGGGTGCCGACCTTCCCGGTTGCGATCGCCAGCCCGGCGCCGAGGGCGGTGAAAAACATGATGGAAACCAGGATCACTGCCGCGATCACCACCACATCGAGCCCCGTCCACGGCGGATTTTCCACCCCCGGCCGCATCAGCCGCGACAACGGCTCCGGTGTGACCGGGGCCGCAATGGGAACGGGATTTTCGCTGGAGGTATTCATGCTTTGGCTATATGCCGTTCTCAGGATACTGCCTGCAACCCTTCGGCGGAGCTCGCCGCGATGGACTTGCGCTCGATGCGCTCGAAGGCCTCGGCCAGCGCCTGGCCGGTAAAGGAAGCTTTCGACTTCGACACTTCCAGCGGAGGGCCCTGGGCAATGATGCTCCCACCGTGCTCACCGCCTTCCGGACCCATGTCGAGCAGCCAGTCGGCATTGCGAATCACGTCGAGGTTGTGCTCGATGATGATAATCGTGTTGCCCAGGTCGCTGAGGCGGTGCAGCACGTCCAGCAGTTTGCGCACGTCGTCGAAGTGCAAGCCGGTGGTGGGCTCGTCGAGCAGGTACGCGGTCTTGCCGGTCTGGCGCTTGCTAAGCTCGCGCCCCAGCTTGATGCGCTGCGCCTCCCCGCCGGAAAGGGTCACGGCCGATTGGCCGAGCCGAATGTAGCCCAGGCCCACATCCACCAGGGTCTTCAGCTTCTGGCGCACCTGTGGAATATCTTCGAGAATGACCAGCGCTTCCGACACCGGCATTTCCAGCAGGTCAGAAATGGAGTTGCCTTTGAATTGCACCGCCAGGGTCTCATGGTTGTAGCGCTTACCCCCGCACAACTCGCAGGTGACGTACACGTCGGGAAGAAAATTCATCTCGATGCGGCGCTGGCCTTCGCCGCGGCAGGTTTCGCATCGTCCCCCGCTGACGTTGAATGAAAACCTGCCCGCCTTGTAGCCGCGTGCCCGCGCCTCGGGCAGCATGGCATACAGATCGCGAATCAGGGTAAACACGCCGGTATAAGTGGCGGGATTGGACCGGGGTGTGCGCCCGATGGGCGACTGGTCGATGCGGATGACCTTATCCAGGTTCTCCGCGCCTTCGATGGCGCGGTGTTTTCCCGCGGGCTCGCGCGACCGGTAAATGCGCGCCGCCAGCGCCCGGTAGAGAATGTCATTCACCAGCGTGGATTTCCCCGACCCCGAAACCCCTGTGACCACGGTCATCACCCCCAGGGGAAAATGCGCATCCACATTCTTGAGATTGTTCTGGCGCGCTCCCAGCACCGAAACAAACTTGCCCGAGCCGGAACGCGGCATGAGGCGCGACTGGATATTCATCTCCCCGGAAAGATACTTGCCGGTTAGCGATTTAGGGTCGTCCATCACCTGCTGGGGCGTGCCGCTGGAAACTACCTCGCCGCCGTGAGCGCCGGCGCCGGGACCGAGATCGATCACATAGTCAGCCCGCAAAATCGTTTCCTCATCGTGCTCGACCACCAGCACGGAGTTTCCCAGGTCGCGTAAATTTTCCAGCGCGCGCAGCAGGCGGCCGTTGTCCCGGTGATGCAAACCGATGGAAGGCTCATCAAGCACATAAAGCACGCCGCGCAGGCGCGAACCAATCTGCGTGGCCAGGCGGATGCGCTGGCCTTCTCCGCCAGAAAGGGTGGCGGCGGTGCGATCGAGCGAAATGTATCCCAGGCCCACGGCATCGAGAAATTGCAGGCGCTCGGCGATCTCGTGCAGCACGCGTCCCGCGACCTTTTTCTGGCGGGCATCAAGCTCGATATCCGCCACCGCGGTGATCGCGCGCGACAACGGCAACGCGGTGAAATCGGCGATCGACATGCCCATGATTTTGACCGCCAGGCTTTCCGGGCGCAGGCGCTTGCCCAGGCACTTGGCGCACTCTGTCGGGGACATGTAATCGAGCAGCCACTCGCGATAGCTGTCCGACGACGAATCCTTCAGGTTCTGGCTGAGAAAACCCAGCACGCCGTGAAACCCGGAGCGCGGCCGCTCCCTTGCCTCCGGCCCATACAGAACCATATTTTGCGTGGCCGGCGAAAGCTGGTCGAAGGGCTGGGAGTAGTCAAAACCATGGGCCTCGGCGGCGATGTCGAGCATGCGGCGCAGATAAGTCGATCCGGAGCCGGGGCCAAGGCCGCCTTCCAGCAGCGGCTTCGACCAATCCACAATCACCAGCGCGGGATCGAGCTCATACTTGCTCCCCAACCCGTCGCACTCGGTGCAGGCGCCATACATGCTATTAAACGAAAATGATCGCGGCTCCAGGCGGGGGATACTGATTCCGCAATGCGGGCACGCGAGGCTCGATGAATACAGGTGCTCCTCTCCGCCCACCACCGAGACCAGTACCAGGCCGTCGCCAATCTTCATGGCGGTAGCCACCGAATTTTCCAACCGCTGATCGATGCCGGGCTTCACCAGCAGGCGATCCACCACCACTTCGATGGTGTGGTTCTTGCGCTTGTCCAGTTTGATCTCGCCGAGGTTCTCGTCGAGCGAGCGCAGCTCGCCATCGACGCGGGCGCGGGTGAATCCCTGCTGCGCCAGTTTCTCTAGCTCCTTCTTGAACTCGCCTTTGCGCCCGCGCACCAGTGGGGCCAGGATCATGACGCGTTCGTCGGCGCGCAGGGCCTTGACCCGCTGTACGATCTGCGCCGCCGACTGCTGCGAGATTTCGCGGCCGCATTCCGGGCAATGCGGCGTTCCCACCGAGGAAAATAGCAGCCGCAGGTAATCGTAAATTTCGGTGATGGTGCCTACCGTGGAGCGCGGGCTGCGCGACGTGGTTTTTTGTTCGATGGAAATTGCCGGGCTCAAGCCGTCGATTGAATCCACGTCAGGCCGCTCCATCTGGTCGAGGAACTGGCGCGCATAAGCCGAAAGGGTCTCGACGTAGCGGCGTTGCCCTTCCGCGTAAATCGTGTCGAAGGCCAGAGAAGATTTTCCCGAGCCGCTGGGCCCGGTGATCACGGTGAAGTTGTTGCGCGGAATTTCCACGCTGATGTTCTTGAGGTTGTGCTGGCGCGCCCCTCGTACGGTGATGCTCTTGATTGCCATGAGTTCGTGATTGTTCCCGAGGGAGCGCTCAGTGGAGTTCCGGAGGGAGGAGACGCGAAGCTACTCCCGTATTTTATTAGTAAACATGAACATGGGTCAATTCACGATAGAGTGGAAAACGGCCTGAAAACAGGCGCCGGCGGGGTGGGTGAGCGCCTTGCGGACGCCAGCCGCGCAAAATAATCTGAGTACCGAAACAACCAAATTCGAAATTCTGTCAACTAATTATTTCAAGCGTACGGAGAACAATAACTGGGGAGGGCGATTGTCGTGAGCTCACTTTTAATTTCCGCAACTTTGATTTTGACAGTTGGAACTTCGGTAGTCGCCGGCATTCTGGTCGGGTACGCGTTGATCTGCGGGATTTTAAAAGCATTCACCCCTCGGCTGCCCAAACCGCAAACTCCTTCAGGTTTGTTGCCCAGACTGGGTCAGATCTAAGCTGCTTGATTAAGTCGCTGTATCGCCCCTACCTTGCAATACATCCTGGAAGAAGTATGCACCACCCCTTCCCCGCCTTTCTTCAACCCTCGGGTTCCATGCATCTCTAAAAACAAACGTCTTATTGGCTAAGGATTTCTCTTAGCTCGAGGGCGTTTCCGGTGGCAGCGCCTGACGCAGTGTTGTCGAAAATGCACCAGGCGGCTTTGGCGGGGCTCCCCTTGATGGCGGCGCTCAGTTGCTCTAGATCGTCACTCGAATAGGACGAGTAATAAGTCCGCGGAGAGCCATGCCACCGGTAGTACAGCAGGTCCGGCGAGCGTCCGGGAAGGGAGGCTTCAACTACCCTCGCCGGATCGGCGGCTACTCGCGCCACCGCGAAGCTGGCCAATAGGTCACTGGAATCTACCCCGAACCAGGTTTCATGCCGCGGCTCGCAGACCACCGGGCCGGAATGCAGGTCGCGCAACCTGGTGAAGAACTGGCGCGCGAGGGAGAGATCGAAAGCAAGTTTAGGCGGCAACTGAAACAGGATGGGTCCCAGTTTTTCGCCGAGCCGCGAGGCGTCCTTCAGGAAGCTTTGCAAATCGGCGGAAGCGCAGGCCAATTTGGCTTCATGGGTGATGGTCTTCGGCGCCTTGACCGAAAAACGAAACTCCCGGGGAGTCGAATTCGCCCATTTTTCCCACGTTTCCGGCTTGTGCGGCCGATGGAATGACGAATTGATCTCCATGCAATTGAATATCCGGGAATACCGTTCCAGGTGGGTGCCCTCACCGGGAAAGTCGCCTGCGAACCGGGACGGAATGCTCGCTCCCGCACAACCTACGTACATGGTTTTCATCATCGGAATTGCGTGAGTGTATCAGCACGCCGGGAACTCCAGCGCCGCGAACGGGAAATCTGGCGGCCTGATCCGGCGTTCCGCGAGAATTGTTTGTTACACTCCGCTGGCAAAGGTTGCGAAAGATCCGAACCATAAGGAGGACTCACCATGAAAGGCTTTAAGCAATTCCTGTTGCGCGGAAATGTCATCGATCTCGCGGTGGGCGTGGCGGTGGGCGCCGCCTTTGGCGCGGTAGTGACCGCACTGGTCAAGGATCTGCTGATGCCTCTCATTGCCGCGATCATCGGCAAGCCTGATTTTGCCTCTCTGACGTTTGCCCTGAATGGCAGCACGTTTCTGTTGGGCGATTTCATCAATGCGCTGCTGGCGTTTGTGCTGATCGCGGCCGCCATCTACTTCTTTGTGGTGCTGCCGGTCAACGCCTTGATGGCGCGCTCCAAGCGCGACGCTCCCCTGGATCCGACGACGCGCAAGTGTCCCGAATGTCTGAGCGAGATTCCCCTGGCCGCGCGCCGCTGCGCGTTTTGTACGGCGGTGGTAGCTTGAAAGGGACGGGCAGCTATATCCAAAGTTCAACTACAGAAGCATCTCAGGAAGTTGCATGAAACCACATTGATAAGCAGAAACACCCTCAACACTCATCATCATCGAGCCAGCTTTTGTTTCTTGTCGAGTGAAGGAGCTTGTATTCTCTTTTTGCTGTTGCGTTTTAGTCTTGTTTCTTTTGCCCTTGCGTTTTTGACTCGGGTCCGCTAACACCTCTAGTCAAATCATGATTCTCTTGGCCTGACCGACGTCAATGGGGCTTGAAGACATCACAAACATGGTTGAAAAATTGCCGTCGACCCTCTCGACGGTATTCTTTCTTCTTTTCTCTGGTGACATGGAGGGTTTCCCTCGCCTTCAAGGTCCATCTACACTCCGAGCAAGTAGGTTTCATACCGCCCCAAGATGGACGTTTCCAGATTAGCTTTCTGGCCATAAAAGTATAGGTATAGCTTCCCCTTCGCATCTGGAATATACGCACGTTATTCGTAAGATCGAGGAGCGATGGCATTCCCGCCACCCGCCAAGAAGAACTACAATGTAGAAATGAAGGTACTAACCATCAATAGCGCGGTGTGCATCGCGGTGCTTTTGGTGACGCCGGCAGCAACCGCGGGCCGTCGCCGGCACCAACCGCATGCTCCGGCGATTGCCCAACCCATCCCGGTTCCGGTCGTCTCGCCGGTCATCGTAAGACGCGCCACCTTGCCGCAAGATTTGCCTCCCATTCCACCGCAGGTACAATATCACCAGGGGATGCTAACCATTTATGCGCAAAACTCCACCTTGGCCGACATCATGCGAGAAGTCAGGCAACAGACCGGCACGGCGGTTGATTTACCGGCGGATGCCGGCGCGCAGCGGGTGGTTTTTAGTATGGGTCCGGCGCGAACCCGTGAGGTGCTGTCCGCGCTGTTGCAGGGAATTTCCTACAACTACATTCTTGTGGGAGCTCGCGAAGATCCGGACCGCATCCAGCGGGTGATGTTGACGACCAAGCGCACCGGCGCAGGCATGTCGGCGCCCGATACTTCATCACGTGGACCCATGATTCAGCAGAACGGTATACAGCAGAACGGCATCATTTCTCCGCCGGCGCGCAATCCTGACGAGGAGGACGATGCCCCAGAGGGAGGAGGCATCGTGCAACCCACCCAGGCGCTCCCCGTGGAAGCTGCACCGCCACCGCAAGTTCCCGCCAACCCGTCGGGCGCCCCGCGCAGCCAGGACCAGATGTTGCAGGAATTGATCCGGCGGCGCAAGGAGCAACCCGCACCTGCCCCACCCAATTAGACTGGCGAAAGATATAATGCCAGCCATGTGGTTACCGAAACCAAACCGCAAGCGGTCCGCGCGAAGGCGCGGCCTGCCTCTCGCCGCGGAGATTGTCTTAATCGGTGTGATCCTGGCCGGCGCGGCGGCCGCCGCTCCCCCGCCCGGGGAAACCCGTTCCACCACCCCACCTGGCCTTCATGCCGGGGACAATATCCCCGAGTTTTCCGCCATCGACCAGAATGGACGGACGCAAACTCTTGCGGCTCTGGCGGGAAAAAATGGGCTGGTGTTGTTGTTCTTTCGCTCCGCCGACTGGTGACCATACTGCAAACAGCAACTGGTCGAGTTGCAGCATGCACAAGATAGGTTTCGAGCTCGCGGCATAGGCCTGGCAGCAATCAGCTATGACAGCGCCGCCATCCTGCGGGAGTTTGCCGCGCGCCAGAATATCTCGTATCCCCTTTTGTCTGACCCGGATTCGGCGCTGATTCGAAAGTTTGGGGTCCTGAACCAGACTGCGACCGGCCTGACCGCGGGCATGGCCCACCCCGGGTACTTTTTCATCGCTCCCAGCGGAGTGGTTCGTGAAAAGTTTTTCGAAACCAATTATGCCGACCGCTACACCGCCAACAACGTGATATCCCGGCTATTTCCCGAACTGGTCGAGAATGCTTCAGATTTTGTTTCCCTGCCCCACCTGCAGGTGCGAACGTTTCAGTCGGACCAGACCGCCGGGCCCGGCAGCCGAGTCACGCTGGGGGTGGAGATCAAACTCCCGCCCCACCTTCACGTTTACGCTCCGGGAGTAAAAGGATACAAAGCGATCGCCCTGGTGCTCGACGGCAACACCATGGTGGATGCGCGCGATGCCCTGTACCCGGCACCGAAAATTTTGTGGCTGGCCGCGATCAAAGAGCGGGTCCCGGTGTTCGAAGGGACATTCCGCATTCAGCAGGACGTCATCATCAGCAAGGACGAGAAACCTCCGGGCGGTAAGATATCCTTGCAGGGAAAACTCAAGTACCAGGCGTGCGACGACAAGATCTGCTTTGTCCCGGCAGAGGCCCCGCTCCAGTGGCAATTGGAAGTCAAGCCACTTGACATGACGCGGTCGCCGGACGCCATCCGCCACAAGAAATAGCGAGCTCGATAAATAAACTACCTGGAGACATCATGCCGGCAAGTGAAAAAAGTTTGAGTGACGTAATTCGCGAACGGCGGGCCACCGCCAGCTACGAGACCACGCCGGTGCCGGAGGCTGACCTGAAACGCATCCTCGAAGCCGGCCGGCATGCGCCCAGCGGATATAACCTGCAGCCGTGGCGGTTCGTGGTGGTTCGCAACGCTGAGCAGCGCAAGAAATTGCGCGATGCCGCCATGAGCCAACCCAAGGTCGAAGAGGCCCCGGTGGTGATCGTGGCGTGCGGAGATACCACCGGATGGCGCAACGGCGATCTCGAAGAAATGCTCAAGCTCGCGGCCGAACATGGCTACGGCGGCGCGGCCGAACATGCGTACGTGCGCAAAGCGGTTACGGACTTGCTGGGCAGCGCTCCAGGCAGCGCCGGCGGCCTGTCCCCGGACCTGGGGGTCTGGGTCAATCGCCAGGTGATGATCGCCTATACCCACATGATGCTGATGGCTGAGGCGCTGGGCTACGATACCGCGCCCATGGAAGGTTTTTTTGAAGAAAAAGTTAAATCGCTGCTGCATATTCCCGAGCCGGTGCGCGTGGTAGCCCTGCTCTGTATCGGCAAGCGCAAGGGGGAGAAAAAGCCGTTTGGCGGACGCTTTGCAATCGCGCATACTGTGTTCGGCGAGGAATGGGGCAAGCCCCTGACCTAGGTTGCTCAGTTCCAGCGTTCGGAGTACCCGATCAGGGCAACACCTCAACACAGCAGGGATTCTTCCTCACCCCGACGAGGCAGGAAACCTTCGCCGTGACAACCTCGGTTTCAGGAGCGCCGGTGACGGGACCACGCAGCGCTCTTCCCTCCAGTGGCATGCCCGATTTCGGCCTTACAAACCATTGGTTTTAAGGCGCAACTGTTGTATCCTTTCGGCATCGCGAAGCGGTCACTCCCACCGTGCCATGGGAAAACGCTGAGCCGGGGACTTTACGCTGTTGTGCTCAATAAATTTTCGATGAATGCTTGTCAATCCAGGCAAGCCTTCCTGATTCGTAAGGCTTGCACACATGCGGCGAACCTGTTCATAAATCGCCGCAAGCGGGGACTGATGAAAAAATACGCACTCCTGATGCTTCTGGGAATTCTGGCGACCACCGGCCGTTCCCAAGCCGCCTCAACCCTCGATTTTTTTGACCGAGACGCCACTTCGTTGGGATTGAGCAGCGCCTGGCCGGCCAACTTGCCGGAGCTTACGGCGCGGCCCGACAGGAATTCTTCGCGGGTATGTTTCCTCCCGGCTTCCTCGTCGCGGGTGGCTGGCGACCTGCTGCCGCGATCGAATGAGGCGACTCACTCCTGGTTCAGCCACGCTTCGCTCTCCGAAGCCCCTGGGGGCGAGACTCTACGCTACGTTTTTCTAGCCACTCCCATTGGCGTAATCACCATCGATTCCGCATTGTGGAATCCCCGACCGGCGCCGCCGGTTGCAGCGCGGCCCATACTGGCAGGGTCTGCGCCGCCCGTGAACCTGAAGCGCCTGGGATTCGAACAGCCCGGTTTTGAAGAATTTCACTGGCCCAGCCTGGCCAGCGATCAAGGCGCAGCCCCGATCGCCGCACCCGCTGCTCCCCGTGATCGGAATGAAATCCTGGTTTCTCCCACAGTTTCGGTCGCTGATGCGGGCGATGTTTCTCTCGCCGTTGGCCAGCAGGCCAACACTGCATCCGCGCTGTTGCCCAGGGCTCGTGTGCAGCATTTCGAGCCCATTACCAATCCCGATGGCAAGAGTGGGCTGGCCGTGGAATCTCCGGTCGAATTGCGTTACATTTTGCCTCCATCATCCAGCGCGCACGCTTTTGCCCAGCAAGAACCGTCGCAAACCCAAAGCCAGCAGCCTTCCGACCAGCCCAGTCCTCCGACCAATCCGTTGAACACGGTTGAGCCTCCCAAGCCGGCCGACACTAACACCACCAACGCTAAATCCACCTTCTCCGGGGGAGAGAGCGCCAGCGTTGGCAAAGACCAGCTTCTAGGCGAAGTCCGGCTGATGCAGCGTTACAGCCAGATTCACGGCGACCAGACGCGATCGTTCCGCGTCCCGGGCTCCAATCGTCTCGGGGAATTCAATATTTTCACCGATAACGCTTTTCGCTTCTCCCGCCGCATTCAATCCCTCTTCATGTATCGCGGCACGGATGACCGCAGCATTGATCCGGAACATAACAGCCTGCAGAAAGCTTATGTACGTTTCTATGGCCCCCGCGATGAAACGATTCTGGGCGATTCGCTGGTCAATTATTCGCGGCTTTCATTTAACCAGAACATCAAAGGCCTGAACTTCAGTACCCGCATCGGAGATCACTGGAAGCTGTTCGCGGTGGGCGGAATATTTATCGACCGTTACGGCTCGCTTTACAACAATCTGGTGGGGAAGCCTTATCGCGCAGATGTGTTTGGGGCGCGCGCGGAATACAAGTTCAGGAAAGAATCAACAGTGGGATTTAACTTTTCCAGCAGCACCGACGCCATTGGCAGCCTGCCCCTCCAATCCGCGCCGGGGAATCCAACCGGGGTCGGCATTCCGCCGCTTCCCGCTGACAACCGGGTGTACTCGGTGGATAGCAAGTTCCAGACCGGCGGGTTGCGCACGGATGTCGAACTGGCTTACTCCACCACCGATTTCGATCGCCGGTTTTTTGCCGGCTGCCCGGGAAATTGTGACGCGCGACAGCCCCTGCCCGGTTTCGGTTTTCAAAATGACCTGGGCTTCCGCCTGGATGAAAGCTATCGCTACCGGAAAGTGAACCTGCGGGGGTCGTACGTTCGTTACGAGCCCAACTTCGCCTCCATCAACGCGCGCCAGATTGCCGACCTGCAGGACATTGTTTTCCGCGCCGGCTACGATGTGACCGACTGGCTTACGGTGGATGGCACCGTGCGCCGCTCCAACAACGATCTCAAGAAACAGCTTCCTTTCGAAACCACCCTGTGGGGCCCTGAAGCCCGCTTCCTGTTTCACGATCTTTCCATTTACCGGCGCGCCACTCTGGAGTTGGGCTACCGCCATCGCGACGTGCAGGCATCCGACCGATCGATTGATCGTTTTGTGCGCATCCCCTACGTGGAGTTCAGCGTGCCGGTCAAGACCACATTCCTGACCATCGGGTACGAGCGGCGCAATTCGCAGGACATGATCGACCGCTCGCAGAGCTCCAATACCGACCGGGTGTACGCCAGCCTGCGCGGCATTTATGACTTCGACGGGTGGCACGTCACGCCCAGCCTGCGCTACGAACTGGAGCGCCAGAGCCATCGCCCGCGGGTCAACAGCTTTCCCCTGGCCAACTGCGTGCTCACGCCGTTCAACGTGAATTGCCTTCTGGACCGCGACTCTAACCGCCTGGGCCTGGCCTCGGTGTTCATCGAGCCACCGAAATATTTCATCGCCGAGCTGGCTTTCCGCGATACGTCGGCGACGCTGTTCGGTCCCTCGGGATACAGCCGTCCGTCATACCGGGCGCAGCTGACCTACAAGATCCGCAACGACGAAAACAAGGAATTCATCTTCGGGTTTGAGCGCAACAACAATTTTTATTTCACTTCTCCTGATTACGACGAGCGTATTTTTTCGGGAACGCTGCTGTTCAAGTTCGGCAAGCGCGGCCAATAACGCCGCCTTGAGCTGGGGACAACGGGGAACGCATTGAGCACTTTCGGAGACATGATCAAGCGCCGGGCAGAGTCAATCCCGGTAAAAAAGATTGACATCGGAATCGCCGTCCTGGTGACCTTGGCGGGCGTGCTGATTTTCGCCGCCATGGAAACCAACAGCAAGATCGACGTCGGCTTGAGCTTTGTGCGCAACATCGAGCAACGCTCGCTGGATGAGCGCTTCCGGCTGCGCGGCCTGCGCCCGGTCGATCCGCGCGTCGTGATCGTCGGCATCGACGAAAAAACCTTGCAGAAAGTTGGCTCATGGCCAATTTCGCGCAGCGCCTACGCGCGCATGATCGATCAACTGGCGGTGGGCGGCGCCAAGGTGGTGGCCTTCGACGCGACCTTTACCACGCCGGAAAAAAACTCCGGCGTGGAGGCGCTGCAAAAACTGGAATCCGAAGTTGGTTCCACCGCTTCGCCCGCGGTGAAGAAACGAATTCGCGAGATTGAGAGCACCAGCGACAACGACGTGATTCTCGCCGATTCCATGAAGAAGGCCAATAACGTCATCCTTGGCCACATTTTTCTGGATCGGGCGCGGTCCAAAGACCAGGACCCCAAGATGGTGGAGGATTTTTATTCCACGCTTTCCCTGCGCGCTTTTCCCTCCGTCATCAAAGTCAAATCCCAAAACCAGGATTTTGACATGAACTCGGCATGGTCTGACCCGGCCCGGGGCCACGACGGCTCGGTGTGGGATGGTTTCGAATCCAACATCCGCATCCTGGCCGAAGCCGCCAAGTCCTACGGATTTTTCAACGATATCCCCGATAATGACGGCACCTTTCGCCGCGCCTTGCTGATGAGCCGCTACAAGGACCAGGATTACTTCCCCTCGCTGGCGCTGAACGCGGTCCAGAATTTCGAAGACATTGACGACCAGAATGTGATCGCCTACATGGCGGAAAACGGCCTGGAGCGCATCAAACTGGGCCCCCACATCATTCCCACCGCCCGCGACGGCACCGCGCTGATTAATTACGCGGGGCCTTACCGGAGCTACACGCAATACTCCATGGCCGACGTGATGGACGGCACGGTTCCCCCATCCACGTTCAAAGACAAGCTGGTGCTGGTGGGCGCATCGGCGGTGGGCATCGGCGATACCCGTATCACCCCGTTTCAAAGCAGCGATTACATGGGGGTGGAGATTCACGCCAACACCATGGATAACATCCTGCACAGCAATGAGCCCGGGCGCGGGTTCCTGCATCGCGGCCACAACGAAGAAATGATCGACCTTCTATCCATTCTCATCCTCGGCCTGGGGATGGGTTTCTTTTTTGGCAGGACCAAGCCCTTGTACGCAACCCTGGGCTTGTTGGCGGCGATCTTTGCCCTGGGCGCGGCCGAATTTATGGCGTTCAAGTTTTGGGGCATGTGGCTAAGCTTTGTGATTCCCGCAGCCACGCTGCTGGTGGGCTACGCCGCCATCATCAGCTTCCGCATGGCCTTTGAAGAGCGCGAAAAACGGAAGATCCGCAAGAGCTTCAGCACTTACGTCTCTCCCGGCGTGATCAAGCTCATCGAAGATAACCCCAAGAAATATTTCTTTCCCGGAGGAGAAGAAAAGATCCTCACCGTGATGTTCAGCGACATTCGCGGGTTTACCAGCATTTCCGAAGGCCTGACCCCGAACGAGCTGGTATCACTGCTCAACGAATACCTGGGCGCGATGACTGACATCCTCTTTGAAAATTTTGGCACCCTCGATAAATATATTGGGGACGCGATCATGGGGTTCTGGGGATCGCCTCTGCCGCAGGATGATCATGCGCTGAAGGCCTGCCACTGCGCGCTGGGCATGAGCGCCAAACTCGACGAACTCAACCTCAAGTGGGAAAAGGAAGGCCGCAAGCAGCTCAACATCGGCATCGGGCTCAACAGCGGCGCGGTCAACGTGGGCAACATGGGATCGAGCAAACGCCTGGCCTGGACGGTGATGGGAGATAACGTGAACCTGTCGTCGCGCCTCGAAGGCCAGACCAAGGATTATCACTGCCGCATTCTCATCTCCGAAAACACATACCAGTTCGTAAAAGATGAGTTCGTATGCCGTGACCTCGACCGGCTGGTGGTCAAGGGGAAAAAGCTGCCGGTAAATATCTACGAATTGCTGGCCCACAAGAAAGATGCGGCCGCGTATGCCGACCTGGTGTCCCGTTTTGCCGAAGCGCAGGCGGCTTACCGGCGGCAGGATTGGAACGGGGCCATCCAGATATTTGAGTCATTGTTGACTCGCTACCCTGATGATGGGCCTTCACACACCATCTTGAAGCGGTGTCACGATTACCTGGTGGAGGCTCCCTCCCCCGATTGGGATGGTGTCTTTGTAGCCACCAGTAAATAAAGGCGGCTGCGGCGCACGCCCAGCCGGCTAAGCTCCATGAATTTGAATCGGGCGGCTGGGAAAAGTGGGCGGTGGCGCTGTAATTCGGTTAAAATCTATCCAACCCCCTGTAAATTATTCTCGCAATCCCGGTGCACCTGATTCGGGCTTTTTAGCAGTGTCATTTTTATAGAATGGATGTTTTGAAATTGTTGAGTGATTTCACGTTTCGGTATTAAATCACGAGGCCTATTAATGAGAAACCGCAGTATTCAATCAGCCATAGTGTCCTTCCTTTTTCTGCTCAGTTTTGGCGGGCCCTTGTTTGCCGCGGCGGCGCCGAGCGCGGGAAAGATCACGGCGTTGCTGCCGGTGGCAAAGATCATGCGCGGGGCGGGCAAGCAGGCCGCCACCATCGATGCGGTGCGCGGCCAGGACCTGGTGT
>JBBQWT010000021.1:0-54053 GCA_038210375.1 Terriglobales bacterium | reverse complement strand
CGTAATGTTTGTTTACGGGCCTTGTTACGGCTTTGCTGCTTTGGCCTCGGACCGGGGTTAGGGTTTGTCCCGCTCTCCCATTCCCTTACCGGGTTGCAAAACTGGCAGGGGCGGAGGGATTCGAACCCCCAAGTCCGGTTTTGGAGACCGGCAGTTTAGCCGTTGAGCTTACGCCCCTATCCCGAAGACTGAGCTGAATCGCCCAGCCAATCCTTTACTTAACCTCTTTATGGACGTGGTGCTTGCGGCACCGGCGGCAGAACTTCTTCAGCTCCAGCCTTCCGGTGGTGGTTTTCTTGTTCTTGGTGGTCGAGTAATTGCGTTCCTTGCACTCGGTGCACTGTAATTGAATGATCTCTCGCATATTCTTCCTTTAACTCTCCAGCAAATTCTTTACTTGATGATCTCGCTGATGGTGCCGGCCCCCACCGTGCGTCCGCCTTCGCGGATGGCAAAGCGCAAGCCCTTTTCCATGGCCACCGGCGTAATCAGCTCGATCACCAGCGACACGTTGTCTCCCGGCATCACCATCTCGGTGCCTTCGGGCAGCTCCGCCACTCCGGTTACGTCGGTGGTGCGGAAGTAGAACTGCGGCCTGTAGCCCTTGAAGAACGGCGTGTGCCGCCCGCCTTCTTCCTTGCTGAGTACGTAGATTTCGGCCTTGAACTTGGTGTGCGGCGTGATCGAGCCGCCCTTGGCCAGCACCATGCCGCGCTCCACATCTTCCTTGGCAATGCCGCGCAGCAGCAAGCCCGCGTTATCGCCCGCCAGGCCTTCGTCCAATTGCTTCTTGAACATCTCGACGCCGGTGACGACCGTCTTGCGGGTCTCGCGGAAGCCCACGATCTCCACTTCCTCGCCCACCTTCACCTTGCCGCGCTCGATGCGTCCGGTGACCACCGTGCCGCGTCCCGAGATCGAGAAGATGTCTTCAATCGGCATCAGGAACGGCTTGTCGATGTCGCGCGCCGGCAGCGGCACGCTCTTGTCCACCGCCTCCATCAGCTCGTCAATCGATTTTTCCCACTTGGCTTCCCCGTTCAGCGCGCCCAGCGCCGAGCCTCGCACCACCGGCAGATCATCGCCGGGAAACTGGTACTTGCTCAGCAGCTCACGCACTTCGAGTTCCACCAGGTCAAGCAGCTCGGGGTCTTCGACCGCGTCGCACTTGTTGAGAAACACCGCGATGTAAGGCACGCCCACTTGCCGCGCCAGCAGCACGTGCTCGCGGGTCTGCGGCATGGGACCGTCGGTCGCCGCCACCACCAGGATGCCGCCATCCATCTGCGCCGCTCCGGTGATCATGTTCTTGATGTAATCGGCATGGCCCGGGCAATCCACGTGCGCGTAGTGCCGGTTGGCGGTCTCATACTCCACGTGCGCCGTGGCAATAGTGATGCCGCGCTCCCGCTCTTCCGGCGCGTTGTCGATCGAGTCGAACGAGCGGAACTGGATCTTGGGATTGTGCTTGCTCAATACCTTGGTGATCGCCGCCGTCAACGTCGTCTTGCCGTGATCGATGTGCCCGATCGTCCCCACGTTTACGTGCGGCTTGCTGCGATCAAATTTTTCTTTTCCCATGTTGTGACAGGCCTCAGGCGTACCGGTAAAGTTGTTTGAACTTGTCGCGCACCTTCACATCCACATCTTCGATCAGGGTCAGGTAGTGCTCCCGGATCTGCCCACGATCAGGCAAGGACAGGGTTTCGTACAGGGCCAGCGCGTTACCCGTAGAAGTCCGCGCCGATTGCAGCAGGCCCTTTTGCAAAACCGTTTCAAAATCACGAATACGCACGCCCTTGGCCGCCATTTCCTTGAAGAACTTTTCAATGCTGCCGGGGGAAAGCGCGGCATTGATCATCGAACTCAGCCCGGCAAACGACGCGGCATTCTCGACGGCGATGGGGGCCTGAACAAATTTCATATTCTGCGCCGTTCCGATCTTTAAACTGGCCCTTGAAATCTGGAGCGGGAGACGGGAATCGAACCCGCGACCAACAGCTTGGAAGGCTGTGACTCTACCACTGAGTTACTCCCGCAACACTTCCCTGCTGTCCGCAACCAACTTCCGCCAAGACCTGAAACTAAAATCTGGAGCTGATGACCAGGATTGAACTGGTGACCTCTCCCTTACCAAGGGAGTGCTCTACCAACTGAGCTACATCAGCCCTTGTTGCCGGCGCGATGAAACAAAATCGTTCGCAGGGCAAACATGCCTAACACCAAAAACGTGACCCAGCGCAATTTCTCGTCAGTCAACGTGCCCCATGCCAGCAATCCCAGCATCACAAACGCCGCCATTGCCAAATAGAAACGAGGCATTCATCCAAACCTGGTGCACAGGGGAGGATTCGAACCTCCGTAGCTCCAAGGAGCGGCAGATTTACAGTCTGCTGCCATTAACCGCTCGGCCACCTGTGCGCTCGCTGCCGCTAACCTTTATTCTTGGCACAACCGCATCACGCTACAGCGCGCTTCGCCGCATTGAACCCTTGTAAGCAAACCTTTTCGGCGGTGCTTGGCGGGACACAAAAAGAACCTCCGCGATTCACCGCGTAACCTGCAAAAACTCAACTACATCATTTTAAGAAAACCAACCACCTATCGGATTTAATCGTGGAGTGGATGTTCCTCTGGAAAGGTGCCGGGTTACTCTTTTCGTGGAGCTGGCGAAGGGATTTGAACCCCCGACCCTCTGATTACAAATCAGATGCTCTACCAACTGAGCTACGCCAGCAAAAACCTTCCCCAATCGGGGCGAACTAAAGAGGTTAGCACAGCCAAGCGCCGCTATGCAATCCGCATGCCAAAAACACGTACAGAATCGGCGAAGGCATTTTCGCCGTCTGCGGCCCACCCGGGTTCCGGTGTCAAGGCCTGATTTAATTTTAACCCAGTCCGGGCAAGTTGAAAAGTGGCCCGGCGCACGGACTTTGTTCCACCTTTGTGTATGATTTCCCTTCGCTTCATTACGGCGAAAAACTTGCGCCGGGCCGAAGCTGATCCATTCTTATGCGTAAGAAGCGTTTCGTTCTGGCGGTAACCGTCGCGCTGCTTCTCGCCGGGCTGGCTGTGGTGATCTCGCTGCGGCAACGCGCGGGCCCGGAAGCCGCCCGGCTGCTGCCCGACGGCGACGCCATCCTCTACGCCAACGTCGGGCGCATCCGCACCATCGCGCGATTAGGCCAATTGGCCGGTGGATCTTCGGACTCTTTAGCTTCCGGCGCGGTCTCCATCGACGAACCGGGATACCATCAGTTCGTCGAGGACACCGGGTTCCAGTTCGAGCGCGACCTCGACGAAGTGGCGATGACCGTCCACCCGCTGGAACTTAAGAAGGATGCGCGGGCCGAAGGAGATGATAAGACTTCCTCGAAAACTTCGCCGCCGTTCACTACACCCGAAGCTTCGATCCAACGCGATTGCCGTTTTTCCGAAGTGTTTTCCGGACGCTTCGATTCGCAGCGGCTGGCTGCCTATCTGAAAAAGATTTCCAGCGGCGTCGAGCGCTACGGCAACACCGACATCTACATCATTCTTCACGACGGCCGCACGGTGCGAGTCGCCATCCTCAATATGGACCTGGTAGCGGCCTCGAACCTCGAAAGCGCCGGCGTGATCCACGGCATGATCGATCGTTTTCACCACACCGCGCTGCCGGTGGAAGCGCCGGCGCTGTTGCGCGGATACCGCTCATTTCTGCCCGCCAGCGCCCTGACCTGGGCGGTCTTCAAAGCCGCGTCGGCGCCGCCCCGCGAAGGCGACCCCGGAGTTCTATTGCCGTCGCCGTTCCGAGAGTGGATGGCGGGCTCGGTGGTGGTGGCGTCCGTGACCCCGGGCACTTCGCTGCAATTGCGCGGCGAAATCTTTACCGATAACCCGGAGTTGGCAAAAACCAAGGTCAACGCCGCCAACACCTATCTCAGCCTGTACCGCGCCATCGCCAGCGCCGTGCCCACGGCTGGGCCCGACGCCGATGTAAAGGCGCTGTTCCAAACCATCCAGGTGGAGCAGGAAAACGAGCGAGTGGTGGTGCAGGCTTCGGTAAGTCCCGCCTTCCTTAAAAAGCTGCTAAAGGAAACCGCGCCCCAACCGGCAACTCTCGAGGTTCCGCAGGCTGCGCCTTCGCCGCCTGGAGATGATTCAAGCAGAAAATAAGAGACTCCGGCGGATCATAAAGCGCAAGCTGGCAGCTAGCGGGAGAATATTTCTCTTGGCCGTGTGCTTTTAGAAATCGGTGATAGTGATAGATATCCCCGCTGTTTTCCATTAGCCGGATCTTTTATCGACCCTATTCCCGCAACATCCGGACCGCGAAACAACAACGCCCAATCATCATCACGAGTACTTGGAGCGTCATTGTCCACGAAACCCAGCAGCAAACGACTCTCTGAGAGTCCGTCCGACATATGCAGGACCGGCTTTTGTTGTTCGGTCAAATAGAGTAGCGCACGGGACCTCCCGTCCTTTCCTAGAAGATTCATGAATGGAGCGTCTGTGGACATCAGCCCAACCGCAAATGCTTCATTGGGGTTTTGGAAGGTAAATCGAGCCTGCCCAGAGGAATGCTCAATCGTGCCGCTACTTCGAGCGGTTTTCGGGATAAACGCAAGTACAGCGTTATTTCCTCTATCGATTCCCCAAAAGCCAAGAACCTTGCCATTTTCGTCTGTGAGCTCAAATCGTGAAGCTCGCACCGCATTGGCCCTTTCCGTAGGCGGCTGAAAGCGCAAATATGCATAAGCGCCGAGGGCACCAAAAAGACACGATATTAGCCAGCAGACCCCTTGCTTAAAAAAGCTGTTCATCGTCGCCCTCGTCTTGTCCAGAGTCTCATTCCCCAGCACGACTAATTCCGCATGCGATCAGGGAGTGACGTCTGTTCCCTTTAAGATTTTTCTTAGTTTTACGCGGAAATACAACTGCTCCAACCGCGTGCGCAGCATATATCAGAAATGCCATCAGTGAGAGGTGAATCTTAATTTCAAAATTGCCCGAATAAACTTTCGTTCCCACCAATAAAAAAGCCGCGCACCAGGCGCGGCTTTTTTATTCGAATCGAGAACGATCTAGTTGCCTGGGCCCATAGCGATTTCGTTGCCGCCTTCGCGCATGTACTTGTAGGGGTTGACCGGGGTGTTGTTGATGCGCACTTCGTAGTGAAGGTGCGGGCCGGTGCTGCGGCCGGTGAGGCCGATGAAGGCAATGGTTTCGCCGCGGCGGACGTGCTGCCCGGGAGCTACCGCGAACCCGGAAAGATGTCCGTACAGGGTGGTGATGCCGTGCCCGTGATCGATACGCAGGGCGCGACCGTAGCCGCCTTCATAACTTGCGCTTTCCACCAGGCCATCGGCGGGAGCGATGACGGGATGGCCGTAGGAGCTGGAAATATCGATGCCGCTGTGAAATGCGCCTTCTCCGTTAAACGGATCAAGGCGACCACCGAAGGAGCTGCGCACCGGGCCTTGCACCGGCCATACTGAAGGAGCGGCCGCCAGGCGCACCCAGTCGGTCAGGGTGGCTTCATGGTTGGCGCCCATCCCGATGGCGATCGATGCGGCGCCGGAAAGCGCGGTCTTTTTGAGCGCATCAAACTGGTCGAGCGTGGTGGCGATGTTGTCGGGAGTCATGGGTCCGGCGGGAGGGGTGGTAGATACCGATTTCAGGCCGTACAGCGCCGAAACTTCACCGGCCAGCGATCCCAGTGAGGCGGCCTGCACTTCATTTTCCTGGGCCACGCGCTCCAGGTGGGAATATTGGGTCTTGAGGGCGTCTTTCTCCGTGCGCAGCTCGTTGAAACGCGCTACCTTCACCAGCATCCGGGTATAAGAGCCGACCATGCCGGTAATGGTCATCATGCCTAAAACCGCGCCGGCAACAAATACGTACAGGTAATGGATGGGTATGGGTATCTTTAAAAGCTGTCCTTCGGCGTCGCGTGCCACTAATAAAATAAAATAGCGTTTTCGCAAAATAAGTTCCTCGTCAAATAATTTGAATTGTCCCGCGGATGGCCTTAACTTCAGGCTCTTCATGGCTCCCCCAATTTTGACTTGAGGAGGAGTTACTGACGGCTTTTGGCAGCCGCCAATCTTTCATGACCAGCCCGGCACGGCCAATGCTTTACAATCCGCTCGGCAATACCCAATCTGGCTTTTCAGTGAATCAAAGTTCAGGGACAACCTAACAACAAGCCACTACCGTGTCAACGTGAACTTCCGTAAATCAGTGCCCTCAATATTCCGGGCTGCTGGCAGATCCAGTGCAACTGTTTACTGTTTTGTAACTAAAACTATTATATACCATCCCATGTTATCGGCAAAGGCAATAATCAAGAGTAGTCATGCCGCTCACTGAAAAACGGCTCATCGCCCGGATCAGGACCCAAGCGGGCCGGAGGCCTGTCGCATCGTCCATTACCGTGGGGATAGGCGATGACACCGCCGTGCTGCGGCCTCCACGGGGCCATGAGATCCTGGTCACCACCGATTTCAGCCTGGAAGGCGTCCATTTTCGCCGCGATTGGGAGCCCGCGGAATCGGTGGGCCATCGCTGCCTGTTGCGCGGGTTGAGCGACATCGCCGCCATGGGCGGAGAGCCGTTGGCCGCCTTCTTATCGCTGGCGCTGCCCGCCAGGCTTCCGCAAAAATGGGTGGATGGATTCACCCATGGCCTGCTGAAACTGGCGCGCCGCTACCGGGTTACCCTGGCCGGGGGAGACGTGTCGTCCATAACCTCCGGCTTCGATAAAGTATTGGCCGATATCGTGGTGGTGGGCTCAGTACCCAGGGGCAAGGCCATACTGCGGTCGCAAGCGGCGGCCGGTCAAAGAATATTCGTGACCGGAGCGCTGGGGCGGGCGGCGGCTACCCTGAAAATCCGCTCCTCGGGCGGCGCCACAGCCCAGCGCGATCAAGAGCCCCGGCTGGCGGTGGGACGCTACCTGCGGCAAAGGGGACTGGCGACCGCCATGATCGACATCAGCGATGGACTGTCAACCGATCTGCGGCACCTGTGTGATGAGAGTGGCGTAGGCGCCGAGATCTCCGAGAACCTTATCCCCGTGGCCGCGAGCAGCACATTCGCCTTTGGATTGCATGGCGGCGATGACTACGAGCTCTTGTTCACCGCTCCGGAAGGAGCCAGCATGCCGGCGCGATTGGCAGGGGTGGCTATCACCCAGATCGGCATTACGACCAAAGACCGCAAATCGTGGTTGCGGCGCAAAGACGGAAAGCGGGTACGTCTGGCGGCGCGTGGTTGGGAACACTTGGGTAGAGAGCGGTAAACCACTCGAGCCGTCGCAGGTTGCGCTGTCCGGCGAAGTTGCGATACCTTGAAGCCCGAATGCTTAGGCCCTGTCATCGCTGCGGCGAAGGTGTCGCAGACGAAACTCCTTTTTGCCCGCATTGCGGAGCTCCGCAAATTCGGGTGGCGCCGCGCGACCCGGACCCGCTCCCCACCACCGCGCCGCATGATTTGGGACAACTCTCTCCCTCCGCAATTCAGAACGGAAGTGTTCCTGCGGCGAATCGCATTCAATGGTCGCGGGCGCTTACGTCGGTCAGCAAGGCGGCGGGCATTGCCGGGGTGCTCTCCCTGGCGCCGCGCATCAGCGTGTTGTGCTGCTTGTGGCTGCCACTGGGAGGCATGCTGGCAGTCTGGTTTTACCAGCGCGCGAACCCGGCGCTGCGGGTCACCGCCGGCATGGGGTTTCGCCTGGGCGCGGTGACCGGCGCCTTCGCCTATGTCGTCTACATCGTGGTCTCGGCCGCCGAACTGCTGGTGGCCCGCTTTGCGTTGCACCAGAACATCGCCGAAGAGCTGCGCACCACTTTTATCAAGGCGCTGGAACAGGGAGCCGCCAGGAATCCCACTCCTGAAGCGCAGCAAATGCTGAAGAGTTTCAGCACGCCTGAAGGCATGGCCATCGCAATTACCCTGGGACTGGTCCTGATGTTCGTGGCCTTCATTATCTTCTGTTCACTGGGCGGAGCAGCCGGGTCGGCGATGTTCGGCCAGAAAGAAACTCCGCCGCCTCCACCGCAATAGGAACTTCCGCAATCTTTGCGGAACAGAGATATCGTTGCTGGGGTGGCTCCATGAGCAGGCGATCGTGGTTATTTGTTTCCGCATTGATTACTTTGGCCATCCTGGCGGACATTTCCGCGGTGTATCAGTTCTTTTTTGGAAGCGACCTTAATCTGCGCACTTTAAGTGGCGATGAGGTGCGCGGGTCAGCAGTCTTTGAAATAGTCAAAAGGCCTCTTTATGCTTACTCTGTCTTGTTTGCTATAAACGCGGGGAGCATCCTCGGATTTATTCAACGTAAGAAATCAAACTGACCATCGAATCCATCGAGGGCAACACTTGAGGCCGCGGCGGGTTGCCGGAATCTCCGCGCGCGGATTAGAATCAGCAGCGTTGCAGGGCTGGCCTTTGCAGCGCATTCCCGGATTCCCGGAACCTTATGACCACCACTCCTGAACCCCGCACGGTCAAACTTCGCCAGAAATCTCAACTGATGTCCGGCTCGGAAATTGAGCGCACCCTGGTACGGCTGGCCTACCAGATTTTCGAAAAGAACAGCGGCGTCAAGAACATGGGCCTGGTCGGCATCAAGCGCCGGGGGGTCCCTCTGAGTGAGCGCCTGGCGACCCTTATTTCCGGCATCGACAAATCCACGGTCCCGGTGGGCACGCTCGATATCACTTTGTACCGCGACGATCTTTCAACCGTGGGGCCCAAGCCGGTGTTTAACAAGGGCGATCTCGGTTTCGACATTACCGGCATGGACATCGTGCTGGTGGATGACGTGCTTTACACCGGGCGCACCACGCGCGCCGCCCTGGATGCGCTGTTCGACCACGGGCGGCCGCGCCAAGTCCAGCTTTGCGTGCTCATCGATCGCGGGCATCGCGAGCTTCCCATCGAGGCCAATTTTGTGGGCCGGACCATCGCCACCAGCGACGAGGAAATCGTAGAGGTAAAGTTGCAGGAAATCGATGGCGCGGAAAAAGTCCTGCTGGTGGAACGCGATCTGGAAGTTTGAGTCTGCCGCCCGGCCATCCGCCGCCTCGTCGCACCGGCCTCCGATGGAAGAGCGAGGCATGAACGCCCCGGCATGAATATCCATACTTGAAACCCCAGAGATGAAAAACCAGGATGCCAGTGTGCGCCGGAAAAAACCGCCCGCCGGTTCATCTTTGCCTTCTCCAGTGCCCGCCCCGCCCTCTCTCGCCACACTGAAATCGCAAGTTTCGATTGCGGCAGCTGCCGCCATCGGTTCCCGCCTGCCCGCACCGGGAAGCCTTTTGAGCATTGAGCATCTTTCCGCCGATGAGATCACGGTCATGCTGCGGCAGGCCGAACGATGGAGAGAGCTGAAAGTGAAACACCTGCTGCGGGACCGCCGCGTTGCCCTGTTGTTTTACGAAGCCAGCACCCGCACGCGGGTCTCGTTCGAGTTTGCCGCCAAGTCCCTGGGCGCGAGCACCACGGTCATCACCGCGATCGCATCCAGCATTGAAAAAGGCGAATCCCTGCTCGATACCGGCTTTACTCTCGAAGCCATCGGTGTGGATGTGATCGTCATCCGGCATCCCCGGGCGGGCGCGCCGCACGTGATGGCCCGCAACCTGCGCGTCCCGGTCATCAACGCCGGGGACGGCATGCATGAGCATCCGTCGCAGGCCCTGGCCGACGCCTGCACCATACTGCAGCAGAAGAAATCCATCGCCGGCCTCAAAGTGGTGATCGTGGGAGACATTCTGCATAGCCGGGTGGCGCGATCCAACGTTCACCTGCTGAGCAAGTTCGGCGCGCGTATCACCTTGTGCGGACCGCCGGAATTGCTGCCCGAGCACGCGCGCGAGCTGGCGCCGGCAGTCGAAATCAGCCGCTCGCTGGAACACGCGCTGGCAGGCGCCGACGTAATCATGCTGCTGCGGGTGCAAAAGGAAAGGTTGATCGACCTGCAACTCGATGTGGACGAATACGTCGGCGCCTACCAGCTCACCCGCGAACGCCTCGCACTGGCCGACCCCGACGCCATCGTCATGCATCCCGGGCCGATCATGCGCGGCATCGAACTGGCCGGAGAGATTGCCGAACTGCCGCAGTCCAAGATTCTTGACCAGGTGCAAAACGGGTTGATCGTGCGGCAAGCGCTGTTGACCCGGGCTTTCGGCATGGAAGTTTAGAGACTCGCGATTGGGTTGCGGTGAAAAGCTTGAAGTGCAATTTGAAGTTCAAAAATGGCTAAGAAAAAAGACAAGCAGGATGGCGAAACCGATCTGCCGACAATCGGTCAGACCCCTAACGATCTGCTGATCCGCGGCGGCCGCGTCATTGATCCCGCCAACGGAATCGACGGTCTGCGCGACGTGCTGGTGAGTGGCGGCCGCATCGCTGCGGTGACGGCGCCGGGCGAGTCCGGTTGCCGGCCGGGAGGGATCGCAGCCATCTTCGATGCTACCGGATTATGCGTAGCGCCCGGCTTCATTGACATGCACGTTCACCTGCGCGAGCCCGGGCAATCGTACAAGGAGAGCATCGCCAGTGGAACCGCCGCTGCGGCGGCCGGCGGATTCACTTCGGTATGTACCATGCCCAACACCATTCCGGTAAACGATTCGGTAGAGATCACCGCCTGGCTCCAGGACCCGCAGCGCCGCGCCCAGGTCAACGTGTTCCCGGTAGCGGCAGCCACCATCGGCAGCCGGGGAGACAAGCTCAGCAACCTGGCAGCGCTGCGCCAAGCCGGGGCGATTGCGGTCAGCGACGACGGCCGGCCCATCCTGGGCGACGACATGATGGAAAAAGTATTGCGCGGCGCGGGCACCCTGGGCATGCCGGTGGTGCAGCACGCCGAGGACACGCGGCTCACCGCGGGCGGGGCGATGAACGAAGGCGCGGTAGCGTTTCGCCTGGGCTTGCGCGGCATGCCGGCGGAAGCGGAATCACGCATCGTGGAGCGCGACATCGCGCTGGTGCGTCGCACCGGGGCGCAGCTTCACGTCGCCCACATCTCCACCGCGGCCGCATTACAGGCGGTGCGCCGCGCCAAAGCCGAAGGTCTGCGCATCACCTGCGAAGTCACGCCGCACCATTTTGCGTTGCGTGACGATGCGTTGCTGGATGCGCAATTCCGCGAGTATGAAAGCAACCTGAAGATGAACCCTCCCCTGCGCTCAGAGGCCGACCGGCAGGCGATGATCGAAGGCCTGGCTGACGGCGCCATCGACGCCATCGCCACCGACCATGCGCCTCATGCCGTCCACGAGAAGCAGGTGGAATTCGAATCGGCCGCATTTGGCATCACCGGCGTCGAAAGCGCTCTGGGACTGGCACTATCGCGGCTGCACCAGCAATATGACATTTCATTGCCGCGCATCGTTGAATTGCTGGCCACGGCGCCGGCCAGGATATTTCACTTGGATTCAGTGTCGCACTGGGGACCGGCACGGGGAGCGCTGAACCCCGGCTGGGCGGCGGATATCACGATCTTCGATCCCATGCGGAAATGGACTTTCCGGCTGCGCGATTCCCTCTCGAAATCAAAAAATTCGCCATTCGATGGCTGGGAACTCAAGGGGAAGGCGGTGGCCACCATCGTCGCCGGGCGCGTGGCTTATCGGGAACAGCCTTAGGTATCTTCCATAAAAGAATCAGTCGCAAAACAAAAGGGCGGGGCTTCGATGTATTGAAGTCCCGCCCTATTGCTGTTAGACGCCGAACAACTAGTTCGACGGAGGAGGAGGAGGAGCCTGATCGCCGTTGGCGCCATCTTTGTGGTGACGTTCCATGCGTTCTTTCATGTGCTGCTGCATGTCCTGGTGAAGGGTTTTGAGTTTCGCCTGCTGCTCGGGGGTCAGAATCTTGTAGAAGTCTGACTTCATCTTGGCCTCGGCCACGATCGCCTGGGTAAAGGCTTCCTGGTTCTGGCTGATGATGGCGCGGATGGCGGCTTCGTTGAAATTGCCGTTACTGCTGGCAGCTTCGATCGCCTTGTGGGCGGCCTCAAGTTGCTGGTGAATGGGCTGCATGGTGGCGCGCTGCGCTTCATGCAGCGCTTTGACCTGGGCCTTCTGGGCATCTGTCAAATCCAGGGCCTTGTCCATGAACCTCGCGTCATCTCCGCCCATCATCCCCATAGCGCCGGGATGTCCGTGACCATGATGTTCCGGTCCTTGCGCCTTGACCGCCAGCGTGCCCACTGCGAGCACCAGGGCCATCGAACCCGCGATTGCAAATGCCTTCATATTGCTGAAAGTTTTCATTGAATTTTTCTCCTGTATTTCTGCCTGGGATGTTATCCCGCTCATTAATGATTAGAAGCCTGCTTCCACTATATTGCAGTCAAGATTGGTCAAATCAAAGTAAAGATTTGTAAACTCACAGAATGAGGTCCGCGCGCCCAAAAAGACGAGACTAACTAGCGTCCAAAGCTTTCGCGGCAAAGCGTGGCAGGGTAATCACAATTTCGAGGCCGCCACTGCCGGCATTGGCGGCGGTAATGGTTCCTCCATTGCGATGGATGGCTTGTTCGGCAATGGCAAGGCCGAGGCCGGTGCCGCCGCTCTGGCGGTCGCGCGCGCTATCCACCCGGTAAAACGGGCGAAACAGTTTTGCCAGATCCTCCGGAGGAACGCCGGGGCCCTGATCATTCACGGTCAAGCTGACTGACGCATCGTCGCAAGCGCCGGTGACCGTAACCTGGCTGTGCGGGGCGGTGTAGTGGACGGCGTTGCGAACCACATTTTCGAGAGCGCTGCGCAGCAATTCCCGGTTGCCGCGCACCGTACACTGGGGATCAAGAATGCCCGCGATCACCACCCGGCTTTCACCGCTCTGCGCCTCAAAATCCGCATCCGAAACCACATCTTTGATCAGATCAGAAAGGTTGATGTCCTGCAGCGACTCAGCTTGGGATAGCCTGTCATCGTTCTCCAGCCGGGAGAGATTGAGCATGCGTTCAATCATGGCATTCAGGCGCTGGGCCTCGAGCTGGATTCTTTCTAGGGGCTGCGCATCGGCGGAGGGGGTCTGGCGCCGGGCCAGCGCGAGGGCAAAACTCATGCGCGCCAGGGGAGAGCGCAGCTCGTGGGAAATATCGCGAATCAATCGCTTCTGCGATGAAATCACTTCCTCGACGCGGCCTGCCATATGGTCAAAGTCAACCACCAGGTCGGCGATCTCATCGCTGCGCGGGCGTGAAGCCGATACGGCGCCGTTGCCGGGCGCGCCGGCTCGCGCGGTAAGATCGCCGGCGGCCAAGCGGTGAGCGGCGGCGCGCAGTCGAATCACAGGCGCGGTCAGGTAGCGCGCCAGCCAGAAACAGATCAACGCGGAAATCGCGACGGCCAGCAATAAACGCAATAGCGAACCGAACAGGTGCGGGCGGTCCATTCCCGAGGGAATCTCGATGACCAGCACGTAATAGCCGCCCCCTGTCGAGGAGACACGCTGGGCGTTGAACCGGACTCCTTCAGGCCCCATCGCTGAGGCGCGGGCCCCGTGCTCCCGCACGCTGGCTGCGAGGCTGACCGCTTCCGGAGGCGCCGCGTCGCCACAAAGGGTCATGCCGCCTGAGTCGAGCAGATATTCCTTGATGCGGGTGGCGGAAAGCTCCTTCAGGTAGGGAGCCACCGAGGCGCATCCCGCGTGCTCGTAACTTTCGACGAAGATCTCGGCGTTTACGCTCAACGAACGCGCCAGGGTGGATTGCCAGAAGTCATGGGCTTCGCGCAGCCCGGGGCGTTCGGAGGCGAGAAACATCAGCCCCACGATCAGGACCGTGGTCAGCCAGAAGGAGAGAAAAATCTTGAGAAACAGGCGACCCATTTAGTTGGCGCTGGAGGCGGCGTGGCCGTCTCCGGCATAAAGGTAGCCTACACTGCGAATGGTCTTGATGCGCTCCTGGCGGATGCGATGGTCGCCCAACTTTTTTCGCAGGTTGCTGACGTGCATGTCGATGCTGCGGTCGAAGGGGGAAAAATTTCGTTCCAGTACCGACTTCACCAGCAACTCGCGGGTGACCACCCGCCCCGCGGAGCGCAGCAGAACATCCAGCAGCTCGAATTCCACCGCAGTCAAGTCCAGGGGGTGGCCTTTTTTCTTGACCGTGCGGGTGCTGCGATCGAGCTCAACGTCGCCAACCGTGATTTTCTCCGGCGGCGTGGCCAGGGGTTGTGCGGCTTCGCCGGCAGGGCGCCGCAGCACGGCGCGAATGCGCGCCAGCAGCTCCCGCGGATCAAATGGCTTGGGCAGGTAGTCGTCGGCGCCGATTTCGAGGCCCACGATGCGGTCCACTGGCTCGCCGCGCGCGGTCAACAGGATCACCCTTACCGCCGAAGTCTGGCGAAGCTGGCGCAGCAGATCCAGTCCGTTCATCAGGGGCAGCATGATGTCGAGCAGTATGAGCGCGTAAGCCCCGGCGACCGCTTTTTCCAGGCCCTTGGGGCCGCTGTGAATGACGTCAACTTCAAAACCTTCAGGGGCCAGGTACTCGACGACCATCTGGCACAGCTCGACATCATCATCCACCATGAGGATGCGTTCCATTCTTCAGTTCTACTTCATATACGCCGGAGCGGTTGTAAAGAATTGTCAATAATCGAGCGGTGCAGCTCCGCAAAATGCGGGAAGCGCGAGTCACTGCACTTGATTGATCGCGACGAGGGAGCGGAGATGGAGCGGGCAAATTTTGCGGGACGCTCCGCCGCCGGCATGCGTCCCGCGAAAATTTGGCGGGTTATCGTTTGGAGGTGAAGGAATCCACGTTGCTCGAATCAATCAGGGTAGCGCCGGTGTCCACAAACACGGGAACCGGCGAGAGAGGGTCTCTGGCGAAATCGGAGTCCAGGGTATCAAGCTTGTTGTGGTTAAGATCGTCCAGCATTTTGAGGCCCATGAAGGCCATGCTCCCCGGCTTCTGTGCGATGGTCGCCGCGATCGCGCCTTTCCTGATCCAATTCAAGGTGTCATCGTCGGTATCCATGGCTACGACTACTTTGTCTTTGATGTGCTGGCGGTCGAGCACTTCCGCAACTTCCTTGCAGGCCGAGGCCTCGAGGCAGATGAAGGCGTCAACCGGTTCCTTTTTTCCGGTCATGCGATCGGTGGTGTCAAATGCGATGCGCGAGTCGCCGCGAATATCCACGACATGAGTGATCTTGATCTGCGGTGATTTGGCGAACGCGTCTTTATACCCATGCAGGCGCTCTTCGAGGTTAACCTGGCCGGGCATGGTGAAGACCACCACGTTGCCCTTGCCATTCATCTTTTTGGCGGCCACATCGCCGCCCAGCAAGCCCGCCTGGTAATTGTTGGTGCCGATAAAGAACAAGCGCTTGCTGGTGGGAGCGTCGGAATCGATGGTGATGACGGGGATTCCGGCGGCGATCGCCTCATCAATCGCGGGCTTCATCAAATCCGCGTCAGCAACTGACACCAGGATGCCGGTGGGCTTGTCTTTGCGGGTCATTAATTTGCGGAACTCGTCCACTTCGCCCTTGGCGTCGTAGGTATCCGAGCCCACGAATTCAGCGGGCACTCCCAGCTTGGTGGCGGCGCGGATAAAGCCGGCGCCCGCCGCCTGCCAGTAAGGCAATTTGATGTTGGTGGAAACCAGATAGTATTTTTCGTCGGCGCTGTGCCGCGGCTTGGAACATCCCGACATGACGACAGCCAGAACCGCCAGCGCCATGATCGTTCCATATTTAGTGCGCATAAAATCCTCCTCGTACGAAGTCCGGCGAATTGCAAAGGCAATCGCTTGGGGAAGTTACCGCGCCGCGAAAAAAGTGTCAATCAAATCGATTTGGATTTCCGCTTGAACGCTTTTCTCGGGCGAGACTGGCGGAGCCAAAGATTGCCGCCGCTATCGGGCGCGCGAAATCCGATTGGGTAAAAACCAGAAAATAGTCCATGCCATCGGGTTTCACGAAGTCATATTGCTGGTTCAGACTGAACCCGGCCTCTTTGAATTCATCGATCACCACCTGGCGTCCGATACCGTGGTCATCGCCGCGGCCGTTGCGGTCAATCACCCCCACCCGCGCGCCGGGCTTCAAAGCCGGGCGAAGATTGCCCAGCAGGCGCAAAGGGTGCGCGATCTCGTGATAGGTCTTCAATAGAAGGACGCAGTCGATGGCATGCGCCGGCAGCCGGGGATCGTCTTCAGTCCCCTGGACCGCCTGAATATTGGCGAAGCCTTCGCGCGCGGCGCGCTGCTTAATGTAGGTGATGGCCTCAGGATTGATATCGCTGGCATACACCGTGCCGGCAGGTCCAGTGCGTTGCGCGGCCCGCACCGTAAACCAACCCGACCCAGCCCCTACGTCGGCGACCGCGACTCCGGGCTTGATCCCCAGGATGTCCATAACGCGTTGGATCTGAAGTTTCTGGTCGCGGCCCTTGTATTCAAAGATCGACAAGTCCCCGGAATAAGGCGTGCTGGTTTTTCTGGAAGAAGATTCGGGAGCAGAAGTTTGTCCTGAGATCACGGTGGCAAGCGGGAGCAGCAGGCCGGCGAGGGCCAGTAAAGGAAGGTAGCGTCTGGAGATATTCGATTTCATATTGGTTTTCAATGCCGCCGCACGGAGCGGTGGTTTTTCATGCCGTGGTGCGGGCGGTATTCTCTATTTTAACGCTTGAAGAAATATCGCCTTTTGACTGTGACTCAACCCGATTGTCATTCTGACGATCCTCGGCTTTATCGGGGTGGGGAAGACCCCCTGACGATTCAACAAATATTTCCGAACGGGGTTGATTAAAGACCTTCACACTCGTAAGAGGTATCGCCTTTTTAGAGCGCTTTGGGGCGTGTGGGAACTTCGCAGGCAGATTTTTCCGGGCATCAATCCCTGGCCCCAAAGCCTATACTAAAGTTCTGCGCAGGGGGCTTCACCCATGGCAAACACCGCGAGTGACGGACAAATCGACTACATCGAGTTTTCAACTGGCGATTTGGCGGCCACGAAACAGTTTTACGCTTCAGTGTTTGGCTGGAAATTCGAGGATTACGGGCCGGATTACACCTCTTTTCATGACGGCAGGCTGGCCGGAGGTTTTGCGCGCCAGCCTGCCATTCACAGCAACGGCGCGCTGGTTGTGGTTTATGCCAAAGGCCTGGAAGCGATGGAGCGAAGGGTGCGCGACGCCGGAGGCACCATCGTGAAGGATATTTTTTCTTTCCCGGGCGGGCGCAGGTTTCACATCACCGACCCCAGCGGCAATGAGCTGGCGGTGTGGTCTGACGAGTAGTACCCGCAAAAATCGCGGGTTTCAAAGACATTCATGGGTTTTCGCTTCTCGCTGTAGTGCGATATAAACAATGAACCCATGAACAGCCCTGACCTTGAGACTTCGCGCCCCGGCGAGGCTGCTCCTTTATCCAGCTACAGTCGGCCCGCCCCCCTCAACGAAAACGAGCAGGGACTGGAGCGCCAACTTAGCTCGCGCCAGCTTTCGATGCTGGCCATCGGCGGCGCCATCGGCACCGGATTGTTCCTGGGCAGCTCGCTGGCGGTACGCACCGCCGGTCCCGCCGTGATTCTGACCTACTTGCTGGGAGCGCTGGTTGCACTGCTGCTGATGGCGGCGCTCACCGAAATGGCGGTGGCCCATCCCACCGCCGGGTCGTTCGGCGTGTATGCGGAGATCTATCTTTCCCGCTGGGCCGGCTTTGTGGTGCGGTATACCTACTGGGCGTCGCTCGCCATTGCTATCGGCGGCGAAGCCACAGCGGTGGCCATTTATTGCCGGTGGTGGTTTCCGGGGTCGCCGCACTGGATATGGATACTGGGATTTTCCGCCGGCTTGATGTACCTCAACGCGCGCAGCGTGGGCAGCTTCGCCGAATTCGAGTACTGGTTTGCCATGATTAAGGTGGTGGCGATCATCGTTTTTATCGGTTTTGGCGCTTCGCTGATTTTCGGGTTTTCGTCAGCTCCGGCGCTGGGTTTACGCAACTTTACCGGCCAGGGAGGGTTTTTCAGTAGAGGCATTCAAGGCGCCTGGATGGCAATCGTTTTTGTCATCTTCAGTTATATCGGGACCGAAGTTGTGGCGGTCACGGCAGGTGAGGCCAAGGATCCGCGCCAGGCGCTTCCCAAAGCCATGCGGACCATGCTGGCAAGGCTTATCCTGTTTTACATCGGCGCCATGGTGGTTCTGGTGGGGGTGGTTCCGTGGCAGCAGGTGCAATCGAGCAACGATGTCACCGCCAGTCCTTTCGTAAAGGTTTTTCAACTGGCGGGCATTCCCGCTGCCGCCCACATCGTCAATTTTGTGGTGCTGACCGCCGCTCTCTCCAGCATGAATTGCATGCTTTACATGAACACCCGGATCATGTTCTCGCTGGCTTGCAGCGGGTTTGCCCCGGGACGCCTGGCCCGGGTCAACCGGCAGGGGGCCCCGGTGGGAGCGATGCTGGCTTCGGGCGCCGGCTTGCTGGTGGCAGCCGCACTGGCCTTCGTCTTTCCCGGCAGCGCGTTTGTCTATATGTTTGGCATCTCGCTGTTTGGCGGCCTGTTTGTATGGTTGATGATTTTCATCACTCACCTGGCGTTCCGCCGAAAATGGCGGTCGCCCGACGGCCAGCCACTGCCCGTCCGCATGATGGGCTGCCCCTACACCACCCTGCTGGGCGCCGGACTTCTGGTGGCCATCCTGGCCACCACCTGGTGGGTAGAGGGGATGCGTATTACCCTGATCGCCGGAATGCCCTGGCTGGCGATGATTTCGCTGGTTTACCTGGTTTGGGGACGGCAGCGGGAATCCTGAAAGTCAGCCCCCATTCATGCGAAAATAAATCTAACCGGTCTGCCAGGAGCGTAGAGTTATTACAGGCAATGTACCGCTGGCTTAAAGGGCCTCGAAACAATGCAGCCCGCCAGAAACTTTTAGCATCAAAGCTGTGCATACCCCCCTGTTACATACATCTAACCAGGTGTCATGATTTAGAAAGCGTTCCCTTGGCAAAGGAGCGCGAGGACAGGCCGAGGGAAAATGTCTGACTCGAATGCAGCCCGCAATTTTGACGACCACTCCGGGGGCCGGGGGTTCGAAAGGCGTGCTGCGCGCCGTAAAGGCGGCCTGCGCCCCGCTCTGATGGTGGCCGACTTCGGCGCCCGCGCGGGCTTGATCGAAGACGTCAGCGAAACCGGCATCCGGGTGGGCGGCATCGACCCTGAAGCCATCCGCACCTCCAACACCTGCCGCTTCGACCTTCCCCACAGATTCAAGAAGCACACCCGCATCGAATCCAAGTGCGAAATTGCCTGGATCGACAACTCCGGACACGCCGGTCTGCGCCTGGTGGAACTGCCGCCGGTTGCCCGGCAGAACCTCCGGGAATGGGTCAATACCGAAGACTCATGGACCTTTCAAAAAGAGCGCACCGGCGCATCTTCCCCCGCAGCCAGGGAGTCAAGTCTCGAAAGTCAGGAAAAGTCTTTGCCCGTGGTACAAAGCCCGCCCGGGAGCGTCGCCGAGGAAGAATTTCAGGATTTTGGCAGCCTCATCAACGCCATGGCCGCCAGCACCCTGGGCACTCTGGATCAAAAGGCGGTGCCCCAGGCCCACTCGCGCGTCCGGTCAACCCCCGGGGGATTGACCACCGCCCCCATGACGCCCATGGAAGATGTGGCGCTCCTGAAAAAAGAGATCCTCGACAAGAACATCGGCTTGAGCCATGCCCTGAACGCCGCCATCGAGCGAATGCTCTTATTAACCGGGGCCCAGGGAGCAGCCGTCGCCCTGCAGGAAGGTGATTCGGTAAATTGCATGGCCAGCATGGGCGTGGCGCCCAAACCCGGGGCTCGGTTCCTGATCGACAATGGCCTGCTGGGAGAGTGCTACCAGACCGGCCGCATCGTCCGCTGCGATGATGCTTTCAACGACACCAGGGTGGAACCCCAGGTGTGGCAGCGACGGCAACTGCGCTCCATCCTCCTGGTTCCCATCCATGGCGAGAACTCGACGGTCGGAGTGGTCGAAGTGCTGGCGGCCAAGCCACATGCTTTTGACTATTTTCACGTGCTCACCTGCCGCCTGGTGGCGGAGATGATCTCCGAGTTGTTGACCCGCGCCGCCATGATGAAATCAGCCGCCGCCGGTCTGGGGACGCCAGCGCAGGCTCCCGCCCCCGCTCGGGCTCCGGTGGCAGCGCCTCTGGTGGCGGCCCAGGAAGAGATTACATACTCCGCGGCGCGGGAGGCATTGCTCAACCCTGCAAATTCGCTGGGCGCGGGCGTCGTTGAGGTGGAAAAACTACAAGCTGTGCCTGAAACCGTGGCCGCCTCGGCGGCAATTCTGGCGGAATCGCATTATGCGCCGGCTATCCTCGACTCCCTGGTGGCCAGCCCCCATGACTCGTACGATACCTGGAGTGCCGCGGCGGGGGACGACCTAGCGGAAGTAAGAACCGGCCAAACTGAGCCCTCAGTCGCGGCCACTGGAATTAAATCGCCGCAAACTGCGGTACCGCTCTCCAACCCCTTTACCGGGGCGCGAGCAGACACTCCCGCGGAAATCAACGCGGCCCTGGGCGCGAACTTCCCCACAGATACCGTGGCCGATGAACGGGAAACTTTTCTGGAGGCGGATCCATTGCCCACTACCGAGGGTCCCCGCCGTGAGTTGTCGCCGTTAACGCGAAGACTGCTGGCGCCGGTGCGTCCTCATGGCGGGCAATGGCGTCCGCAGCGCGCCACCAGGCAGGAGTATGCAGGCCTATCGGTGGCGGCGATCGCGCTGGTGGCAATTTCCCTGATCGCATGGCAGGTGAGGCAACAGCCGTCCTCGAACAGCTCATCGCAGCGGGCCGCGATTACCGCTGCTCCCTCCTTGCCGCTTCCCGGAAAATCCGGTTCGGATTCGGCCGCCGCTCCCACCGCCGTTGCCCTCCCCGGCGCCGCCCTGGTTCAGATGGGCGCGCAGAAAATTCTGGGCCAGGTGAATGGCGCGAATCAGCAGACCCAGGCCGCCGCCGGAATGAATCCTGCAGCGCCTGAAGATGCACTCGGACGTGTACCCAAAACCTCGAACCGTATTCCCGCCGGCGCGCGCGAACCGGTCCTCGTCGCCAATGTGCCCAAGGCTCCCAACGTGGCTGACATCCCGGCTCAAAGCGCGCAGCCGCGCAGCGAAGAGCTGGTCAAACCGGCGCCGGTGAATTCGGGAGTTGACCCCAGCGAAGACTCCGACACCGGCAACGTTTCCGGCCCACGCGCCCAGGTCAACATGGGAAATAAGTATCGCGACGGCATCTCCGTGGAGCGCAACTACGCGGAGGCGGCAAAATGGTATCATGCCGCCGCCGAGCAGGGAGACACCGTAGGACAGAACCACCTGGCTGACTTGTACCGCGAGGGCAAAGGCGTTCCCCAGAACATGATGGAAGCGGTGAAGTGGTACCAGATGGCGGCAGTGGGCGGCTCCGCCGCGGCGCAAACCAGCCTGGGCGACATGTACCGCGATGGCCGCGGAGTTTCCCGCGACTATGCCGCGGCGATGAAGTATTACCGCATGGCCGCCAACCAGGGCAACGTCGGAGCCCAGGACAATCTTGGCGACCTCCTGCGGGACGGCAAAGGCGCTCCCCAAAATTACGGAGAAGCCGTGCGCTGGTATTTTGTCGCGGCCAACAGCGGCTTTCCCACCGCTCAGCTCCACCTGGGCGACCTCTATCGCAGCGGCCTGGGCGTTCCCCAGGATTTTGTCAAAGCCGCCAAGTGGTATCGCGAGGCCGCCGCTAAAGGGGTTGCTTCCGCCCAGGCCAACCTGGGCGACCTGTATCGCGATGGCGCCGGCGTTTCCCAGGATTCCGACCAGGCACTCAAGTGGTACCAGATGGCGGCCGACCAGGGCGTGATCCGTGCCCAGGTCGAGATGACCAAACTGAGCGGCGGCCGTCCTTCCCCCGGCGACCCCCGCTAGACTTCATTAACACCTCCCCAAATCACTCTTCCGGTTACATCAAACCGGCAAAGATTCTCTGCAAGAAATTCCTCCTGCGCCGTTCCTATCCGCAGAAACACCTTTAGGAGGAATTTCCCATGAAAACCCTTTTGTCGCTTTTGCTGCTGGCGCTCAGCTTCGTTCCCCAAGCCACCGCCGGGCGGCCGGACGGCCCACCCAAACAATCCGGCTACAAAGTCCTGGCCCCCATCTCTCACGGCAACCTCAGTATCTTTCCGGTGGTGACCGGGGTGAGGCACGACACCGGCAACCTCCTCACCCTCGACGAAGGGCTGCGGTCAGGGGAGGTCGTCGTCACCGAAGCCGGCGGGGTGCGCGGCTTGATGAGAGGCCGCCGCGGCCGTCCGGTGGCGGAATCAGGGCCTGAAGTCAACACCCTGGTATTGCTCAACAACTCTTCCCGGCCACTGCTGCTGCTGGCCGGTGAAATCGTGACCGGCGGCAAGCAGGATCGAGTGGTGGGCAAGGACCGCATCGTGCCGCCGCACAGCGACCCGCTCGATCTCAGCGTCTTCTGCGTCGAGCCCGGCCGCTGGACCGAAACCAAGGCCGCCTTCGGAGGATACGGCGCGCAGATGGCGCAGCCCAGCGTCCGCAAGCGAGCCATGGCCGACAAAGACCAACGGAAAGTGTGGGCCGAGGTGGGCAGCGCCCGCAACGCAATGGCCGGGGCGATCGCAACCACCCCCGGCGCCCGCAGCGAAATCTCGAATACTTCCTCTTATGCGAAAGCCATGCAGACGCGGGCGGCCAGCGAAACTGTGGATCGAGTGGCCCAGCCAATCATGGTCTCTTACGCCGGTGTGATCCACCAGTTGCGCGAGCAAAACGCGGTGGGCGTGGTGGTCGCGGTGCGCGGAGAGATCATCTGGGCCGACATCTTCGCCAGCAGCGCGCTGCTGGAAAAGTACTGGCCTAAGCTGGCGCGGTCGTATGCCGCGGAATCCATCACCACCAGCGGCAACGGGAACGGCGCGGGCATCGACGCCGCCCGCGACTTCATCGACGAGCACAGCGGCGGCCGCGAAATCGTGGAGAGCGAACCCGGAGTCTTCCGCAGCACTGAAGTAACCGGCTCCGGGTTTCACCTGTTCGAACTCACATCCCTGCTCCCCGGAATGGGATTCGATGTTCATATCAGCAAAATGGCGGATTGACCCGATTCCCCCTTCGCCGCTGGCGTAAAAGCAGCGGTGAAGGGGATGACCGCGATTCCAGCGGGTCTGCGCGGATGTGCACAGGATCAACAAAATATTGACGCAAGAAACTTTTGCCGCCGGCTTTCCGTACTCTTATCAGCAATCGAAGTGCAAACGATGTAAGCGGCATGTAAAAACAAACAGGATGCGAACCGGTGATTACGTTCGTCACTTGGAATCAGTGGGTTGCGAAACTAAAGTTTTAGTTGCAGGCGATAAAAAACATGGTTCGCTTGCAACGTTTCGACATGGCGTGTGTCTAATGTGGTAGCGGTAAAGTTCATGGGTCGGAGGTGACCTCATGATGGAAAAATTTTCAACCACGGAACTGAGCGCGTTGCGCAACGAATTAATTCAAACGACTCTTGACTGCTGGCAGGCAGCAGAACTCTTCCAGGTATTTTTAATGGGGCGCGGTTATGGCGTCTCCGCCGGCGAAGCGTTGAGCGCTGCCACCAGGGTGGAAGGCTCGGGCTGTTCATTAGCGGTGATACAGCGAGAGCTCGAAGGTTTAGCGCTGGTCATGTAACCAGAGGCCGCCCGCCCTGGTGAAGCGGGCAGCCCAAAGACGTTATCTCGCGCGCGAAAACAAACGCGTTAGAGCGAGAAAAGAAGCCGGGCAAAACAGCCCGGCTTTTTTGTCTTGGTTATGCGGTTGAGCTTAGCGCCGCCTGCATTTCAACCCCCAAGAAGTTCTTGCGCTCGGAATAACAATTCATATTAAATGTGCGCCGTGTCCCCCGGGGATTTAAGCGTCGCTCCCGTCTCGCGCAGCCCTAACTACTCGTACTTCAAAGCCTGCACCGGGTCGAGCTGCGCTGCGCGCGTTGCCGGCAGCGTGCCGAAGATGACCCCGATCAGCGTGGCTACCACCAGGGCGACAAATGCCGAGAGCCCGGAAATGGGGATGTGGAAGTTGGTGAACAGGCGCACCGAAATAGGTATGGCCAGGCCGATGATGATTCCTGTGATCCCACCAGCCAGCGAGATGAATACCGCTTCGGTCAGGAACTGCAGTTTGATCTCGCGGCTGGTTGCGCCCACCGCCTTACGAATTCCGATCTCGCGAATGCGCGAACGCACGTTGGCCAGCATGATGTTCATGATTCCGACGCCGCCCACCAGCAGGGTCACCATGGCCACCAGCAGCAGGATTACGGTGAGCGCGTCGGCGCTCTTGCCGGCTACTTCCAGCAGCTTGGTGAGGTTTTCCACGTGATATACCGATTCCGAGCGGTGACGGCCGCGTAGCACTTCATGGATCTGGTCGGTGGCCTGGGGCACGTCGCTGGTGTTCATGACCGAGAAGAAAATCTGCTTGACCGCATCGTTCCCGCTAAAATACCGGCCCACCGTGTAGGGAATGAGCAGGGTGTTGTCGTCGGCCACCTCGGATAATCCGAAGGTCTCCACCCGCTCCTTGAAGGTGCCGATGATGGTGAAGGGTAGGCCGCCGATCTTGAGGACTTGCCCGATGGCGCTGTCCTCGGCGCCGAACATGCGCACCGCGAACTTCGAGGTGACCAGGGTTACTTTGCTGCGCGCCTGGGTATCCTGGTCGTCAAAGAACCGGCCGGTAGGCACGTCGATGCTGCGCACCAGCCGGTAGCCGGGACTCACGCCCAGGATCAGGATGTCGCGCTCCTTGCCGCCGCCGATCGCGATGCGGTCGTGCAGCTCCTGCATGGGCGAGGCCGCGGAGATGCCCGGGACTTTTTGCTGCACCGCGTTCATGTCGTCGATGGTGAGCGAATCCTGCTGGGTCCCCACCGCCGTGGCCGAGTTGCCGCCGGCTTCGTAGCTGGCGTAAATCATGTTGGCGCCCACGCCTTCGATCAGGTTCATGATGTATTGCTTGCCGGTCAGGCCGATGGTGACCACCAGGATCACCGACGCGGTGCCGATGACCATTCCCAGCGCGGTCAGCGCGGAACGCACTTTGGTGCTGCGCAGATCTTCCATCGCGAGATGAACGATCTCGCTGAACATGATGGTGTTGCGTGCATCGCTCAGGAGGGAGGTCTGGGTCATATCGGGGACGTATCTTAAAGGATGCGCGAAACCGCCGACGGGGTGCAACCATCGGCGTTTTAGCTTTCGAGGCCCTTGCCGGTCATCACCAGGTGGGGCCCGGTGTTATATCCGAAGAAACGCCAATGCTCGCGGGTCGATGAGCGGTCGGGCTCGATGACCAGCCACATGTCTTCGCTGAGGGAAAAATGAAGGCTGCCTCCCTCTCCCACGGCCACGGTTTCAACCGCGATCTGGCTGCGGCCGCCGTTGAGCAGAGCAGGCAAGAGTTCGCGCGATGGCGAGCCTTCCCGGCCAAAATCGCTGATGCGCGCTCCGGCCTGCGCGGCCGAGCTGTTGGCGGAAACGGCGCTGCCCGCCAGGGTACGATCGTTTTGTGCCAGCCGCCACGCGCAGCGGACATGCAGGGCAAATTCCCCCACCTCGCGCAGCCGGCCCCGGCGATCGGCCACAGTCCAGCGCTCGCCAAAAGTGAACGCGGCGAGGTCCGCGGCGTGGTGGCAGCTCCACAAAATCTTCCCGGTGAGAACGGTGGTGGCTTCCTCGATCTGCGCTTTCAGCGAGCTCTTCTTTTGTGGAGACAACAAGATCTCTTTGCGGGGAGCGGGCGGGCTGAGCCTGAGCCGCACATTGGGAGTGCGAATGCGAATGTTCTTACTCATAGGCCAGCGCCTCGATGGGATCTTTACGCGCCGCCTTCAACGCGGGATAAATCGCGCCCAGAAGCGCGCTTGCCATGGCGATGCCGGCGCCGCGCAGCATCCACTCGGTGGTCAGCTCGATCCGGATCGTCGGGTAGTGGTGCACCAGCGCCAGGCGCAGAAAGAAGCTCAACACTGCCCCGGCGATAATGCCCGCGATGGCCAGCAGAATGGTCTCCCGCAACACCACGTTGACGATGTAGAGGTTGGTGGCCCCCAGAGATTTCAAGATGCCGATCTCGCGCGTGCGTTCCATCACCGCCGTGTACATTGACTGAAAGATGACGATGAAGCCGATGCAGACCGATACCCCGATGACCACATCCACGAAGACCTTGAAACCCGGCAGGTGCGATGGCGTCATCAGCGACAGCCACTCCGACAGGGAAAGCACGTAGTAGTTCTCCATACCCGGAACCTTCTTGATCGACGCCACCACCTCATCCACATTCCTGGGGTCATCCAGCTTGATATAGAACATCGATACTTTGCCCGGAGCGCCGATCAGGTCCTGCACGGTGCCGATGGGCATGAATTTGCGCCCGCCCTTGCCGTGCTCCACCACTCCCGAGACCAGGAACTCGTGGTTGAGCACCTTCAGTTTGTCGCCGGCATGAACGTTTTTCGATTGCGACAAAAAATCGTCCACCAGGATGTCGTCGGGTCCGGTGAAGGGCCCGCCTTCAAGGTAATGGAACGGGCCGCCCATGGCCTCGAAACTGGGCAAATCGATTCCGTACACCACTTCCACCGCTTCGGTGGTCAACTGAGTGGCCACCGGGGCCACCGCCACCACATGCGGCACCTTGCGCAGCACGTCGCCAACCTTGAT
Source organism: Terriglobales bacterium (assembly GCA_038210375.1). Taxonomy (GTDB): domain Bacteria; phylum Acidobacteriota; class Terriglobia; order Terriglobales; family Acidobacteriaceae; genus JBBQWT01. The sequence continues at coordinate 27,303 of JBBQWT010000021.1, read as the reverse complement.
CGATATGGGAGCGCCGCTGACGCCGGAAATAAACGAGGAGCCGGGGGGCCGGACCATGGCGTCGGCGCCGATGCCCGCCTGCCGCTGCCGGTTGTCATTCAAAATCCCCATCAATAAACCAACGATGATGAGGATAAGAATTACCTCGGCGGCGATGGAGACGATGCTGATCAGCGATCGCAGCGGGCGGTGAATTAAGTTGGAAAGAACCAGCTTATTCATGAAGGTCGATTGTACTAAAGGTAGAGGCGCTCACTCCTACAGCACCTATTGACTAACATGGAGTCGTGCTACAAGCACAACTTATCAATAGGATCGAATTGCGAAATATGAAATATCTCAAAATTGGCTTCCTGACGTTACTGACGGCATTGTCGGCGTGCCATCGGCAACCCGCGCCCGTCGTTGTACACATGTTCCGTGACCACGAAGGCGCACGTGGGAGAAACATAGACACCACAATTAGCGCCATCGCTTTGCAGCAGCCAACAACGTCTGATGGCAGCCCGATCATGATCGTTGACATTGAATTTCGGAATTACAAGGAAGCGCTACCAATGCTGAAAGGAAAGTTCAGATCCGACATAGTAATCTTCAATTCGCGCGAGGACTGGATCGCCGCCACTCTCGCCGGTGAGTCAACAGACCTTCCTTGTGCCCCGAAGGTGACTTGTGTGGCAATGATTCCATCCTGGACGACCGGGAAAACCCGGGAAGCATCAGGGCTGGTTCTGACGATGATGCGTATCAAACTTAAATAAATTACTTAATTGGCGGTTTTTCCGGCTGACGACTTGCGCGCCGCCACCACTCGCGGAATGCCTTGCAGATCGGCGGTCACCCGAACATCTTCCCAGCCCGCCAGCATTTCGCGCACGCGCGCTTCCATGGTGTAACCAATTTCCAGCACCAGCCATCCCCCAGGTTTCAGTGCATCCCACGCTTGCGGTATCAGCCGGCGAAAAATATCCAGGCCTTCCTTGCCGCTGAACACCGCGATGTGCGGTTCGAAATCTTTCACCTGGCGCTGCACCTTGTCACTCTCATCGGCGCCCACGTACGGAGGATTGGAAACCACGCAGTCAAAGCTGCCCGCATGCTGCGGCAAGACCGCGCCCAGTAAATCGCTGTGCAGAAACTTCACTCGCGCGCTGAACCCCAGCCGTGATGCGTTCTCGCGGGCGACGGCCAGGGCCTCTTTGGAGATCTCCAGGGCAGTCAACCCGGCGTCGGGCAGCTCGCTGGCCAGCGCCAGGGCGATGCAGCCTGAGCCGGCGCCTACATCCACGATTGCCGGTTGCCGCTTTTCGCCCAGCAACTCGACCACGGTCTCGACTGAATGTTCGGTTTCCGGCCGGGGAATCAGCACCGCCGGAGTCACCCGGAAATCCAGCCCGCGGAATTCGCAATGCCCGGTGATGTACTGAATGGGCTTTCCGTTTTGGCGTTGCGCGATCGCCTGCAAGTAGGCGTAATTCTGCGCCGTGGTCATTTCTTTTTCAGGGTGGGCATAAAGAAAGGCCCGGTCGCAGCCCAGCGCCCACATGATCAGGGTTTCAGATTCGAGGCGGGGAAGTACTTTCGCGGCGTCGGCAAGGGCTGCCTTCAGGTCCATGAGTTTCGCGATGCAAGGCGCGCTGCGGTTAGGCCGGCGCCGCTTCCTTCTTGAGGCTCTCGGACTGGTGGAAGTTCACCACGGCATCGATCAGCGGCTGCAGCTTGCCTTCCATGACCTCTGACAATTGATGCAGGGTGAGGCCCACGCGGTGATCGCTCACCCGGTTCTGGGGGAAGTTGTAGGTGCGGATCTTTTCGCTGCGGTCGCCGGTGCCCACCTGCTGCTTGCGTTCTTTGGCGAGGGCCGCCTGCTGCTTTTCCAGCTCCATCTCATACAGCCGCGAGCGCAGCACGCGCATGCCTTTTTCGCGGTTCTTGATTTGCGATTTTTCGTCCTGGCAGCTCACCACCGTGTTGGTGGGCAGGTGAGTGATGCGCACCGCCGAGTAGGTGGTGTTGACCGACTGCCCTCCCGGCCCGGAGGAGCAGAAGGTGTCAATGCGAATGTCTTTGGCCTCGATTTTCACGTCTACATCTTCGGCTTCGGGAAGCACCGCCACCGTGACCGCCGAAGTGTGCACCCGGCCCTGCTGTTCAGTTTCGGGGACGCGCTGCACGCGATGCACTCCACTTTCATATTTGAGCCGCGAGTACGCCCCCTGGCCTTCGATGATGGCAATCACTTCCTTCAGGCCGCCCACGCCGGATTCGGAGCTGGAGAGCACCTCGACCTTCCAGCGCTGCACCTCGGCGTAGCGCGCGTACATGCGGAAAAGCTCGGCGGCAAACAACGACGCTTCGTCCCCGCCGGTGCCCGCGCGTATTTCGAGGATCACGTTCTTGTGATCGTTGGGATCCTTGGGCAGCAGCAAAACTTTGAGCGATTCCTCGATCTCGGCGACGCGCGCTTCCAGGGTACGCAGCTCGTCCTGGGCGTAGGCGCGCATGTCCGCGTCGGGTTCATCGGCCAGCAATGCCTTGCTCTCGGCGATGCCCTGCCGCAAGTCTTTATACTCGCGATACTTCTGCACCGCCGGCGTAAGGTCGCTGTGCGCCTTCGCCGCCTTGTGATACTTCGAGGTGTCCGAGATGATCTCCGGGGTGGAGAGCGCAGCGGTCAGCTCATTGTATTTGGCTTCGAGTTGTTCCAGCCGGTCGTACATTTGGTTACCCTGAAAACTTTAGGTTGCGTGAAAACTGCTTGCGTATGGACAGTGCAGCAAGGCGATGACCCCGCCGGGTCCGCGGCGCCGCTAAACGGTCAGGCGATGATCAACTCTCCGCCATGGGCCTTTTCCAGCTCCAGCGCGCGGTCGAGCGCGTGGATGGCGCAGCCCACCTGGATGTTGTCGGGCTGGCGGGTGGTGATGTGCTGCATCCAGATTCCCGGCCGGGTCATGATGGCGAACAATGAGTGTCCGTGCCGGGCCGCGAAGCGGATGATCTCGTAAGCTACGCCCGCAATCACGGGAAGCATGACTAGCCGCAATGCAAACCTGCCCCAGAACGTCACGATCGGAAACAGGCTGTAGACGAAGATGGAGATGATCATCACCGTCATCAGGAAGCTGGTGCCGCAGCGCGGGTGGAAGGTGGAAAACTTCTGCGCGGCTTCGACGGTCACCGGTTGTGTGGGATCGCGATTGGCCTCGAAGGCAAATACGGTTTTATGTTCCGCGCCATGAAACTCAAATACCCGTCCAATCTCTTTGGAGCGGGAAATGGCCCAGATGAAGAACACGAACAGGGCAATGCGAATGATTCCGTCCACCAGGTTGAACAGGACAAAATTATTCAGCTGGGGAACGAACTTGCGAAGCTGGGTAGTGGCGATCAGTGGAACGAGCTTGTAAAACACCACAAAAAATCCCAGCGACAGGATGACGTTCAGCGCCGACATCCATGCCGTGACCTCGAACTTTTCCTCATTGCCCTCGCGGGGAATTTCCTCCAGGGCGACGTTGGCGGAAAACTTCAAGGCGCGAAAGCCCAGCGTCATCGCCTGTCCCAGGGTGGCCACACCGCGGATGACCGGCAACGCCAGCCACTTGCGCTTGTCGGCGGGGCGCAGCAGCACTTCGCTATGCGAAATCATTTCTCCCGAGGAAGGTTGCAGAACGGTGATGCCCCAGGCGTGCGGCGTCCGCATCATCACCCCTTCCATCACCGCCTGTCCGCCGACCAGCACGTTCTCTCCCGCGGCCGCAAGCGCGGGCAGAAGCTGCAGGCAGCCCATCAGCCGGGCGACGACGCTGGATTGGCGGCAGAGAGACTTCACGCCATGATGGAACCGGTGAAATTTCATAGATTTCGCAATGCCCAGCCTACTTAGATGATAACCAGAACCGTTGGGTTCGGGACTAAATTTCTTCAGGAAGCGCGCCGAGACTTGCATTATGATGGCGTGCGGATGATGAGAATATAGCCGGGGTATAAAAATTGTACATGAACCCATACCAATTGACGGCAACGCCGCAATGAAGGACAACGCCGCGGCGGCCATGCCCAAAGCCGGAGCGCTTCCCCATTTCATGCTGCAGGAAATTTATCAGCAACCGCAAGCCATTCGCGCGACGCTGCTCGAGTACGTGGATGGCGACCTGCTGTTTCCCTCGATGATGATGTCGATGGAGAGCGCGCTGCTGACTTTTCAGAAGATCATCATCGCCGCCAGCGGCACCAGCCGTCACGCCGGCCTGGCGGGCGAAATCATGATCGAAGACCTCTCCGGCGTTGCGGTCGATGTTGAATATTCCAGCGAATACTGCTATCGCTCCACCCATGCGGCCACCGACCCCATTGTGATGGTGATCACCCAGTCGGGCGAGACCGCCGACACCATCGCGGCGCAGCGCGAGGCCCGGGCCAGAGGGGCGAAGACCATCGCGATTTCCAACGTGGCGGAATCGACCATCGCGCTCGAAGCCAGCTCCGCGCTGATCACCATGGCGGGGCAGGAGGTGGCCATTCCCGCCACCAAAAGTTTCACCGCGCAACTGACGCTGCTTTACCTGTTCGCGCTGTTTCTCGCCCGCAAGCGCGGGCGCATGACCTCAGAGATCGTCCGCCAGCATGTGCAGCGGCTCAGCCGGCTGCCCGACGCCATGGCGCGTGCCCTGCCCGAATGGGACCGCCAGGCCGCCACCTGTGCCGCGCCGTTTCGCGATTCGCATACCTTTCTCTTCCTGGGACGCGGGGTGCACTACGCCATCGCACGCGAAGGCGCGCTGAAGCTGAAGGAGGTTTCCTACGTCCATGCGGAAGGCTATCCCGCGGGCGAGTTGAAACATGGGCCCAATGCCATGGTGGATGAGAACCTGCCGGTGGTGGTGATGGCGGCCAGCGACCGTAATGACCCCGATTCGCAGCTGCGCTACCAGAAGACCCTGGGGACTCTCAAAGACATAAAAAAACACGGTGGAAAAATCATCGCGGTGGCCACGGAACACGACACTGAGGCGGCCGATCTGGCAGACCACGTTTTCATTATCCCCGAGGCCTCGGAGCTGATGCTGCCCCTGCTCGAAGTAGTGCCCCTGCAATTGTTCGCTTACCACATCGCCGCGCTGAACAACCTGGACATGGACAAGCCCAGAAACCTGGCCAAGGTGGTCATACTCGAGTAGCCCAGGGCGGCGGGCTAGTGGGTGTGGCCGTGATGGATCGAACCTGCCGGAATCACGCAGCCGTGCGCGACCTCACATTCCTCGTGCTCGAACTGGATGGTGGTGTGGTGGATGTGGAAATCATTGCGCAGCACGTCCTTCACCTGGCGAAGAATGCCTTCGCTGGCCGACGGCGGGATGTCGGCGATGCCGATGTGGCATGAAAGCGAGTGCGAGTCGGAGCCGATGCTCCACACGTGCAGATCATGCACCTGGTTGACTCCCTCGATGGCGCGCACCCGCGCCAGGATACGGTCAACATCCACGCCGCGCGGCGTGCCTTCCAGCAGGATGTTGAGGGTCTCGCGGATGATGCCCCAAGACGACCACAGAATCAGCGCGGCGATGCCGAAGGAGAGCGCGGGGTCGATCCAATTCTTGCCGGTCAGGTAAATGGCCCAGCCGCCAACGATCACCGCGGCGGTGGAAACGGTGTCGCCCAGCATGTGAACGAAACTGCTGCGAATATTGACGTCGCTCTTGTGGCTGTTACGGAAAAGCAGCAGGGCGATGGCCCCGTTCATGAGCACGCCCGCCGCCGCCACGTACACCATTAGCCGGGGCTGCACAGCCTGGGGTGCAGCCAGCCGGCGCAACGCCTCATAAAAGATGTAAAACGCCACTCCCACCAGGGTGAGGGCGTTAATGAAAGCGGCCAGCACCCCGGCGCGGTGGTATCCGAACGTCTTGGTGGAAGTGGGCGGACGCGACTGCATCCACAAAGCTCCCCAGGAGAGAAGCAGGGCCAGAAAATCAGAGGCGTTGTGGCCCGCCTCCGAGATCAGCGCCAGGGAGTGAGCACGAATCCCGGCCAGGAACGTAATCAGGACATAGAGAAAGGTGGCCGCAAGAGATATCCGCAGCACCGCCGTAGTGCGCTCAGTTCCGTGCCCTGCCATTGCTAAATTTTACGCTCGCGAGTCTCACGGGCTCGGTGGAGGGTGAACTGTGTCCCCGGATATAACTACTTAAAACTGCTTGAGCCTGACTGAAGAACCAGTGCTAATTGGCGGCTTCGCGCTCCAGTTGCAGCAGCTTCTGCTTACAATCCAGCCCGCCGCCATAACCGCCCAGGGTGCCGTCGGAGGCAATCACCCGATGGCAGGGGACTACGATGGCCACGGGATTGTAGTGGTTGGCCATGCCCACCGCGCGATAGGCGCGAGGCGAGCCCACGGCCCGCGCGATGTCGGCGTAAGACTGGGTTTCCCCGTAGGGAATATTCAGCAGCGCCTTCCAGCAGCGCTTCTGGAAATCTGTGCCCCGCAGATCGAGCGGCATGGTGAACTGGCGCCGGGTTCCGGCAAAATATTCTTCCAACTCGACGGCATAGGCGGCGACTTTTTCCGGCGATTCAATCCATTGCATCTTCTTGCCGTCGAAGACGCCGGGCAGCTTGCCGTCATCGAAATGAAGCGCCACCAGCCCCTGGGCGGAAGCGGCGATGGTCAGCTCGCCCACCAATGAGCTTTGTTTGGCAAAATAAATGGGTTCGCGTTCCGCAGATTGCATGATTTTTCTCCCTGGGCGGGGAACCCGTAAGGCAACTTTACCATGGCGCTGAACATCCGTTCATATGAAGTTCCACCCTTAGGAGAAGTCACATGGCAGAAACCAGCACTGGAAAAAAATGCGCACACCCAGCTTGTGGATGCGTTTGCCCCGCGGGAGAGAAATATTGCAGTCCGCTATGCGCCGGTGGCGCTGACAGCCTCGAAATCATGTGTAACTGCGGGCATCCTGCCTGCTCACAATAACCCATCCGGAAAGATTGAAAGGCCACCCATGATCCCCGCAACTAAATGTGCCCATGAAGCTTGTAACTGCGCTGCGCCCGAAGGCGAGAAATATTGCAGCACCGAGTGCGCGTCCACCGTTGGCAGCACGTCGAATGCCTGCAAGTGCGGCCATCCCGGCTGCCTGCAATAAGGCGGCGGCTTGCCTGCGTGCACCGCGATGAACCACCTGTGATGTTCTGGTCAAGACGAACGCGAGTCGCTAGTAGGGATAGGGCTCGATCTTCCACTTTTCGTAGATCTTGGCGTCCATGAACAGGCGAAACAGGTTGGGATCGAGTTCGCCGTCGTCCACCGCGTAGCCCAGAATGTCGAGAGCGCGATCAAGGTTGACCGCCTTTTTATAAGGCCGGTCGGCTGCCGAAAGTGCGTCAAAGATATCAGAGATTGTCATCATGCGCGTCTGGATTGGTATTTCCGGCGCGGTGAGGTTATAGGGGTAGCCCTTGCCGTTGAGCTTTTCGTGATGTCCGCGCGCGATCTCGGGAATATTGCGGATCTCGCGCGTCCATGGGATCTGCTGCAGGAAGGCAAACGTATGCACTACGTGCGATTCGATCTGCAATCGCTCGGAGTCGTTCAACGAGCCTTTTCTGATCGACAGCAACGTCACCTCATCGGGGTTCAGCAGGGTCGCCTGCTTGTCATCAAAATCGATAAACGGAAGCGCGGCAATGCTGAGCAGCCGGTCGAAGTTGCCTTCGGGAATGACCGTGGGCTCATTGGACTTGAGGATAATTTCAAAATCCCGGTCAAGCTCGGTCAGCTGCAACTGTAATTTTTCATCAAACTTCGGGACCCGCTCCAGGTATGCGTCGCGGCCCTTTTCCAGAAGACAATCGAGCTTGGCCTGCAGGATTTCTGCCTGCACGCTGCGCTTTACCAGGTGAAAGCGCTGCTTGATGAGCTCCATCTGGTTGGGATAAAGCTTCTTGGCTTTTACCAGAACTTCTTCGCGCACGGCTACCTTGCCGAAATCGTGCAGTAGCGAGGCGTAGCGAATCTCCTTCATCTCCGTCCGCGTGAAGCGGATATGGGCATAGGGCCCGGTCTCGGTGCGGTCGGCGGATTCGGCCAGCGCCACCGTCAGGTTGGCGACACGGAAGGAATGTCCTGAAGTTGTTGGGTCTCGAGCTTCAATGGCGGTTACGGAAGCGCGCACGAAGCCTTCAAACAATCTTTGGATGGATTCGTAAAGGCGGCTATTCTCCAGCGCCACCGCGGCCTGGCTGGCCAGCGACGCCACGATCTCCTCCTGGCGCTCGCTGTAAGGCACCACTTCGGTCATCACCGTCGATACCGAATCAAGAATTTTCGTGAATGTGCGCTTGGCGTTAATCACCTGCAGCACCCCCACGATCTCGTCTCTCTGGTTGCGCATGGGCACAGCCAGAATGGACTTGGTGCGGTAACCGGAATCCTCGTCAAACTTCCGGTTGATGGAGTACGGCACTCCTTCCGGCAAGTGGTAGGCGTCTTCGATGCTGACGATGTCCCCGGTAAGCGCCACGTAGCCGGCGATGGACCGGTTGCTGATGTCCATCGTGATTTCGCGAAAAGGCACCGACACCGAATCGTTCTGCGCCAGCTTGAATCGCAGCCGCTTGCCCCCGATATCGCGGTCCGCAGCCGTGAGTTTGACTCCGCTTTCCGCGGCTTCCAGTTGCGCGGTCGTCGGGGGCATTTCCAGGCCGTCGATGCTTGTCCCTAGGTAGCGCTCTTCAGCCAGCTCCTGAGCGAGGCGGTCGGCTTCTACCGACTCCACCAGGTAAAGCGAACCGGCGTCGCTCAAGGTGATCTCACGGGATTTGGTGAGGATGGTTTCCAGCAGTTTTTCGGTATCGTGCTCGGCGCTGAGCGCCGCCCCGATGTGGTTCAGATCGTTGATTTCGCGCGTGGCCCCGGCCAGCTTTTCATGCGCATCCTGGCGCGAGGAGGTCAGATGGATATGGTCGAGCGCATTATCCACCAGCCGTTCCAGCAGGGAGTTGGGAATATTGGGTGGCGCGTACGCATAAACAGCGCCATCGAGGCGCGGGTCGCGAAACCGCTCCTGGGAAATCGCCAGCACTCTGCAATTAGGCCGCCGCAGCACAGAAAGGTTATTGCGCAGAGTGCTTTCGGAGGTTAGCAGGACGATATGCTCGACTTCTTCGAGGCCCAGGCTTTTGAGATTTTCGAAAGACACGCGGCGGTAACGCAGTACCCCCGGCAGGGTGGTGCGGCCTTGCATGTCAGACTCAAAATGAACGAGAAGCGGCAAGGCACGCTGGGTGGTGGCGTTCGCGCTCTTGGGGATGGTGGCGATTTCCATGCTGAATCCGGGTTATTGATTCCGGAAAAGGGGGGATGCAGCGAATTTATCCGCTTATCGTCCTTCTAATCCGAAATATAGCAGAAGGCAAGCCGGGTAAGGGTAAAATCAGTGGTATCAAGGCGTTACTAAAGTAAGAACACCGTCCAGACCAGACCGCGACCGTCGCCGCCCGCCCAATTTGGGAGGCCGCGCCTCCAAATCGTAAAGATCGTGTCAACCGCAAGAATCTGCGCTTCCGGAGAGTGACGCTGGCTTGCTCAATGCACCAGCAAAGAGGACGCGGCGACCGCCAGCCCCACGACCGCCAGCAGGCCGCCCAGTCCGAAGAATGCGCGCTTGCCGGTTAGCAAGGTTAACGAAGTAATCACCAGCGCAGCTTCCAGGAACACCTCGGCGAGATCGAACCGGTTGGCGTGGCGGGCCGTGGAGTCCACTTCCGCCTGGCGGTGCTCGGCCTCGTCTTTGAGCTCCTTCTGCTGCTCGGTGTAACGCTCGATTTCCTTATCGTATTTCTCTTTCAGCTTGGCGCTCTGCGACTCATCCTTCAACGAGGCAATCGAAATCAGGTCGCGGAACAGCTCGTAGTTGTTGCGCCGTATGCTTTTGGCCTGATAGTAGGCCCAGTCGTCGTTCACCTTGCTCTGCAGCAGGACCTCTTCGGTGTGCGCACGGTGCCCCAGCAGGGAAACCACCGCCACCAGCACCGCTAGGATCGACATGGTGACGGTTACGGGAAGCAGCGAGGGATTGTGCTGCGCATGTTCGGCATGTTCGTGCAGTTCGTGTACTTCATTGGGTTCCATAGCGGCGCTCACCTCGAGTCAGCGATTAATTTCGCAATCATTATAAAGAGCGGGTCGGGCAATCCCAGAGGGTATGGCTGCTGATGCGAAGCAGTAAAAGCGGCGGGCTGCGGCCGTCGATGGGACAGATGATTTCGAGAGCGCGAAGCGCCTACGCGGGTTTCTTGCGTGCCGGGGGCGGCTTCACGGCCTTGCTCTTGTCCTGCCACGGAGGTTTCGGCCGGCTGGACATGGGCTCGTCGCGATGTTCCACGCGATCATAGTGGTAGCTGTCACTCACCGTGCCCAGAGATTCGTTGTAGAGGCTGCCGCCGCCAAAACTTTCCTTTAGCTCTTCAGTGAACTCGTGCAGGGCCTTGAGATGATCGGCGGTGGCCGGCACTTCCAGTTTCGAGGTTTTGAGAAATTTCTGGTATCCCTTGTCCACCAGCTTCGAGATTTCACCGCTTACCAGGTAGCCCGGCCGGGCGAAAATCTTCACCCGCTCATCGGCGGAGTCTTTTTCGATGGCCGCCGAGCAGTTATATTTCCTGACAAAGGCGCGATGCTGGGTCCCGGGTGGTTCGAGGATTTCAAAGCCGTGCTCGCGCAGCCATGCCATCGCTTCATCGTAGGTGGGCGGCGCCACCGGTTTCTTATTCATCATCTTCCAACTTTCCCGCGCGGTCACTGTTCCTGAACAATGATTCGCAGCCAATGGATCGCGGCCCATACCGTAAAATGCGAGCATTCAGATTGGTGTTCCTCTAACTCCCGCACCCTCCAGCTTGCAGTGCTTCAGGCCTGCATCGGAAGGTCACGCCAATCATCCAATTCCCTGCTCGCCGGCAGTTCGCGTTCCATCATTCATCATCCCGCCACCTACGAACCCACGTAAGTGGTCTGGTAGATTCGTCATGGAGCGCAATCTGGTAGGAATATGCGTGAAATTATGAGTTTGGTCAAGTTGGAAGCCGGTTCCGAAGGCGGAGCGGGAGGTACTTCCGCGCTGGGCCGCACCCTCTTGCAGGGCATCGGCAACACTCCGCTGCTGCGTCTGGATACTGTCACGGGCGGCCTGCCGCAAGTACAGTTGCTGGGCAAAGCCGAATGGATGAACCCCGGGGGGTCAGTCAAAGACCGCGCCGCCTCCTACATCGTGGCCGATGCCCGGAAACGCGGCCTGCTGGCCGGAGGCAGGCGCCTGATCGATTCCACCAGCGGAAATACGGGCATCGCGTATGCCATGCTGGGCTCGGCGCTGGGTTTTCCGGTGACTTTATGCATGCCGGAAAACGCCTCTCCGGAGCGCAAGCGGATTCTGCACGCTTACGGTGCGCAGGTCACTTTCACCGATCCCGCGGACGGATCCGACGGCGCCATCCGCGTGGTTCGCGATATGGTGGCCACCGAGCCGGAAAAATATTTTTATGCCGATCAGTATTCCAATCCGCAAAACGTCCTCGCCCACTATCACGGCACCGCCAACGAAATCTGGCAACAGACCGAAGGACGCATCACCCACTTCGTGGCCACCCTGGGGACCAGCGGAACGTTTATGGGCGTGACTCGCCGCTTGAAGGAGTTGAACCCCGCCATCCAATGTGTTTCGCTGCAACCCGATTCTCCCTTCCATGGTCTGGAAGGGCTGAAGCACATGGCCACCGCTATCGTGCCGGGAATCTACGATCCTAAGTTGGCCGATCGCGACCTCGGCATCGCCACCGAGGACGCACACTCCATGGTGCGCCGCCTGGGCCGCGAAGCCGGACTGCTGCTGGGAATCTCGGCGGGCGCCGCGGTCGTGGGCAGCCTGCAGGTGGCGCGCGATGCCGTAGCGCAGGGCGCGGGTCAGGTGGTGGTGGTGACCATTCTGTGCGATTCAGCCGACAAATATTTAAGCGAGCGTTTCTGGGATGAAAAAATATGACCGGTAAACTATGGGGCGCAAGACGATGCTGAAAATCACCCCGGCCAACTACGAGCTTATGCGCCGCCACGGCGAGAAGACCTATCCCAGCGAGTGCTGCGGCGTCCTGCTGGGAAAAGCGGAAGAGGACCTGCGCGAAGTGCTGGTGGTGGTGGAAGCGGGCAATTCGCGGACGGATTCGGCCCACAACCGCTACAACATTCTCCCCGCCGAGCTGATCAAGATCCAGCGCATGGCGCGGGAACAGGGCCATGACATTGTGGGGTTTTACCATTCGCACCCCGACCATCCCGCGCGCTGGTCGGCCACCGATATTGCCGAAGCCCACTGGATTGGCTGCTCCTATGTCATTACCAGCGTGGCCGGCGGCCGCGCCGATCGTACCGCGTCGTTTGCGCTTAACGGAACTGCCGAAGAAGACAAGCGCTTTGACGATGAAGAGATCAGGGTCGAAGGCTGACGGTTGTATCCAACCGGGTGGGCGCGGTATCTAATGATGGTCGGCCGCGATTTCCGCCGTCATCGCCAGCCCCAGACAATTCTCGAGGTGTTATGAAAATCGCAATACCCACTCCGTTGCGGCCCTATGCCGGTAAGAATGCGACCGTGGAAGTGTCCGGCGCGAACGTCGGGGATGCCCTGCAAGCCCTGGTTGTGCTCCATCCCGAGCTGCGCAAGCACCTGTTCAACGACGAAGGCAAGCTGCGGGCATTTATCAATATCTACGTAAACGAAGACGACATTCGATACCTCAAACATGAAGCCACGGCCGTGTCTGACGGCGATACCTTGTCGATCATCCCCAGCATCGCGGGCGGCGGTGCGGGTTCGGCGGTTGTTGGGGCTGGCGCCCAGGCGGGCGTTAAACCTGCCGGTCTGAGTAAAGAGGAAGTCCTCCGTTATTCCCGGCACCTGATCATGCCCGAAGTGGCCATGGAAGGGCAGTTGAAGCTGAAAGCGGCGCGGGTACTCTGCATCGGCGCCGGCGGCCTGGGATCGCCCCTGGCGCTTTACCTTGCCGCCGCCGGGGTTGGGACCCTGGGTTTGGTGGATTTCGATGTCGTGGATTACACCAACCTGCAGCGCCAGATCATTCACACTACTGCCGATGTGGGACGTCCCAAGCTGGATTCTGCCGCGGAAAAATTGCATGCCATCAACCCGTTCGTGGAAATCCAGAAATTCGAGACCGCGCTGAGCAGCGCCAATGCTCTCGACATCTTCAAGAACTTCGACATCATCGCCGACGGCACCGACAATTTTCCTACCCGCTACCTGGTGAACGACGCCTGCGTGATGAGCGGCAAGCCCAATGTCTATGCGTCCATTTTCCGCTTCGAAGGGCAGGCCAGCGTGTTCGCCACCAAAGCTGGCCCGTGCTACCGGTGTCTCTATCCCGAGCCACCGCCGCCCGGCCTGGTGCCGTCGTGCGCCGAGGGCGGCGTCCTGGGGATATTGCCGGGATTGCTGGGAGTCGTGCAGGCCACCGAAGTCATCAAGCTGATCCTGGGTAGCGGCGAGCCGCTAGTTGGGCGCCTGCTGCTGGTGGATGCCCTGGCCATGCGCTTTCGCGAGCTCAAACTCCGCAAGAACCCGGAGTGCCCGGTATGCGGCAACCATCCCACCGTGACCAAACTGATAGACTACGAGCAATTTTGCGGTATGAGAGGGGAAGAGAGCGCCATGCCCAGCCAGTCGCCCGAAATCCAGGTGGAAGAACTCAAGCAGCGGCTCGACGCCGGTGAAGATATCTTCGTGCTCGATGTGCGCGAGCCCCATGAATACCAGATATGCAACATCAAAGGCCATCTTATACCCCTGGGGGACCTGCCGCGGCGGGTCAGCGAGCTCGATTCCAGCCGCGACATCGTGGCCCACTGCCGCAGCGGCAAGCGCAGCGCTGAAGCCGTCGAATTTCTGCAAAAGGCCGGCTTCACCAAGGTGCGAAACCTGGCCGGTGGCATCCTGGCCTGGGCCGACCGGGTCGACACCTCCATGCCCAAATATTGAAATCATGAGTTTCTTGCCCGGGCAGCTCCCTCCCCAAGCCTCTATCCCGGGAGGCCTGTGAATAACTCCAAGCTATACGGCCAAAAGTTGTTCGAATTTCCCTGTATCGCCCCGCCTCGCGGATGTGCATAATACGTACGCTCTTAAAAATCCGCCTGTTCTTGCGCCATTTACCGCTCTAATCACCTTTATTTTTTAACCTGGGGAGTTCTCATGAATCGCACCGTGGCTTCAATTCTGATGTGCGCCGCCGCCCTTAGCGGCAGTGAAGTGTTCGCGCAAACCCTTGAAACCCGTCCTGCTTCTGCCACCGCGGCCGCCGTCGCGCCCCATGGACCCGCGCACGCGCCCAACGCCAACGCCGCCTACCAGCAACTGCGCAATATCTCGCTGGGCGATGAGAGCGTGGCCGTGCACGAACTGGTGCTCACCCGAGATGCGGGAATCTTTACCCTGCATAGCGGCAGCATTTCTTTTCTGCCGCCGGTAAACGGCAAGGTTACGGGCGCGGTCTTCAGCGGGGCCGGCACTTTTGTGATGGTGCCTCCCATCGCGAGCGAAAGACGCAATCTTTCGGTTCTCACCGGCGCTCCGTCGATCACCGAGGAGTTCAGCGACGTCGTCTTCAGATTTACTGACGATACCTATGGGGAAATCAAAAAATCAGGGTCGGGATCCCATGGTTCGGTCAACGGCCGCTCCCAGACCCAGCTGGCCACGGTGAAAGACGCGGTGCGCCACAAGCTGCACAAGAACCTCGATAGCCGCATTCTGCAGGATGTACTCAGTGCCCAGCCCGGCGGCTTGTTCGTGGCATTTATCAATGGCCGCAAGTACGGCAGCAAGCTGGTGTACTGGATCGACCCTCACGGGGTGGATTTCGAACGCCTGCAGCCCGAAGAGGTGGCCCTCTTTACCTACGACGAAAACCAATTCGGCATCTGGGCCGGATTTCATTATTCCCCTGAATATGCGCGGCCCGGCGGCACCGTGGGAGCCGAAGACAACAGCACCTTCAGCATCCTTACCCAGGACCTCGATACCCAGATTGAAAAGAGCGGCAAACTCAATGGCAACGCCATTACCACGGTGGAGGCTCGGTCCGCCGGTGTCGCCGTGCTGCCGCTGAACCTGTTCCCCACGTTGCGGGTGCAAAGCGTGAGCACCGCGGCCGGCGATCAGCTCGATTTCATTCAGGAGAATAAAGACCAGGACCCGGACTTTGCCGTGGTGCTTCCCCATCCCCTGAACAAGGGTGAAAAATACGTGTTTCGCAGCATCTACGGCGGCAAGGAAGCGGTGGTGAACGAGGGCGGCGGCAACTATTTTCCAGTGGCGCGTGAAGACTGGTATCCCAGCCTGGGGTTCGGCCATTATGCCGATTACCGCATGACCTTCCGCATACCCAAGAGCCTGCAGATGGTGGCCACCGGAGTGCCGGGTAAAAGCATCACCGAAGGAGATGAAAATATCTCTGAATGGACGGGCGAAGCCCCCATGGCGGTGGCGGGATTTAATTTTGGCAAGTTCAAACGCTCCGATGCGCAGGCAGGCCCTTACAAGATTTCCTCCTACGCCAATGAAAACCCTCCCGACATGCTGCAGGGACTTTCCGGCGCCATGGCCAACGTGGCCGCCCTGGGAACTTTAAACACCACCGGCATGATGCAGAAGCCGCTGGCCGAGGCCCAGGTCGCCATGCAGATTTACACCGATTATTTCGGGGAAAGCTCCTACAAACGCATTTCCATGACCGAGCAGACGGCCTGCAACTTTGGACAATCATGGCCTTCGATGGTTTACATCCCCATCTGCGCCTTTTTCGATTCCACGGTCCGCCATGGGCTGGGGCTCGATGACGTGCGCGGATACTGGCAGGTGGTGGGACCCCACGAGGTCGCCCACCAGTGGTGGGGACATACCGTGGGCTTCAACTCTTATCGCGACCAGTGGATGAGCGAAGGCTTCGCCCATTTCTCGACTTCGCTGTTTCTGCAGCAGGTGTACGCTTCGAAGCCTCAGGTGTTTCAGAAATTCTGGGCCGATGAACTGGAGTTGCTCACCGAGAAGAATCGGCAGGGCTTTCGCAGCATCGACGCCGGACCGGTGACCATGGGATACCGGCTCAATAACAGCAAAATGGGTTCCGTGACCCAACGGCTGATCTATCCCAAAGGAGCGTTCATTCTCCACATGCTGCGCATGCTCATGTGGGACAAGAAGGGCGATGCCAATTTCAAGGCCATGATGCGCGATTTCGTGCACACCTACGCCGATCGCGCGGCCAGCACCGAAGAGTTCAAGCTGATGGTGGAAAAACACATGACCGACAACATGGACATGACCCAGGACCACAAAATGGACTGGTTTTTTAATGAGTATGTTTACGGCACCGAGTTGCCCACCTACAAGCTGGATTATTCATTCGAGAACGGCAGCGGCGGAAACACCGTGCTTTCCGTGACCGCGACCCAGTCCAACGTAAGCAAAGACTTCCGCATGCGGGTGCCCATCTACCTGGAGCTGGCGGATGGGAAGATCACCCGGCTGGGGGCCGCGGATATGGTGGGCAACGCGTCCATCACCAACAAGATTCCGCTCAACGGGCTGAAGGACCGGCCCCGGCGGGCCATGCTCAACTACTACTACGACGTGCTGGCGGCAAAGTAGCGGGAATTGCGGCCGCGAGCGGGGCGGGCCCCCCTGAAAACGAAAAAAGACCGGCGCATTTCTCCCCCGAGATTTAGCGCCGGTCTCATTAATTCTTCCCCTCTCGGGGAAGAACCAGGCCGCTCATCTCCCCGTTAAGGGCCGGCCAGATCAATGTCATCGAAAGTACGCTGACGCGGCGCGGGGGCGCCAAACGGCTGCGAGTACGCTCAAGATATCGCAAAAAAGCGTACCGAAGTGTTACTTATCAGATAACCTCGGGGGCCTCCCCTGGGTTGCATGGGTGGTATATACTGACGCAATTATTATTTCGTTGGGTTTGGTGGATGCGCGCCCGCCAGCGGACGGGTAGCGCATGCAGGGTCTCATTCCGCGGATAGCTTAAGAGTGGGAGCGAAATTACCGCGGCGTTTTTGGGGCACTGTTCTTGCCCGGGTCAAGCTGGGTCATATCGTCCCTCTTTGAGGGAATGGAAATGGATTTACTTTTTATCCGTCTGCTGTTTGTCACCGTGGTGGCCATCGCAGGATTTTTTCTCAGGCCTTTTGGCTTGTCGGCCGAAGCATCGGTGATTACCGCTGTGGCCATCGGTTTCGCCGTCATCTTGTTCGAAATGCGGCTCAGCGTGGTCAGTCTCAAGCGCCTGATCGGCGCGGTGCTGGGCAGCATCCTGGGCATCTTTGGCGCGTATCTTTTCAGCCTGGTCATCCGCAACAGCATACCCGCGGGCAGCACCCAGAGCTTTCTGCAACTCATGGTCATGCTGCTCATGTCTTATGTGGGGCTGATCACCGGCGCCAGCAAGGGAGAACTGCTCAACCTGGGAGCGATGGGCGGTCTTTTTGGCGCGGAAAAACCGGCGCGCAAGAGCCAGAAGATTCTTGATACCAGCGTCATCATCGATGGGCGCATCGCCGACATCGCCGAAACCGGCTTTCTCGATGGCGTGATCGTGACCCCGCAATTCGTATTGCGCGAGCTGCAGCTGGTGGCCGATTCCGCTGACTCGCTGAAGCGCAACCGCGGCCGCCGCGGCCTCGACATCCTGGCCCGCCTGCAGAAAATGGCCCACCTCACGGTGCAGATCGTGGAAGACGATTTCCCCAACATCCGCGAAGTGGATATGAAGTTGATCGAGCTGGCCAAGTTGTACGACGCCAAGATCGTTACCAACGATTTCAACCTGAATAAGGTGGCGCAGGTACGCGGCGTCGAAGTGTTGAACATCAACGAGCTGGCCAACACCCTCAAGCCCATCGTGCTGCCCGGCGAGATCATGCGGGTGTTCATTTTGAAAGAAGGCAAGGAATATACCCAGGGAGTCGCCTACCTCGACGACGGCACCATGGTGGTGGTGGATAACGCCCGTAAGATGATCGGCAAGAACATCGACATCTGCGTGACCTCGGTGCTGCAGACTACGGCGGGCAAAATGATCTTCGGCAAGTACGAAGAGCGATCAACGGCGGTAGCGCGTCCCGCGGCAGCGGATGGGGTGCGTGCGGAGCTGCGCCAGTCGGGCGCCAAGCCTACCCTGGCGGTGGAAAATACCAGCCCGTAGATGCGGCCTGTGTCGCCTCGCTGCGGCCTGACTTCGTTCTTGTCTGGCTGTGCTCTGTCTCGGGGGCGGCTCTGCCTACACCGTGTCCTTCCCGCCCCTCACCTGCACGTAAACCAAATCGAACCTGGTTCCTGTGCCCTTGGGTTTCACTTCCACGATGTGCTGCTTGTCCGTGGTTCCGACCTTCAACTCCAGTTCCCCGTTGTCGCCCGGATGATCGCCCTTGCAGGTCAACTCCCGGCTTCGCTTGTCCTCGGCATCGTGTTCCATGCTGATATTCAAGCGGCCTTTGCATTCGAGGACCTTGCCGTAGTGCGCCAGCTCGGCGCGATAGAAATCCATTACCTTTTGCGGCGGATCGTCGGATTCATAGTGCACGACCACCAGCTTCATGCCGAACCAGGGCAGATCCAGGTTCACATGCGCGCTGTCGCTATTGTGATCGGCGTTGTCCTCGTTCTCCGGACGCTTGCGCGCGCCGGGATACACCGCCAGTCCCAGGTCCTTGGCCTCCACGTCGGAAGTCGTGACCTTCACCGCGCCCATCGGGGTCTTTATGTTGACGTCGTCGCCCCCGTTGCCGTTTTTCTTCGAATGCACGTCCATCTGGCAGCCCAGCGCCACCGCAAACACCAGCAGCGCAGCCGTTCCCATGGCAAATTTCACGATTGATCGATCCCGCATAAGGACTCCTGTCTTTTCCTTCAGTGACCGGGACGGACGTTCTCCGTCTCGCCCCGGCTTCGGGCTGGTTTTTTTCGGTTATGGATGACCGCGCTTCCGTTAACCGCACCGCGTTCGATTCCGCTTCCCCGCTCCGCGATGTTGGGCAGCGTGACTGGAAGATGCCCGCGAATCGCCATCTCTCCAAACATGCCTTTCAACGCGCTGATGTCGGAAGTGGGCCCGTTGGAGAAGGTGCACATGTAGTTCTGCACCTGGGGAAAACTGCTGGCCACATAGGGATTGCCCATGGCAACCACGACCGTCTTGTCCGCCGCCGCCTCCAGCATCCGCGTGAGCAGGGCTGCGGGTGAATCCGCCAGCGAAACCGTGTTCACCATGCTGCCGGCGACGCGGCGCATCTTGCCCGCCGTGGGGACGACATACGTCACCGCCACCACTGCCCGCGCTTGTTTCACCGCTTCCATGATCGAATCTGACATTGGCCCCGCATTGCGATCATCGAGAAAAAAGATAGTGGCGTCGGGAACCCGGTTGCGCAATCCGCGCTCGAACGTCCTTCCCGATTCGGTGCGCGTGTCATCGGTAAACACCACCGCCACCGTTTGCCGGGCAGCCTCTACTTCTGGTTCATACGGCCCGCGGGACGTGGAAGTTCCACGTTTCATGGGTAATACTTTGCCATTGTCACGCACCAGGGTGACCGCGGCATCGGCGATCTCCTGCCCCTGGGCGATGTTTTCCGGCTTCAGAATGGCGGTCGCCAGGCCGTTGATGTCCACCAGTTTGGCCTTGTTCAATCCCACCGAAGCCTTGGCGCGCAAAACTTTCAGCACCGACGCGTCAATCTGATCCTCGGTGATCTCACCGCCGCGCACCGCCGCCACCATGCCTTTGATCGTGCCTTCGAGGTCAGAAGGCAGCAGCAGCATGTCGTTGCCGGCCTTGAACGCATCCACTGCGGCGCGGCCGGCGGCGTTCGGTCCCGGCGGGTACAGCTTGGAAAATCCCCGCATCTCCATGGCGTCGGTCACCACCAGGCCTTTGAATGCCATCTTGTACTTCAGGAGATCGGTGGTGATCTTCTCGGAATTGGTGGCCACTTTGTTCGCCGCCGGATCAATGGCGGGGACGCTGACGTGCGCGACCATGATCGCGTCCACGCCCGCGGCAATGGCTTTCTGGAAAGGCGGCAGCTCCACCGAATCCAGCCGCGCCATGTCCCCGCCCACCTGCGCCAGGTCTAGATGCGAGTCGGTGCCGGTATCCCCGTGGCCGGGAAAATGCTTGGCCGTTGAAAGCAAGCCGCCCCGCCGCGAGCCCACGATATACGCCGCGCCCAGCGCGCCGACCAGCGCCGGGTCTTCGCCGAACGAGCGGGTGTTGATGATGGGGTTGGCGGGGTTGGAGTTGACGTCCATCACCGGAAAGAAATTCCACTGCACGCCGATGGCGCGCGACTCCTGGGCGACGATGTTGCCGAACGCCTCGGCGTACGAAGCTTTTCCCGCCGCGCCAAACGCCATGGCGTGGGGAAACATGGTGACGCCACTCAATCGCATGTACAGGCCGCGCTCAAAATCGGCGGCAAATATCAGCGGCACCCGCGACTCGCGCTGCAGCAGGTTGGTGAACATGGCCGCCTCGTAAGGCTCGCTGCGCCGTAGGAAGCCATCCTCCACCGGCACCGAGATGATCACCGAGCCCAGATGGTACTTGCGAATCGAATCGCGCAAGGCCACGAATGAAGGGCTCTCCAGGTTCACAAATTCAGCCAGGCCGCGCACCATGATGAGCTGCCCGATCTTCTCTTCGAGGCTCAAGTTCTTGAGGGTCTTCTCCGCCCAGCGATTGCCCTCGCGGGTGAGCTGCACCGGCCCAATTTTCTGGTATTGATCGGCGGCCACGCAGCTAATCGCGCCCGGCACGAAGAGAAGGAAGAGGAGAATAAGCAGTTTCCGCTTGAGCATGCGCATTTTCAGGACAATATCAGAATTGGCGAAGGGATGAAACTCAGGAGGTAGTTGACTAAAGCTCTACCCGTCGGGAAAATCCGGTCTGAAGAAGCAATCTCATCCGTCGCTGGACATTCTGACGACCCCCGGCTTCACCGGGGTGAGGAAGAACCCCTACTCGGCAACAAATATTTGCCCATGCAGTAATTTCTAGTCCATGGTGACCGCCACGCGATCGGGTATTTGCGCCTGGCGATGGATTTTAAGCTTTCGCAACTTCTTGCGCGGCCCGGCGCTGCACCTCGGCGTCGTCGCCAAATCCGGTAAGCCATAGCACATCGGGCTCCCGGCGAAACCACGTCATCTGCCGCTTGGCATAATTGCGGTGCGCCTGTTGCGCCTCTGCGATGGCCTGCGAGAGTTCCGCTTCGCCGTTCAAGACCCGCATCGCCTGCTTGTAACCCAGCGAATTGAATACAAAAGGAAGTTCCCCGGCGCCGGCTTGAGCTTGCAGTAACGTTTGAGTTTCAGAAACCAGGCCATCGTCGAACATGCGTTGCGCCCGTAGCTCAATGCGCGCATACAGCGCGGCGCGCTCCGGCGAAACCCCGATGCGCAGGATGCGGAAGCCTCGTAAGGGTTCGCGGCCTTCCTTCCACAGGCTGGTCATGGTCTGCCGCGAAGTCATGCACACCTCGATGGCCCTTATGATCTTGGGCATGTCGTTGGGATGAATTGCGGCCGCGGCCGCGGCATCCATGCGGCGCAGTACCCGGTGAAGATGATTGGGACTTCTGGCGGCGAGCGCCCGCAGGCGCTCCCGCAACTCCGGAACCCGCGTGGGCGCAGGGGAAAGCCCTTGTAGCAGCGCACGCAGGTACAGACCGGTGCCGCCCACGACCACGGGAAGCTTGCCCCTCGCAGCGATCTCAGCCAGGGCGTGCCGCGCCTGCCGCAGGTACATTCCGGCGGTAAAACTTTCGCCGGCGTCGGCCACGTCAATCAAATGGTGAGCCACGCGCTGGCGGGCGGCCAACGGGGGTTTGGCCGTCCCAATCTCAAATCCTCGGTACACCGCCACCGAATCACAACTGACGATTTCCCCGGAAAATTGCTCGGCCAACGCCAGGGCGAGGGAGGTCTTGCCGCTGCCGGTGGGGCCGACGATCACAACCATCAGCGGATCACGGGTCAAGGCCGACGGTGCATCGTTGATCACCGCGCCAGCCAGGGGATGCTCTTCCCGTAGCGAAGCAGCAGGTAGATGAGAATCACGATCGCAACCATCACGATGCCGGAATTTTGTCTGCGGACCGGGCCCACGGCATTTGATTGTAGAAGAATAGCGAGGCTGCGGCGCTGCACTGGCCCGGGTTCTGAAATTGCGAGGCGAGGCGAACGGACTAGCGTTCAGCGCAGCTCGTTGTCCCGGGGGTTGTAATAGAAGTGGAACCGCAGAGCCAGGTATTGTCCGCGAAATTCCGACGGCAGCGGCGGAAATGGATTTGATCCGGTAATGCCGCCCCAGGCTGCGCGGTCGAGCGATACGTCTCCCGAAGGCGTGGTCAGCTTCATCCCCTGCACCGAACCATCTTTCAGGATGGCAAATTCAATCCCCACCTTGCCTTGTTTCAACAGCGGCGGCCGCGCCACTTCGGGAATCAGGTTGTACCAGTTAACGCGGACGTCATGCAACACCCGTTGCAGGTACGCGCTGAAATCGACGCCCATGGTGTCGCTGAGCACATCGATCTGGCTCTTCACCGAGCTGTTGGAGCGGCCTCCCAGCCCGCCTTCTCCACCCTCGCCCGCGCCCACTCCGCCCATGCGGTTGGCGGCCGTGGCCCGCGCCGCCTGCTCGATGGCCGAGCCCGCCGACATGCCGGCGTTGGCGGAAAAAGGATGGCTGCTCGCTTTGGAGCGCACCGGCAATTGCGGCTCTTGATTGTCGAGGGCCGGAGGCGGCGGCTGCGAATTTTCCGCGCCGGGATTGGGCGGCGGTCGCGAAGCCTGCGCCACTTGGGATGGTTGCTGCGGCGGCGCCTGCGGCTGCATTGCTCCGGGAACCCCGGCGCGGCTGCGCGGGCGCAACTGCTCCAGGCTCTTGCGGTCGATGGTGGGATTGCGCGACGTGGCGATGCGGTTCTTGTCTGAAATGATGTTGGTGCGTGGCGTGGTTACCGCTTTCTGCGCATCCGGATTCATCTCCACGTAGGTGATCGACTTGTTGTCGAGGGGACTGGCTTCCCGCAAGTCGGGGGAGCTTTGCGGAAAATAGCGCGGCGCGAACAGGAACACCAGGAACGCCACCAGGTGAATGATGATCGAGATCCACAAGCCTTCACGCAGCCGCGAGGTTCGGCGGTCGTCTTCGAGATCGGCCAGCAGCAGATGCAGTTCCGGGACTTCCTCGGGATAGCGCACCCGCAACCGTGGTTCCTTCGGAATTTGAGTCAGCAGAGGCATGCCATTGGGAAATCAGCCGCGAGGGCAGAAAACAGACTGATGATTGGACGCTTTCCAGCCTGTTTCGACTTAAATATCTCCTGTCTAGATTTTAACGTCCGCAACGCATTCCAAACGCGGAGGCCAACTTGTCTGACAATTCTTTACGAAGTTGATGCGCCGCCGGAATTCCGTCACAACAGCGCGCGGCGCTGGTGGTCGGCAATGGCGGCGCCGATGTCGAGTGCCACCGAGAGGGCGCGGCGCCCGTCCTCAAGGGTGACCAGGGGAGTGGAGCGATTGCGCACTGCTGCAATAAACGATTTCAGTTCGGCGAGCAGGGGCTCTTCTTTGATGACT
Source organism: Terriglobales bacterium (assembly GCA_038210375.1). GTDB lineage: Bacteria > Acidobacteriota > Terriglobia > Terriglobales > Acidobacteriaceae > JBBQWT01. Next base: position 3,571 of record JBBQWT010000021.1, on the reverse strand, counting down.
TCGGGTTTGTACATCTTGATCCCCGAACCGGCAGCCAGGGCGGCCAAGCCGCTTCGGTGAGCGGCGTCACGCGGCGGGAGACCGACGTCTTCGACCTGGAAGGCGACCACGTCCTGGCGAGTGAAATCCACTGATATGTACTGCTTAGGCTGAAAAAAACGCAGCTTGCGGATCTTTTCGGTGCTCACCCGGCTGGCGGTGAAGTTGGCCACGCATCCCGACTCAAATTCCAGCCGCACGTTGGCGATATCCACCTTGGCCGAAAGAATGGGCAGGCCGACCGCGCGAATTTCCTTCACCTCGGAATCGACCATTGAAAGCACGATATCCAGATCGTGGATCATCACATCGAGCACCACATCGTCGTCCAGCGACCGCGGGGAAAACATGCTCAGGCGGTGCACCTCGAAAAACATGGGATGGGTGACCAGCGGAAGCGTCGCCCGCAAGCCGGGATTGAACCTTTCCAGGTGGCCTACCTGCGCCACCCTCGAGGTGCGGCGCGCAACGTTCTGAATTTCCCGCGCTTCATCAAGCGAGGCCGCCAGCGGTTTCTCGATGAGAACGTCGATCCCGGCCTCCATCAACGCCCGCGCCGCATCGAGGTGGTGCGCGGTGGGCACCGCAACCGATGCCGCATCCACGCTGATGGCGGGGTTGGCCAGCAGGCTGGCCACGGAATCAAAGGATGGCGTATCGAACTCGGTCGAAGCTTGCGCCGCCTGCTGCGGGTCGGTATCCACCACGGCCACGAGCTGCACCGGGAAACCTTCCTCGCTGAGCGCGCGATAGACCCGCGCATGGTTCCGGCCAAATGCGCCGGCGCCGATCACCGCTACCTTCGTGATGTCGCTGCTGGATGACAAGGTCTAGGGCGCGCTCCCCGCATCGCTCCAATGTTCGCCGCCGTCCACGGTAGTCCAACGCTCTCCTGCGGAGGTAGTCAACTCGCCATGACTGAAGTCGCCGAATCGCATGCTGGTGATGTCACCCTGCCAGTCTCCCATGACCCTGGTCCAGTGCGTCCCGTCGTCTCGCGAATAAAATAACTGGTGTCCGCTACCGCCCACCCACACGTGGGTTCCGATGACGGCGACCGCCCGGAAGACCACGTCGCGTCCAACCGCGGCATCGGTTGATTGCGACGAGCCGCCGGTTGCCGAAGAAAGTTTTTGCAAGCGGCCTGCAGATGAGATCGTCCAGCGCGATGCCGTGTATCGGTATGGGTTCGACTTGCTGGAAATCGCGGCACGGGGCGCGCCATAGGGCGGGTTGGTCTGTGGTCCTCCGGCTGGCTTCATGGTTAGCGATGGCCGAGTCTGTGCGTCCGCCTCATTTTGCTGGCTCGCCTGAGTCGATGGTAGCGATTGAATATCGGAAACCGCGCCTTGCTGTGCGGAAGCGGATTGCCGTTCCGCCGCTGATTGCGGGGAGGCTGGGATTGCGACCGCTCCCGCGGAATCGGCGGATTGCATCCTGCCGCCCGCAGCGCCCGCCCGCAAGCTGTCTTTCCTGATCTTGTGGCTTGCAGATGGCGTCTCGGCGGTGATAGCCGGGTTGGGGGCGGCTGCCCGGTTGGCGCTCATGCGGTCCATTGTCGGCGGCGATGGCGGCGCGGGATTCGCTTTGTCCGAAGCAGCCGCCCCACCGGCGATTTCCAACTGGCGAGTGTTGGCGACCTCGTCTCGCTTCTTAGGCGAATCCGCCGATTTCTTGTCTTCGAAGACTGATGCTGAGGGCGGAGCTTGAATCTTTGCCTTCTCCAAGGGAACGTTTTTCGGAGAAGGGGTCACCGGCGCGGCGGCAGTTAATTTTTCTTTGTTCGAGGCGGCGTCTTGCGGCTCGACAACTCTATCGGTTCCGGTGGAGGGCGGCTGCTCGGCCTGTTTTTCGTGTGCGGGCGAGGCTGGCGAGGTGATCGCCGGAACCGGCCCCAGCGCAGGCTGCCGGTCATGGGTGGCGTAATAGGTAAGTCCGATTCCGATGGCCACCGTAACCGTAGCCGCCAGCCTTGCCCATTGCAGGTTCTGATCGCTAAACCAACTGCGCCGCCGCCGCCCGCCCGCCATAGACGAAACCGGCGTTACCAGTTGGGGACGCAGCGAAACAGCTTCCGCAACCGGCGGCAGCGTCAGGGCGACCACCTCGCGGCACGGCTCGCAGTGCGACAAGTGTTCCATCACCGACGTCCGCTCGGCGCCGCTCAACTCCTGCTCGGCATAGGCGGCCAGCAGGTTGGCGTCAGGATGCGCAACCTCACCCGCCGCATCGGCTGTAACTTGCAGCCGCTGCCGCACCAGCTTCGATATTTCAGGAATGTCTGCCATTGCACTAGCGGCCTCGCGGCCGCTACTCCTCGCCTTCTCTAGCTTGGAACGTTGTAGCTTTCAAATCTTGCGCAACATTCGCCGGGTATGATGAGGAAGCGGCCCGACCCGGCGCCGGCCCCGTCCCCTCGCCGCCCAGTGACTTCTTGAAATCCACCGTGATATCGCGCACATCCACATCCAGCGCCTCTTCCACCTGCCTGCGGCTCATTCCCGACTTCAGCAGCAGGCTGAAAATCCCGCGCCGCAACCGCTCCACAATCTTGACGGTCTTGCGGCTGATGGTGGATTCGTGCACCCCCAGCATGCGCCCCACCTCGGCCAGCGTGCGCCCTTCGAGATAGTAATGGATGAGGATGAGCCGGTCCTCGGCTTCAAGTTCCGCCAGCGCCTGGTCGATGGCGCTCACCACCCGAGCATCAGGCTCCGCGATCGCGGCGGAAACCGGCGCCGCGAACTGCGCCCCCGCGTCGGTCTTCTCCTCAAGGCTAACCGTATGGCGCTGCTTGCGATAGCGGTTGACATGTTCCTGCGCCAGCACGGTGCGCAGCCACCCCGCCAGCGAGCCGCGCCCGGTGTAAGAATCAAGCTTCGATATGCGCTTGCCGTCACGTGCCGCGGTTCCATAGAGGTCGGCGTACAGCGAATCGGCTAGCTCGCGCCCGCTTGATTCCTCACGGGTGATGGAGCGCGCCGCCGCATAAAGGGTCTCGCGGTATTGCAGCAGAAATTCCTGCCAGGCCGCGTCATCACCGGCGGCACAAGCCCGCGCCAGCACCAGCTCCCGAACATGAAGACCGGTGAGAAACTTTTCGGTTTCAGATTGGTCGGCAAGATAGGAACCCAGCAGGTACTTCTCCGTCACCCCTAGGACGATGGCGTTAAACCCTTCGCGACCTATGCCATAGCGCTGGGCATCGGTTTCCCGGTAGCTCGGGTCAAGAACGCTGACCAGCCACTCAGGCAGAGCGTCGGGTTGGGGTTTAACATCCACTCAGCTGGCCGGACGACCGGCAACTCACTCAAAATGCGATGGTATCAACTTTTCTGGGGAATGCGTCCTGCCGGGGAGGGTGCTCTGGCGCAATCAATTAACCACAATAAAAGCTTGTATTCTCTATCCCTTATCCCTATAATTAGAGACGCGTTAGATTAGAAGCGGTTGTGATCGTGAGCAGCAGTATCTGCCTTAAAAGCTCTTACCTGTCTCTTTTACATCCTCCGATTCCTTCTCAGCGTTATTT
>JBBQWT010000020.1:0-57081 GCA_038210375.1 Terriglobales bacterium | reverse complement strand
CCAGCGTGGAGGCCGGAAGCAAACCAGCAAAGAACTGCGGAAGCTGATCTTTCAAATGGTTAGGGAGAACTCGACCTGGGGAGCACCGCGCATTCACGGCGAACTGCTGAAGCTAGGATTTGATTTATCCGAACGCACCGTCTTGCGTTGGATGCATCGAGCGCCCAGGGGCCCAGAAGCAGCAAGGCGTTGGAAGACTTTTCTAAGCAATCACCGCGAAGTCATTGCTGCTATGGATTTCTTTACGGTCCCCACCGTTACCTTCGGCCTGTTGTATGGTTTTTTCGTCATCGGCCACGACCGAAGACGGATCCTTCACTTTGGGGTCACAAAACACCCAACCAGCGCATGGGTTGTTCAACAACTTCGCGAAGCATTCCCCTATGATTCATCGCATAAATATTTGATCTTTGACCGTGACACGAAATTCAGTGCCGAAGTCATGATGGCTGTGAGAGCTATGGGGAGCGATCCTATTCGAACTTCGTTCAAGAGCCCTTGGCAGAACGGAGTAGCGGAGCGATGGGTGGGTAGCTGCCGCCGCGATCTATTAGATCATGTAATTGTCTTCAACGAAGCGCATTTGAAACGGTTGGTATCAGAATACATCCGCTATTACCACGAGGATCGCACTCATTTGGGACTCGGAAAAGATACACCCCATGGAAGACTTTCGTCCGTGGAAACGCCGCACTCCCATCTTGTTAAGTCTCCCAGAGTCGGCGGTCTCCATCATCGCTACGACTTCGCAGCCTAAAAACCGCACAATAATTGCTTTTGGGGATTAGGAAGAGCTTGTGTATCTGTGGTGAGATCTGTCGCCGGCTGGAGGTTCACTCCCCCAATTACTTCCGGTTTTCCCGACCTCAACTTAGAAGACAGGTTCCGCGCTGTGGCTTTCCGACCACAATTCATGGGATCTCTAGTTTTGGCGAGGGACAACCCGAATCCTAGAAGGGATTAAACCTTGTGGTTGAACTCTGAGGATTTGACCGACTACAAAATCGACTACAGTCAATTTATCGCGATTGCAAAAGTATCTGTAACCTATTGAAAAGATTGGTCGGGGAGAGAGGATTTGAACCTCCGACCCCCTGGTCCCGAACCAGGTGCTCTACCAGGCTGAGCCACTCCCCGAATGTTTGCGCGGTGATTGCGGTTGTTGCTTCGCGAGGCCGAGTGGCCTCTACATGGGTGATTATATCAGTGTGGCGTCAGTTCTAAATCTAAACCAAGCTACCCCGAGGTCTCTCCACTGCGCCGCGCAGGAACTCGCGGACTCCGGGCGAGATGACAATCCTTGAGATGATCGTAAAAACTCGCGGACTCTGCCAGCGAAATCAACTTCAAGAAATAGCAAACTACCCCGAGGTCTCTCAACTCCGCCGCACAACAACTCGCGGTCTGCGGTCGAGATGACATTTTCTAACACGCTGATATTTCACCATAGATTGGAAGTCGTTCCACATCGAGACCGACGACCACAAAACCTGAATCCCGCCCGGGGGCTCACGCGGATTTTTGCACTGGCGGGGTCAGGAAGTCCAGGGCCCGGCTTATGTATTGCTTCATGTCGCGACGGTGGACAATCGCGTCCAGCATGCCGTGTTGCAACAGGAACTCGCTGCGCTGGAAGCCTTCTGGCAGCTTTTGCCTGATGGTCTGCTCGATCACTCTGGGGCCGGCGAAGCCTATTAGGGCGCCGGGTTCGGCGATGTTCAGGTCTCCCAGCATGGCGTAGGAAGCGGTCACTCCGCCGGTGGTGGGGTCGGTCAGCACCGAGATGCAGGGGACCTTGGCCTGGTCTAGCCTGGCCAGCGCGGCGGAGATTTTTACCATCTGCATCAGGCCGGTGATGCCTTCCATCATGCGCGCGCCGCCCGAGGCCGACACGATGATGATGGGGACACGCTCCTTCGTGGCCCGCTCCACCGCCCGGGTGATGGCCTCGCCTACCACCGCGCCCAGGCTGGCGCCGATGAAGGCGTATTCCATGGCGCTGATGATTACGTCGCGGCCGTTGAGCTTGCCGCGGGCGTTGATGATCGCGTCCTGCAGGCCGGTGGCGGCCTGCGCGGTTTCCAGGCGCTCGGCGTAGGCGCGGGTGTCCTGAAAATTCAGCGGGTCAGTGGAGGTGAGAGCGGCGTCATCGACTTCGTAGCCTTCGCCTTCGCCGTCGAGCAGCATCGCGATGCGGGCGCGCGCGTCGATGCGGCGGTGGCGATCGCACTTGGGACAGACGTTGAAATTGTCGTCCAGCTCCTTCTTCCAGATGATCTGGCGGCAGCCTTCGCATTTGACCCACAGGCCTTCGGTGCGGACGCGCTTTTCGCCTGTAGGGTCGAGCTCTCCCGGCTCTCGCTTGAACCATGTCATTACGTGGATCTCATTTCCAAGCCCAAATTCTTGTCAGCGGGATAAAGGGTTTCGCGTCTCCGCTTCTGATCAGCGGGCTGAAGCCCGCTTCTTCCACCGGTACAACCAAAGCTAAAACCAACCCGCCGGGGCTAAAGCCCGATTTCGACCCACTTCTTTTCAGTGGGCTGAAGCCCACTGCTCCCACCGGTACAACAAAAGCTAAGACCAACCCGCCGGGGCCAAAGCCCAATTCTTTAGCTCGCCTGACAGCGGGCTGAAGCCCACTGCTCCCACCGGTAATGCAAAAGCTAAAACAAAAGCGCCGGGGCTAAAGCCCGATTTCTACCCACTTCTTTTCAGTGGGCTTAAGCCCGCTGCTTCCACCGGTAATGCAGAATCTAACGCTTCCAAGCCGCCAGCGTTAAACAAATCACGGAGTCCGTGTTTCTGTGAGAGGACCTTGTTCTTCCCTTCCCACCGCATCCTCCTAATATTCGATGCCTCTTTGCGCCATTACGCCTTTTTCGTAGGCGTGTTTTACCTGGCGCATCTCGGTTACGGTGTCGGCGATCTCTACTATGCTGGGATGGGCGTTGCGGCCGGTCAGGATCACATGCACCTGTTCGGGACGCTGTTTCAGAGTCTCCACCACTTGCGCCGGATCCAGCATGCCATAGCTGATGGCGTAGTTGATTTCGTCGAGGATCACCAGGTCGATCTCGCCGGACATGATCGCCTTTCTGGCCTCTTCCCACGCTTCGTGCACCATGCGAATGTCTTCGGGATCGGTTTCCGCGCCGCCTACTTTTACGAAACCTCGGCCCATCTGCTTCATTACGAAGTTGCCTGCGAAGGCCTGCACCGCATCGAGCTCGCCATAGTGCCATGAGCCTTTTAAAAACTGCAACATCAGGACTTTCATTCCGTTGCCCACCGCGCGCAGGCCTGTACCCATGGCGGCGGTGGTCTTGCCCTTGCCCGGGCCGGTGTTCACCATGATCAGGCCGCGGCGGATGTTGCCGGTTTCCAGGCTTTCGGATTCGACTAGGGTGGATGCCGCTTCGGTCATTTTTCCTTTAGTGTCCGGTGTGATACGGGTGCCCCTTCAAGATTGTAAATGCCCGGTAGAGTTGTTCGAAGAGAATGATGCGGGCCAATTCGTGGGGAAGGGTGAGCTTACCGAATGACAAGGTGAATTGTGATCGGGACTTCACGGTTTCGGTCAGGCCGTCGGCGCCGCCGATGGCGAACAGCAGTTGCTGGGCGCCGGAATCCTGGTGCTGCTGGATCCATTGGGCAAGTTCCGGAGAAGTGAGCTGCTTGCCCGATGAATCGAGTGCGATCAAGACGGGCGTGGTGCGTCCTTTAGCCGATTCCAGAAGGTGAATCAAGCCATCTTCGCTGCGGACTTCCTCGCTGCTGACGTCGGCGTAGTGGGCGAGGCGCGAGCGGTATTCTTCCGCCAGTTGCGCCATGGCGGAATTTTTGGCGGATGCGCGCTTCGACTTGATGGCTACTATGCGGAGTTTCATGGGGATGGGGTTCGCGGGTCACCGCGGGGAAACAAAGGCATCATCGGCTTCGTTCGGAATGACAGCTCAAAAAACTGTGGCCTAGCCCGTCCTCCTTGAGCGATGGCCAGGGATTCCTGTTGACTTGCGCGCCGCACAGCGCCCGCAAATCAAGGCACCCTGGGAAAGTGACGGCCTGGCGCCCTACCTGGCTTTCTTTGCGTTCTTGGCGGCTACGCTCATCTTGCTTAATGAGCCGCCGCGCTTGGAAGGATTCCTGGTTTTGCCGGCGTTCGTGTTCTGGCCTTCGCCTGAATCTCCGGTATCGTCCGCACCTCGGCTGCGGCCTGGGCGTTTCTTCGCTCCCTGGCTCTTTGCTCCTCGAGCGCCGTCGCCGCTTTTTCTGGACTTGCCGCCGGTCCTTGCCGGTCCGCGAGCCAGCGCCGCGGCTACCGGGTTCTTCTTTCTGCTGACCGCGCCCAGGCGTTTGACCAGAGTTCCGGCGGGTGTTGATGGGGTGCGCGCTGCCTGAGGCGGTTCCGGCGTCGCTTCCTCGAGACGCGTTGCGGCGAGGAGCTGTGCTTCCGCATCGCGCCTTTCCAGGACTCTTTTGGGTTGGTCTTTCCTTGTGGGGCCGGACTTCTCCAGGTCCGCGAGAGAAAGCCGGGTGGCCGACTTCCACAGGCGTTCGAGGTCGTAAAACCTGCGCGCGCTATCGACGAACACGTGCACCACGAAATCCACGTAGTCGAGCAGCACCCATTCCGCCTGCTTGTACCCTTCCATATTGTTGGGCATGATGCCCTGCTGCTTGAGCTGCATCTGCACCGACTCGGCGATGGCCTGCACCTGGCGGGTGTTGGCTCCGCTGCAGATCAGAAAATAGTCGGTGAACGCGGAGGAAGACTGATCCATCTGGATAATGACCAGTTCCTCAGCGTGCTTCTCTTCGCAGGCGCGCGCGGCGATGCCGATCTGCTGTCGTACCGGGTCGGCTTTCATGCTGGATTGGGGTATTGCGTGGCGGGAGCGGACGCTATCCTTATATACATGCGGGAACCAGTATAAATCTTTTGGCTGGATTGCTGCTGCCGGGGAGCGCAGACCGCGCGTTTACTCCGTTCTCATTCCGTGAAAATTGTTAACCCAAAGGAATGTCATCTCGACCGGAGACCCCGGGCTTTTGCGGGTCTAGTGGAGAGACCTGGGGGTTGCGTTGAATTTGGGTTTGCGGAGCAAAAGAAAACGCAGGGTCCTTCGCTCAAACAAGAAGCAAAGGCTCGCTCCAGGATGGCAATTCCCTAGCGCGTTTTTGCTAGCTTAGGTTCTCCTATGCAACTTCTTGAGCTTTTGGCGACGCTCTGAAACAAAAGCCCGTGTGGGGGATGGATTTCATATTGACTCGTAAAGACCCTTTTTCGTAATGTACGCGGCGACGGCGGGGGACACGAACTTGACCAGGTTCCGTCCGCGGGCCACCGCCTCCCTTATTTCGGTGGCTGAATTCAGGTCGTGCACTGTATCCAGCAGGCAGACGGCGATCTCCCCTCCGGCCTTCTCGCGGGAAGGCAAGTTCACGGGAACGGCGGTGATCAATCGTACCCGTTCCCTGATTTCAGCTGAGAATTCGCTTGCCGCCAGCAAATCGCGCGGCCCCCGGGACTTGCGGCGCAGCTGGTAGCCGGGGCGGGTGGCGACTATGAATTGCGCTTCCTGCAACAGGTCAATGGGCTGGCGCCAGGTGGGCAGGGTGAGGAACGCGTCCATGCCAGCCAAAAAAAAGAGGCTATCCGATTTCTTCATTCCCCGTCTAAAGGCTCGGATGGTGTCGATTGAATAGCTAGGACGGGAGTTGCGGCCCTGGCGTTGAAACTCGATATCGGAGGGGACAAACTTTTTTACCGCGGAGGTGGCCAGAGCCACCATGGCGTAGCGATCGGCAAACGGCGCCATCGGCTGGTTGAGTTTATGCGGCGGCGAGTGCGACGGCACAAACCAGACCACGTCGAGCTTGAAGCGTGCGGCAGCGGCACGAGCAACCGCCAGGTGCCCGCGGTGGATGGGGTCGAAGGCGCCGCCAAAGATGCAGATATTCATCGCCACCAGTGTAAACATTCGCCTGGGCTATCGCCATTTTGCCGGTCTCGAGTACACTGTTTTGCTAATGCAGGCTGCGTTTGCGCTGCTGCCGGACCACTTCTTTATTTGTCATTTTGAACTATTTTGAACCATTCCCTTCACCGATTCGTAACAGACTCATCCCACTCCTGGAGAAAACTATGCGTTCTTTTGCAACCTCGCTTTTGGCGGTAATTATGGTCTGCTGCGGAATCATGTCCGCGCAGATGGCAAGCTCGGTCGAAAAACCCAAGGTCATTCCCAGCTTCGACCTTTCCGCGCTCGACAAGAAGGCGGAACCCTGCACCGATTTTTATCAGTATTCCTGTGGCGGATGGACCGCCAATCATCCCATCCCCGCTGACCAGTCGAGCTGGGGAAGGTTCAACGAGCTGTACGACAACAATCTGGCCATCCTGCACGACATCCTGGAAAAGGATTCGCCCAACACCCCGGACCGTAAGCCGATTGATGCGATGATCGGGAACTACTATGCGGCTTGCATGGACGAGACTGGAATCAACGCCCGCGGCATCGCGCCGCTCAAGCCGGAACTCGACAAGCTGGCGGCCATCGCGTCGAAGCAGGACCTGGTGGACGAGATCGCCAACCTTCACATGCACGGCACCGGCGCGTTCTTCGACTTCAGCTCGGGGCAGGATTTCAAGGATTCCACTTCGGTGATCGCACAGGCCGACCAAGGCGGGCTGGGACTCCCCGACCGCGACTACTACTTCAAGGCCGACGACAAATCAAAAGAACAGCGCCAGAAGTATGTTGACCACGTGCGCAACATGTTCCAACTGCTGGGCGACGCGCCGGAACAAGCTGAGGTCAACGCCGCAGTCGTGCTCGACATTGAAACCAAGCTGGCCAAGGGCGCGTTTGATCGCGTCAAGCGCCGCGAGCCCGCCAACGTTTATCACAAGATATCCACCAGCGAATTTGCCGGCTATACCCCGGCCTTCACCTGGACGCGATACTTCAGCGACCTGGGTATGGCGCCGGTGGCCTCTCTCAACGTGACCGAGCCGGAATATTTCAAGAACATGAACTCGGTGATGCAATCCACCAGTCTTGAAGATTTGAAGACCTACCTGCGCTGGCACCTGGCGCACAGCAATGCCGCGCTGCTGCCCACCGCGTTCGTCAACGAGAGCTTCAACTTTTATGGCAAGACTTTGCGCGGCACCAAGGAACTGCGGCCGCGCTGGAAGCGCTGCGTCAGCCTTACCGACAACCAGCTGGGCGAGGCCCTGGGACAGAGCTACGTGGCGCGCACCTTCGGTTCCGAAGGCAAGGCGCGCACACTGAAGATGGTCGAGGCCCTGGAGAAAGCGCTGGATAAGGACATCAGCGAGCTGCAGTGGATGACGCCCGCCACCCGCAAGGAAGCTCTGGTGAAGCTCAAGGGCATCGCCAACAAGATCGGCTATCCGGAAAATTGGCGCGACTATTCATCCATCAACATCGACCGCGGCGATCCGATCGGCAACTCCGCGCGGGGCGACGCGTTTGAATTCAAGCGCCAGCTCGACAAGATCGGCAAGCCGGTGGACAAGCTGGAATGGGGCATGACGCCGCCCACGGTCAACGCCTACTACGATCCGCAGATGAACAACATCAACTTCCCGGCGGGCATTCTGCAGCCGCCGTTTTATGACAACGCCTCCGACGACGCGGTGAACTTCGGCGGAATCGGCGCGGTGATCGGACACGAGCTGACCCACGGTTTTGACGACCAGGGGCGGCAGTTCGATGCCCAGGGAAACCTGCGCGACTGGTGGACCAAGACCGATGCCGACGAATTCGCCAAGCGTGCGAAGTGCGTGACGGATGAGTATGCAAACTTTGTCGCGGTCAAGGACGCCAAGGATGCAAAAGACGACGTTCACGTGAATGGCAAACTGACGCTGGGCGAGAACACCGCCGACAACGGCGGGGTGCGCATCGCTTACATGGCGCTGGAAGATGTGTTGCAGGGCAAAGACCGCAAGAAGATCGACGGTTTTACCCCCGAGCAGCGCTTCTTCATCGGTTGGGGACAGATCTGGTGCGAGAACACCCGTCCCGAAACCAGCCGCCTGCAGGCCTTGACCAACGAACACTCCCCGGGACAGTTCCGGGTCAACGGCGTGATGCAGAACAACGTCGACTTCCAGAAGGCGTTCAGCTGCAAGAGTGGACAAGCGATGGTGGCCGCCAACGGCTGCCACGTCTGGTAGAGATAGTCCGTTAGCCACCTAAACCGGGAGCGGCAACGCTCCCGGTTTTATTTGCGATAAAGCTACGGTGAATTGACCTGACGGTTACAGGCTCTTACAATTCAGGCCTCTTCCCATGGTTCGTTCGCTTCATCACAGGAGTTCCATCATGCAACCCATGCACCCATCGCCGGACAATCACACCCATGCCGGAAAGAATCCTCTCACAAAATTGGTTTTCGCTCTCGTCTATTTCAGCATTCTGGCCGCAACCGCGCTGGGACAAACCAGCACGCCGGCCGCGGCGGGCGCCAGTGACGACGTCGTGATCAGGAACGGCACCATCCTGACCATCACTCACGGAACCATCGCCAACGGCAGCGTTTACATTCATAACGGAAAAATCGTTGCGGTGGGCGCGACGGTGGATGCTCCCGCGTCGGCGCGGGTGATCGACGCCACCGGCAAGTTTGTTATGCCGGGCATTGTCGATTCCCATTCGCACTTGGCCCTCGATAACGACGTGAACGAAGCCACCAACCCGGTGACCCCGCAGATGATGATGGAGGACGCGTTCGATTACACCGACAAGGCCATCTACCACGCCTTGGCCGGGGGCGTGACCACCTCGCTGCTGCTGCATGGCTCGGCCAACATGATTGGCGGGCAGGCGGTGGTGATCAAGCATAAGTTCGGACTCACGCGCGACGAGATGCTGTTCCCTAACGCGCCGCGCTCCATCAAGTTTGCCAGCGGCGAGAACCCCAAGAGGGTCTATGGCGGCCGCGGCCAACTGCCTTCCACCCGAATGGGGAATTTCGCGGTGCGCCGCGCCGCACTACAGGAAGCGCGCGAGTATCTTCGCGATTGGGACACCTACAAGGAGAAGTTAAAGACCAACAAGGACGCCAAGGAGCCCAAGCGCGATTTGCGGCTGGAGGCGCTGGCCGACATTCTGCGCGGCAAGCTGATGGTGCAGATCCACTGCTACCGGGCCGATGAATTCCTCAACGAGATGGCGATGGCCAAAGAGTTTGGCTACAAGATCCGGGCATTCCACCACGCGCTGGAGATGTACAAGGTGGCCGACAAAGTAGCGGCACAGGGCGTGGCCATTGCCACCTTCGCCGACTGGTGGGGATTCAAGCATGAGGCCTGGGACGCGATCCCGTGGAACGCGGTGATGTCCATGCGCAAAGGCGTGCGGGTGGCGATCAAGAGCGATTCCAACGATTTTGCGCGGCGCTTGAATCAGGAAGCCGCCAAGACCATTCGCTACGGAGGCGCCACGCCCGATGAGGCGCTGAAAATGATCACCATTAATCCCGCCTGGATCATCGGAGTGGATGACCGCGTCGGCTCACTCGATCCCGGCAAGGATGCGGACATCAGCATCTGGGACCAGTTCCCTCTTTCCAGTTACGCGACGGTGGAGAAAGTCTTGATCGATGGACGGGTATTTTTTGACAAGTCACTGCCGGGCACGGGCATGCCCTACTACACCGGAACGCCGATGAGCGGCCACGGCGACGAACAGGGCGAAGAAGGGATGTACCAATGACAACTTCTCATGATCTTATGCGGCGAAAACTGGTGCTGATTCTCCTGGGCTTGGGCTTGGCGGTGCTGCCGGCGGCGGGCGCGCAGCAGCGCGGCCCAAAGACTGAACGCCCGGCGGCTGCCCCCACGCGGCCTGCTGTCGCGGCTCGCACCGCCGTGTTTCGCACCACCCTGGCCGACAGCCCGGCCATCGCATTGACCGGCGGAAAACTGATGACGATCTCGCATGGCGTGATCGAGAACGGGGTGCTGGTAATGGAACACGGCCGCATTACCGCGGCGGGAGCGGCGGGCGCGGTCACGATTCCCGCCAACGCCAAGGTCATCGACGTGAGCGGGATGACGGTCTATCCCGGCATGATCGACGCTGAGAGCAACCTGGGGCTCACCGAGATCTCGGCGGTGGAGATGACCAACGACTTGGTGGAAACCAGCGACGAGATCATGCCGCAGATGCATGTCTGGGAGGCCTTTCACGCCGAATCAGAATTAATTCCGGTCACGCGCTACAACGGCATCACCAATGCCATCGTGGCGCCGCAGCCCTCTGACACCCTGCCCGGCCAATCGTCGTTTGTGCAGCTGGATGGCGCGTCCAGCGACGAAATGGTGCTGGTGCGCGACATCGCTCTGCCGCTCAACTTCACCGGCAACGAGCGCCGCAACTCCAGCTTCGACAAGCTCAAGTATCCCTCCACCCGCATGGGCATGGCGGCGCAATTGCGCCAGGCCTTCATCGATGCGCAGGATTATCGCAAGAAGCGCGGCGACTACAGCAAGAAGCATCCGGGGACATCCTCGGAAACCACTTCCACCGGCGAAGGGACGGGGGAAACCGCGAGCATGCCGCAATCGGGATCCGCGCCGGGCGAAATTTCGGAGCGCAACAACAACGAAGACCGCGCGTCCGCGCCGGTTTCCACCGCCACGCGCAGCACCCCGCGCACCGGCAGCCGCGCACCGGCAAAGAGCGACGACAGCGTCGCCCCCAAACGCGACCTGAAACTGGAGGCGCTGATTCCCTATCTTGAAGGCCGCAAGCCGGTGGTGCTGGCAGCGGAAGAACCCAGCGACGTGCAGGTGGCTTTGCACCTGGCCCGCGAATTCAACCTGAAGATCATTCTCAATCACGTCGCCCACAGCCAGCAGGTGCTCGACTATATTGCGGCGGCAAAAATCCCGGTGATCGTCGGCCCCATCTACGCCACCCCGAAATCAGGGGAGCGCTACGACGCCGTGTTCTCGCTGCCGGCACAGCTCTACAAGCGCGGGGTGAAGATTGCCTTCGCTTCCTACGATTCGCACAACGCGCGCAATCTTCCTTATGCCGCGGGTTACGCGGTGGCCTATGGGCTGCCTTATGACGAGGCCATGCGCGCGGTCACGCTCAATACCGCGGAGATCTTCGGGGTGGCGGGGGAGTTGGGCTCGCTCGATGTGGGCAAGCAGGCCAACGTGGTAGTGGCCAACGGCGATCCGCTGGATATGAAGACCGAAGTCAAGCAGGTTTACATCGGCGGCCGGGCTTCGTCGATGGAGAACAAGCAGACCCGGTTGCGGGACCAGTACAGCCGGTAGGTGGCTGCTTGGTGGGGCGTTCGAGCCGCCCTTCGTTTCCTTGTCCTGCGGGAGTAAGAGTCAAAAGCAGGCTACGCGAAGATTCTGACCGGTGATTCCTTGACGGTATCGCCTGGGCGATTGCGCGGATTGTGCAGATGAAACAAAAGGTTCCTCGGCTTTCGCTCGGAATGACAATTCCTTTGGATCGTGCTCGCTTAACCACATTTCTTCATGCAACTGCTGGGGATTTTAGTGGGGAACCAGAGGCAAGCCCGAAAGAAAACGCGAGGTCCTTCGCTCGCCCATCCGTCGGCGGCGTTATGCTCGCGCAAACTTGTGGCGTTTGGTCCGCTATTCCTGCCAGCGGCTGAAGATCAGGGAGCCGTTGGTGCCGCCGAAACCGAAGGAGTTTGACAGGGCGTATTTGATATCTACTCTGCGGGCCACGTTGGGAACGTAATCCAGATCGCAATCTTCGCCGGGGGTAACCAGGTTGATGGTGGGGGGAAGGATCTGGTCTTGCAGCGCCAGCACGGTGATGGCGGCTTCGAGACCGCCGGCCCCACCCAGCAAATGTCCGGTCATGGATTTGGTGCTGCTTACTGCCAGGTCTTTGACGTGCTCTCCAAATGTTCGCTTGATGGCCAGGGATTCCAGCGCGTCTCCCAGGGGAGTCGAAGTGCCGTGGGCGTTCACATAGCCGATATCGGAGGGAACCAGGTGGGCGTCTTTGATGGCGTTGACCATAACGCGAAAGCCGCCCTCCCCATTTTCCGCGGGCTGGGTAATGTGGAACGCGTCGGCGCTCATGCCGTAGCCGATGATCTCGCCCAGAATTTTGGCGCCGCGGGCGCGCGCAAACTCCAGCTCTTCCAGTATCAGGATGCCCGCGCCTTCACCGATCACAAAGCCGTCGCGATCTTTGTCCCACGGGCGGCTGGCCCGTTCGGGATCCTCGTTGCGCGTGGAAAGGGCGCGCATGGCGGCAAATCCTCCCACTCCCATGGGAGTAATGGCGGCTTCGGTGCCGCCGGCGATCATGACATCCGCATCCTCGTGCTGGATGATGCGATAGGCATCGCCGATGGCGTGGGCGCTGGTGGTGCAAGCGGTGCAAGTGGCCTCGTTGGGGCCCTTGGCGCCGAAGCGGATGCTGACGTGCCCGGCGGCGAGGTTGACGATGGCCGCGGGAATGAAGAAAGGCGAAATCTTTCTGGGGCCCCCGGAGAGCAGGTTGGAATGTTCTCGCTCAATGACGTCGAACCCGCCGATGCCGGAACCGATATGCACGCCCACCCGGTTCTCAATTTCCGGCGACATCCGCAGGCCTGACATCTTCATGGCTTCATCGGCGGCCGCGATCGCCAGGTGGATGAAGCGGCCCATCTTCTTGATTTCTTTTTTCTCGATGAAGTTAAGCGGATCGAAGCCCTTGACCTCGGCGGCAATGGTCACGGCAAACCCCGCGGTGTCAAAGCGGGTAATGGGGGCCACCCCGCTCTTGCCCGCCAACAGGTTCTGCCAGGTTTCGCCGCTGGTGTGGCCCAGGGCACAAATTACACCCAGACCGGTAATGACGACGCGACGCGGCAAGCCTATTTGCCGCCTTTCGCGTTCTTCTCAATGTAATCGACCGCATCTTTTACGGTGCGAATCTTCTCGGCGTCATCGTCGGGAATCTCGATGTCGAATGATTCCTCGAACGCCATCACCAACTCCACGATATCCAGCGAGTCGGCGCCCAGATCGTCCACGAAGGATGCGTTGCCGGTGACCTCGCCTTCATCGACCCCCAGTTGCTCCACGATGATCTGTTTTACTTTCTCTTCTACTGCGGCCATTAGCATTGTCTCCTTGAGAATTTTGAATACAAATTTTGTGATTGCACCGGCAGTGCCGGGACCATGGGGAATTCAGTCCCTGATTCGATTCTAGCCCTGTTGCGAAGCTTCTGGCGCACACGCTGCCACCCCCAACTTCAGCCGGTTACTTGGATGCGTTTCCCCTGTGATGTGTCGACTTTTATTACCTTGCGACCTTACTGCTTGACGATGCGCGCGTTTTTTTCAATGTAATCGATGGTGTCCTGCACAACGATCATTTTATCCACCTCGTCGTCCGGCAGGTCCAGGTAAAAAGCCTCTTCGAGCGCCATGACCAGTTCCACGCGATCGAGGGAATCCACCCCCAGGTCCTCCACAAATGAGGCGTTGCCTGTCACTTCAGCCGGCCCTACCCCCAGCTTGTCGATAATGATCTGCCTGACCTTGTCACTGACCCCGGGCATGTTCGCCGCACCCTTCCTTGCGAAGTTCTTTTAAGCAGGCAGAATAGTCTAAAGGTGAACGCGGAGTTGTGTAAACCTCCCGAATAATGAGACTAAATGCTACCTGGGGGGTGGTCAATCGGGTTGGGTGAGAACGGGGATTTCGAAGGGCTTCATGCCCAGCCACACGGAATCGTCAGTCGGCACGCCCGGGAAATCTCTCCAGTTTTGGTTTACCAGGATTCAAGTCCGAGAGCGCAGCCCCTCTCGATGAGCCCGCGTTCTATATGAATTGTCATTCCGAGCGCAGCCGAGGAACCCTTTGTTTCCTTTAGGGTTTGTAGGAGTGCCGGCCTGAATCAGTGGATTCACCGACCTTCGAACTGGTTCTAAGCGCAGCCTGCCCTTGAATCGGATTGGCAGACCAGCAAATCTTCTCGGGTTTTACTTAAATCAGGAAAGTGGTATTAATGCTGTTCTCACGCTGGAAGAATTGCTTCCTTCCATCGTTAGAGTCAACGGCAGGCTACGCGTAGAACCTGAGGGTCAATTATTTTAAATCTGCGGCTGGGCCGGTTAGGCGGGTTGCGCCAAGGAAACAAAAGGTTCCTCGGCTTGCGCTCGGAATGACAATTCCCATAAAAACGCGTGCCGGTGTCCCGCAGGAAACACTAAACGCGTATTTCTTTTCTGCAGGACACGCAAAACGTGTTGTTGACATACAAAACTTGAAATACAAGACGTGCCCTTAGCCTCTTCCCTTCCTACAGTTCGGCTTCGCGACGGGCGTTGTTGATCTGCTTTTCCATCTGGCGCAACTTGGGCTCGATGTTGTGAAGCTGTTTCTGGACGTTGATCATGGCTTTTTGCATGCCCACATTCAAAGCCAGTTGGGCAACGCGTTCGATCTGCGGGCGCATGACCCGCACTTGATCGACGATTTTGGCCACGTCCACGGAGTTGATCACTTCGATTTCACGCATTTCGTCGCCGGGTGAAACCGACGATTCATGCTTGTGCCCTTCTGGAACCGTCATGGAAAGAGTCTGCTCCTTCTTGTTGCGGATGATGTTAACGCTAACCTTGGCGCCGGACGAGTGCATGCTCAGGATGCGCCGCCAATCGTGGGGTTGGAGCACTTTCTCCCTGTCCACGCCGACGATCACATCTCCCGCTCGAAAACCGGCAGCTTCACCCGCGCTGCCTTTTTCCACCGAACGGACCAGGACTCCCTGGCCGTCTTTGGCGCCAAAGAACTCGCCCAACTGGCGGCTCAGGCTGTCCACCATCACTCCGCTCAGCGACGATGAGCTGTGCATGATGATATCGAAATTCTGTTCCCCCATCTGGCCAGGGATACGAGGCGCACGCGGAGCGCGGGGCGCCATGGGGGTGCGGGGCGACACCGGGGAGCGAGGCGTTTCCGGCATGTCGGGCATATCAGGCATCTCCGGCATTTCGGGCATCTCCATGACCTCGCCGGGGGCCAGAAGGCCGCCTTCGCGCGGCGAAAATCCGCGGACCTTGAAGCGCATCTGGTTGGGGCGCGGCGCCAGGGTCACAGCCACAGTCATGGGCGAGCCGTCGCGGCTGATGTCAAGCGTGATCCTCCGGCCCGAGGGAGTCTCACGAATCAAGCGCCGCAGTTGCTCTTCACCTTCGAGACGAGTGCCGTTAAATTGCAGGATTACGTCATGCTCCTTCAATCCCGCTTTTCCCGCGGGGGCATCCTGATCGACGCGGGTAATTTCCACGCCGCGTTCTTCCTTGAGCTTCAATGCGGAAACGCGCTCGGCGGTTACGTCGTCAATGTCAATTCCGAGATACGCGCCGCCACCAGCCACGTTCCACACCGCGGGCGTGGCCGTCGAAGTTCGGCGGCGCTGGATCTGAACGTTCTGCATGGCCGGCCCACCGGCTACCGCGCTGGAAGCGCCATTGGCCAGTGAAGGCGAAGCCGCCAACACCGCGGTCAGGCGGCCGGCGCTCATCACTGCCGCGCCCATCAGCACCATCAAAACCAGGGCTTTCATCGTTTGCTTATTCATTTTTATGTCTCCTTGAAAATTGCTGATTTCCTGCCGTTAAGTGAACCAATTATTTCTTGTTGCGCAGAATTTCGATGTCCCCGGAGGTGGTGTGCATCCTGAGCGCCGGTCCGCCACCGTTGAGATTGCCTTCGGCAAATACTTCGCGGGCGCCGAACCCCGGGTTCTCACTATTGATCCTGACTTCTTTGAAGTCGGAGTGGATATTGTGCCCGCGGCCTGAGTTGATGGCTGCGCTAAGAGTGGTCCGCATGCCATCAGGAAGGGAGACAGTGATATCGCCGATCATGGTTTCCAGGCTGGAATCAGAGAAGCCTACCTGGGACCCGAGGAACTGGACCTCTATGGGGCCGGCGGCGGTGCGGGCCTGCACTCCCTTGCCGAGGCGGGCCAGCCGGATACATCCCGACATCGTCCGGGCCAGCACCTTTCCTCCGGCCGAACCCAGGCGAATGGCGCCGCCCGCGCTTTCCATGGCAGCCTCGCCTCCCACGTCGCCCACTTCGATATTGCCGCCGGCGGTGGATGCGCGAAGCGAGCCTTCGCAGCTCTTGATCGTGATATTGCCGCCGGCGGTTTGCGCGCTCACGTTCTGGCGACCGGTTCCGATGCCGATGTTGCCACCCGAGGTTTGAGCCTCCAGAATGCCGCCCGAAGAAGCCACCTTGATATTGCCTCCGGCGCTCCGCAGGATGACTCCAGCTTGCGCGCTGCCAATTTCAATGTTCCCACCCAGGGTAGAGGCCGCGAGGTCCCCGCCGATAACGTCCATCTGCATATCTCCGCCGGCGGTGTCGGCGTTGACCTTGCCGGCGATATTGTTGACCGCCACATTGCCCCCGAGGGTATCAATCCTGACCGTATCTGTGGCGCGGGGCACGCTGATGTTGAAGTCCACCGAAAAATGGTCGAGCGAACGCGACCTGATATCGCCTTCGAACAACACGACATCCGCGTGCCGGCTTACGCTGGCGCGGAACTTCTCGAAGTCCTGGCGCGCGGCGGCTTCCGAGCCCTTGTGCACCCGCTTGGTGATCACCCAGGTAACTTCATTCTGGTTGCCGCCGCGAACCTCCACGGAACCCAGGCCGGAGTGCAGGCGTACATTGCGCGCGGCGGGCACCGAGCCTTTCAGCTCTTCCACCCACGTCGAGCCGTCGCGGTAAATTCTGCTGTGGGATTCCTGTTCCGAAGGCTCGGCATAAGCGACCGCCGCCATCAGCAACAACCCCGCCAGTAATGCCTGGGAAATCAGTTTCAAATTTGCCCTCAAGTTCTTTCTTAAGAAGTATCAAATTTAACAAGTTCGAATTATTCTGAGCGAAACCTTACTGGTGTGTCGCCGATCAGTTCATCAGTCTGCCCACCAACCTGTTCCATCAATTTTTTTATCAATCCATGTCCGGCAAAAAACCGATCAAGCGTTGGGACTCGGACCGGATATAAGGGTTCTTATCGTGGGACGCAAGATCCTGCAGGGTCTGGCGCACGCTGCTGTCACCGCTCACCGGCTCCAGCAATCCGATGGCCTCAGACCTGACGCCGGGATTGTTATCGGTCAGCAGCGCCTCCAGCACTGAGTCGCGCACTCGCGTGTCTTCTTTGATGTATCCGCGCAAGCCTTCGAGGGCTTTCAACCGCACGCCGGGATTCTGGTCATAACGCAGCGCAAACATCAGGGTTTCGCGCACTTTGCTGGGCGCGGGATTGCGGGTGAGCAGGTTAATCGAATCCATGCGCACGCCCGAATTCAAATTATTGCGAGCCGCCATCAGCAGAAGTTTCTGCACCCGCGGGTCGTCAAGATTTCCTGACACCGATTGCGGTTGCAGGGTGTCGTACTTGATGTCCACACGGTTCGATGCTGGGTCGGGAGTGATATCGCGGATGCCGGCAATGGAAGCCTCGCCGGCATCGACTGCCACCGGGATGTGGGAGGGCGCGCTGGAAGTGATCTTGAATGTGGTGAGGGTCCCCGCGCCAAAGCCAACCATGAGCAGCGCCAGGGTCAAGGCGGGAGCGAGTTTTACCTGGTGCATCCAGCCGGTAAGGTCGAGGGCCCAGCGGTTCAAGAAACCTGATTGTTCGGTGTTTTCGAGGGCCTCCTGCAGCCGCATGCGGCAATCGGCAAGAAAACTGGGCGACGGCTCGGGCGCCTCGCGCACGAAGCCCGACAGGTCAGCGTGCAACTGGCGCGCTGCCGCCAGAGCGCCTTCACATGCGGCGCAATGAGAGACATGCTGCTCCAGTTCGTGGCGCGCATCATCCGGCAGCTCGCCGTAGATATAAAGATCGATGTTGTTGATGACCATGCTGCAATTCATATGGTTCTTCTTCCTTAGAGCCCGGATCTTTGACCTGAGCGCATTGAACTTAGCGCATTTCCGCCAGCGAGCTGCGCAGTTTCTGCGTGGCCCGGAACAGCGTATTCTTCGCGGTTTCCTCCGACGTATTCAACATGTCGCCGATGGTCCGCAGTTTTAATCCCTGGTAATGCTTCAGCTCAAACACCATGCGCTCGCGGGCGGTTAAGCGCAGCAGAGCGCGCGCGATACGCGCGTTGAGCTCGCGCCGCATAAAATCTTTTTCGGGATGGCTGCCGGCGCGAACATCCGGCACCGAATCCATGCGGTCATACTCCTCACCCCGGGAATCGGTGACCACCGCCGAATCTTCCCTGCGGGTCTTGCGCTTGCGCAGGTGATCGAGACAGAGGTTAGTGACGATGCGATAGATCCAGGTGTAAAACGAACACTCGAAACGAAAGTTTCCGATGTGCCGGTAGGCCTTGAGAAAAGCTTCCTGGTAGATGTCCTGGGCGTCCTGGGGGGAGCCGGTGAGGTTCAAGGCGAGACGGAGGACCTGCTGATCGTACTGGCGAACGAGGGTTTCGAACGCGGCGCGGTCGCCGCGCTGCGCCAGCCGGATCAGCGAAGTGTCATCAACCCGGTTCAGGGCTTTGCCTGTCAATCCACCCGCTCCGGCGAGACTCGAGGCCGGAGCGCGGCGCGTGTCCCCCGAGGGTGCGATTCCGTTCCTCATACCTATGACAGCTGCTCCCGTCACCCGCCCGCTCCCTCAGCCTAACCGGAAATCCCGGACGGCGGCAATCATTTCGAAGCCCGGCGGGTTTCAGTGTTTAGGTTTCACGTTGAATATCGTTGCTGAGTTTTGGACGTGTTGCGGCACGTTTGGTGAGCAGGGCTCACGCCCCAAGCCGGGCGAAGCGGGGGAATCGAAGCAGCACGAGTTCCCAGAGGGTTTGAAATTCCGAACGCAGAAGCTGCGAGATGAGGACGGCGCTTTTGATTTGCAAGAACTCGTCACCGGGACTAAAACCCAATTAATAAGAGACGGCTATTCAGCGGCCTGAAGGCCGCTGCTGCCACTAAAATGCAAGTCCCAGAGCACTTCCGCTTAAGCATCTACTCGGCGGCAGCAGCCACAGCTTCGGCTTCGACAATCACCTTCAAGTTGGAAGTTACATCGCGATGCAGCTTGATGGGAACCGTGACTTCGCCCACGGACTTGATGGGCTCATCGAGTTGGATCTTGCGGCGATCGATGGTGAAGCCCTTGGCGGCCAGGGCATCAGCGATATCCGACGAGGTGACCGAGCCAAAGAGCTGGCCCTTTTCCGCGGTCTTCCTGGTGAAGTTCAGGGTGACCGCTTCGAGTTGCCCGTTCAGAAGTTCGGCATCGGCCTTATCGCTGGCGGAACGGCGGACTGACGCCGCACGCATCTGCGCAACCACCGCTTTGTTGCTGGCGGTGGCTTCCATCGCCAGCTTTCGCGGCAGCAGGTAGTTGCGCCCAAAGCCATCGGCCACTTTCACCACATCTCCGCGCGCGCCCAGCTTGGCTACATCTTCTCTCAATATGACTTCCATGTGTTCGGCTCCCATTCCTGACTGAATGTTCTTGAACGAATGTGTTGTGGTCTCCCGGCGGCAACGCCGGGAAACCGCTAACAAATTAAGGAACGACCGCCGGTTAGAAGCGGGCGGCAAAGGGCAGCAGCGCAATATTGCGCGCCTGCTTGATGGCCGCGGTCAAACGCCGCTGGTGCGGGGTGCAGACCCCGGTCAGGCGGCGAGGCACGATCTTGCCGCGCTCGGCCACGAACCCTGACAACAGGCGAACATCTTTAAAGTTGATGGCATCGATCTTTTCGACGCAGAACTTGCAGACCTTCTTGCGGCGAAAGAACTTTCTGCCGGCATCGCTGCGTCCGCCTGCGCCGGCGCCTCCGGCGCCGCCCCGGTCGGTGCGCGGCCGCGAGGCTCCGCTGCCGCCCGCGCCTCCGGCATAGGGAGGGCGAGGGGTAAATTCTGTGCGTGGGGCCGGGGGTTTCACTTCGTCAGCCATAATTCTCCTTGGACTTCAATATAAGTTGGCACTGTCATGTTTCCCGCGATGCTTGTTTTCGCGGCTGTTCTCAGGCCGTGACCGGGGCGGGCGCTTCCGAGGCCGGCGCTTCCGGCGCTGCTTCGGCGCCTTCCGCCGGCGTATCTGTGGTGGCCGGGGTCAAAGGCTTGGGAGCGGCGGCGATGCCCACCGGAGCAACCGGCTCGGGGCGGCGCTTGACCTTGGTGGCGCGAATTTTCTTGATCTTGTCGATGCGCTTCTGCTCTTCATCCACCCGCACCGTGAGGAACTTGATGACCGGCTCAGTCACGCGCATGCGGCGCTCCAGTTCATGGATGGCCTTGCCGTCGCCCTCGAGCGTCATCAGCACGTAGTTGCCTTCACGGAAGCCGCGCACAATATAAGCCAGGCGCCGCTTGCCCATTTTTTCCACGCTCTTTACCACGCCACCGGCATTGGTGAAATTGCCTTCGAAGGTGGCCGATTGCTTGTCCACATCTTCCTCCGCCATATCAGGCCGCAGGATGTACATCAGTTCGTAAGTACGCATTGATTTCTCCGGCGATTCGCCCTGAGTTGCGGTGGCGAAGCGCAAAGTTCTATTCGGTGCACCGGCGAAAAAACCTATCCGGCGTTCTTGCCGCTGGCTTCGCCCTCTTCCGGCTCTGGCTTGCGATTGAAGCGGTTCATGGCGACCGCCGCTCCCTCTTTCACAATTACATTCACTGCTTCGGCGGCCCGTTCCAGCATTTCATCCACCGCCGCGTACTGGCTCTTCTTAAACTGTGACAACACGTAGCGGGCGCCATCTTTGACCGCATGATCCGGCGCCACACCCAGGCGCACCCGCACAAACTCCGGGCTGCCCACCGCGCCGATGATCGATTCCACCCCGTTATGCCCGGCGGAGCTTCCGCGCTCCCGGATGCGCATGACCCCCATCGGAAAATCCATCTCATCATGAATCACGATGAGATCGCGGGCAGGGTCAATGTCGTGATCCGCCAGCATTTCCCTCACCGCCATTCCGCTCAGGTTCATAAACGTTTCCGGCTTGGCCAGCACCGCGTCTTCACCGGCGATCGTGACTTTGCCGGTGAGCGACCGCCACCGCCGCCGGTCGATCGTGGCATGGCACCGTTCGGCGATACGGTCCAGCACCAGGAACCCGGCGTTGTGCGGGGTGAACTGGTATTCGATACCGGGATTGCCAAGACCCACGATCAGCTTCACGCGGTTTATTTCTTCTTCTTGTCGGCGCCGGCATCGGCGGCCGAATCCTCCGCATCCTGCTTGCCCTTCTTGATGACTTCGGGCTCGGCGCCGGCGCCGGCCACAGCAGCGGCATCTGCCACCACTTCGGGCGTGGCCACCACTTCTTCCTTGACCGCCGTGATGTGCGCCACCACCTGGGATTCAGCGCTGAGGATCTTGATTTTGTCCTGTGGCGGCAGATCGGCCACGCGGATCACCTGGCCGAACACCAGGTGCGCGACATCCACATCGATGGCGTTGGGAATATCGCCCGGCAGACATTCGATTTCCACTTCGCGCAGGATCTGCTCCAGAATTCCGCCTTGCTGGGTGACGCCTTCAGGAATGCCCTGCAATTCGACGGGAACGCTGACCCGCATGGCCTTGTCCATGGCGATGCGCTTCAGGTCAATATGCATCAGGCTGCCCTTGATGGGCTCGTACTGCGAAGCCACCACCATGACTTTGGATTTTTCCGTCCCCAGGTCAAGATCGAAAATCGTGTTGTGGCCGGATTCCGAATGCAGGATCTTCATGATCTGCCGGGGATCGATATCGACGGCAATCGAATCCTGGCTGGCTCCGTACACCACGGCGGGGATGTGGCCTTGCTTGCGCAGGCGGCGGGCTTCGTTCTTGCCGCGCGACGTGGCTTCGCGGGTCTTGCCTTCGACCAGCTCTGATTTCTTCTTTTCCGTTCTCTTGTCGCTGCGGGCAGCGGACGCCGCGGCGTCGGCTTGCGGTTTCTCAATTACAGGGGCTGTGCTCATGATGTTCCTTGTTCCTTGCCAGTGAAATTTTTTACTTACCGGTGCAATTTCTAAACTCTGGTGTAGCAGGTTCGGCTACAAAAACAGCCGGCTGATCGAAGTCTCTTCGTGGATGGACTGGATGGCCCGTCCGATGAGGCCGGCGATGCTCAGCACTTTGATCTTGGGCTCGCCGCTTCCGGCGGCGCTCAGCGGCACCGTGTTGGTGACCACCACCTGCGCCAGGCGCGACTTGCTGATTCGTTCCACGGCGGGCCCGGAAAGCACGGCATGCGACGCGCACGCGTGCACTTCGCTGGCGCCCGCTTCCAGCAGGGCGTCGGCGGTCTTCACCAGCGTGCCCGCGGTGTCGATGATGTCGTCAATGATGAGACAGGTGCGTCCCTTGACGTCTCCAATTACGTTCATCACCTCGGCCACATTCATGTCGGTGCGGCGTTTATCCACGATGGCCAGGGCGGAATCCATCTTCTTGGCGAAAAAGCGGGCGCGTTCCACGCCGCCGGCGTCGGGCGAAACCACGGTCAGATTGGGCAGTTGCAGCTTGCGGAAATAATCCACCAGCACCGGCGACGCGAATAGATGGTCCACCGGTATATTGAAAAAACCCTGGATCTGCGGAGCATGCAGGTCAACCACCAGCGCGCGATTGGCGCCCGCCGTGGTCAGCAGGTCGGCCATCAGCTTGGCGGAAACCGGCACCCGTGGACGGTCTTTGCGGTCCTGCCGGGCGTATCCATAATAAGGAATCACCGTGGTGATGCGCCGCGCGGATGCGCGCTTCAGCGCATCGATCATCAGCAACAACTCGATGATGTGCTGGTCAACCGGAAAACACGTAGGTTGAATGACGAACACGTCGGCGCCGCGCACGTTTTCCAGAATCTGCACATAAACTTCGCCATCGGAAAAACGCGTCAGATGCGATTGTCCTCGCGGCATTTCCAGGAACGCGCAGACTTCGTCGGCCAGGGCTTCATTGGCGCTTCCCGAGAAGATCTTGAATTTATCTTCCCGCGGTCCACGCATCGGCTTGCGTTCCCCTTTGGGTTGGGACGTGCTCGACGGCTTCGGGTTGTCGGTGGTGCTTTCCGATATCGCCATTTTGATTTAGCCCCTGTCTCAAGAGTTCCGGTGTGGCCTGAAGCTAGCTTATATTCCCGCGGCGCCCGCGCCGCCCTGGCGCATTTTTTTGCGGCCGATCTGGCTGGGCGGCTAGGAGTCGAACCTAGACAAAGTGCGTCAAAGGCACTTGACCTACCATTAGTCGACCGCCCAAAACTTTGGCTGCGTCCCGCTGCCCTGTCGATCCTTACTTTTGCGCCACCAGCATGCGGCGTTCATATTCCTCGCGCGATAAAAAGCTTGAGGCCCGCGCTTTAATGCCGCGGCGCTGCAAGTGTGCAACTGCATCCTGGGCGGCGGTAGTAGAGCTGTAAAGTCCGAAAATCGAGGACCCAGAGCCTGATAATGATGTATAACCCGCGCCGCTTTGCTTTACCACGCGCTTTACTCGAACCAGTTCGGGACGTTGCAGAAAGACGACTTGTTCAAAGTCATTTGCAATCCCGGTACGGACTAGGTCGAGAAGCAGTGCCTCGGCCCGGTTCCTGCCTCTTGCAGAAACACCGGTGTGGGAACGACCCAGCCAGGCGGAAATTGTTCGGCTGAATGACTTTATTCTATCGGAGGGCGGGTCCTCAGTCAATTTGGACGGACCAGGATTTGCGCTGCGCCGGGCTCCGGTTGCGGTCGAGATCGCGTCCCAGTCACGGAACGCCTGGGGCGTGGAGATTCCGCACTCGGGGAAGGCGACCACGCACGCCATTTTGGGCAGGTTGGGAAGGGGAAACACCCGTTCCCCGCGCCCGGTTCCCAGTACCGCTCCCCCCACCAGGAACAACGGCACATCAGAGCCTACGCGTTCTGCGATCTGCAAACGATCGGCGGCATCGAGCTCTTTGCGCAGCAGGTGTTCAATGGCAACCAGGGTGGCGGCAGCGTTCGAGGATGACCCTCCCAGGCCGCCCTGCAGCGGCAGACGCTTGTCGATCTCAATGTGCACTGAGCCGCGGCGGCCGAAGGCCCGCATGACTTCCATCGCCATTCGCCAGCATGTATTAGTTTCGCCGGCAGGCACGCGAGCGTCCTGGGACGTGACTTCCACCGATGAGCTTGCCGTCCCTCTGCCGATGGAAACATGCACCAGGTCGTGCAGCCCGATGGTCTGGTAAACGGTGGCTAGTTCATGGAAACCGTCAGGCCGGGTGGGTCCGATGGCGAGCCCGATGTTGATCTTGGCGAAAGAGCGAACGGTGACCGGCATGCTTGCGGGGATTGTAACAGTGGAGGGCTGGCCTGGACGGTCCTGGCCGCTTCTCGCCAATTGATCCTATAATTCGTAGAACCGAATAAAGGTTCGGTATGAAATCTTTGGTTTAATTATTTCTTAAACCTTCAAAGTCTGCTTCGGCGAAAGGCAGGAAACCCAAATGAACAGGCGGAAACGATCGAATGCACGCTTAAGTCCACCTTCGCCTAAGACGCCTGCGGAATTGCCGAACTTCATGCGGCGGCTGCACCGCATTTATGGAAAAAAGAAATTGCAGGTGAGTGGAGCCGAGCTTCTCCGTTGGGAGCGAGGGGAGAGAAATTTTTAGAGATTTTCCAGCAGACATGCAATGTGACCTGAGGTGAAAGCAGCGCTTGGTTTGCTCTTGCCGTTGTTCCTCAGCAGGAACCTCAAGTAGTTGCATGAGAAAAACAACCCGCAAAAACCCCCTTTGGACTTGTCATTCTGACGCCCCCCAGCTTCACCGGGGCGAGGAAGAACCCCTACAGTTCAACAATTTTTTCCCTTGCGATGGTTTATCTGAATCAGGCCCCCGATGATTTTTGCAAGGTAAGATTTTAATAGTCACGTTCTATAACGCTGTCGATATTCGCGATCACAAGGTTTTAATAATCGGGGGCGGCTTTCAAAAAAAACATCAGGGGAAATATCACTTGCTGAGTAGGCGTTCTTCCTCACCCCGATAAAGCCGGGGATCGTCGGAATGACAACTCATGAGCGGCATTTCTTCTGAAACGTGTTGGGTGGTTTAGACATCAGGGCGCATGAGAACGGCAAAATCCAACGCGAAATCCCGCAACCAGAAACAACTCAGGCTTGTCGTTTACAGCGGCTCCATCCGCAATGCCGCCGGCCCGGACGGCCCCAGTGCCTGCAATAACTCAAGCACGCTGCGGTCCAACCCCGGATGCCTGGCCTCAGGCGCGATCTCAGCCAGCGGCGCCAGCACGAACCGGCGCTCCTGCATGCGCGGATGCGGAATTTCCAGGTCTCCCGATTCAACTACCTCCTCATCAAATAAAACGATATCGATATCGATGGTCCTCGGGCCTTTGGGCGCGGCTGCATCGCGCCCTCGTCCCATTTCGTTTTCGATGGCGAGTATCCCCGCCATCAAGTCCTGCGGGGATTGATCGGTCAGCAGCAGCACCGCACAATTGATGAACCACGGTTGCTCTTTGTAATCGACCGGCTCGGTGGCATAGACCCGCGACTGGACGATGACCTCTCCGCAGGATTCCAGCTTCTCGATGGCAATGCGAAGGTTCTCGCGGGCGTTGCCGATATTGGATCCCAGGGAAAGATAGGCCTTATGGCTCATTGGCGGGGGCCGGGCTGGTGGTCGCTCCGGAAAAAACCTGGGTGACCCGGTCGCGCTCCACTTTATAGATCACATAGTGGCTTTCGCCGGCGCCGAATGCGTGAAAGAGAAGGTCGCCACGGCGGGAGCCTTCCGCATCAATCGCATCCACCAGTTCCAGCCGAGGATAAACGTCGAGGTGATTGGTATCGCTGACCTGCGAAAAAATTGTGCGGGGCACGCCTTCGACGTCGAGGCGCGCCACCACCGTGACAAATCTTCCGGTCGAGCTGCCGCCAGGCGCCGTTCCCCGTGTCAGTGCCGAATAAACGATGACCTCCTCATTGCTGGCGGTGAGGTCGAACGGCCGTATCTGCACCTGCTGGAACGGGGAAAGAGATTCTGCGGGGGCTGTTTTGCGGGACCTGGCGCGAGTGGATGATCTGCCCGGCGCCGCGGCGGCGGCCCGGCTGCTGATCGCCGCCCCGCTATTATGCTCGCGCTGGTATTTTTTTATCTCAGCGGCCGCCAGTGCGCTCATCGCCGCGCGCATCCGCGTTTCTTCCCCGGGCCGCCACGTATAGGCATAAGCCCTCGGCTCACTCGACTGCTCATCGGAAATTGCTGCCATGATTTCTCCGGCTGCCGCCGGTGTCACCGCTTTTCCCGAGCTGGATGCTGAACCCATGATCTTGACCGGCACGGTCGAGGGCGTCGCGGCGGCGGAATTGCCGCGATGCAGCACCGGGCGATCAGGGTCGGCACTCGGCGTGGAAGAATTGGGCCCGGGCGAACCGGACGCGCTCGCCGCCGGGCTATCCGGCTTGCCCCGGCGCAGTACCGGCCGGTCGAGATCGGCACTGTCACTCGATCCACTCGAACCGGCGGGGACTTGACCGGCACCCGGTTGCTCTGCGGGAACAGGCGTGTCCGTCGAAGGCGTTACTGGAGCTTTCTTGCTGGCGACGCCTTCGGGTGATCGCTTGAGGTGCGGGCGTTCGTCCCGGTCGTCGGCGCTTCCCACGAACACCGGCCGCCTGGAGAATGCACTATCGGGAGCGCGCAGCTTCCAGCGGCCTCCCGCGATCCATGTTCCCTGCACCTGTTGGGCCGAGCTGATGGTGAAGAACCCCACCGGGGTTCCGCTGCGCTGGCCTTCATAAACGGTTTCCGGCTCCAGCGCCATGGGCAGCGAACCGGCGTGGTAGAGGGTGGCATCGTAAAACTTTCCGTGATCGAAAACCGCGATGGGAAACAAGTGAGGCGCGGTCTGGGCGGCCGGGTCAGCGCTCCAGGTGAGCAGCCCAATAGCCCGCAGCCGCGGCGCAGGTCCTCGCGACTGGGCGTACACCGATGACAGGCGCAAGGGCTGCCCCACCAGCATCGCTGCGATCACGGCCAAGCCCACGAGTTTCGCTCCGGCGTGATGGCGCTGGCGCAGTTCGATTAAGATAGAAACCATGTTGAGGCGAAAAATCTTATGGAAATAAGTCATGCTGCTCCTGATTTTACCCTGCGCAATGAAGAAGATCATGAGGTCGCGCTGCAGGATTTTCGCGGCCGCAAAGTGGTCTTGTTCTTTTTCCCCAAGGCCGACACTCCTGGCTGAACCATCGAAGCGTCCGGGTTCCGTGACGCCCATCATAAGATCCAGGAAACCGGCGCGGTGGTGCTGGGCATTTCCGCGGATTCGGTCAAGAAGCAGAAAGCCTTCAAGGAGAAGTACGATCTGCCCTACAGCCTTCTGTCAGATCCGGACAAGGCCGTCTGCCAGGCCTACGGCGTGCTCAAAGAGAAAAACATGTATGGGAAGATGGTGATGGGCATCGAGCGCACCACGTTCATCATCGATGCCGCGGGTAACATCGCGAGCATATTCCCCAAGGTAAAGATCGAAGGCCATGTGCAGGAAGTTCTGGCGATGCTGCAATAAGGCGGCTTCCCCGCCTGTTAATCCGGCAGTGGCTTGCCGGAGACAAACGAATTGCCGGCCAGGACGTAGCGCAGCCGGGCATCGGTGGCTTTTCGTATGCCGACGCGAGGGGTGCGCAGCACTCGTCCGCGAGCGGCGCCGTCGTCCACGATCTGCAGATCGGAGCTGCGGCTGGTCACATCCTTCCCGTTGTCCTGCAGGCGGGTCACTGCGAGGGCCTGGCACAGGCGGCCCGGGCCACTGGTCAGCATTCGCCGTTCGCGCAGACTGGTGAGGTCTCCGCGGACGCCGCGCATCTCGGCCATGTTGGACATTCCGGCGAGGGGCTCGAGCGCCCTGATCAGCACGCACCCGGCGTCGCCTTTGGGCATGCATGAAATATTCAGGCAGTAATACATGCCGTATATGAAATAAACATAAGCGTGCCCGGGATTGCCGAACAGCACGCTATTGCGGGGCGTCATTCCGGATGCCGCATGGGCGGCGGCGTCGGCCTCGCCCAGGTAAACCTCCAACTCGACGATTCTGCCGGCCAGCACCGTGCCTCCGTTGCGCCGCAGCAGCACTTTACCCAGCAGGTCGGGCGCAACCAGCCGGGGATCACGCGCATAAAAACCCTGCGGCAGTATCTTCCACTGGAGCGAGGATTTTTTAGCTGTGGTCATTACCGGCACGCCTGGTTTTGGCATCTTACCAAGTGATCCCCAATGCCGGGGCAAACAATCTTGCGATCCTGATTGCGAACTACATATGTTTCCGGGAATCCTGATTTCAGCCTGATTGGCAAAGTTTTGAACTCAACTCTGCACTCACCGGGTGGGCCACAAATTCCCCAATTCATTGGGGCACATCCACAAGGAGCGACAAACATGAAGAAAAATCACTCGTTGAAGGTTATGACAATAGTGTCGGCGGCATGGCTTCTTTCGGCGGTGGCCATGGCGGCCGGCATCCCCAACGGCGCCAATGTGACCGTGCGCGTGGGCTCGGCTATCAGTTCCGAGACCGCACAACCCGGCGATACCTGGGATGGTTCGCTGGCCAATGACGTGGTAGTCGGCGGGGCCACTGTAGCCCGTTCCGGCGCGCCGGTGCGCGGCCGGGTAGTGGATTCGAAATCCAGCGGCCGGCTGCACGCCCCCGGCATTCTATCGGTGAGCGTGACTTCCGTTGATGGAATTCCCGTAACCACGACCCGCGCCACCTTTGGCGGCAAGGGCCACACCAAAAGCAACGTCGAAAAGATCGGCGGCGGGGCGGCCGTAGGCGCGCTGATCGGCGGTCTGGCCGGCGGCGGAAAAGGCGCGGCCATCGGGGCCGGGGCCGGAGCGGCAGCGGGTACCGGAGTGGCGGTCGCCACCGGAAAACAAGAAGCGGTTATTGCCGCGGAAAGCGCGCTGACCTTCACCGTCACCTCGGCCTCGGCTTCGTCCACGGCAACCACGCGAGCCAGATCCCGCAGCCGCAGCCGCCGTCGCCGCTCCACCACTACCGCCACGCCCACGACATCGAACAATTAACCTGTCGTCGGCAATCACCACGCGGAAGTCTCCGGCATGCTGCATCGTTCCAGCCGGGGCTTCCGCACTTTCCATCCCCGGCAATCTTTGACGACCCCTATGCGCGGCCTCCATTCTCTCCTTGAAATCTGCATCGAACCTCTATGCTTTCCAACCTCACCTTTATTTTGAATGGCGCGGCCGGGGCCGATGATAAGCTCAAGGCCAAAGAGATCATCGAAAAAATTTGCGCGGAGCGCGGCGTGCCCGCCAAGGTGATGATCGCCAAAACCGGCGCGCAGATCGTCGAATTTGCGAAACAGGCCGTCCTGGACAAACCCGGCGCCGTGATCGCCGGAGGCGGCGACGGCACCGTCAACGCCGTGGCGGCGGCGGTATTGGGCACCGATGTCCTTTTCGGCGTATTGCCCATGGGCACGTTGAACCACTTGTCCAAGGACCTGAAAATCCCCCTGAAGCTCGAGGACGCGGTCTCCAATATCTTCGACGGACGCAGTGAAAAAATTGACGTCGGCGAAGTGAACGACCGCATTTTTCTTAACAATTCCAGCCTGGGACTCTACGCCCAGATCGTCGAGCAGCGGGAACGCCAGCAGCGCCGGGGAACGTGGAAGTGGGTGGCGTTTATACGGGCTGCGCAGTCGGTATTGAAGCGCCACACCACCATGGTGCTGCGGCTCAAGATCGATGGCGAATCGCAGCTGCGCCGCTCTTCACTGGTCTTTGTGGGCAATAATCAGTACGAAGTTTCCGGCTTGCGGCTGGGAACCCGCGCCGCACTGAATTCCGGCAAGTTGAGTTTGTACGTGGCGCAAACTTCCAGCCGCGTCGAATTATTCAAGGTGGCAATTGCGACATTTTTCAAGCAGGCCGATCGCACCGGCAAGCTGGAAATGATGGACGCGCGCGCCATCGAGGTGAGCATTTCCCGTCGTCAGGCGCGGGTCGCCACCGACGGCGAGGTCAATCTTATGACGCCG
Organism: Terriglobales bacterium; assembly: GCA_038210375.1. Lineage (GTDB taxonomy): Bacteria > Acidobacteriota > Terriglobia > Terriglobales > Acidobacteriaceae > JBBQWT01. The sequence goes on along the minus strand of JBBQWT010000020.1, from coordinate 26,978 downwards.
CCGCTCAAATTTTCCATCCGGCCGCAGGCCCTGTCGATCATCGTCCCTCAACCCGAACCGGAGGCCGCCACTGCCCCCGTGCAGAACGCAGCAGATGTCCAGGAAAAGGTTTCCTGATGCGAACTCTGGTGCATATCTCCGACCTGCATTTTGGCCGGGTCAACCGCCAAATCGTCGAAGCGTTGCGCGCCGAGGTGTTGAACATCCATCCCGATGTGCTGGTCATTTCAGGAGATCTTACGCAGCGGGCGCGTCGCGATGAGTTCGCGGACGCAAAAACTTTTCTCGACACTCTGCCGTTTCCCCAGATCGTTGTCCCCGGAAACCACGACGTGCCGCTGTATAACGTCTGGGCGAGGGGAGTGACGCCGCTTTCCCGGTATCACCGCTTCATCACGTCCAATATGGAGCCGTATTTCGCCGACGACGAGATCGCGGTGGCCGGAATCAACACCGCCCGCTCGCTGACGTTCAAAGGCGGCCGCATCAACCGCAGCCAGGTGACGCGCGTCTGCGAGCTCATGGCCGGCCTGCCTTCTCAGGTTACCCGGGTGGTTGTCACCCACCATCCCTTCGACCTGCCCAGCAGCCGCGACGCCGGCGACCTGGTGGGGCGGGCGCACATGGCCATGGCCGGCTTCGCGCGCTGCCGCATTGATTTGTTTTTCTCCGGACATCTGCATGAAGGCGCCACATCGGAATCGGCGGGAAGGTATAAAATTCGCGGACACTCGGCGCTGGTAATCCAGGCGGGGACGGCGACATCCACCCGCTGGCGCGGCGAATGTAACTCGTGGAATGTGGTGCGCATCGACTATCCGCGGGTTTTGGTGAGCCGGATGACGTGGAAACCCGAAGAGAAGCACTTTGCGGCGTCCGCGGAAGAACAATTTGAGCGCCGTGAGCAAGGCTGGTACCGCACCGCGGCTTCCGCACAAACTGAACCCACTCCCTGCACGCCCGAGGCGGCAACCGGAAGCGCCGGTGACTAGCACAAATCGCAAGTCCTCGAAGGAATGCGCCGGTGGCTGGCTTTGTTCCTAACCGGTGTGATAATTACCTAGGCACCAACTCCGCGCTTACTCTCACCCTTCAAAGAATCGTCATCTCGACCGGAGACCCCGGGCTTTTGCGGGGCGTAGTGGAGAGACCTCGGGGCGGCTCTTGTTGTTGCTTTCGTTCACGGGGCATTCAGCGCACATCGTTAAGGATTCGCCGGCAGCGAATATTTGATGACGCAATAACCTCTAAAAGTTGTTCTAAGCCAATGCAGTATTGCTTCAAGGTGTTTTCGTCACCATAAGGTTGGGCATAAATTCCTGATCGGAATTCCCCAGACAGAGTGCCAATTGCTACTTGCTCCATGGCTTTCGTAATCGTATCCGCCAGATTGGGCTCGAGGAAACCCATGTGGAGGCCACTGAATAACTTTGCCTTGTAAAATTGTTCTGCCATTACCAGATTTTCTAGGTTAAGAGACATCACGTCGTCCAGCACTTGGCGGAATGCCCAGCTTGCGACGCACCATATTTCTTCTGGCCGGTCTGAAAAGTCTATTACAGCCATATGAAATTCCTCTCAGGCGGGTGGCCTATACGATTAGGGTGCCCCACGTCATTGCGACAAGCAATGAGTGGGCGAGACATACTCAACCCCGACCGCTTGGGTCTCAAATGAATCGGCATTGAAAGTGTTTGGTTCCCCGACATAGCTAGAAGATAACATCGGTCTTCACCAGACCGGAAGTATCCCGCAAAAGGGGCATACATTTCGCTGAAAGATTTCTCGCCCTAACCGAGCGAATCATTCCGTCGCTTAAAAACAAAACCAACCGCCGGCTTTGGGTATCGAATGAACCGGTGTTGAAAGTACTTGGTTCACTCATATAGCTGAAACTAACATCGGTCGAATCCACGGTGACGCCCAAGTTTCCCCCTGCCGCCTTTTCTCGCCGAATCGGGTCTTGGCGGTGAACCTTCCCGCGGGTCTTACCGGGTGGCAAACGGCCATTCCCGGCGCCGCGCGGCGCGCGCGACATAGACCATCAATCCAACCACGATGATGATCAAGCCTAGCCGAACCTCTTTGAAGAAATGGGGCCGCGCGATCATCACGTACAAGAACCCGGCGATGGCCAGCACCGCGGGCGCGGGATACAGCCACATGCGGAACGGACGCGGCGCCTGCGGGTGGCGCGAACGCAGCACGATGATGCCCACCGCCTGCACCAGGAACTGCACCATGATTCGGATGATGACCAGGGCGGCGATTACGTCCGCCAGCCGCAGCATGCAAAACAGGACCGCCGCGAACCCCAGGGCTAACAACGACCTGTCGGGAAACTTGCGCACCGGGTGCAGGTGGCGCAGGGACTTGAAGTAGTTGCCGTCGACGGCCGCGGTGTAAGGCACGCGGGAGTAGCCCAGCAGCAGCGAGAACACCGAGGCAAACGCCGTCCACATAATGAGCACGCTGACCAGGTTTCCCGCCCACTGGCCGTAGATTCTCTGCATGAAAGTCGCGATCACATAAAAACGGGTGTCGGTTTTGGCCGCCAGCTCGAGCTCACGCCAGGGCAGCACCCCGATGATGCTGATGTTCATCACAATGTAAATGCACGCCACCGCCAGGATCGATATCAGCAGGGCGCGTGGAATATTTCTTTCCGGGTCTTTGATTTCTCCGCCCAGAAAACAAACGTTGTAATAGCCCCAGTAGTCGTAGGTCGCCACCAGCATCGCCGCCCCCAGACCGAGAAAGAAGCTGCTGGAAATGGTGAAGGCCCCGGGGGGAAAATCGAACGCCAGGGCGCGATGGAAGTGGGTCAACCCGGCGAAGATGACCCAGCCCACGGTCGCGATCACGCCCACCCAGAGAAATTTCGCGATCAGGCTCACGCCGGTGATGCCGCGGTACAGCAGCAGGATGGCCAGCAGGCACGCGGCGATGGCCACCGCGGTAGTCCCGCTGAAGTGCGCGCCAAAATCAAACGTGCCCAGCCATGGAAGCACCGAATGAATGGAGATTACAAAAAGATCGGATTGCAAGCCCGGCCACAGGTACCCGGCATACAACGCCAGGCCGATGCATCCGGAGGCGATGGAAAGCGGCGCGCTGAAGGAAAGTTGCCAGACGAACAAAAACGAGAGCAGGCGGCCCAGGCGCCGGCGGCCATATATTTCGCTGATGTAACGGTAGGACCCGCCGGAGCCGGGAAACGCGGCGCCCAGCTCCGCCCATATCATGCCGTCACAAGCGGCAAACAGCGCGCCCAGTATCCAGCCCAGCATGGCCTGCGGACCGCCCATGGCGCCGATGATCAGTGGCAGGGTGATGAACGGCCCCACGCCGATCATGTCGATCATGTTCAGGGCCACGGCGCCGCCCAGGCCGACCCCGCGCACCAACTGAGGTTCGGCGGCGACCGGCGGTGCGGCTTCAGGGATCGAGTTCATGAGGGGACGGCGGCCTGCCGGATTTTCTAATACGAATTTCTAAACCTGATTTCTAGATCAGTCCCCTTGCGGCCGCGCGGGATTGACGCGCTCACCGGCCGGCGTTCAGCAGGTTTACGAACAAACGGATTGCGCCGCCCACTCCGGCAGGCAGCTCGCGAAAAAATGAATAGCCGGTGAAAATGTACACGCCCTTGCCATAGCGGGCGCGCATCATGCCTCCCTTTTGCGGAGCTTCGCCGGGATCGTGCGAGGCCAGCAGGGGCTCGAACCGCGGGTCCCACTGGTTCATGAAATTGAGGCCGCGCTCCTGCACCCATCCGTCGAAATCACCGGGGGTAATGGGATTGGGCTGGGCAAATATCTTGTCGCCGGGCAGCAGTATCTCCACCGGGGCCTCTTCCACGCTGACGCGATCGCGGCTGATCTGGGCGGGATACGGAGTGAACTTGCCGCTGTTGAAATCGGCCACGCCGGCGTTGTACTGCACCACCAGGGCTCCGCCATCGAAGACATATTGCAGCAGCCGGGGGTTCAGGTCGCGCACATCCTTGCGCGTATCATAAGCGCGAATGCCCAGCACAATGGTGTCAAACCGCGACAGGTTCCCGCCCGCGAGGTCGTGCGGCGTGATCATGGCAACCGGCAAGCCAATCTGCTTCAGCACCGCCGGAATATCGTCGCCCGCGCCCATGATGTAGCCAATGTTGAGAGGTTTGACCGGCAGGCGAACGGGCACGGCGGTCACCCGCTGCACCGCCGGCTGATAGTAATAGAAGCCGCCGATATCTTCGCGGCTTACGGTGCTGTAGCCCTGGGCATATTTTTTGCCCATGTAGGCAAGGCTGGCGCTGATCTGGTAGCGGCCTTCACGAAGGTCTCCCGGCAAAACCTTAAATTTGAAAGCCTGTTCCTGCGACCGCGCGGTCACCGGGACTTCGACTTGCGACGGTTCCACCCGCCAGCCCGCGGGTACGTCGAGGGTCAGTACGCCGGCGTCGTCTTCCGGGTTTACCGCGGCCACGTCGCCGCGCACCAGGTTATTTTTTACCACGACGCTGACTTCAACCGGTGAGCGCGCGCCGATGGGCGCCACCTGGGTGGCGGGGTCGAGCAATACGGAAAACTCGGGCGCGATGGCGAGAGGCACCAGCGCACTGGAATTGGCGCCGGCCATCATCGCAGTCGCCGCAATGCGCGATGACTCGTCAGTCGCGGGCGCATTGTCGAGCGCGTAGTCTGCTTGTCCAGTAACCGGAAACGGCAGAAACGGAAGTGGCGCATAGGCGGAGGCGTCCCTTGAGACGATTGGATCAACCACATCGCTTGCATCGGCCACGGCCGGCGCCCCGCTAACCACGCAGTGGTCATGTTCAGCAGCGCGGGCTCGGAGAGGTTGGCGTAGCTCCTCGCTGTTTCCCGCAGGATCGCGCCCGGTTAACTCCCTCACCACCACCGGATCCACGGAATACACGGTATCCGCCTCCGGATCATGGCGGCGCCAATGTTGCGCGGTGTACGCGGAGCCTGGCGGCACCGAGACCCGAAACTGGCATACGGCGGTGCCCTGCGGCGGCGACTTTCCCAGGCCCTGGCGGATGACCGCAACGTTCCAACCTGCCGGCACTGCAAGTTTCATTCTCTGAGCGGTGATGGCATGGCTGCCCCGATTGTGAAGGGTCTCGGTGACCAGCAGGTTCTCTCCGGGAAAAGCCACGCCGAGGCTCGAAACATCCCCCGGACTTCGGCTGCCACTGGCGTCCGGCGCGGGCGCCTTCTCCGCGGTTATTTCCAGATCAACGTTAAGCGCGGCCGCAATTGCGTCCTCAAACTGGCCAGCCTTGGTAGCCAGATTCAGCAATAGATCATTGCGGGACACGGTCGATATGCGAGCGGCCCTAACCTGGCCATCCATTTGCCGCACCAGCGCCAGTCCCCGCATTAAGAACGGAGCCGCCGCCTCAGGATCCTTAGCAGCCGCGGCTGTGGCTTTCGCCACCTCTGCCTGCGCTTGCTCAAGTTCACCGCGCAGCATCGGCAGATTCGACTGCTCCGGGCCCAGGCGGGAGGCCAGGCCGGGCAGGCTGGTATCAATGCCGTCAAAGAAATCGTTTTCATGGACCGGCGCCGCCGAAGCCGCCGCGTTACCCTCCCTCGGCGCAAACGCAATCGCCGACTGGATCAGTTTGTAGCGGCTGTAATGAGGTCCGGCCTGCAACGAGTACGACCCTGCGCCCTGGGAGAGCTGGTGGTGCAGCCCTTCCATAGCAAACTGCGCGTAGGACATATGCAGCGCGGGATCGATGACCCCGGTGTCGAGACGGACGTTATAATCTTCACCCTCGCGCACGTTGTCCGTGTAAAGCTTTTTGACCTGCCAGGGAAGCAGGCCATCGCGAATCTGCTGGGGAAAGCGGCGGCTGTCAGCGGCGGCGCGAAAGGCCTCAGGGGTAAGAATGCCCGCAGCCTGATGATGACCGTGGCCGTCGCGCGACGAGCCTTGGAAGCGGCTGACCATCACGTCGGGGCGGAAGGTTCGGATGACGCGCACCATGTCCTCGAGCGGCAGATCGTGCCCGCGCCATTTCGCGAAACTTTCCTGCGGGTCTTTGGAGAAACCAAAATCGGCGGCCCGGGTGAACCGTTGCTGCGCGCCATAGTAGCGGTCGGATGCAAGCAACTCGAGGGTGCGCAACACGCCCAGCTCGTCAAAAAGATTGCTGCCAACCTTGTTTTGTCCGCCTTCGCCCCGGGTAAGGGTGAGCAGCATGACGGATGCGCCGCGGCCATGGGACTCGAGGGCCAGCATGCCGCCGTCTTCATCGTCGGGATGGGCGGTGGTATGCAGCAGGCGAGCGGTGGTGCGCAATCTCAGCAGAAGCTCCGGCAAGCCGGGGCGGAGCGGGGCAGCGACTGAAAGGGCGTGGCCCGCATCTGCAACCGGGGGCGGCGGGCTTCCCTGGGCGGGTGATTTCAACGGGGACGCAGCGGTCAAGAACGCCAGCAGGCACGATAGGCCGCGGTGCTGCATCGATTGTTTGAAGCCTGCCATGGGATTGTCAGGTTAGAGTCTAACCGGAGCATCAAGGATTCGGGAACGCCGCCTCACGCCGCCGCTTAAGACCCAAACCGCTAAAGGGAGCTCGCCGTTCCGGAAACCTGGCGCATCTTATAAAATTGAGAGCTGGACGCATTTCAGCGAGGAGTCTATGGAGAAAGCGACGTTTGCAGCCGGATGTTTCTGGGGTGTGGAAGCGGAATTCCGCAAGATCAAGGGCGTGAAAGCCACTGCGGTGGGTTATTCAGGGGGCAGCACCAACAACCCGACCTACAAAGATGTTTGCTCGGGCCGCACCGGCCACGCCGAGGCGCTCGAAGTGCAGTTTGATCCAGCGCAGGTCTCTTATGCTGACCTGCTGAAGGTCTTCTGGGAAAACCACGATCCCACCACCATGAACCGCCAGGGGCCTGACGTGGGCACGCAGTACCGGTCGGCCATCTTTTTCCATTCGCCGGAGCAGGAAGCGGCCGCCCTGGCTTCCCGCGATCAGCAGCAGCAATCCGGCGGTTACAGCCGGCCGATCGTGACCGAGATCAAGCCCGCGTCGGAGTTCTATCGCGCCGAAGAATATCACCAGCAATACCTCGAAAAACGTGGCCTGGCCACGTGCAAAATTTGAAGTCGGCGCGAAGAACCTGTCATGAAACTTCACACTGCGATTGCTCCTGATGTTCGGTGCGCGCGTCAGTTGCACGGGCGCTGAGGATGCGTTCTTATACCCATGGAAGAATTCTGGCGGCGCTGGTGGTGATGTGCTGCCTGGGCACGGGGGCAGGCCAGGCGGTTTCCCCGGTGACCGCCTCGCAGCCCAGCCCCGGAGTGGAATTTCGCGCCATGTGGGTGGACGCAGGAAGCCCCGGCCTCCACAACCTCGCCGAGATCAACCAACTGCTCGAATTTGCCTCGGCCAATCACTTCAACGCTTTGCTGGTGGAATTGCATCGCAAGGGCAACACTTTTGCCGCGCAATCGATCACGCCGCCGTCGAGCGCGAAATTCGATGGTCTGGCCACGTTAATTCCGCTGGCGCATGCCCGCGGCATCGAGGTGCACGCCTGGATCAACGTACTGCCGGTCTGGTATGGCGCGGACTGGCCCGAAAACGCGCACCCGGTTTTCAACCAGCACGGCTTCTACACTTTTGAAGAGGGCCCGACACGCTCCGGCAAGCGCAACCCCAGGGCCGGTTTCGCCATCGACCGCGGCAACTGGCTGACCATGAACAACCACGGTGAAACCCGTTTCCCCGGCGGCACATTTCTCGATCCCGGGCATCCCGCGGCGGCGCAGTTTGTAGTGTCGGTGTGCAAAGACCTCCTGCGCTATTACCCGGTGGATGGATTGCATCTGGATTTCATCCGCTACCCCGGGGTAGAAGAAGACATCGCACGCGGATCCAGCGCGGGATATAACCCGGTGAGCCTGGCGCGCTTCTGGAAGGCGCGGCAGAAGGTCACTCCCCATGCGGGTCCGCTGGCCAATTCCGAAAATGGCCAGAAGAGCGTTCAGGAGCAAGCCATGGAAGATTCGCTGGCCCTGGCTGCCGCGTTGGCCATGCCCAGCATGGGAACTCTGCCCCCGGCTGGCGCCAAGGCCGCCGACATTCGGCTGCCTCTGCCCGCGGCCAGCAACCAGGAATGGGTGGATTGGCGAATCACCCAGGTGACCCAGTTGGAGCGCCGCATCTATCTCGAGAGTAAGGCCATCAACCCCAGCGTCAAAATCAGCGCGGCGGTGATCACCTGGGGACATCCGCCCACCAGCGAAGCCGACTTTCTCAACTCCAGCGCCATGGAGTGGGTCTTCCAGGACTGGCGAAGCTGGCTGGAACAAGGCACCCTCGACATGGTTCTCCCCATGAACTACCTGCCCGAGCACCGCGACATCATGCGCAAGTGGTTTGACGGTTGGATCAGTTGGGAAAAGCAGCACAAGTACGGACGGCAACTGGTGGTGGGCCTGGGTGCGAACGTGAACACCCCCGCCGAGCTGGCCGCCCAGATCAACCGCGTACGCCAGCCCGAGCTCGGCAATCACGCGGATGGCGTGGCATTTTTCTCTTACGATAACCTGTTGCACCCGGTGGCCCCGGCGGCCATCGCATCCGCACCCAAAGCGGTGGTCACCAACGCCGTGCTACAGGAGAAAGCAAGACTGCCATCCGCAAACGATTCGCAGATCACCCTGGACTACCTTGCCAGGGGAGTGAACGCGCAAACCGCACCCTTTGCCCAACCTGCGAGCTTACCCAAGCCGGCAGCAGCAGAGGCCACAGAAGGCTGGCTGATCGGGGTGGCGCTCGACGCTGAAGGCAGGCCGCGTGATGGGGATGTGGCAGTTCTTGAAGCCGGCGGCGCTTCGCCGCGCAGCTACCGGTCGGCCACCGACGGCAACGGATATTTTGGATTCACCGGCGTCGTTCCCGGCGCCTACCGGTTGCGATTGGAAGCGCCTGCGGGTGGCGAGCCGATGTCTGTGGTAATTGTTGCGGGAAAAGTATCGCGGGTCGAAATTGGGAAGTGATTGGTCCGGCGGCTAGATTTTGGCCGCTTGGATATGGCTACTAAAAAACTGCTCCGGGCAGTCCCCAGCAGGATGTCGTTCTGACGACCCCCGGCTTCAGCGGGGTGAGGAACAATCCCTTCCCTCTGCACACTCTAAGCGAACCCGAGGGTTCATCTCAGCCGAACACTGCCCACTGTGCGATGATCGTCTTCGCGGCGCTCGATCCGTAGGGGAGCGCCGAAAAATAATGCGGGGAAATATTTGTTGCCGAGTAGGGGCCCTTCCTCACCCCGATAAAGCCGGGGGCGTCAAGATGACACGGTTGAGGGAGTTTAAACCTCAATCGCTGCGGGCTGCGCGCGTTGAATTTCCTTTTCTATGCGCCGCGATCCGGTTTGGTTTTGAGCAGCGCCTGGAATTCGGGATCGTCATACAGGCAGGCGAGGTCGGGGTCGCGGGCGGCCCAATCGAGATTGGGAAAGCCGGTATCTTTCGCCTTTCGCAGCAGGTCAAGGGCTTCCTTCTTCTGGTTAAATATGCCGTAGACGCAGGCTGAGTTGTAGATCATACTGCTGTCATTGGGACGCATGGCCAGCACCATATCGACTTCCCGCAGGGCGGCTTCGCGCTGGCCGAGGATGGCGTAACTATTAGCTAGCATGCTGCGGGCCCGGGTATCATCCGGGACAACTTCCACCTGCTTTTCTACCACGCGAGTCCAGCTCCGGCGCAAATCGATTGCGGCATCTTTGCGGCCGATTTTTTCCAGCGAGTAGACATAAGGAATGTAAACGTTGTAATCATCGCCGGCGGCTTCAATTGCGCGCTCGGCAAGGTCAGCCGCCTCCTGGAAGCGGTCGGTGGCAAAAAGCGCCTGGCCCAATGACCAGTAAGCGCCTTCGCATTCCGGTTTGCGCTTAATCGCCTCACGCGCATACTGGATGGCGGCTTCATAATTGCGCTGCGCCGAGCCAATCGCGGCATGGGCGGCAAAGGACTCGGGAAGCTCGGGTTCCAGATCCACGACACGCCGGCAGGCAGCTTCGCCACGTTCAATCCAGCGGTGATCATGGCCATACCAATCGTGAAACAGGCCACAGACATTGGCCAGTCCCGCATAGGCCAATGCGAACTTGGGATCGAGGCGGATCGCGCGCTCGTACATCTCCGTAGCCAGTTCAAGATCCGCGCGATTGACGCGCCGCGCATAGCTGCGCCCCCGCAGATAATAATCGTAGGCCTCCACAATCTGCGTGGGCTTGGCGGCGATGGCCTTCTGCTCCTGCGGGGAGAGGGTAATTCTGAATGCCTGAGCTATGGCGCGAGCGATTTCATCCTGCACCTCGAAGACGTCTTCCATCTCGCGATCGTAGCGCTCAGCCCAGAGAGCGTGGCCGGTGCGGCTTTCGATGAGTTGCGCGCTGATGCGAACGCGGTTTCCTGCCCGGCGCAGGCTTCCGCCCAGCACGTAAGCGGCATTGAGATCGTGTCCTACCTGGGGTGCGGTGACCGACTTGTCTCGATACTGCGCGATGGCGGGCCGGGGAAAGACCCGCAGATCCCTCACCTTGGAGAGTTCTGTGATGATGTCTTCGGTCATGCCGTCACGAAAGTATTCGTCTTCCTTGGCGTTGCTCAGGTTCTCAAAGTAAAGCACGGCAACGGATTTTTCCGCCGGCGCCGCCGCTACAGATCCACTGCTGTCCCGAGGCGCTGCCGGAGCGGATTTTGCAACGTCGGAGCCGGCCGCCGATTCCAGATCGCGCTTCAAACGCTTGAGGTCCGTGCGCAGGTCGGCGGCGGCCTGATAACGCATTTCCCGGTCCTTCTCCAGCGCTTTTGAAATGACGCGCTCGAGTTCACTGGGTAAATTGGGATTGATTTGATGAATGGGTCTGGCTTCTTTGTGCAGGATTGCGTCGAAAATCAGCGCCGAGGTGCTGCCATCGAAGGCCATTCTGCCGGTAGCCATCTCGTAGAGCACAACTCCGAAAGAGAACAAATCCGTGCGGGCATCAAGCGGCTCGCCTTTGGCCTGCTCGGGAGACATGTACGCGATGGTCCCAAGGGTTGAACCCGGGCTGGTAAGCAGATCATTCGCATTGGTCGCATTCACCAACGCGGTCTCCTGGGCGGATTCGAGGCGGTCCACCTGCAAGAGAAGTTTGGCCAGCCCGAAATCGAGGATCTTGATCTGGCGGCGTTGGGTGATGAAAAGATTGGCGGGCTTGATGTCGCGGTGCACGATGCCGCGGGTGTGGGCCGCATCGAGGGCATCGGCAATCTGGATGCCGAAATCCACGATCTCCTCCGCCCGCAGCGCATGCTGAGAGATACGGTGCTTGACGGTCTCACCTTCCAGCAGTTCCATGGCGATGAACGGCCGGTTGTCTTTTTCATCGACCTCGTAAATAGTGCAGATATTGGGATGGTTGAGCGCGGAAGCCGCCCGTGCTTCGCGCTGAAAGCGCTCGACTGCCGCGGGATCGGCGTGCATACCCTCGGGCAGGAATTTTAGCGCGACACTACGGCCAAGTTTAGTATCCTCGGCGCGGTAGACTATTCCCATGCCGCCGCCGCCGATTTTTTCCTGAATGCGATAGTGAGAGATGGTTTGTTCGTTCATTGGAGAAGGGCGGGGAGAGTCATCGTACGAGCCGCGACCGGCTGATGTCAACGGAGCCCCGGTTTGACGCTGTCAAATGGAGGCTGTTAAACTTGACCTTCCGCCACCCCGGCGGCCGTTAAATCGTTCCCCACTAACCCCTTAAGGAATTCAGTGCAAAGTTATACACGACGCGAATTGAAGCAGGATAAGTTTGCCGAAACTGCCCAGGGAACCTATAACTGGGCGCTGGGCCACAGCAAAAGCGTGGTTTTGACCGCGGTGACCGCGCTGCTGGTGTTGCTGATCGGCGCCGCCGCCTGGTACTACAACAACCAGCGCAACCAGCAAGCCGGAGAAGAACTGGGCAAGGCCCTGCGAATTTATTCCGCCCCATTGCGTCCGGCGGGAGCGCCGGAACAACCCGGTGTGCCCTCCTACACTTCAGTGGCCGAGCGCGGCACTGCGGCCCACAAACAGTTTTCCGCCCTGGCATCGAACTATTCGCACACCCCGGCGGGCAAGGCCGCGCGTTACTTTGCGGGCGTCACCTCCATCGACGCGGGCAATAGTGCGGAAGCGGAAAGCACTTTGAAACAGGCGGCGGACGACAGCGGTCCCGAGGTTTCCGCTCTGGCAAAATTTGCCTTGGGATCCATATACCGTTCTTCCGGACGACCCGACGATGCCATTCGCGTTTACCGCGAGATCGTGGACAAGCCCACCATGTCGGTCCCCAAAATCACCGCGCAACTTGAACTGGCCAGCGCTTTAGAGGCCAAGCATCCGGCCGAGGCCATCAAAATTTACGAGCAGATTCAGTCCGACGGCAAAGTCGCGAAAGAAAAAGCGGAGGCCCAGGCAAAGATCACCAAGACTTCCGCCAATAATGCCAGTGAGACTGACGTAATCCCCAGCTCGGCGATAGACCTCGCCACCGCGCGCCTGGCAGCGCTCAAAGGGCCGCAGGCCGGCGCCAGCGCGGCGCCCGCGAAATTCTAAGATAGCTCTCTCGCAAATCGAAAGTACTTTACCTGGCGCCGCGCCCGCGGCGCGAAGATCAGCCCCCCTAAATGAGCCCACTTGATCTGCGGCGGAGCAACTGTCTATGCCAATTCCGCATCAGTTTTCCAAGGCCGCAATGCGGCGCAAAAATGATTTTTGTTTTGCAGCGGGCTGTTTAATTTCTATTCAGGCGCATCTAACCCAAATCTAGAGGTAAGCAATGATCTTGCGAAATTCAGTGGTTCGATTTGTTTTGCCCGCAGGCATGATTCTGGCCTGCCTGTCGGCGGCCTCGGCGCAGTCATCTGCCCCTAACCAGGCGCCCCCCGTGCAGAGCGCGCCACCCGTTCCCAGCGCGCCCCCGGTGGAGAAGGCGCCTCCGGTAGATAAGGCGCCTCCGGTTGACCCCGCCCGTCCTGCCGCAAATCTTCCCGCAGCCACCCCTTCGAATACGGAGAATCAGCCCGAAACTCCGGCGGCTCCGCCCGCAGATCAGGCGGCCCCCAGCACCACACCAGCTCGGACTCCGCCGCCGGAAGCGGTGCAGATCGATGCCACGCATCCCCAAGGCGCGTCGGGGCAGGCCGCAATTCAAACCACCACCCGGATGCCTCGCTTGCGCAAGAGAAAGCCGGCAAAGAAGCTGGCTGCCCAGCCGACACCGCCCCAAACTGCACAACCGACGTCCGATAGGCCAGCCCAACGCCTGCGTCCGGCGCCGGAGCGCGCCCGGCCGGCAAGCACGCCTGCGAGCAGCGGTGGCGCGGTGGCGGCTGACAACAGCAAGGTCAACCAGCGCGACCTCAACCCCAATGAAGTCACCGCGGACCAGGCCAAGAGCAATCGTTCCGACCGCGAAACCGCGCGCCTGATTCGCCACGAAATTTATTCCGACAAGAGTCTTTCGTCTTACGCCCACAACATCAAGATCATCGCCCGCGACGGCAAAGTCACACTCAAAGGCCCGGTGCGCTCGGCGGTGGAAAAAGCGGCCGTGGAAACCAAGGCGAAAGAGATCGCCGGCGCAACTAACGTGACCAGCGAGATTTCCATCCAGGTTGAATTGGATTAAGCATCAAACAAAAAACAAATTACAAAAAACCAAAGGAGTACTTCATGGCTACAGCAGTCCCTAAAAACATCGCGGTCTTTGGTATCTATTCTTCTTATTCAAGCGTTGAAAATGGCGTGGACGCTCTGAAAGCCAACGACTTCAGAAACACCGACATTTCCGTCCTATTCCCCGAGAACGTGGGCACCAAGGCTTTCGCGCACGAAAAGGGCACCAAGGCGCCGGAAGGCGCGACCACCGGCGCAACCTCCGGCGCGGTCATCGGCGGCACCCTGGGCTGGCTTGCCGGCATCGGCGCGCTGGCCATCCCCGGCATCGGACCCTTCATCGCCGCCGGTCCCATCATGGCGGCCCTGGCGGGCGCGGGCGTGGGCGGAGCCGTGCTCGGCATCACTGGGGCATTGATCGGCCTTGGCATTCCCGAATACGAAGCCAAGCGCTACGAAGGCCGCGTCACTAAGGGCGGCATCCTGCTGTCAGTGCACTGTGACGATGCCACCTGGAAGGACCGCGCCAAAGCGATCCTGGAACAGACCGGAGCGGAAGACGTGTCGGCCACCGGCGAATCAAAGGCTGCCTGATCTTCCGGGTGCCTGCTGGCAACAAGTTTGATACTCCTTCTCTTAGTATGAGAGAAGGAGTATCGAAATCGCACCATCCGCAATCGCTTTATATTTAAATTCCTTGGAGGATTCACATGCAAAGCAGAGATTTTCTGGTTTACGCCACCTATCCCAGCTATTCGAGTCTGGAAACCGCCGTCGCTGAATTGAAGACCGCGGGCTTCAGCAACACTGACATTTCCGTCCTTTTCCCCGAAAAAGCGGGCACCACCGCATTTGCCGCAACCCATGACACGTCCACCCCCACAGCGACCGGTGCAGGTTCCGGCGCGGTGCTGGGCGGCGCACTGGGCTGGCTGGCGGGCATTGGCCTGCTGGCGATCCCGGGCCTGGGACCTTTCGTAGCAGCCGGTCCGCTGATGGCAGCCTTGGCCGGAGCAGGCGGGGGAGCAGTCATCGGCGGCCTCGCCGGCGCCCTGGTGGGTATGGGGATTCCGGAAGAGCAGGCCAAGATTTATGAAGGCCACATCAACAAGGGCGGGATTCTGTGCACGGTTCACGCACAGGACCTGGCGTCAGCTGCGCGCGTCCGCGAGATCATGGTGCGCACCGGCGCCCAGAACATCACCGTGCCGCAAGCCGCATAACCGTCGTTCAACCACCAATGGGAAAGCCACACTTAACTCGTGTGGCTTTTTTATTGGGGGTTCATACAGGGGTCACTTTGAAAATGATTTCTTATAAGTCATGGTCATAAGGAGCATGTCCGCCATGTCTTCAGGTGAATTGACTGTGCCATGAAAGTTTGCAGTAAGTTTTGGAAAGCTGACTATTAACATCTTCTTCGAGGTGTAAACCACGGTTACGGGCTCGCCGTCCACGATAACCTTCTTTCGCCACACTTCGCCATCAGTCCACCCGCAACCCTTGCACTCTGTTTCTACGCCAGCCATCTCGCCGATGTCGTATTCAATTTTCAAGCCGCCGGTGTCCGATTTCGAGATTTCGCCCACCGTCGAATCGATTCCCGGAAGGCGGTGATCGCTGTATCTTTGCAGGAGTGAGATATGAAGTTCGCTCGGTGCTGGCTTGAAAATACCTGTTGTGAGCAGAATTAAGATGGCCAGTAATCTCATTTACGCCTCCTGGTGTCTAAATCGCATGCGGGTGCACTACAACGGAACAGTGTTCCTCAAACGCCAAGTCGGTTTTGATTGTCGATGCCCCAATTCCCTGCCACCGGATCGACTGGCTACCATCGGGCTTCCGAAGCGTCCTGGCGTGCTCTTCCGTCGTAACGATTATGGTTTTTCCCGATGGATGCGTGCCTGCAGCATTTCGACTACGTCTCCCTGTTCCTTCGCCCTCGCCATATCCAGGGGGGTCTGGCCCTCGTTCGACCGAGCCTCGGGGTCGGCGCCATGATCGAGCAGTAATTTGCATAATTCCACGCTTCCCTGCGAAGCCGCTCCATGCAGCGGCGTGAACCCGCCGGACTGCCGCGTATTCACGTCGGCGCCGTTCCGCAGCAGCGCAGCCGCAATCTCGTGGGAACGGCTGATGGCGACGCACGCCGCCAAAGCGGTGTTCTTGGTCGGGTTAGTGGAGCGGCCTTCGATCGGAGCCCCGTGCTTCAGTAATGCGGTCACCACATCGCCATGGCCGAAAGCCGCCGCCAGGTGCAGGGGCGTCCAGCCATCCGCGGAATAGCCACCGGTTTCTCCGGAGCCAATCAGCGATTCAACCCGGGCCAGATTGCCACTGGCGCTGGCTTCAAAAAGATCCATGGGCGCAGCGCGATCGATCAACAAAGCGGTAATTTCCTTGTGCTTGCCGTAGATCGACCACAGCAGGGCGGAGACGCCGTCGGCATCACGCGCCTTCGCCAGCGATGGGTCTGCTTCGAGCAGCTCTTTCACCTTGGCGTCATTTCCAATCTTGATGCTTTCGATCAGGATGCCGGTCAGCAAGTTTGCGTCCGGCGAGGAATTGCCCATGATGAGTGCGCTCCGATGGATGCAACCAGGTTGGCTGGGATCAGTTGCGTCGTTTGAAATAGTAAGCGACTTGACGCAACGCAGGCAAACAGCTGCAGGCCGTCGCTGCCATGGCTGGATTGGAAAATATTGTTCAAGGAATTGTCAATCCGGGGGTGCGCGAAACCCGGCTCAGTTTCGAGCAAAACGAAAATCTCCCGCTTCCAGTTTTGCCTTTACACTAATCCTTCGGGCCATCTTGAAGAATCAAATCGCCCAGCTCAGTGAAAACACGAGGGACCATGCCTGACCGCCGTGATTTTTTGCGCCTCGCCGCTCTAGCCTCCGGAGCGTCGCTGGTGACATCTCGAAGCGCCGCGCTGCAAGGGCCGGCCACAACCGCCTCCGCAACGCTTCCCGGGCCGATCGCGGCGCTGCAATCGATGAAGGGCGCGGCTTTGCCAATCACTGCCGCGGAGCGCCGCGAGCGCATTGAAAGAGCGCGCGCCCTGATGGGCCGCCACCAACTGGACGCCGTCGTTCTCGGCCAGGGAACCTCTTTAACCTACTTCAGCGGGATGCACTGGAGCGGTGGCGAGCGGCTGTTCGCCATGGTGCTGCCCGCACGCGCGGAGGCGTTCTACGTCGCGCCGGCGTTCGAAGAAGATCGCGCGCGCGAACAAATCGCCCAAGGCCCCCTGGGGAGTCACGCTGACGTGCGCACCTGGCAGGAAGATGAGAATCCCTACCAGAAACTTGCGCAAGGATTGAAAGACCGCAGCATCGCTGCGGGACGCATCGGCGTCGAAGAGCGGGTGCCGTTCGTGTTCAGTGAGGGCGTGGCCAAAGCCTCACCCACGGCCCGCATCACCAGCGCTACGCCGGTCACCGCCGGCTGCCGCATGATTAAAGATGCGCACGAAATCGATCTGATGCGGCTGGCCGCCAAGGTTACGTTGCAAGCCTACGAAGCCGCCTACCGCTCGCTGCAGCCCGGCATGAACCAGGATGATTTTTCGGCACTGGTAGTGCTGGCCCATTCGCGTCTCGGTTTTTCGGGTGACGCTGGGGTCTCCGTGGGCACATATTCCGCGTTGCCCCACGGCTCCATCACTCCGCAGGTCATTCGCGAAGGCGCCATCCTGCTCATGGACGGCGGGTGTTCGGTGGAAGGGTATGTCTCCGACATATCGCGGACCTTTGTGCTGGGTAAACCTTCAGCCAAAATGAACCGGGTCTTCGATATCGTGCACCGCGCCCAAGCGGCGGCGCTCGCAGCGGCGCGGCCGGGAGCGCCATGCCAAACCGTGGATGCGGCGGCGCGCAACGTGATCGCGCAGGCCGGCTTTGGCCCCGATTACCGCTACTTCAGCCACCGGGTTGGTCATGGCATGGGCATGGATGGTCATGAGTGGCCGTACCTGGTGCGCGGCAACGCCCTGCCGATGGCAGCCGGAATGGTGTTCAGCGACGAGCCCGGGGTCTATATTCACGGGGAATTTGGAGTAAGGCTCGAAGATGACATGCACATCACGGAAAATGGAGCGGAGCTGTTCACCCCGCAGAGTCCGTCGCTCGAACATCCGTTTGGTTAGGCTCTCGGCTGCTGAATGGGATGCCAGACAGAGGTTGCCGAGAAACACAACCTCAGACCGCTTTGGCCAGGTGGACCCCGAACCATTGATTCGAATCGAACCAGCTTTGCTTGATCGCAAATCCGCCGGATTTCAGAATGTTGCTTACCATCGGCAATCCGAATTTGTAGCTGTTCTCGGTATGCAGCAGCTCGCTCTCCGCAAATTGGACGGTCAAATCCAGCGCGCGGATTGAGACTGATTGTTTCTTCAGGCTGCGCAGGTGCATCTCGATCCTCGACTCCGCTTCATTCCACAAGGCCACGTGCTGAAAGTTGTCCAGGTTGAAATTGCCGTTCAGCTCGCGGTTGATGCGCTGCAGCATGTTCTTATTGAATGCGGCGGTGACCCCGTTCGCGTCGTCGTAGGCGGCCAGAAGAACTCTCGGGTCTTTGGCCATGTCCAGCCCTAATAACAGCGAGTCGCCGGGGGCCAGTGACTTTCTCAGGTTGCGCAGGATCTCCATGGCCTCGCGGGGCTCGAAATTCCCCATGCTGGAGCCGATATAGAGCACCAGCTTGCGGCCGGGAAAGCGGCTTAGCTCCGCGATTCCCAGGGAATAGTCGGCGACGATGGGCCTGACCTGGAGCGTTGGAAATGAACCGTTGAGGTGCGCCAACGCCATTTCCAGGGCGCTGGCGGATACGTCCACCGGACAGTACACCGCGCCCTGCTGCTGGCGCAGCAGCGCTTCAATCACGATGGTGGTCTTGGTGGCGCTGCCCGCCCCCAGTTCGATCAGGGAAAGCGGCGGAGCGGCCGCTGCCACCATCTCGGCGGCATGCGCCTGCAGAATCGAACGCTCGGTCCGGGTCAGGTAATATTCGTCGAGTTCGGTGATACGCTCAAATAGTTCGGATCCAGCGGCGTCGTAGAACAATCGCGGGGGCAGTGATTTGGGGTGAGAGGTCAGGCCGGCATGGACATCGGCCGCCATGGAATCGGCAGGTGCTACCGCCTCCGGCGCGGTCTTGAGGTTACTTGCCATCGCGCGCCAGCCGGATGCCGCTGAACTGCCAGCGCACCTGCGGAGGAAAGAAGTTCCGGTAAGCCGCGCGGATATGCGATCGCGGGGTGGCGCACGAGCCGCCTCGCAGCACCATCTGGTTGCACATAAATTTGCTGTTGTATTCGCCCAGAGCCCCTTTGACCGGCTGGTATCCGGGATAGGCGCTGTACGGGCTGGCCGTCCATTCCCACACGTCGCCAAATAACTGCTGCGGCGCGCGGCCATCAGAGCCCCGGGCAGGCACGGGATGGAAATTTCCCGATTCCAGCAGATTGCCTTCGACCTTGGCGTCAGTGGCGGCGACCTCCCACTCCGCTTCGGTGGGCAATCGCGCGCCCGCCCAGCGCGCATAGGCGTCGGCCTCGTAAAAACTCACGTGGCAGACCGGCCCATCCAATTGCAGTGGATGCATGCCGCCACTGGTCATCAATCGCCATCCGTCCTGGTCCTGTTCCCAGTAAAGCGGCGCACTCCAGCGATTGGTCTGCACTGTCTCCCACCCGTCGGAGAGCCAGAGTTCAGGGCGCCGGTACCCGCCATCTTCGATGAAGTTGAGATATTCACGGTTGGTGATGGGGCGCGAACCCAGAGAAAATTCCTGCACGTACACCTGGTGCCGCGGGCCTTCGTTATCAAAGGTGAAGTCTTCACCGCTATCGGCGCCGATGGGATAAAGGCCATCCTCCCATGCGAACCACGCCAAGGTCTGAGGCGCGGCACGATGCGGCTCGGCCGGTGGCGGTGACGGGCGGTAGGCGGGCCGAATGGGGTTGGTCCACAGCGCGTGCTTGATGTCGGTAATGATCAGTTCCTGATGCTGTTGCTCGTGGTTCAGGCCCAGCACCGCCAGCGACCGCACGGCAGAATCGCCGTTAGCAGCCAGCAGCCGGTTCATAGCCTCATTCACATGACGGCGGTAGCCGTGGACCTCGTCCAGCGTAGGACGCGAGAACGCGCCGCGCACCGATCGCAGGGGCTTATCTCCCACGGCGTTGTAATAGGAATTGAATAGGACGCGAAATCGGGGGTCGAAGGCGCGGTAGCCGGCAACGTTGGGTTCGAGGATAAAAGTCTCGTAAAACCAGGTGGTGTGCGCCAGATGCCATTTGGTAGGGCTGGCGTCCGCCATGGACTGCACCATCTGATCTTCCGGGTTCAGGGTGGCACACAGCTCTTCGGTCTGCGCCCGAACCTGGTTGAAGCGGGTGGTCAGGTCACTGTCGTGCGTATCCAGAATACGGTCTTGGGACAAGGCGCTGGAAACCATTGGGATTCTCCGATATGAACTGGCCTGGCCATCAGAGGAGTGATGGATTGATGCGAAAAAACAGGCCTGCAACAATTACTTTAACGGCGGCGGAGAATAAAGTAATTAATTTGGCGATAAAAGATTTTCATGCTATCAACAGGCTTCGACCGCTTCCAGAGCCTTGGCGAGCCGCGTAGTGCAATATTTCCGCAATAAAAAAGCCCGCCAAATTAGCGGGCTTCTCTATACGACTGCTGAAACAAGTCTACTTCTTGGGGGTAGTCGCAGCTGGTTTTTTGGGCACGGCTGCACCTCCGGCTGGGCGTGCTGGAGCAACGCCACCGGTGGCGTTATAGGCGTCCACGATCTGCTGGGTGATGTTGACGGTTTCTCCCGCCCACAGAACCGGGCTCTGCTGGCTGGAGATGTCGAGAATCACCGAGTAGCCGTTGGCGCGCGCATACTTGTCGAGCACATCGAGCAGCTTGCCGCCGACCCGCTGTGCCATTTCGTTCTGCTGTCCCTGGAAGTCATTCTGGGCATCTTCCACGGTGCGTTGCAGGGTTTTCTGTTTGGTTTCGATGGCGCGCAGGCGGGTCGCACGTTCTTCCTCGCTGAGTTTATCCCCCGAAGCATTGAGCTGTTTTTTCAAGCTATCCAGCTCTTCGGTGCCGCGGTTGATTTCCTGGCGCTTGGGTTCGAACTTCTTTTCAAGGGCATCGAAATCACGCTTGCCTTCAGTGGTATTCACGATGGCGAGTTGAATGGCAATCACGCCGATTTTGGTGGGTGCTGAGGATGGGGCTTGGGCGAATGCGCTGGCAGAGACGGCTAACGCCGCGGCCAGCATAAGGGATATCTTGCGTATCATCGTGGGTTAAGCTCCTTAAAAAACTTGGGGTGCACTTCTATCAAGTACGGGCCAGGCCCGGTCAAAGGATGTAAATTGGCCGCGGCCAAGCGTAAATCTCCTGCGAACGCATAACCTTTGGGGACGCTCCGCTGGTACCGGAAGGCCATCAAGCTGCAAGCGCTGAGTGGCAAAAACTCGAAACGCCTGCTCTCAGGGATGCTCCGATTATAGAGACGGGCCTCATCAAACGTCAACGCCAGCCGGTGCGTGTTCATGGGCCGGCATGTAATTTGGACGCGCTCTGTGGCATGATGTGAGCATGGGAAATAAAAACGCACAGCGGCCCGAAAAAAAGAAACCCAAGAAAAAGTAGGCGGGTGGTCAGGCCGGGCTGATGGAAGTAGAGGACGGCCGGGTACCGGCTGATATCTCGCGCCGCCGCTTTTCACTGCGGCGCCGGCGCGGCCGCGCGCGCCTAGAAGGTCGTGCTTACGGTGAACCGGAAGGTCTTCCTGGGTTCCTTCAAAATGTTTTGCGGGGCGAAAGTCGAAAGCGCCGACTGGAAGCTGAAATCTCCGGCGCCGCCCGCCGGGAACATGGCGCGGGTGATCTGGTTGGGCGTGTTGGACACGGTATTCAGCGTGAGCGGGTTATAAGCGTAATAAACACGGAATGGCGCATTGACCACCGGCAGAATCACCTGCAGCTCCAGCCCTGACGACATGCGCGGGGTGTAGTTCGTGCCCGGAATGGGCCGCAGAGTGGAACCGAACCTCACTGGCCCGCCGCCGGAAATGCAGTTGAAGGCCGCGTCAATCCCAATGCAGCCAAACGCCGTGGAGTTCAGAGTCGCCAACTGGGTATTGGTAATTTTCAATTGCGACTGGCGAGCAATAAAGTCCATGCCGAAATCGGTAAAGGCCGCCAGGGTCACCGGTCCCACGATGGGGATACGGTATTCCACGTTGGAGATCATGCTGGTATCGCCGCCCGTGGCCACGATGCGCTGGATGGGGATGGGAACCGTAAGGTTCCCGCGCCGCGGGTTTGACGGATCTTTAGGCACGGGGCTGCCGTCGGGGTTGGTCAGCGGGAAGTCAAACTTATCCGGCAGGTACGCGTAGGGCGTGATGAAGCGCTGGTCAAAGCCGCGAAGATCGTTGTCACCGCCGATGTAGAAGCGCTCGAAGGGCGGCGCGGCGCGGCCCGCGAAGCCGGTCACGAACGTTCCCTGGAAGCGGACTCCGAGGGTGTTGCGCCCTTTGTTCACGGGAAAGAATTGCTTGTACTCGGCAATGGGACGGAAGTAGCTTACGTTCCCGCCGATTCCCGAAACTTCCCCACCGAAAAACAGGCTTCGGCCGCGATGCGGGCGGTTAGGACTATCGATGGTGCTCACCGAGAAATTAGGAATCAGCTTGCTGGTGATGATGCCCTGCAGCGCGTTCGGCCCGGATATCTGGCGGAAAGCCAGAAAGCTGAAGTAATCAGTCGATGCCTGGCTGAACGTCTGAACCGACGTGCGATCGAGGGAGTAAGTGATGCCCACGCGCTTCAACGAGCGGCGCAACGGGTAGGAAAGACTGGTGGTAAACCCGGTGCTGGACTGGTTGAAGTTCTGCAAGGTGTCGAGGACGTTCTGCGGCAGGTTGAGCTGGCTACCGGATTGCAAAGCGAAGTTTTTGGCCTGGTTGTAATCGATCTTGCTGTTAAATACGGTGAAACCAAACTGCAGCGGGCGGTCGAAGAGATAAGGTTGGGTAAAGCCAAAGCTGATGTTGCGTGAAAGATTGCCAACGTTGGCGACCACGCTCAAGGTTTCGCCCAGGCCGAGGAAGTTGTTGGTCTCGTAGTTGATGCCGACAAACGCGCCCGCCTGCCCGCTGACTCCGCCGGTCAACCCGATGCTGTTTTTGCCCTTTTCCTTGACCTTGAGGTTGATGTCAACCGTGGCTTCTTTATTGTTCTGCTTGATCTCAGAATCCTGCTCCGGCTTCAGTGCCTCGAAATAGCCGAGCTGGTTCAAACGCAGCAGGCTGAATTCCCACAGGCGGCTGTTGTAAACGTTGCCTTCTTCGAGCGCCAGCTCGCGGCGAATGACCTTGTCGCGGGTCGTCGTGTTGCCGGTAAATTCGATGCGCCGCACGAAGTACGGCTTGCCCTCGTCGAGGTCGATCTTGACGTTAATGATTTTCTTTTCATCATCGATCTGGGTATCGGGAACGGGAGTGAAATTAATGTAGCCCAGCTCGCCATAGGCCTTGCGTAGGTTGTCGAGCCCTTTGCGAATGCTGGCCACGTTCACCCAGTCCCCGTCCTTCATGGGAAACAGGCCGCGCAAGGCTTTCTGGTTGGTCACCGCCTTGCCGCCGGTGAAGGTCACGCCGCCCAGCTTGAACCGCGCGCCCTCTTCAATAGGGATGGTGATATCCACGGCCTTTCCCGAGGCCCCTTTTTTAAAGGGCACCCGCAGCAGGCCCGACCCGGTGTTACGAATTTCCGTCTTGGGATCGGCTACCAGGGCCTTGAAGTAGCCCTTCTGCTGGTAGGCGTCGCGCACGCGCTCCGCATCTTCATTCAACTTGCTGGCGTCGTAGGTCTTGGCGATCAGGTTCTCCAGAAAGATCGACCGCGGCACTCCATAGGGCTTCAGGTTCTTCATCGACGCGCGCAGCTCGGTGGCCGACAATTTCTTGTTGCCTTCGAACTTGATCTTTCCCACCTTCACCTTGGGCCCTTCTTTCACCACGAAGGTGACGCCCACCGCCGCCGGAGGAATGGGGCGGACCTCGGTGCGGATGGTGGCGAACTGGTGGCCATGTTCGGCCAGCAGATCTTTGAGAACAACTTCAGCCCTTTTTATCTTGGTGGGGTCGTACTGGCTTTCCACGCTCAGGCCGACTTTGGCCTTCTTGAACCGCTCCAGCACGTCGCTCTGGGAAATGGCGTTGAGGTTCTTATAATCCAGGGTACGAATGGTCGGCTTCTCTTTCACATAGACGTGAATGCGGAATCCCTTGGGGGCCTCTTCACGCTCGATACGCAGGTCCTCAAAATACCCGGTGTTCCAGAGAGACGCGAAATCGCGCTGCAGTGACGACTCGTCATACACGTCGCCGGGCCGGGAAAAAATTCGCGCGCGGATGGTTTCCGCGGGGATGCGCCGGTTGCCGTGGATTACGATTTCCTGGATGAGCTGCTGCTGGGCGGCGGCGCTGAGAACCAGCCCGGCCATCGCCAGCAAAAGGGCCAATATCCTGCCCACGATCATCTTGCGCCGGGGCGTCAGCCTATAACTGTCGATCTCAGAGCTAAAGATAACCAGACCCTCAAGTAAAGATGGATGGAAAGAGAAATTATACGGGAGTGCGGCGCCTGACGCCATGTTGGACGCCTGAGGTACGAGCACGATTTACGCCCTTATGATGATGGTAAAGGGCTTACGCTGGATTTTTTTGCAATTGCCTCCACTTCGACCAGGCACGAATAGAAAGTGGCCCCGGCGCCGATATCGGTCAATCGTTCGGAAGTGAGCATATTCACGTTTTTCCCGCGTGCGGACAACTTCGCCCAGTTCAGCACCGCCGCCACCACGCCTGGCCGGACGACTCCATCCACCTTCGCCACCAGGTCGATCTCGCCGCGATCGTTAAAGATACGCACCCCATCTCCATCGGCGATGCCGCGCGATGCGGCGTCGGCCGTGCTGATTTCCAGCAATGCCGGCTCCTCCATTTTTTGTATGGATGGCAGGTTGGCGAAGCTCGAGTTCAAGTAGTTGTCAGCCTTGCGGCCTAGAAATTCCAGCGGGTACTTTTTAGCTCTTCCCGAATGCCGCGACTCCACGGGCGCGACAAAGCAGGCCACCGGGTCGAGTCCCTGGGCAATCAGATCAGAGTTGTAGAGACGCGCCTTGCCGCTGGGCGTCTTGAAGTTCCCCAGCTGGTAAGGCAGAAACGGCTGTTCGCCGATTTGCAGGCGCACCGAACCTTCTCTTTCAAGCTGCGCGCGCGTAATCCCCTTGACCCTTTGATTTTCGGTATCGAGCGCCTGGTCGATGAGGTCATCCACGCTGTCGCGGAAGCAGTCTTCAGTGAAGCCCATTCGCAGGGCCAACTGCTGGAACACTTCGGGATTGGAGCGGCACTCGCCCAGCGGGGCGATGGCCTGGTCCGACATTTGCAGGAAGTAATGTCCGTAGGCTTTTTGCAGCTCTTTATGCTCGAAAAACGTAGTGGCGGGCAGCACCAGGTCGGCATAGTCGGTGCTATCGGTAAAGAATAGTTCGTGCACCACCGTGAACAGGTCAGGACGAAGGAATCCGCGTATCACATCGGCCTGGTTGGGCGCGATGGCGAGCGGGTTGCAGTTGTACACAAAAACCGCCTGCACCGGCGGGCCATCGAGCTTGGTCAGCGCTTCGCCCAACTGGCTCATGTTGACCACGCGCGCCGCCCGTCCCAGCGGGCTCGCATACATCAGCTCGGGCCTCTCCAGCGCGGCTTCGTTGAGCTTGAAAGCGCCGCTGGTGGAAAGCTGCAGCCCGCCGCCCACTTCTTTCCAGGAGCCGGTGATGCAGGGCAGCATGGCGATGGCGCGCACCGCCATCCCGCCATTTTCGGCGCGCTGCACCCCGTAATTTACGCGGATGACCGCGGGCCGCGCCGAAGCATATTCGCGGGCAAGCCTCACAATGTCATCGGCGGGGACCCCGGTGATCTGCGAAACCATTTGCGGCGGATATTCCAACGCCCGCGAGCGCAGCTCCTCAAACCCCTCGGTATATTTCGCGACGTAATCGGCGTCGTAAAGATTTTCCCCGATGATGACGTGCATCATTCCCAGCGCCAGGGCCACGTCGGTGCCCGGATTGATGGGGATGTACCAGTCGGCGGCGCGCGCGGTGCGCGTCTGGTAAGGATCAATGACCACCAGCCGTCCACCCTTCTGGCGCGCTTCTTCGATGAACGGCCACAGGTGAACGTTGGTCCCAAGAATGTTGGCGCCCCAGGCGATGATGGTGCGGGAATGGCTGAACTGCTCGGGCTCGGTACCCGCTTTTTCGCCGTAAACCGTCAGCAGCGCGTCGCCGCCCGCGCTGGCGCAGATGGTGCGATTGAGTTGGGAGGCGCCGAGCCGGTGGAAGAACCGGCGGTCCATCGAGCCAAAGCCCAGGGTCCCGGTGGTGCCGGCGTAGGAGTACGGCAGAATCGCCTCGGGTCCGCACTCTTCGGAGATGATTCGAAAGCGCGCGGCGATCTCGTCGAGAGCTTCGTCCCACGAAATGCGCTGGAAATTTTTAAGCGGATCGCCGGCGACCGGCCCCTTGGCGGCAGTACGCCGCATGGGATAAAGAACGCGGTCAGGCGAATAGACGCGATCCAGGTACTTGGTCACCTTGGCGCAGAGAAATCCGCGGGTCACCGGGTGATGAGGATCGCCCTGAATTTTCGTGGCGCGGCCGTCTTCGACCGTGATTAAAACCGAACAGGCGTCAGGACAGTCGTGCGAACACGCAGCATGGACTTCAGTTTTCACTTGGCCGTAATTATAGTCACCGGGGTGAGAAACCGTGGCGTCCGCGGGGTAATGAGATTGTAAATTTTTGGCTGCTCCAGTTCCTCGCCATCGCGCATATTCACAAGCGCATGGCTTTCACGGCGGTCACCGCTTCGATGGTCCGCAACTCCTTGACCGCGGCCTCGGGCACAGGACTATCCACTTGCACCACGGCGATGGCTTCGATGTCACGCGCATCGTCCCGATGGCTGCGGCCCAGAGAAAAGTTGGCGATGTTAACCTGGTGCTGTCCGAGAATGGTGCCGATGCGGCCGATCACGCCGGGCACATCGCGGTTGCGCAGGTACAGCAGATCGCGCTCCAGCGGCACTTCGATGTCGATATCGTCGAGCGCCAGCAGCCGCGGCAGGTGGCCGTGCAGCACCGAGCCTTTAGCCAGCCGCTCCCCGCTGCTGGTCTTCAGCTTCACCG
>JBBQWT010000019.1:0-68186 GCA_038210375.1 Terriglobales bacterium | reverse complement strand
CCAGCGCAGCGCCGCCGCCGGTTTCATCACCACCGAAAAAGATGCGATCAACCTGGGCGGCTATCTGGCCGCGCTCGAACCGGTATGCGTGGTTCCGGTAAAGATGGAGCTGGCGGGCGCCGAAGACGCGCTCAACCTGCTGTTACAGACCCTGGCCGACCGCGACCGGACGCGAAGCCATGGTTAGACCGCATCATCATCGCTCATGAGACAATTTCGCTGAACCAGGTTTGGCGTCAGGACGTTTGCCTGCGGAAGCAGTGAAGAAGTGAAACTGCCGGAGAGAGGAACAGCCAATGGCAAAAAGAACAACTGCGGTCGATCCTAAGACGCGGCTGCTGCACATTATCGAGTCCTTTGATCGGGTCAGCGTGACCGTGGTGGGGGACATGGTTGCCGATGAGTTTGTGTATGGAGAGATCATGCGGGTGTCCCGCGAGGCTCCGGTTTTGATATTGAAATACCGCGAGCGCACCACCCAGCCGGGCAGCGCGGCCAACGCCGTCCTCAACCTGGCGTCGCTGGGAGTGAACGTGCTCCCGGTGGGCGTCGTGGGCGACGATGAACCGGGGCGCCTGGTCTTGAAAGCGTTTCGCCAGAAACACGTCGCCAGCAGCGGCATCCTGAAAATTCGCGGCTATAACACGGTCACGAAGACCCGCATCCTGGCGGGGACGTCGCATTCCCAGCGGCAGCAGGTGGTCCGCATCGATCGCGAACCCGAGACTTTGCCCGATGCCCATGCCGAGCGCCTCATCATCGAAGCGGTGAGGGAATATGCCCGCGCTTCGGACGCGCTGCTGGTTTCCGATTACGGCTACGGCACGGTGACCCCCGCGATCCTCACCTCCATTCGCGCCCGGGGCGCCGTCAACAGCGTTCCGGTGATGTTGGATTCGCGCTATCGCATGCTGGAGTATGGCGGGGTCAGCGGCGCCACGCCAAACCAGATGGAAGTGGAAGCCGCGCTGGGCATCAAGATCGGCGACGACCCGGAGCTGCTGTTGCAGGCGGGCAAGACGCTGATGCAGAAGATGAAATTGCAGTCGCTGCTGATCACCCGCGGGAGACACGGCTTGACCGCGTTCGCGCGCGGATCGGCGCCGGTTGATATCCCGGTGCATGGCTCCGACCAGGCAATCGACGTGACCGGCGCCGGGGACACGGTGATTGCCACATTCACGGCGGCGCTGGCCACCGGAGCGAGGGCCGAATCGGCCGCGCGCCTGGCCAACTATGCGGGCGGAATCGTGGTGATGAAGAGCGGCACCGCCACCGTCAGCCAGCAGGAACTCGTCGATGCGGTCAATGCCGATTAGCGCCATTCTAAATTTGGAACACGGCCTGCGGTGAAATCCGCGGGCAATCACTCCGTGAAGATCCTCGCACGCGCCGCCGTGGCGGAGACTGCGGCGCAATGGCGGCGCGAGGGCCATCGCGTCATTCTGGCCAACGGATGTTTCGATGTACTGCATGTCGGGCACGTTCGCTACCTGCAGGCGGCGAAAGAACTGGGCGGCCGCCTGCTGGTGGCGGTGAATGCTGATGCCACGGTGCGCGCGCTGAAGGGTGAAGGACGCCCGCGCACGCCGGCCGCGGAGCGCGCCGAGGTACTGGCGGCGCTGGCCTGCGTCGATGCGGTGGTGATCTTCGATGAGGCCGACGCGTCGGCGCTGGTGCGGGAGGCGCGGCCTGATTTCCACGCCAAGGGCACCGACTACACCGCGGAAACCGTGCCCGAACGCGCGGTGGTGATCGCCTGCGGCGGAGAAGTCAGAATCGTTGGAGATCCCAAAGACCACTCCAGCAGCGGGGTGATCAAAAGATGGAACGCATCCTGATCGTCCGGCTGGGGTCCATGGGAGACATCATCCACGCCATGCCCGCGGTGATCGCCCTGCGCGCCGCGCTGCCCGAAGCCGACATCGGTTGGGTGGTCGAAGAACCCTGGGTTGATTTGCTGCGCGCGCAAGGTGTGGAAACGGGCGGCCGTTCCCTCGCGCAGCCGCTGGTGGATTCCGTACATTCCATCAACAGCAAGGCGTGGCGAAAAGGATGGAATATTCCCGCGCAGACAATAGCGAGCTGGTCGCGCATGCGCAGCGAAATTCAGGGAGTACGCCGCGGCCGATATCAGGTGGCGCTGGACCTGCAAGGCTCGATTAAATCGGCGATCATGGGCCGGCTCAGCGGAGCAACACGTTGCATCGGCGCGGCGCGGCCGTGGGAAGCCCCCGCAGCCATGATGTACACCCACCCAGTTCCGCAAAAGGCGGTGCACGTGATCGAGCGTGGCCTGGAATTGGCGGGCGCGGTGGCGGAACGCGAGTTGCGGCGCGGCGCCGAGCCGGTTTTGTTTCCCCACGATCCCGCCGCCGAGCGCTGGTGCGATGAGGAGCTGGCGCGGCTGGGCATAGCCAGCTTCGCGCTGGTTTCCCCGGGAGCGGGATGGGCGGCCAAGCGCTGGCCCGCCGAGCGCTATGGCGCTGTGGCCGCGGCGCTGGCCGCACACGGATTGCGGACGCTGCTCACCACCGGACCCGGCGAAGAACCCTTGGCCGCGGCCGCCCAGCAAGCGAGCGCCGGCGCCGCTCATCCCGTAGCGTGTTCGCTCGCCCAGTTAATGGCTCTCACCCGCAGGGCCCGGGTTTTTATCGGCGGCGACACCGGCCCACTGCATCTGGCGGACGCCCTCGGGGTTCCAGTGGTGGCGCTTTTCGGCCCCACCGACCCGGCTCGCAATGGGCCACTGGGAGCGCGAACCTTGACCCTGCGCTCGGCGCTCAGCGTCACCAGTTATGCGCACCATGCGCAGCCCGATGGCGGGCTAATGGCCATCACTCCGGCGGAGGTGATTTCGGCGGCGCGGCAAATACTGGCCGGGCCGGCGCGTTCAATGACGCAAACATGAGTGAACCCGAAAAATCCGGCCCGAAATTGACCTGGTCTCTGGTCGCCCGCCGCATCAGGGTGCCCGCCGGATTTATTTTCGGCGGGATCTATCTATGGCTGGCGCAGCCGCTGTGGGCGTCCCTGGCCGCGGGCGCGGTCGTCAGTTTCGCCGGAGTATGGCTTCGCGCCCTGGCCTCCGGACACTTGCAGAAAAATATGAAGCTGGCCACCCGCGGGCCGTATGCCTATACCCGCAATCCTTTGTACCTGGGCTCAATCATCATTGCCGTCGGCTTTGCGGTGGCGGCGTTGAACGTCTGGGTATGGGTTGGCGTGATCGTGATGTTCTCCGCCATCTACCTGCCGGTCATCAAGGGAGAGGAAGCTTATCTGCGCGCGCACTTCCCCGGTTACAGCGATTATTCCCACCAGGTGCCGGTGTTGCTGCCGAAATTTCGCGCCACGCCCGACGCCGGGGAGGGGATCACGCCTGCCGGCCGCTTCTCCCGCGAACTCTACCTGCGCCATCGCGAGTACAATGCTCTTATAGGCGCTGTTGCCATGATGCTGGCGCTGGTTTTGAAAATTCTGTGGCATCGGAAGCATGTTGGATTCTAATTCCAATCTAAAAAGCGCTCATTCGTTGCTTGCCCTCATCCCCCAAATTCAACAGACGTTGAAATTCAGCGCCTTGCGCCCTGCCTGTGCGCGATCAAAAGCCCGCAACCAGTGGACGGGTAACCTGGCGGCTTTGCTGGTATTTACCTTTGCGTTCGGGATGGCGGCAATGGGCCAGGGAGCATCCCAGCCCAGGAACGCCGTGCGCCCGGGTGTGAGCAAGCCGGCGCGGACGCTGACTCCGGCCCCGGCAGGTCCGGCAGCGGTTGAGCCGGTGGCCGCGAACGGAACAGCGGCGCTAGGCCCTGCCGGCGACCGGGCGGCCAACTATCGCTTGCCCGATGGGCAGACTTTTTATTACGACGTGGATTGGCGGCTGGTGAAAGCGGGCAGCGCCACCCTCGAAATCGGGGCCGCCGGAGCGGAACAGCGCATCCTGGGGACCGCCGACTCCAACGGCGTAGTGGGAGTTTTGTACCGGGTGCACGACCGCTTTGAATCCTTCTTCGATTCCAATTCGTTCTGCTCGCGCCAGATCAGCAAGCAGGTGGAAGAAGGGTTTCGCCGGGTCAATACCGAGATCCGCTTCGACTATGGGCGCGGCAAAAACGTGCTCGACGAAAAAAATCTGCGTCTCGGCACCAGTAAACATGTCGAGAGCCTGATTCCTCCGTGCGTCAGCGGAATTCTTTCGGCTGTGTACTTCGTGGCTTCACGCTCCCTGACGCCCAACGCCACCTATTCATTCCCCATGAATGACGGCGAGCATACGGTTGGGGTCAAAGTGCACGTCGAAGCCCGGGAAACCGTCAAGACCCCGGCGGGCACATTCAAGACCGTGCGGGTGCAGCCCGAGGCGGAAAGCGGGCCGCTGCGGGAAAAAGGCAAGCTGTGGTTGTGGTATTCCGACGATGCCGCGCACATGCCGGTGCAGATCCGCGCCCGCCTCTCCTGGGGCACGCTCACCATGCACCTGCAGCATGTGGAGCGGCATTAAATTATGGCCTCTCGCACTGATCCCAAGTCCGTCGATGTCCACGTTTCCAGCGGGGCCGGCATGGAGATCACCTGGCAGGATGGGCATCACAGCAATTATCCATTCCCTTACCTGCGCAACGCCTGCCCCTGCGCGTTGTGTAATGAAGAACGCCCCGCCGGACACAAGCCCGGCAGCCCACCTGTGCCTAAGCCCGGGGCGCTGCCTATGTTCAAGGAGCCGGCGCGCGCCAAAGAAGCCAAGCCGGTCGGCAACTACGCCATCAGCTTTACCTGGAACGACGGCCACGAGCATGGCATTTATTCCTGGGAATACCTGCGCTACCTCTGCCCGTGCGCCGAGTGCCAGGCTGCCCATGCGGCTGGCGAAGAGGACCCCGGTCTCTCCGGGCATCCCAGCGTAAAATAAATAGAAGCAGGACCGTTGCTTGTGACCGGGACGAAACCTGGTCATCCGGCCTTGATTGCATCAGCAGCTCCAGCCCAGAAAGATTCGCCCGTGGAACTTCTCGACCAACTCAATCCCCAACAGCGCGAGGCCGTGGAAACCATTCACGGGCCCCTGCTGATTCTGGCGGGCGCGGGCAGCGGCAAGACTCGGGTGATCACTTATCGCATCGTGCACCTGATGGAAAATTGCGGGATCTCGCCCGACTCGATCCTGGCGGTCACGTTCACCAACAAGGCGGCGCAGCAGATGGGGGAGCGGGTGGAGGCGCTGGCGGGACTCCGCAGCCTGGCGCGTCCCATGATTTCGACGTTCCATGCATTCTGCCTGCGGGTGTTGCGGCGCGACATCGAGCGGCTGAACATCGCGGGCTTGCCGGACTACACCCGAAACTTCACCGTGTACGACGAATCGGACCAGTTGCAACTGGTGAAGCGCAGCCTCAAGCAATTGCAGCTCGACGACAAGTCGCTGACCCCGCGCAGCGTGCTTTCGCGCATCTCCTGGGCCAAAAACCAGATGCTGGACGCGCAGGATGTGTATCTCAACTCGCGCACTCCCGACAGCGAGAAGGTGGCGCAGGTGTTCGCGCTCTACCAGAAGGAGCTGCGCAAATCCAATGCCCTAGATTTCGATGACCTGCTGCTGGAATCGCTGCGGCTGATGAAATCGTTTTCCGAGGTCCGCGAATATTACAACCAGAGGTTTGGCTACATCCTCATCGATGAGTACCAGGACACCAATCGGCCGCAATACGAGCTCATGCTTCAACTGGCGGGGTCCGAGCACAACATCTGTGTGGTGGGCGATGAGGACCAGTCAATCTACTCCTGGCGCGGCGCCGAGATCCGCAACATCCTGGAATTCGAGACCGATTTTCCCGAAACTAAAGTGATTCGCCTGGAGCAGAATTACCGCTCCACCAAAGCGATTCTGCAGGCGGCGTCCTCGGTGGTGGCCCACAACGTACAGCGCAAGGGCAAGGTGCTGTGGACGGAACGCGAAGACGAGAAACTCATCGGCTTCTACCGCGCGCCCGATGGCGATGATGAAGCGGTGTTCGTGGCCGACGCCATTCGACGCTACGTGCGCGCCGAGCAGCGCGAAAACCGGGAACCCAGCGTGGCCATTCTGTACCGCACCAACTCGCAATCGAGGTTGTTCGAGGAGGCGCTGCGCCGCTACCAGTTTGATTACCAGGTGATCGGCGGCTTTTCGTTTTACGAGCGTACCGAAGTCAAAGACATGCTGTCGTACCTGCGGCTGATCCACAACCTCGACGATTCCACCGCCCTGCTGCGCATCATCAATAACCCGCCGCGCGGCATCGGCGATTCCTCCCTGGAGCTGCTGGAGCGCCTGGCGCTGGAAACGGGAACGTCTATCTGGCGGGTGCTGCTGGACGTGGTGAAAAACAAGCTGGCGCCGCAGCGCGCGGTGGCGGCCATGCAGAACTTCGCGGAAATCATTCTCGACGCGCACGCCATGATGGAGGGAAAATTTGCCGCGCGGCTGCAGGGCACCGCTGGGCCGCAGGCGCCGTCCTATTTCGCGGATGCATCTTTCGCCACCGGGGCCAGCGAAAACGGCGCAGGCAACGACGACTTCGATACCAGCTTCGATTTCTCGCCCTTCGCGGCCGATGGCGAGCCCGAAGTCCACGAGGAACCGGCGGCGAAGACGGCGGCGGCCACACCGGGGTTCGCCGCGCCGGGCGACCCGGCCAGCATTGCCCAGCTGCTGAAATTCATCATCGACCGCACCGGCTACATCAAGCGCCTGGAGGCGGAAGAGACGCCGGAAGCGATGGCCCGCATCGAGAACCTGCAGGAGCTGGGCAACGCCGCCCAGGAAGCGCGCGAGCGCGAAGAGACGCTGGGCGAATTTCTTGACCACGCGGCGCTGGTCAACGCCAACGATCAATTCAAATCGGCGGTGCAGATTTCGCTGATGACCCTGCACGCCGCCAAAGGGCTGGAGTTTCCCCTGGTGTTCCTGGTGGGCATGGAAGAAGGGCTGATGCCGCACTCGCGCACCTTTAATTTCCCCGACCAGCTTGAAGAGGAGCGCCGCCTGTGCTACGTGGGCATGACCCGCGCCATGAACACCTTGATCATGACCAATGCGGGCTACCGCCGGCGCTACGGCGGCGACATGCCGCAGGCCGGCATTCCCTCACGATTTCTCGAAGAGGTGCCGCCGCACCTGCTGGAAGATCTCGGGGATTCGGCCAATTCCGCCGCTCCGCGCCCCGGGTTCCGCCGGACGCCGCTGCCGGTCTCACCCGGCAATGCCGCGGATTTTGGCGAAACCCATTACCAATACGAAGATGAGGACCAGAGCACCAGCGCGGGATCGCCGGCCTACCAGCGACGGCAAGCGGGAGGACGGTCGTTGGCCGGAGCGGGGACCGGCAAGACCGGCGCGGGCATCAACAGCATGGATGCGATTGCGGATTTCTTTGCCTCGCGCGGCAAGAAATTCAAGCGTCCTAAAGTGCCTGTAGCCGAACCCACCGGCAAGACCGGGTGGCGGCCAGGGCAGGAGGTGCGGCATCCGAAATACGGTCGCGGAACGGTTTACAAGCGCGAGGGTGAAGGAGAAACCGCGAAGATTACGGTACAATTCCCGAGTGTCGGTCTGAAAAAATTGATGGAAAAGTACGCGCAACTGGAAAAGTGCTAGCCGCACGGCCGGCCAATCAGAGTTTATGAAAGAGAGAACATGGCAAACACCAAAAGCCTGACCAAAGACGAGCGCAAGGAAAAGAAACGCGCGGCCCGCAAGAAGACAGCACCCAAGGCCAAGCGCACCACTCCCCGCGGCTCGATGAAGCGAAAAGTGAAGAAACTGGCTCGCGGATCGAGCAAGCGTTAATTAGCCAGGGGCCGGCAGAGAAATCGGGGATTGGTTCAAGTCAAGGTTTGACCAGTCCCCTGAATTTTGCGGTGCTGGAGCTATTTCAACATCATGTCCAGTCAACTTTTTGCCACCAAGTCCATCGACAAGCTCATCTCCGATTCCGAGCGGCCGGAGACGCGTCTCAAAAAGACGCTCGGTCCGGTGGCGCTTACTTCGCTGGGAATCGGCGCGGTCATCGGCTCCGGGATATTCACCGTCATCGGCACGGCGATCAGCGGCGAGAAATTTCAGACCGATTCCATCCTGAACGCGCCCGTCCTCGAATACCTGATTCACCATTCGGCGACGTTCGGGCGTCCGGGCGCGGGCCCCGCCATCGCGCTGTCATTCATCCTGGTGGCCATCGCCTGCGCCTTCACCGCGCTGTGCTACGCGGAGCTGGCGTCGATGATTCCCATCGCCGGCAGCGCTTACACCTATACCTACGCCACCATGGGAGAGCTCATCGCCTGGATCATTGGCTGGGACCTCATTCTCGAATACGCGGTCAGTAACATGGCGGTGGGCGTGGGATTTGCCGGGCACATCGTCAACCTCTTCGACCTGCTGCACATTCCTCTTTCCATACGCTGGTCATCGCCGGCCTACCTGCCCGAAGGCATGAGCGACGCCATGGGCGTGGCCCTTTATCCTCCGGGCTGGCATTTCGGTTTCAATCTGCCCGCGTTCCTGGTGGTGATTGCGCTGACCATCCTGCTGGTCAGGGGCATTCGCGAATCCGCCAAGGCCAACAACATCATGGTGCTGCTCAAGATCGGCGCCATCTTCGCCTTCATCATTGCCGGCGCGGAATACATCAGGCCCACCAACTATCATCCATTTGCTCCCAACGGATGGGCCGGGGTGCTCACCGGCGGTTCCATTATTTTCTTTACCTACATCGGCTTCGATTCGGTTTCCACCGCCGCCGAAGAGGCCAAGAACCCACAGCGCGACCTGCCCATCGGCATCATCGCTACCCTGGTGGTGTGCACCATCCTATACATCGCGGTGGTGGTGGTGCTCACCGGCATCGTGCGCTGGGACAAGCTCGATAGCGCCGCCCCGGTGGTGGCCGCGCTGCGTGACCTGCATCTCAACGCGGTTCGAGCCGGGGTGCTGTTCGGCGCCCTGATGGGCATGATCTCTTCGCTGCTGGTCTTTCAGCTGGGCCAGGCCCGGGTGTGGTTCGCGATGTCGCGCGACGGGCTGCTGCCCAAGGCGTTTGGCCGAGTGCACCCACGCTTTCGCACTCCGCACGTCGCCACCTGGGTGGCCGGAATCGTAGTCGGAGTGCCCGCCGGTATGTTCGATATCGGGACTCTCGCCAACCTGTCCAACATCGGCACCCTGTTTGCGTTCGCCCTGGTGGCGGGCGGGGTGCTCATCCTGCGGTTCAAGCAGCCGGAGCGTCCACGTTCCTTCCGCGCTCCCGGCGGCATCTTCGCGCCGGTCATGAGCGTGCTCACCTGCCTGCTGCTGATGGCCGGGCTGCCCATCATGAACTGGATACGCTTCTTCGTCTGGCTGGTCATCGGTCTGGTGATTTATTTTCTTTACAGCCGCCATCACAGCGAGTTTTCCGTTAAGAAGCTGTCGGAATGACGGCGCGTACATGAACGCCACTTCAATCAATCCCGGCGTTCAGGTTCCCAGCCACTTCATCCGCGCCCTGCCTAAGGCTGAGCTTCATCTTCATCTCGAAGGCACGGTCGCGCCGGCGACGCTGGCGGAGCTGAGCCTTCGCAACCACTCCCCGCTGCCCTGGGAGGCCAACCGATACGGCGCCTCGGTGTCTGAAATCCTCGACGAAGCCGCGGTGCGCCGGCTGTATGAATATGAAGATTTTCACGGCTTTCTGATGGCGTTCAAAGCCGTGACCGAGCGCCTGCGCAATCCGATCGATTACGAGATGATCGCCTACAAAATGATGGAACAGCTTCGCGCGCAGAATGTTCTGCATGCCGAAGTCTATGTTTCCGTCGGAGTGATTCACTGGCGCGGGCAGGATTTTGCTCCCATCTTCGAAGGCCTGGAGCGCGGGCGCATCGCCGGCGAGCGCGACTTTGGCGTCTCGCTGTTGTGGATCTTCGACGCGGTGCGCAACTTCGGCGTGGAACCGGCGCAGCGCGTGGCCGAAGAAGCGGTAAAATTTCGCGATCGCAACGTGGCCGCCATCGGGATTGGCGGCGATGAACGCAAGGGCCCGGCGGAGATGTTCAAGGATGTCTATGCCTACGCCCTCGGACATGGGCTGCATCTGACCGCGCATGCCGGAGAGAATGCCGGGCCCGAATCCATCTGGGGCGCCCTCAATATGGGGGCCGAGCGCATCGGGCACGGGCTAACGGCGGGCCAGGACCCGGAGTTGATGGAAGTGCTGGCAGAGCGGCAGGTCCCGATCGAGATGTGCGTCACCAGCAACTACAGGACGCAATGCCTGGCGCCCGGCAGCGAGCATCCGCTGGGAAGATATTTTCACCAGGGATTGATGACCACGATCAACACCGACGATCCGGCGATGTTCGGGGTGACGCTCAACCAGGAATATCAATTGGCGCAGGACCTGTTCGACTTAACCGACGACCATCTGCGCGAGATGGCGCGCAATTCTTTTGAGGCATCTTTTCTGCCGGCCGAAAACAAGGTACAGTTCCTCCACATGGTGGACCAGGTGGCGTTATAACCAGCCAACTCAAATTGTCATTTTTGCCGGGAGTCTTTGCCATATGCCGCTACTCCGCTGATACCCGGCTCCCGGAGTGGGCGGGCAAAGCCGGTTTTTTTGCCATCACCCGCACGGTGGACGAGCTTTCCATCGTGTGCGAGGCGAATGTCCTGCCCGCGGAAAAACCCACCCATTGTTCCCCCGACTGGCGGTGCATCTGCCTGCAAGGGCCGTTCAGCCTCGATTCGATTGGAGTGCTCACCGCGGTTCTAACGCCGCTGGGCCTGGCCGATGTGAGCATCTTTGCGGTGTCAACGTACGAGACTGATTACGTGCTGATCAAGGCCAAAGATGAACATCTGGCGCGCCGGGTCTTGCTCGACGCCGGCCACACGTTCACCAATTAGACGTTTCCTTAGTGGTTCTATCCTTCAACCCCCTCTCCAGCGTCATCCTGACGACCCCCGGCTTTATCGGGGTGAGGAAGGACCCCTGCAGATCCACAAATATTTCCCTCGTGAGTTTTTTCGGTCGTCCGCTTGGGATCAGGCGCCGCGAACGACGATCATCTTAGGTGGTTATTATTAGGCGGAGATAAACCATCGGGTTAGCTGAGAGTTTGCCGAGGGTAGGGATTCTTCCTCACCCCGATAAAGCCGGGGGTCGTCAGAATGACATCCGGTTGGGGGACTGGCTGGGGCGGCACTCCTAGCTGTTTCCGTCGCCCGGCTGCTTCCCTTAAGCGGTGGATTTCCGGGTGAAGAAGTCGATCATCCATCGCCGGGTCTCGCCCGGCGCCAGGCGCACCACATCGGCGTGTTCATTTCCCTGTGACAGCAAGTTGAAGGCATCGGTGGGAGAGGTGTTGGGCTCGATGCAAATGGCCCGGCGCGGGGCCGGGGTGGTGTACACCACCACGTCGGGAAATTCCCGAGGGTTAAATTCCACCACGGTCTCGGTGCCGCTGCCGTAATCGGACAATACACACTGGCAGAGATGGTCCGCGCCGCTGGCCACGCCGGTAAGGATGTCGTCATACTGCAGGCCTTCGAGGTCGCGGGGGTGGCGCAAGTCCCACTGGCCTTCGACCGGCAGCAGCTTTCCCGTGGGGAGAGCATCGACGGTCTCCCAGCGGCGGCTGGCGGGTACGGTGAGTTGCGCCTTTTCGGGCAGACGGAAATACGGATGAATACCGAAACTGCATGGCATCTCCGCCGCGCCCTGGTTGGTGGCCAGGGTCTGCATGGAGAGACGGCCGTTGAACAGCTTGTAAGTGACCTCCACGCGAAAGGGAAAAGGAAACTGCTTCAGTATCTTGTCTTTGTGCGCTTCCGCGTCGAAGACCGAGGTGAGCCACGCTCCGGCTTCATCAGAGGAGCCGGTTCCGGTCACCTTCCAGGCTTTGTCGCGCACGAACCCGTGACGCGGCGGATCCACTTTGAAGTGCTGTCCGCCGAAATCAAATTCACCGCCGCGAATGCGGTTGGCAAACGGAAAAAGAATGGGAATGCCGTAGCTGGTGGCCTTGTTGTGGAAGTCGTCCCATGAAACCGGCTCCAGCACGGCAAGCTGATCGCACTCAAAGGAGAAACAACTGTTGCCCAGTGCGGGCGCGATCTCGACGCGGGCGCGCTCCAGCTCGATCAGCGAATAAACTTCGATGCCATCGCGGGCATCGATCTTGACGGCGTATTTCGGCGGCATGGGTCATCTCCGGAAAGTGAGAAGTATATCCAACGAAAGCCGGTTGCGGCAGGTGCGACAGCTTTCGTTTGATCGGCGGCGGGCATAAGCAACCCGGTTTGGGCGGCCGGGCTTCCAACCTCCAAGACATTGTTCCGAAGAGAACAAAAAGGTTCGAGGAAAGAAGAAACCATGCGCAAGCGGCGAGCAGGAAGCAACGCGTTTTCGGGCGAGGGAGGCCTGAGTATCGAAGAGCTGGGACCAGAGGGTGCGGGATCAGATGAACTGGGCTCAGACTCCGGCGGGCAATCAGGCGACATTCAGGGGCTGTCAGCGATTGCCGACGCCGATTCGGAATCGGTGGAAGAGCTGGCGGAAGAAGGCCAGGGCTATGAGGCCGACGTGATCAGCGGCGTGGAAGATGCGCCCGATGCGGATGTCGCGGAAGTCCACACCCACGAGCCCCGCGGAGACAAACTCCCGCCACGGTCACTGCTGCCGCAGTAAATTTTCAGGCTAGGCTTTTTTAACGATTTTTCCGCTGCGCAGGCATCCGGTGCAGACGCGCATGCGTTTGCTGGCGCCATTGACCAGGGCCTTGACCGGGCGCAGGTTGACGTTCCAGCGGCGGCGGCTCACGTTGTTGGCGTGGCTCACCTTATTTCCAAACAGCGGCTTCTTGCCGCATACATCGCAGACTTGTGCCATAAAAACTCCAAAGATGATCTAAACCGGCGGGAGATACGAGGCGTGGTTTAAGTCTTGATTTTACCTGAGTTTACCGTGGTGGGCAAGGCTGCGGAATTACCGGTAGTGGTGCAGTTTCCCCGGCAATGGAAGCTGGACTAACAGACCACGTTTGGGAATAGGAAGAATTAGTGACACTATTGGGTAACAAAGTAGCTGAGGCAGCGGCATGAAGGTAGCCGAATGATAGAGTTAATTTGGTGGCTAAAGTATTTTCGTGCGAAAAGACTGAGGGAGAATCTCAGCCAGCGGGACTTGCTCAAGCAGGAATTAATCCAGATCGGATGGGCCATTGTCGGAATCATTCTGATCATGGGCTCTCTAGTGGCTTTTGCCCTCTGGCTTAGGGGCCCAGAACGTGGCCTGCCTTGGAAGCATTAAATTTCTAAACTGCACCGTTACCGAATTACGGTAGTGGGCTTCATTGGTTTTTCGCCACGAATCCAGGCGATAAGTGGCGTGACAGCAATCATTACGAGAATATCCTCGAATAGGCCTCCCCACTCAAACCCCTCCCCGCCAGCAAATCCGCCGTCGTGCCAGAAAGTGAACGGGAAACCGTAAGGGCCAAAACAGTCGGAGCACCTTCCATGATGAAAAAGATTAATCTCAGTTGCAACTAAAAAAATGAAAACGACAACTGCCGCGCTTGTTAAGTATCTTCGGACTTTCACGCCGCACTTTCTCCCAGCCGCTCGTATGACTCCGACAGGGCAACTACGTCGCTAAAATCCACACGCGAACGCCCGCCAAGCTCCCGCCGACCCAAAGTAGCCCACCCAAATTATCATCGATTGAATCCGGCCGATTAACTCTCCTCGACCTAGGTTGGCCACTGATGTAAATTGCCTTGTAGCGCGGATTCAAGGTTTTCCCGGAGGCACAAGATGAACATCATGTTGTGGGTCCTGCAGGTCCTCGCGGCGCTCCTGTACGTAGCGTCGGGCGTCATGAAGGGCTTCATGTTCGACAAGATAAGCGGGGACGTCAAGTCGTTTAGTGCGTTGCCGCGGGAAGCGTGGATGGCCCTCGGCATCCTCGAACTCGTCTGCGCGGTCGGACTTGTCGTCCCCTCCGCCTTCCACTGGCACCCGGCGCTCACGGTGGTAGCCGCCACGATCCTCGCGATCGAGAGCGTCGTGTTCGTCGGGGTGCACGCCAAGTACCGCGAGACCACGCCCATCATCATGAGCGGCGTGCTGGGCCTCCTCATGGCATTCGTCGCGTATGGCCGGATGTTCCTGCAGCCGATCTTCTGAACTGCGGGCTGACCCACCACCGAAGTACCCGCTGGTTCAAGCCAGGGCAATGATGTCGATCTCGACCTGCACATCCCGGGGCAGGCGCGCGGCTTCGATGGTGCTGCGGGCGGGTGGCGGGCCGGATGCGAAGTGACGGGCGTAAACCTCGTTCATCACCGGGAAGTCACCCATATCCTTGAGGAACACACCGGCCTTAACGGTCTTGGCGAGATTGGTGCCGGCCGCTTCCAGAATTGCGGCAAGGTTTTTCAGTACT
Source organism: Terriglobales bacterium (assembly GCA_038210375.1). Classification (GTDB taxonomy): domain Bacteria; phylum Acidobacteriota; class Terriglobia; order Terriglobales; family Acidobacteriaceae; genus JBBQWT01. Next base: position 53,715 of record JBBQWT010000019.1, on the reverse strand, counting down.
TGCTCGGTCTGTTCTGCGATTCCGCCTTCTTTGATTTTTCCGGTTTGCGGGTCGAAGGCGACCTGGCCGGAAACAAAAACAAAACCGTTGGCTTTGATTGCCTGGGAATAGGGCCCGATGGCTTGCGGGGCGTTGGTGGTTGCGATTACTTCTCTCATTGTTCCTCCGGTAGATAAAAACATCTTACTAGGTGGCCTGCCTGGAACAGAGTTCAGCCTTGGTTGGGAACTCCGCTGCAATCGGAGGTTGCTACAATCGACTTCCATGCTGAAATTCTGCACCGCGGGTGAATCCCATGGCGAAGCGCTGATCGCTATCGTCTCCGGCTTGCCGGCGGGCGTGCCCGTCGATGCCGCATTTATCGATCGCGATCTGTGGCGCCGGCAGCAGGGCTACGGGCGCGGCGGCCGCATGAAGATTGAGCACGATGCCGCCCACATTCTCTCCGGGGTACGCCACGGGATCACCATTGGCTCGCCCATTTCGGTGCGGCTCGAAAATCGCGACTGGAAAAATTGGCAGGAAGCGCTGCCGGTCGATGCCGGGGACCTGCAAAAACACAAGCCTGTGGATTCTCCGCGGCCGGGACACGCCGACCTTGCCGGCGCCATTAAATACAACTTCCCTGAAGCCCGCTACATATTGGAGCGCGCCTCGGCGCGCGAGCTGGCCGCGCGCGTCGCCGCCGGGGCGCTGGCCAAACTGTTCCTGCGCGAGCTTGGCATCGAAATTCTCAGCCATGTGATTGCCGTGGGCGCCGCTGCCGCGGAAGCCGGCGCGGCGTGGCCGCAACTGCAGGAGCTGTATGCCCGCAAGGAAGTTTTGCTCAACTGCGCCGACGGCACCGCCGAACAACGCATGAAGGCCGAGGTGGATACGGCGCTCAAGACCGGCGATTCCGTCGGCGGAATCTTTGAGGTGGTGGCGCATAACGTTCCGCCCGGCCTGGGCGCTTATGCCAACTGGGACCAGCGACTCGACGGACTGCTCGCCGCCGCCATCATGTCACTGCAGGCGGTAAAAGCGGTCGAAATCGGTTCGGGAATCGCCTCCGCCACCGCCATGGGTTCAGCGGTGCACGATGAAATTGCCTATGCCGGCCAGGAATCCGCCGCGCCGTTCACCCGATTTACCCGCGCCCACAATAATGCCGGCGGCATCGAGGGCGGCATCTCCAACGGGCAGGATATCCTGGTTCGCGGTTACCTCAAACCCATCTCCACCTTGCGCCGGCCGCTGGCTTCGGTCAATTTTGAAACTCGCGAGCCAGTCAAGGCGGCATACGAGCGCAGCGACGTTTGCGTCGTGCCCGCCGCGGGAGTGGCCGGAGAGGCGATGGTGGCGCTCACCTTGGCGGGTTGTGCGCTGGAAAAGTTTGGCGGCGATTCCATGCTTGAAACCCGGCGCAACTACGACAGTTATCTCGCCCAGGTCAGGAATTTTTGAGCCCGGCGTGCGCCGCCCGCTAATGGGCGCATACGAATCCGTTAAACTGGTAAAGGCGCGCCAACCGGCGAGCCTGGTCCCGCTTTAAGTTTGCGCAAAGTCATCGAAACGTATATTCGCAATCCCTGAGGCCTGTTGCTTGATCCACCCAATAGTGAAATACGGCGAGTCGGTGCTGGAAATTCCAGCCGAGCCAGTCACCGTCTTCGACAAGGCGCTGGAAAAACTTGTGGAAGATATGTTCGATTCGATGTATGCCGCCCACGGTGTGGGCCTGGCGGCCACCCAGATCGGCATAGCCCGCCGCGTCGCCGTGGTTGATATCGGCGCCAAAGACAAGCCGTTCAAGAAGCTGGTGCTGGTCAATCCCGAGATCATTCTCAAGGAAGGCAAGCAGAGAGAAAAGGAAGGCTGCCTAAGTCTGCCCGAATTCCATGAGCCCGTGACCCGCGCCAAAAAGGTCACGGTCCGCGCCCAGGACCTTGACGGAAAATTCTTTGAGCACACCGGGGAAGGCTTGCTGGCGCGCGCTTTTCTGCACGAGACCGATCATCTGAACGGCAAGCTTTTTATCTCGCACATCAGCGCGCTCAAGCGCGATCTCATCAAGCGCCGGATCAAGAAGCTGGCCAGCGCCGGCGAGTGGATCTAGCGGTCACGGCGGGAAATATGGATTTGATTTTCTGCGGGACCCCGGAGTTCGCCGTCCCCACCCTGGAAAAACTGGTGGCCACCGGCTTCGCGTTAAAGCTGGTAGTGACCCAGCCCGACCGGCCCAGCGGGCGCGGCATGACCATGACCGCCTCTCCGGTGAAGCAGGCCGCGCTACGCCACGGCCTCCCCGTGACCCAGCCGGAACGCATAAAAAATAACCCGGAATTCAGAAGCCTGCTGGAATCGCTGCGGCCGGCGGCGATTGTGGTGGTGGGCTACGGCCGCATCATTCCCGGCTGGATGCTGGCGCTGCCGCCGCGCGGCAATATCAATCTGCATGCATCTCTGCTGCCCCGCTATCGCGGCGCGGCGCCGGTGCAGTGGTCGATCGCCGGCGGAGACGCGGTTACCGGCGTCAGTACCATGCGCATCGATGCCGGTCTCGACACCGGGCCGGTGTTGTTGCAGCAACCAGAAGCCATTCGCGAGGACGACACCAGCGTGACCTTGTGGCCGCGCCTGGCCGGAATTGGCGCCGCCCTGATGGTGGAGACCCTGCGCGGCCTGGAATCAGGAACCGTGCGCCCGATTCCGCAGGATTCATCCCAAGCCACGCTGGCTCCTATTCTGCGGAAGGAAGATGGCCGCATCGACTTCGCGCGCGACGCGGTCGAGATTTGCAATCGCCTGCGCGGTTTTCAGCCATGGCCGGGCGCGCACACAAGTTTTCGCGGCAATCAACTGGCGTGGATGCAGGCCCGTCCCGCGCAAACCGCTCCGGCACTTGCGCCGGGAGAAATCGCGCTCGATGGTAGTCGGCTGCTCGCGGGTTGCGGCGGCGGATCGGCGGTTGAAATAGCGGAACTGCACCCGGCGGCCAAGCGCCGCATGACGGCAATCCAGTTTATTTCCGGCTATCGCCCGCAGGCCGGTGAAGTGTTTGGGCAGCAGGCAGGCGCCTAGATGCCGGTGACTCCATCTCGCGCCGCTGCGTTTGATGTTCTCCTGCGAGTTGAAGAGCAAAGTTCTTACGCGGTGGATCTGCTGCATTCCGACCGGCTTTCAGGGCTAAGCCCCGCTGACCATCGGCTTTGCACCGAGCTGGTGATGGGAGTGATGCGCTGGCGGTCGTGGCTCGATGCGGTGATCAGCGCGGCTGCGGGAAGGGCTGTATCCCGTATGGATGTCGAGGTGCTGGTCGCCCTGCGCCTGGCCGCGTATCAGTTGCGGTTCCTGGCGCGCGTGCCGCGATCGGCCGCCGTCAACGAGAGTGTGGAGATGGTGAAGCGGGCGCGCAAGCGATCCGCGGTTCCCTTCGCCAACGCGGTGCTGCGCAAGCTGTCAGCCGCGCCGCCGGCCCCGGGAGGCATGGTTTCTGCAGGCGACTCCGGCGCAGCCGATTTTCGGGCCTCTGAGGTTGCCGCGGATGTTGCCGCTCAGCCTGAAACCGCCGCCGCGCTGGCGGAAAGACTGGCGCATCCTCTATGGCTGGTCGAGCGCTGGATCGCCAGTTACGGTTTGGCCGCCACCGCGCGCATCTGCGCCAGCAATCAGGTCATCCCCACGACGGCGGTGCGCTTAAGCGGCGAGGCGGTAGAGGCTGAGCTGGTTGCGGAAGGAATCCGGCTCGCGCCCGGACTGCTGTTGCGGGGAGCGCGAAGAGTGATCTCCGGCGATTTAGGCGAAACTAAAGCATTCACCGAAGGCCGCGTGGCCATTCAAGACGAAGCCTCGCAATTGGTGGCATTGCTGTTGGGCACGGGCAACCGCATTCTCGATTGCTGCGCCGCCCCGGGAAACAAGTCGGCCGCGCTGGCGGCAAGGATGCCGCAAGCCAAGATCATAGCCACCGAGCTGCACCACCACCGTGCACGGGCCATGCGGGAACGTCAGACTCCGGCGGCAATACAGATCATTACCGCCGATGCCCGCTCGCTTCCCTTGACCGCGGGATTCGATCGAGTGCTGGCCGATGTACCGTGCTCGGGAACGGGGACCCTGGCGCGCAATCCCGAAATAAAATGGCGCCTGGCGCCCGCCGATTTGAATGATCTGCAAGGTCGCCAGGTGGCAATCCTGCGGTCGGCATTAGAGCAAGTCGTGCCCGGCGGACGTGTGCTGTATTCCACCTGCTCGCTGGAGCCGGAGGAAAACCAGCAGGTAATTGACCTGGCCCTGGCGCCGCACGCCAATAACCAATATCTAATTTTGGATTGTGGCGGCGAACTGCAGAATTTGCAGGATTCAGGGGAACTGACCTGGCCGGAGCCGGCGTCGTTAGCGCGCGAAAAGTTTCTTACCACCCTGCCCGGCACGCATCCATGTGATGGCTTCTTCGCCGCATTGATCGAGCGCCAGGCCTGAGAATCTCACTTGCGTTTTCTCTTGTTCTTGCCGTTGTTCTTCAGCAAGACCTGAAGAAGTTGCATAGGAAAACTAAGCAGCAAAAACCCTCTATGAACTTGTCATTCTGGAGCGAGCTCTTGCTTCTTGTTTGAGCGAAGAACCTCGCGTTTTTTTTGCCACTGGTGTTGTTTCTAACCAAACCTCAAGAAGTTGCATAAGAAAACTGACCCGCTAAGACCTCCACAGGACTTGTCATTCTGACGACCCCCAGCGTCTCCGGGGTGAGGAAGAACCCCTACAGTTCAACAAATATCTCCCTTTGTGATGGTTTGCCTGAACCATGCCATTGATATTTTTGCCAAGGTAGATTTTAAAGTTCAAGTTTCTGAAACGCTTTCGATCTGCGCGGCAACAGGGCCTGGCTTGTCGGGGAGGGAGTTCAAAAACCACAGGAGGAAATATTCCTGGAACGGTAGGGGTCTTCCTCACCCCGATAAATCCGGGGATCGTCAGAATGACAACTAAAGTTGAGAGTTCTTCTTGGGTACAGACTGTTTCGGCGTTTAATAAACTCTAATGTCAGAATGACAACTAAAACGAATGGGGATTCTTTTGAAGGATCTAGCAGCTCTGACCAAAATCCCGCTAATTCGGATTCACGTTCGCCGGTTTAACGTCCTCAGGCTTAGACTCTTCCGGTTTATCGGCGGGAAACTGCGAGACCACATCGAGGAATATCGACCCATTGGCCATGACCTTCTGGCCTGGGCCCGGGCTCTGGTGCACCACTACCGCAAGGGGATTGATCTCGTCGGGAGATGCCCCGGCGCGCCGGGGGGCAGAGGCTTCCTCGGGCGCTGCGGGAGGGGCTGCGCCTGCGGCGCCCCCGAAAACTGAGCCGCCCGTGGCTTCCGCGGTGGAATGATCGCCCATGGGAACGAAGACCGGAGGGGGCGGAGGCGGCGCGATGGGCGCTGACAGATCGACCACCCTGCCGATTTTCAATCCCGCCTGTGAAATCTCGTCGCGAATGTCGCTGAAATGTCTTCCCAGCAAATAGGGCATCACGTAAGCCTTGGGCTCGGGGTTCGCCGGAATCAGCAGGCTGATTTTTTGCGAGGTCAGGTTCTTGGCATCCGGCGGCGGATCCTGCGCCAGCACCTGGTCAGGGAGAGCATTGGGCAGGTGCACCGTCGCCACCTCTCCCAGGTCCATGCCGCTGCGGCGGATAATGATCTCGGCTACGCGCGGGCTTTGGCCTACGACGCTGGGTACCGTGGCTCCCTGCATGCCCAGACTTTGGGCGGCGCGAATCTGCCATCCCCGGCGCACCAGAGAGCCTGCGGCCGGCAATTGCGATACGATGCCGCCTTCCGGGACTTCGCTGCTGTAGAAATGGTCTTCGATGACCAGTGACAGGCCGTAGCCTTCGGCGGCGAGCTGCGCGTCTCTTAACTTCATACCAATCAATTTGGGAACAATCACTTCGCGCCCGTGAATGGCGAAACGCATGGTGGTCAATGCGGCAGCCAGCGCAACCAGCAGCAGCACTGTGCCCATGAGCAGAAAGTGGGAGAGTGGCCGCTTCTTCCCGGGCTTCCGCTCTACCGGGTATTTTTTGGGGAGCGGCGCCGCCACCTCGCCGGACTTATTGCTGGCACGCACGGAAGTCGCGCTCAGCTCGGACTGACTGGGGGCGCCCGCGAAGGCGGCGCCTTCTGCTATTGACCCCGCGATTGAGTCATCGGGATCAGGCCGGTCGCCGGTCATTCCTTCTCCATCCGATTCTTTCCAGCCTGGGTCATCGCGGTTCAATGGCTTTCACTATCCGCGTTGGGCTCTTCCATATCTTCCACCACCGGGGCGGAAGCTTTCAGGGTTCGAGGGGCGGGCGTGGGGGAAGCCGCAAAATCTTCCTTGGGATCGCGCTTGGCCAGGGCAACCTTCATGAAGTCCACCCACAAAGGCAGTGCGGCCATCCCGCCGGATTCCCTTTTCCCCAGGGTTCGCTTCTCGTCAAAGCCCACCCACACCCCGCAGGTCAGGGAAGGCGAGAAGCCGATAAACCAGGCGTCGGTAAAATCGTTAGTGGTGCCGGTCTTGCCGGCCACCGCGTGATTGAGCTCCAGGGCCTTGGTGGCGGTGCCGCTTTGTACGACTCCCTTCATCAGATCCACCATGATGCGCGCGGTACGCGGGCGTACGACGTCTTTCACTTCGCTGAGGTTCTCTTCGCGCACGTGTCCATCGCGATCAGTGACTTTCACGATGTAGCGCGGGGCAATGCGCATGCCGTCATTGGGAAACACGTCGTAGGCGGCAGTGGCTTCGAACAATGAAACCTCGGCCGAGCCCAGGGCTATGGGCAGGTAAGGTGGAATATCCGACGTGATGCCGAACCGGTGGGTCATGTCGATCACGCGGCGGATGCCCACCCGCTCCGCCAGCTTCACCGCCGGCACGTTGCGCGATTGCGCCAGGGCGCGCCGCAAGGTGATGGGACCCATGAAGCGATTGTCGTAATCGTGCGGCGAGTAGGGGTGGCCGCCGGAAATAAACGTGGTGGCGGCATCCACAATGATGTCATCGGGCAGCGCGCCTTCATCAACCGCAGCGGTGTAGACGAAGGGCTTGAACGCGGAGCCCACCTGGCGCATGGCCTGGGTAGCGCGGTTGAACTTTGATTCCTCGAAATCACGGCCGCCGACCATGGCCTTGATGTCTCCGGTGGCGTTATCCATTGCCATCAGCGAACCTTGCGCGCCGGAATCCTGCTCCAGTGCGACTTCAGCGCTGGGCGGTGTTCCCAGCCTCACGATTTTGACGTAAGCGATGTCACCGGTGCGAAGAATCGATTTCACCGGACGCCGCACCCAGCCGGGGTCGCGGATCAGCGCCTGGTAGCGGCCCATCTTCACCGTGGCCCCGCTGGCGGAAACGCTGGTGACCAGCACGTGGGAATATCCGCCGGCCTCCAGTCCCGCGCTCCAGTCCGGATGCTGGTATTTTTCCATCGACTGGCCGGAGGCCAGAACATTCTTGAGCCTGCCCTGCCATCCATGGCGATGCTCGTAAGTGGCCAGGCCGCTGAGCACGGCGTGATTGGCGGCGCGCTGCATCTCGGTGTTCAGCGTGGTGTAAACCAGCAGGCCGCCGCGATGGACCTCGTCGCTGCCGTAGGTGCGCTCCAGGTATTGCCTGATCTCTTCGACGAAGTAAGGCGCAATGGAATTCAAGGTGTGCTGCACGTTGAGCTGCATCGGCGAATTCTTGGCGGTGGTGGCTTCGTCGCTGGTGATCTTGCCATCTTCCAGCATGGCGTCGATCACCAGGTTGCGCCGCCGGAGGGAGCGCTCGGGGTTGGTGACGGGCGAATATTGTCCTGGCGATTTGGGCAGCGCGGCCAGCGTGGCCGCTTCCGGCAGGGTCAGGTCTTCGGCATGCTTGCTGAAATAATATTCCGCGCCGGCTTCAAACCCGTACACCCCGTGGCCCAGGTATATCTGGTTGCCGTACAAGGCAAAAATCTGGGGCTTGGTGAAGCGCCGCTCGATCTGGATGGCCAGCATGATCTCCTGGATCTTGCGGGCAAAATTGCGGTCCGGCGAAAGAAACAGGTTGCGGGAAAGCTGCATCGTCAGGGTGGAAGCGCCCTGCACCTTCTTGCCCGAAACCAGGTCGCGGTAGGCCGCGCCTCCCGCCCTCCACAGGTTGACTCCCCAGTGCTTTTCAAAATCCTTGTCTTCGATGGAGATAATGGCTTCGCGCAGCACCCTGGGAAATTGCTCGTAGGTGACGACCACGCGGCGCTGCATCGCGAACGTCCCGATGACGTTGCCCTTGTCATCGTAGATCTCGGTGATGGCGCTGGGGCGGTAATGCTCAAGCTCGCTGACTTGCGGAAGGTCGGTGGAATACACCAGCACCAGGCCAAAAATGATGCCCGCGAAAGCGGCGGCGGCAGCCAGCAATCCAAAAAATGCCCAGCCCATCAATTCGCTGGCGCGCCTGAATCGCGGCATGGTGAAGGGAAGTTTCATCGATCAGGCAAACCCGGAAACCGCGAACCCATCGGTGCAGCCAGGCACACAGCGCAAGACAACCCCGGTGCTAACTTGGTGGCAGAAAGGCGCAAAATTTTCTCCAGGGGGATTGTCGCCGGTCAACGACGCCCGATGTCCAGCCAGTGTGGTTCATCAAGCGTTAACCGACATTAGGTTGGATGCCTCTTTTATGATCGCCGTTTGATTAATTCCAGCGCCCGGCGCAGTTGCTCATCCGCCCCCGGAGTTCCCCGGATGGTTTTGGGCGGGGCCACCGCGGTGTCGTCCGACGGGTCAGCTTCATCTTCCACCGCCGCCGCCTGCACCGTGGGGGTAATTCCCACGTCAGGAATAGCCTTGCCTGAAGGACTGTAATACTTGGCGATGGAAAGGATGACGGCGGCGCCGTTGCGCACTTCGATCAACTTCTGCACCGACCCGACGCCAAAGGTCTTGTCGCCCACGGTTTCCGCGCGGGCGTTATCCATCAGCGCGGCGGCCACGATTTCCGCGGGTCCCGCCGTATTGTGATTGACCAGCACGATCAGCGGCATGCCGGTCACGTACTTGCCTTGCTCGGCGTTGAAGGTCTGGCGCGGATAGGTTTGGCCTTCCACGTAAGTAATCACGCCATGGTTGAGAAAGAGATTAGCGACCGCCTGGCCTTCGGCCAGGTCTCCCTCCGAGACGTTGCGCAAGTCGAGCACCAGCTTCCTGGCTCCCGATTGCTGCAACTGCTTGATCCGCTGGGCTATTTCCTGGGCCTTGCCTTTACCCAGGGTGACGGGGTCGAGATATCCGACGCCGCTCTCCAGCATTTTTTCGCCTACCGCTGGAATTCTGACCACGTCGCGGGTGATCACGATCTTCTGCGGCTCGGGCTTGCGGCGGCCCACCACCGAGAGCGACAGGTTGGAACCAACTTGTCCGGTCATGATGCTGCGAATCTCGGCCAGGGACATGTCGCGGGTGCTGCGGCCTTCAATGGAATCGATGTAATCGCCGTTTTCCAGTCCCGCCTTTTCCGCCGGACCGCCGGGGATCACGGAGATCACCGCCGCCAGGCCGCGCTTGGAGAAGGTGGCGCCTACGCCGGCGCGGCCGTCCCTGCGCTCTTTATACCCTTTATATTCCGCCGGGCTCAGGTAACTGGAGTTGGCATCGAGCGATTCCAGCAGCCCGTGCAGCGCGCCGTCGTTGACCGCGGTAAAGTTGGGCTCTTCCACATAATCGGCCCGCACCCGCGAGAGTACTTCGCTGAAAACCTTGAGCTGCTTGTAAACGTCGTCACTGGAGGCGCGCACTCCGCGCTCCCCAACCACGACCAGGAGAACCACGGCGACGGAAAAGGTTAGAACTGCGGCTTTAATTTTGTTGGGCATCTGGAATGAGCTCGTTCCTTGCAGGTGATGACCTGCCACAACCTCTATGTGTAGACCCTTGCGGAGTCGAAACGATAGATTTTCATTATAAGCCCGGTCCCGGCTGCTTGCCGGCCGCACTCAGGGATTCCGACGGAGGAACTGCCACCAGCGCGCCTTGACCTCCGAAAATCTGCTTGCGGAAGACCAGATACCCCGCCACCAGGGCAGTGCCCAGCGCCAGCAACAGGTAATGCCCGAGAACCAGCAATTTCAGCACATGCCAGATGCCGGGTCCAAACTTGAGCAGTACCAGGGAGAAGATCAGAAAGCGAATGAGCCGCCCGGCGAAAACCACTCCCAGGAACCGCAGGTAGTTCATGCGAAATACCCCGGCGCCGAAGACGATGGCCTTGAACGGCATGGGTGGAGGCATCATGGCCGGCAGCATCACGCCCAGAATTTCGTGGCGTTCAAACTTCAACCGTAATTCCTCAAGGCGTTCCGGCTTTACACGACGGGCGAGAAAAATCTCGCCGCCTTTGTATCCCAGCCAGTAAGGAACTGAGCTACCCAGCGCAGATCCCGCGCTGGCCCCGGCGCACAAAAAAAGAATGTGGGCCGGCTGGCTATGCACATAGGCGGCCACAATGGGATCGACTGGAACGCCCAGGAATGAGGCGTCTACAAACGCAGCGCCGAAGACCCCCCAGGCGCCTAACGGCTTCAGAATGCCCCAGAGGAGGGCCGTATATCTGGCAAAAAAACCTTTCACTGGAATTAATTGTACGCGAGGCGCCTCGGCATCAACGTCGGGAACCAGCGCCGCGAGTTTGACGTGGATTCATTGTTTTCATTTCGGCCGGGAGCGAGCGAATCCTCCCGGCGATGGTCTGGAGCGCGGGGGAAAGTAGCGACCTTCAGCGCCGCAATACAGGCGATCAAAAAAACCGGCGCGCAATTCCCCAAAAGCGCGCCGGGCAGGGTGAAAATTGGCTTGCGCCTCAGGCCGCGGCTTCTTCGTTGACCGTGCTTTCGGCGATCTCGGTCAGCTTGGCGTCGGCTTCTTCTTCTTCGGCGAGGGTCTTGGCCAGCAGTTGCGCCACCTTGGTGTGTCCCACGGTCTCAGCCCAGGTGCGCAGCGATCCGTAGCCCGCTATCTCGTAGTGTTCAACTTTCTGTGCGGCGACGATCAGGCCGGCGTCTTTGACATGGTCCGCGGCATTTTCGTCGATCATCTCTCCGCCTTCTTCAACCAGGCCTTTCATGGCCTTACATACCTTGCCACGCGCCGGCATTCCCAGCTCTTCAAATATCTGCTTCAGCCGTTCCACGTGGCCTTTAGTGACTTCAAGATGATCGGTGAATGCCGCTTTCAGCTCGGGACTGGTGGCCGCCTTGACCATCTTGGGCAGGGCTTTTACCAACTGTTTTTCGGCGTCGAACAGGTCTTTGAGTTCCTCACGAAAAAGTTCGTCTAGATTATTAACCGGCATATCGCGCTCCTTATATAGATTTGGTAATACTGTTCACTTGGTATTTGTGTTGAGTGAGAATGAAGTTAAGCTGGTGATTCTTGTGCGCTTGCAGCTTCCCCGGCTTGCGGGGGAAGGTCGAGAAGTTCTTCTTTCAAGTGTTCAAAGGTTTGCTGCCGCAGTACCCGTTCTTCCAGCACCTGGCGCTCGCTGAAATAGGGCCGGTGGCGGATGAGCCGTTGCGCAGTGGCCGGACCGATGCCGCTGACTGACATCAATTCGGCTTCGCTGGCGTTATTTAAAATATCGATGAGCTTGTCTTCCACCGATGTACGGCTGTCGAGAAAATCGGTGAGGTGGCCCAGCCGGCTGAGCAAGTCACCGGCCTTCCCGCGGGTTCCGTCATAAAGCGCGGAGGCGCGCCGGGAGGCTTCGCTTCTAATCCTGTTGCGGGTTTCGGCGCCCTGACGGGGTGCAAAAAGCACGCCCAGTCCGGCTCCGACTCCCAGGCCGGCCAAGAAATATTTCATCGTCATCTCCTCTGGGAATCCAACCTCTGATTACCGCGGATTTTCCCGATGCATTGAGTCCGATGCGAGGATTCTTGCCAAAGGTTGCGTTAAATCCGTCGGCATCATGGGCCAGTTTAAACGGGATGAACAACCTTGAGTTTGCGGCCATTGCAGGACGGGTTGCACGTCCATAACCCAACCCAGGCGTCTACATTGCAGGGGTGCCCGCCGCGGACCTTGGTTTTTACCTGGCTTTCTATTCTGCCGCGGGCGCTGCCGATTCGCCTGTAGAGATGTCTTCGGCGCCGCTTCGCTGCAGAACATCCTGGGCGCGCCGACTCCATTCGTCATCGTCGCAATGCACCGACAGCAGGATGCCTCCGGAGCCAACCCGGCCGGCGTAGGCCTGGGCACTGACTTCGGGAATGCCGAAGCCGACCAGGGCCCCGCCAAGTCCACCCAGCGCGCCGCCGACTCCGGCCCCGGCCAGGGCGGCCACCACCGGCCCTGCGGCGATAAGAGGTCCGATTCCGGGAATGGCGAGGGCTCCAATCCCCGCCAGCCAGCCTAAAGTTCCGCCGATCACGACCCCGGAACCGGCGCCGGTGGTCGCGCCCTCCGGCGCCTTCGTAACCTTCTCCATTTTCTCCCTACCCAGGGGCTCGGCGAAAGAATCCGCAGGCAGTTTAAGGGCGCTGGATTGCTGGGGAGACAAAATGGAGATGTCGGTGTTGCGAAAGCTGGCCGCGCGGAGGCTATCGACGGCTAACTCAGCGCTCAGATAATTGGGATAGATTCCGAAAACTGCGAGATTTTTAACTGCCATGAAGATTCCCCTGACTTTGGTCGGCGCACTGCTCGATTCGCTTGCCCATTCCATGGTTAGATTCACGAGTCGATCGTAGCCGGACGAATCGTCAAGTCGAGCCGCCCGCCTGCGCTACAAGCGACGCAGAGAGTGGTAGACCACCAGAACCACCACTGCCCCCACCACGGCTACGATGAGGCTGTAAAGGTTGAGCCCGGTCACGCCGGCGTGGCCAAACAAGTGGAAGAGAAACCCGCCAACCAGCGCGCCCACCACGCCGAGAATGATATCCACAACGATACCTTCGCCGCGTTTGTTGACGATCTTGCTGCCCACGTATCCGGCTATCAAGCCTAGAACGATCCATGCCAGAAATGACATATCCTTCACCTCGCTTGACGGTTCTAGGATGGCATTAGCCAGCCTGAAAGTTGCGTTGACGCGACAGGTTTTGCGGGTTGCGCCGGTATCCTGGGTTGGGTGGGCAACGGAATCAGAACGGTTTTTCAGAACATAAGGGCTGATATACAATGAAATTGCGCCGGAGAGCTGGTTGATTTTCGACCGAAAGGGCGCGGGTGACCGCTCAGAACGCTGCGACCGGCGGTCACGAACAATTCTCAGAGTATCCGGCTCCATTCATAAGAATCTTTCCACCAGGCCAAAACCCAATGTTGAATTTTTCGACGACGCGTGGACCTATGCAACCCCATTTCCTGACTGGCATTGTATTGCTTTCGCTCTTATCGGCCGCCGCAGTTCCCCCTGCCCTGGCCCAAAGCGGGGGAACATCGGGCATCCTTGGCATGTCCAGCTCCGGAGACGGGCAGCCGGGCCAGGCCAATGGTGACCCTTCGCTGCAACCGGTCCAGTCTCCCCTGCTCGCTCCCGTCGTCATTCGCAATGAAACCGGACGCCGCGGAAGAAACCCATCCAGCGGCAACGATGCCGGCTCCAACGGCGTGGATTGTGACCCCCAAAATCCGCAAGCTGGCGAAGTTGGCAATGACCAGCAGAACCCCTGCAGGAGTGCGCCGGATCGCAACGCCGCGTCCACAGTGGCGGAGGCGCAAAGCGAATTTCAGGTTTTTGTATCCGCGACCACCGGAAAAGATCTCCCACTCTTCGGATACAGTCTTTTTCGCCAGGGGCCGACCACCTTCGCCCCGCTGGACCAGGTTGCCGCCACTTCGGATTACATTGTCGGCCCGGGCGACCAGATCCTGATCCGCGCGTGGGGGCAGATCGACATCGACTACCGGGCAACGGTGGACCGCACCGGGAATATTTATATTCCGCGGGTGGGCAACATCCGAGTGGCCGGACTGAAGTACGAGCAACTGCAGCCTTATCTCAATGCCCAGATACGGCGGGTGTTTAACAACTTCGATCTCAATGTGACCATGGGCCAGCTGCGGTCGATTGAAGTGTTCGTGGTCGGCCAGGCCCACTCGCCCGGCCGCTACACCGTCAGCTCGCTGAGCACGCTATTGAATGCGCTGTTTGCTTCCGGAGGCCCATCGCGCAGCGGCAGCATGCGCCGGATCCAGTTGAAACGCGGTACCCGCCTGGTCACCGAGTTCGACATCTATGACATGTTGCTGAACGGCGACAAATCCAAAGATGTATCCCTGCTCCCGGGCGACGTGATCTTTATTCCTCCGGTGGGCGAACAGGTGGCCGTATTCGGCAGCGTGCAGGTGCCCGCGATTTACGAATTGAAAGGACGATGGAGCACGCTGGGAGAGGTTTTGCGGCTGGCAGGCGGTCTTACGCCCGTGGCGCTCGGAGACCAGGCCCGGGTGGAGCGCATCTCCAACCGCGAAGTCCGGACGGTCGATGTGATTGGCCTCGACCCAGCCGGGCTGGCCAGTCCGGTGCGCGACGGGGATTTAGTCAACATCAATCCTCTCAACGCCCGCTATCAAAATGCGGTCACGCTCCGCGGCAATGTCGCCAAACCGGGACGCTATCCCTGGAGCCCGGGCATGCGCATTCGTGACCTGATTCCCTCGCGTGATTCGCTGATCACCGCCGACTATTACCAGAGGCAGAGCCGGGCAAGCGGCGTATCGGGTTTGACGCGGCGGGTGGTGCCTGACATTAACTGGGACTACGCGGTCATCCAGCGCCAGACCCCTGAAGATCTTTCCAGCAACTTGATCCCTTTCAATCTGGGGAAGGCGATTCGCGACGGCGACACGTCAAACAACCTGGAGTTGCAGCCCGGCGATGTGGTCAGCGTTTTTTCGCAAGGCGACATGCAAGTCCCACGCTTGCGGCAGAACGCGTTCGTGCAACTGGGAGGTGAATTCGCCGCCGCCGGGGCCTATCGCGCGGAATCGGGGGAAACCCTGCAACACCTGATCACGCGGGCCGGAGGCTTCACGCCCCAGGCATATCTTTTCGGCTCCGTGTTTACTCGTGAATCCACGCGCGTCGAGCAGCAGAAACAGCTGGAGACGTTCATCAACCGCGAAGAGGAAGAGCTGCACCGCGGCGCCATCGCCGCCAGTCGTGCTGCCGAGACCGTTGAAGAGGCCGCTTCGGCAAGGCAACGCGGCGAAGCCCAGAAAGCGCTGCTGGATCGGGTACGGCAACTGAAACCCACGGGGCGCGTCGTCCTGGGCTTGAAGCCGTCGCAGAACAATCTGCAAAATTTGCCGGATATTACCCTGGAAGATGGCGATTCGCTGGTGGTTCCCTTTGCCCCGGCGACCATCGGAGTGATCGGCGAAGTCAATAACCCGGGTAGTTTCCTGTGGCGGCCGAACCGCCGGGCTTCCGGCGTGCTTCGCCAGGCCGGGGGCGCGACGCGCAATGCCGACCGAAGCCACGAATTTGTGATTCGGGCTGACGGGTCGGTAGTAGGCAAGGAAAGAGCCAGCGGAGTGTTCACATCAGGTTTCGACTCACTGAAACTCATGCCGGGCGACACCCTTGTGATCCCCGATAGATTCGACCACGTTGGCTTCTTACGCTACCTGAGGGAATATTCACAGATCTTCGGGCAGATGGCCATCGGGGTGGCGTCGATTCGCGTGATCGGGAAGTAGATCGGCGTTTTCAACGCAGCCGGCGCCCGGGCTCCGCGTCAGTAGTGGTCGTCTCCGCCCGCGACCCACAGCTTTTTGGGCCCATGCGGATGCCTCGGCGTTGCCGTTGTGCTGTATTGAGAAGCAGGCGGTGTCGTAAATCAATGGAAGAAACCCTTCTGCTCACCGGTGGCGCCGGCTTCATCGGATCGAATTTCATACGGCGCCATCTTTCCCGCCATCGCACCCGCATCGTAAATTTCGACAGGCTCACCTACGCCGGCAACCTGCAGAACCTCGACGGTTTAAGCGCTGGAGACAGCTATTTTTTTTTGCAGGGTGACATCTGCGACCGTCCGGCGTTTAAAACGGTTCTGGACAGGCACCGGCCAGGGGCCATCTTGCATTTTGCCGCCGAGAGTCATGTGGATCGTTCCATCCTGGGCCCCGGCGAATTCGTTCGCACCAATATCAATGGGACCTTCCACATGCTGGAAGAAAGCCTGGCCTACTGGCGAGGGCTGGGCGACCAACAGAAAAAGTCGTTCCGCTTCGTGCACGTATCCACCGACGAAGTGTATGGCTCCCTGAGCGCCGGCGACCCGCCGTTCATCGAGAGCAATCCGTATCGCCCCAACAGCCCGTATTCGGCGTCGAAAGCGGCCTCGGACCACCTGGTGCGAGCCTACTTCCACACCTATGGCCTGCCCACCATCATCACCAACTGTTCCAATAATTACGGGCCGCGCCAGTTCCCTGAAAAATTAATTCCGCTGATGATCTTGAACGCCACCCGCGGCCTGCCATTGCCGATTTATGGCGACGGCAGCAACGTGCGCGACTGGCTCTATGTGGACGACCATTGCGACGCGCTCGAAACCGTGCTGCACGGCGGCGCGCCCGGCCAGACCTACAATGTCGGCGGCTGGAACGAAATCAAGAACCTGGAAGTCGCGCAGAACATTTGCTCCATCCTCGACGAGCTGGCCCCGCGGCCGGGAGGCGCCGGGCATGCCGCGCTCATCACCTTCGTGCAAGACAGGCCGGGCCACGACCAGCGCTATGCCATGGATGCCACGAAGATCGAGCGCGAACTGGGATGGAAGCCTGCTGCAACTTTTTCAGCCGGATTGCGCAAGACGGTTGCATGGTATTTAGGCAATCCCGGCTGGGTGCGGAACGTCACCAGCGGCGCTTACCAGAATTGGATTGCCACGCAATACCAGGCCCGCTGATCGCCAGCCGCTGTGACAGATTGATTGCGAGCTTCCGCCTTTGCTACAGGCGGTTGCCGCCCAGAACCTGGCTGCAATCAAGCGTGTGAACTTATCTTATAATCGCTGGCATGGCGCCCGGCTCTTTGCAAAATAAAGGTAAGAACGATCACCCGGTACGCAAGGGCATCATCCTGGCCGGGGGCTCGGGGACCCGCTTATTTCCCGCCACGCTGTGCATCTCCAAGCAACTGTTGCCGATCTACGATAAACCCATGATCTATTACCCGCTGAGCACCCTCATGCTGGCGGGAGTCAAAGAAATCCTGGTCATTTCCACCCCGCAGGATACGCCGCGCTTTGAGCAGTTGCTGGGCGACGGCGTGCGCTGGGGAATTTCCCTGCGCTACGCGGTGCAGCCCACCCCCGGCGGCCTGGCCCAGGCCTTTATAGTGGGCAAGAATTTTCTTGGGTCCGACCCCTGCATATTGACCCTGGGAGACAACATCTTCTACGGCAATGAGTTTGGTCACTTGCTGCAGGGCGCCGGCCAAGATCCCAACGGCGCCACCATCTTCGCCTACCCGGTCACTGATCCCGAACGTTATGGCGTCATCGAGCTGGACTCTTCGGGCGCCGTAATCGGCATCGAGGAAAAGCCCGCGGTGCCGAAATCGCGCTACGCCGTGCCCGGACTTTATTTTTACGACCACCAGGTGGTGGGCATCGCGGAATCGCTCAAGCCTTCCGCCCGTGGCGAACTGGAGATCACCGAAGTCAACCGGCGCTACATGGAGATGGGCGCTCTGCGCGCCAAGGTCATGGGCCGCGGCATGGCATGGCTCGACACCGGCACCCATGAATCCCTGATCGAAGCGGCGGTGTTCGTGCAGACCATCGAGAAGCGGCAGGGGCTCAAGATCGCCTGTCCCGAAGAAATTGCCTATCGCAACGGCTATATCACTGCCGCCCAGGTGGAGCAACTGGCGGTGCCCATGCGCAACAACAGTTACGGGCAATATCTTCTATCGATGCTGGAAGAGCGGATCTTCTGATGAAAGTATTTCCCACCTCCATCCCGGAAGTGCTGGTGATCGAGCCGGTGATGTATGGCGACGAGCGCGGCTTCTTTCTGGAAAGCTACAACCGCAAGCTGTTTGCCGAAGCCACCGGACTTGATCCCGATTTTGTGCAGGACAACCACTCACGCTCGGCGCGCAACGTGCTGCGCGGCATGCATTACCAGTCGAAGAACCCGCAGGGAAAACTGATCAGGGTGGTGGCCGGCGAAGTGTACGACGTGGTGGTGGATTTACGCGGGAAGTCGCCCACCCGGGGCAAGTGGACGGGCGGGCGGCTGTCCGGGGAAAACAAGAGGATGCTGTGGGTGCCGCCGGGTTTTGCCCACGGCTTCCTGGTGCTCTCGGAGTGCGCCGAAGTTTTGTACAAGACCACGGAGTATTATGCGCCGCAGTTTGAGCACTCCATCCTGTGGAACGACGAGGACGTGGCCATCAAGTGGCCGTTGACCTCGGAGCCCACCTTGTCTAACAAGGACAGGGCGGGAATCAGATTCGCTGATGCTGAACTGTTCGACTGAAGAACACGGGTTGACCAGGCATTGCAGAATCCAGTGAAAATTCTTCTCCTCGGAAAAAATGGCCAGGTGGGCTGGGACCTGCAGCAAACCTTGCAGCCCCTGGCCGAGGTGATCGCGCTCGACCGCGGCGGCCTGGACCTGGCCGACCAGGATGCGATCCGGCGCCAGGTGCGCGAACACGCTCCGGAGATCATAGTCAATGCCGCGGCCTACACCGCGGTGGACCGCGCCGAGACCGAACCGGATCTGGCCCTGGCGGTCAACGGCGTCGCCCCCGGGGTACTGGCCGAAGAGGCCCTCCGGCGGGGAGCCCTGCTCATCCACTATTCCACCGACTACGTCTTTGACGGCGCTTCCGCCGCGCCATACAGCGAGGAAGACTTGCCGAATCCCATCAACGCCTACGGCCGCACCAAGCTGGCGGGCGAGCGGGCCATTGCTAGTGTGGGCGGCAAGTACCTGATTTTCAGAACCAGTTGGGTGTACAGCCACCGCGGCAGCAACTTTCTGCTGAAGATTCTGCAACTGGCGAAGGACAAGGACCAGCTAACGGTGGTCGCCGATCAGTTCGGCGCGCCCACTTCAAGCCGCGGCATCGCCCGAGCGACCGCGGAGGTGCTGCTGAAACTGCGCAAGGGCGAAGCGAATCTCGGGCCGGCAGGGAGCGTCGGGGAATCCTCCGGCATCTACAACCTGACGGCCTCGGGGAAAACGTCGTGGCATGGTTTCGCGCAGGCTATCCTCGCTGAAGCGCACGCGCGCGAGTGGGTCGGAATTCGGCCATCGCTGCGGATTGAGCCGGTGACCACGGCCCAGTATTCAACGCCGGCTCGGCGTCCGCAAAACTCTGTTCTCGATAATCGCAAGATTAAAGAAGTGTTCGGCGCCAGGATCGGTCCGTGGGATAAAGGTTTGCGCGAGGTGATGGGTTTGGTACAAGCCGGGTAAGATGCCGGCTGAGGCGGTTGCTCCCGAAGAACGCGTTTTATAGGTCCTTCAGAACATAAGTACGCGTTCTAAGTGAATTGTCATTCCGAGCGCAAGCCGAGGAACCTCTTGTTTCCTGTGCGCAACCCGCATTGCTTGCCAAACCGCACACTCAAAGAAACGCCGGTCAGGTTCTACGCGCAGACTGCCTTTGACCTTAAGACTGCACCGCAGTAACTTCTCCAGAGATGGAAATCGAGCCAAATCTGAAGCCTGTACTGAAGTTTCTCGCAAATAAGGAAACATTTGAGAGAGGGAGATTCCGCCGCAGCGGCCCTGACCGGAAAAACATCTTTTACAACTACAGGTCTTTGGCTACCGTGATCCATCCGGGTGAATAACGCAGGTATCGGGCACTAAAGAGCTCACTTAAAATTAGGGGTGTACGCTGCCAGCGGTCCCCTGGGAGAGTGCTGAGTTTCTCCATGTGATCTATTTTGCTTAGACCGGAGAGGTGCTCTAACTGACAACCATCCTGGTTGTGCTCCAGCAGTCTTTCCTGGGCCATTTTGAATTTTGCCACCATGTCGGAATAATGCTCACTTCTGACTCGGTGGGGGTTGGAAAACAGTTTTGCCTTTTCGGCTATTCCTGTTGCCGGCATTCCCACTTCTTGCTCCGCATGCTGACGATAATCCACCAGCGGTCGATCGACCAGGGAATACGAGGCCAACCCCGACGCCAGCAGCGCAATCCATTCGTCTTGCAACCACGCTTGCAGAATGGGCATGATCTTATTTTTCAAACTGGCGCGCAGCGCCATTGTCGGCGCCGTCACCCGGGGGCGCGCCAGAAGAACATTGAACAGGTCGCCCTGGTCAACCCGGGCCCGCACGGCGCCTGCGAGTCCGTGGTCTTGCCAAAGATAGCGCCCGGTGAAAACCCCGGCTTGATCGATGATCCGCGCATCAGAAAAGACCATGGAACTGTGGGGGGGGGGGCCTCCGTGAACGCCCGCTCGAGCACAACAATTTTTTCGGGATGCCAGACATCATCCTGGTCGCACAGTATAATCAGCCCGCCCTTACATAGATTGATGGCTTGTTCGTGATTCTTTGCGATGCCGAGGTTCGCGGGATTCTTGCGTACTTTCACTGAGAATGGCGCGCTCCGCGAAAACTCTTCAACGATCGCAAGCGTAGCGTCGCTCGAATGGTCGTCACAAATGATCAACTCATCGGGAAGACGAACTTGGTGCAATATGCTTCGTAATTGAGCGGGCAGAAACCTGGCTCCGTTATGGGTGCATAGTGCGATCGAAACTCTTGGGTCACCCATGGATTATCGAAACCGCCATATTGTTGCGTTATGGTAGCAGCGTAAATACGTACGATGCGCGAATTTTAGCGGCAATTCAGCGGAAGGAGGGACGCTCTGGCGGGGTGGACCATTCGATTAGGTCGCGGTTTACCCGGCGGAAGTGGGTTGAGAAATTGAAATATATGCATCGCAATCCAGTGAAGCGCGGATTGGTGTTAGCGCCCGAACAAGGGATTGGAAGATACAATTCTTACTTATCAGCTAAAAGTTTGGCGAAGTATTGGCATGTGGCATGACGGACGGGGTGGATCGAACCTTGATCGAACCCCGATAGGCCTCGATGGTTGACAGATACAGTTCCTCCTGCCTAGTCTGAGGTATCGTCGCGGAGGCGTTTCGTAAGTCCTGCGATAATAGGAACAGATGCCCAGATACTCCGTTTTTATCGATGACAATTTCCATTACATGGATGAGAGCGAACGCTACAAGCACGGTGACTTCGAGGACTGCCGCGGCGCCATCGAGGCGTGCAAAGGCATAGTCAATAGGTTCCTTGCTAAATGTACCCCGACGAGGACCTCTGAGGAGCTTTATAAAGAGTACACAACGTTTGGCGAAGATCCCTGGATTGCCACCGATGATCCCGATTGTAAGTTCTCAGCCTGGGACTATGCTAAGCAACGGTGCCACGAGCTTTCCAGTTGATCGAGTGAGGATCGCGGCCATCCCGCGTTGCGGTGTGAAGGTCCTTCCGCCCCAGTTCGGCATGCTGAACGATTGCCACCGTTTGGTTGGTTGAGGGTCCCTTGGGCGCGCACAGAACCCAGCGCGAGACCGTTCTCTTCGAATGATCGCGAAGGCCAATTTTAATAATTCACCGTGAATGCGCGGGGCGCCCCAAGTGGGGTTCTCAGTAACCATTTTGAAGATTAAGATCACGAAGCTCCTGGCTGATGTGCTTCCGCCACAAACTACCTGATGACGGGAACGCCAGGTCCAGTACCACGAAAAGTCCTGGCTGCAAGAGCCTATCCATTCGTCCTGATTACGCAGATCACGGGCGCATTGATCAAATAGAACCGCCCGCAGCATTTACCCAGCGTTGGAGTCAGGTGTAAGATACCGGCTCGTCTGTGAGATTGTGTTGAGGTCGATGACCAGACGCCGACTGACATGGAAACAAAACTCCTCGCCATCCTCTTGACGGACATTTCCGGCTATACCGCGTTCAGTTCCGGAGCAGAGCGCGGTGACATCGAGGCTGCCGTGCGCCAGCAGCAGAGGATCATTGCCCCGGTCATTGAGCATTTCAAGGGCAGGCTGGTCAAATGGATAGGCGATGCAGCTTTGACGGTCTTTGGGTCAGCCACCGACGCCATTCTGTGCGGTCGCAAGCTCCAGGCGGCTTTCGTCGAGCACGGCGAGCGTGGGCCGGCAGCCATTAACCCGAGGCTGAAGATTGTGGTGCACGCGGGAGACGTAATGTTGGACACCGATGGCGACGTATATGGTGACGCGGTGAACTTTGCTGCGCGTATGGAAAAAGTAGCCGAGCCGGAGGAGGTGTACTTCTCAGAGGCTGTCCGCCTTGTAATCTCCGGAGCAGAGATTCCCTACGAGCTCGTCGGTGAGTTTGAGTTCAAAGGTATTACCAACACCGCCAAAGTCTACCGAACATGCTTTGGTCAATCGCCAGTGGTGCGCGAGCAGGTGGCCCTCGTCCAAACGAACTTTGTTGGTGTGCTCGATCTTGCCGATAAACTTGGCTGGGACGCGGTGCATCCTACTCTCGACAGGATCACAGGCAGGGTCGTGGAAGCTGCACGGCTCCGTGGGGGGACCACTCGTGGCACACTCCAGGTTGGAACGTTCCAGACCTTCGACGGTCTCAAGCCGGCACTGCAGGCCGTTCAAGCGTGGACGGCCGAATTAACGGGTTCGGACTTGGCGCGAGTCGCGGACACTACCATAAGCGTTCGGGTGGGTATTCACTGGGGCACGCTCCACGTGATGCGACACACGATGATGGGCCGCGACATCGAAGTCGTCAGAACGCTTTCCGCACTCGCCTTCGGGGGTGAGGCACTGCTGACGGGTTTGGCGGTGGAGGTTGGGGTGGCAGAGGGCCTTCAAGCGACCCTATTTCAGATCATCGATGCTTCCCTGCTTCGCGAGTGTGGCAGCAAGAGACGCTGGCTTGACCGATTCCATGAAACCCCTGTCTTTGCCGTCAAGTTCGCCGACCTCCTGGGAGTGGAGATTCAATGAGCCGGGCAGTTCTCAGCGTGATGCGTGCGCTTGATCTTGCGGCTGCGGCGCAAGGGTGCGACCGCCGTGCCGGTTGGCCCACACCATAGGGCGTCCCGCTTCATTGCGGACCGCAATGAATGGGCGAGACATCGCTGCCCAAAATGTTTGGGCCCGGGAACCCGTCTGACTTTGGCGTAAGGTCGCCGCCATTGTGTGGGGAATCAGGCACTCCCCTTCATCCGACTCAATCTCGAAAGCTGTTTCAGTCGATAGTGCGCACCACTTACCCATCTACGGATCGTAGTGAACTATGCCTTCAAAAAGCAGTTTGTCATTTTCTCGCTTCTCACGATCCGTCGATGTCATAGAAGCCAACTGTCATCCCCTCTTTCAAGACTAGGCCAATCTTCGTCAAGTCTCGGATAGTCCTCATCGTTTCGAGATAGTGTCTGGCTCCTTCGCCATGCCAGGGTACAGGTGAATACGATTTTGACTTTCCATCATCCTCGGCTTTCGCTCGGAATGACAAATCACTACACGAAATGACAGCTCCTTAAAAACGGAATGAGGCTTCAACTAAAGCAAATAAGAACAAAATAAAAACAGGTGAAACTAAATAAAACGTGCACTGATGGAAGGTGACCGGAATTCGCAAACTTTCTTCTTGAAGTTCTGTGGAAACCTATCCTCGCCGGCGCTGCTCCCTGTATAAATCACAATGCTATGATTCGGCTTGAGTACGAGCCGCAACTTTTCGCTTCTCGCTTAATCAATGTCCACCCGCCCTCTGGATCATCTGCCAAGCGGCCGCCTGATGGCCCGCAATACGGTCTGGAACTTTGTGGGCCTGGGGACGCCTTTGCTGGTGGCCCTGGTGGCCATTCCCCAGCTGATTCACGCGCTGGGCGTAGCGCGCTTTGGCTTTCTTCCCTTGGCGTGGACGGTCATCGGATACTTCAGCCTGTTCGATATGGGCCTGGGACGGGCGCTCACTAAATTAGTCTCGGAAAAGCTGGCGCGGCATGAAGTTGCCGAGCTGCCCAGCCTGGTATGGACGGCGATGGCGCTCATGCTGGTGCTGGGAATCGCCGGCGGCATATTCGCCGCCCTGCTCTTTCCCTGGCTGGCGCGCGGCGCGCTCAAGATTCCGCCGGCGATGCAGGATGAATCCATTCAGGCGTTCTATATCATCGCCGCGTCCATCCCCCTGGTCATTGCCACCTCGGGATTTCGCGGCATCCTCGAAGCCTTCCAGCGCTTTGACCTGGTCAACCTGCTGCGCCTTCCCCTGGGAATGCTCGCCTACCTGGCGCCATTGATGGTGCTGCCTTTTTCCCACCGCCTGGGCCCCATGATGGCGGCGCTGATGGCGGGGCGGGTGCTGGCTCTGGGCGCGCATGCCTGGCTGTGTCTGCGCGTCATGCCCAGCCTGCGCGAGGGAATGCGCTGGCAGCCGGCCGCGCTGGCGCCGCTGTTGCGCTTTGGAAGCTGGCTGATGGTGTCAAACATCGTGGCGCCGCTGCTGGTCTACATGGACCGTTTTTTTATCGGCAGCCTGTTGTCGCTTACGGCGGTGGCCTACTATGCGACCCCATTCGATCTTTCCAATAAACTGCTGCTCATTCCGGCGGCGGTGGCGGCCGTCCTCTTCCCGGGATTTTCCGCCACCCTGGTCAGCGACCGGGTGCGCACCGGGCATCTCTTCGACCGCAGCATCAACTATGTTCTTCTGATCATGTTCCCGGTGTCGCTGGTGCTGGTGAGCCTTGCCTATCCCGGCATGAAGTTGTGGCTGGGCGCGGAGTTTGCCCGCAACGGCGCCCCGGTGCTGCAGTGGCTGGTGGTGGGCACCTTCGTCAACGCGGTCGCATTCGTTCCCTACACCCTGGTGCAAGGCGGAGGCCGGCCCGATCTCACCGCCAAACTGCATCTGGCCGAGCTTCCCATTTACCTGCTGGTGTTGTGGTGGATGATTCGCAGCCTGGGGATTAACGGAGCGGCCATTGCTTTCACCGGGAGAGTGATCGTGGACATGCTCATCCTGTTTTATTTTTCGGGAAAAATGCTGCCGGAGGGCAGGCAGCAAATCCGGAAAAGTTCGCTGGTCGGGGGAACGATGCTGCTGGTGTTGAGTCTGTCGGCTGTGCCTTCGTCGCTGCCCGCGCAATTGTTGTTTCTGCTGGTGGGGCTGGCGACGTTCGTGATGTGCAGCTGGTTGTTTATCCTGCAGCCCGAGGAGAAGATCATCATTCGCAAGCTGATGAGTTCTGATATGAAGGTGCTGGCTGGTCTGCGGTGATGCCGCGGACAGTGGAAGTGGGTGTACTTAGCAATGCCGCGGGATTTCTGCGCCCGCGGAATTGTCATCTTGATCCGTACAATGGGTCGTGAATCACGCGCCGATGATGTCGGCGATGCGATCGGCGGTCTTGCCATCCCACAGCGGCGGGGCCGCGCAGGCTTTGCCGCCGTCGCGCAGAATGGTTTCCAGCTCGTCCCGCAGGCGCTGCATGTTTCTCCCCACCAGGATATTGCTGCCGGTGGTCACGGTCACGGGCCGCTCGGTATTATCCCGCACCGTAAGACATGGAATTCCCAGGAAAGTCGTCTCCTCCTGGATTCCGCCGGAATCGGTCACCACCAGCGCAGCGCGCTGCTGCAGCGCCAGGAATGACAGGTAAGGCTGGGGCGCCAGCAACCGCAATCGGTGGTCCTGCGCCTGCAGCGGCGCCATGCGCAGCTGGGTCCGGGGATGCACGGGGAAAACCACCGGCACAAGACGGCTGATCTGACCGAGGGTCTCCATGAAGCTCCGCATGAACGGTTGGTCATCGACGTTGCCGGCGCGATGCATGGTCACCAGCACGTATCGTTCAGGAAGACCCTGGGGCAAAGCGGCTGCGGCCCGGGGCAGCATCGCCACCAGGGTATCGATCATGATGTTGCCCACGAAATGGATTTTTTCCGCGGGAATGCCCTCGCGCATCAGGTTTTCGCCGGCGTCGCGCGACGGCGTGAACAGCAGGCTGGAGATCTGATCGGTCAGCAGGCGGTTGACTTCCTCGGGCATGGCGCGGTCGAAGGAACGCAGCCCTGCCTCCACGTGGGCGGCCGGAACCAGCAGTTTCGCGCAAAGTAGGGCGGCGGCCAGGGTGGAGTTGGCGTCGCCATAGACCACCATCAAGTCGGGCTTGCGTTCGAGCACCACCGGCTCGAGGCGCTGCATGACGCCCGCGGTCTGCTGGGCATGGCTGCCCGCGCCCACCGCAAGATTCACGTCCGGCGCGGGCATGCCCAGCTGCTCGAAAAAGATATCGGACATCGCAGGATCGAAGTGCTGGCCGCTATGGACAAGGGTCTGACGCACCCCGCGCGCGGCCAGGGCCCGCACCAGCGGAGCGGCCTTGATAAAGTTCGGCCGTACCCCTTCGATGTGCATGACATGCATAGAAATTTTTCGCTGGGAGATTATTTAGGGAGAGCGCCGTGGACCGCACCAAGCGATGCCGACCGGCCAGATTTATGGTACTGGTTCACATGGGCGGACGACGCTGATTGGACGTCCGCAGTGAAGCGAAGCTCGTCTTCTGGATGAGGTTCCGCCGCACCGCGCAATGCCAGGCTCACCATGAAAATATGTGGGTGGGCGTGTAAGTCAGCTGGATGGAGCCGGTGAGATCCCGGGTGGCGGGGCCGATGACGGGGATGTTCCAGCGCTCGTACTGAAAGTGGCCCAGGAAGTGCCATTGCGGGCGCACTAGGAATTCCGCCTGCGCGGATACGTCAGTCTGGGTGCCGCCCTGGGGAATGAATTCCTTATTAATCTTGGCGCTGCGAAAACCCAGCTCGATTTTATTCTGGGGAGTAAACCAGTAAGTGCTCCAGCCCTGGTAGCCGCGGCTCTCGCGACCGATCCAGCTGCCGATGAAATTGCCTTTGCTGAGGTACGAATCGATGTAGTGGGCGTTGAAATAGATAAAAGTGCCGCCGGGGCCGCGCGAAGCGGGCACGTCGGTGGAAACCGATTCCAGGCGTAGATCGAGTTTGGGCACACCGGGCACGCGTGCCAGGTAAATTCCAGGGTTCATGGCGGCGCGCCGCGGCGCGGCCAGCGGCGAGGGATCATCGTCGGCCAGCGAATCGGCATAAACGGTGAGCCAGTTGCGCAGGCCCGGGACCCGGTAGCGGAAGTCGAAGCCCGCCCGGCGATCACCGGGGTCGAGCCGGTCGTTGGCATTTTGCGCGTTGGTGCTGCTTACGCTGATCACGCTGCGCAGGAACGAGCCCAGGGTGAGCGCTCTGCCCACTCCGGCAAAGACCGTGGTCTTGGAAAATCCTACTTCAAGGTTGGGGGTCAACTGGAAGCTGATCTTCTGGCCGTTGATAAACGGCCGCGGGGGAAATTGATGGCCTGAGAGTTTGCCCATGAAGAACTCCCCGCGAACCCATCCCAGGTGGCTCAAAAAGCCGGGCAATTGAAATGGGGTGATGCGGTTGATACGGAACATGTAGATGGGCTCGGCGTTGTTGCTGATGAGAAATGGCCCGCTGCGGCCGGGGCCCCACCACAGGCTTTGCTTGCCGAAAGAAAACTGGAAATCGTTCAGGTTCATCGCCACATAAGAATCGAGCAGGCGAAAACTATTGACCTCTGCAGCGGCGGTGCCCGGCGGAGCAGGAGTGAAGTCGACTTTCCCGATCAGCGCGCGTACTGACGGGGAAAACGGCGGCACTGAGGGCGCATGCTGGTATTCGCCGCGCACGTGCAGCGTGAACCTGCCCGCCTCGGCGAAGCTGGAAAACCCCGTGATCGCGTTATTGCCTTCCCAGTATGGGCGGCCAAAGTCGTTGATCACCGTCTGCCCGAAATGGAAGCTGTCGCGCAGCGGCTTTCCCGAAATCGTAGTACTGCGAAAGTACACAGATTCCAACCCCACGGTGGCCGACTGCACGCCATCGACGGCCGCGGCTTCGGGAGCAAATTCATTCTCCAACTGTTCAATCAGCTGGGTCACCGGTTCGGGTGTATCGGCGTCATTCTCCTCCGCGGTGTTCTGTGCCTGTTGCAGCTGGCGGGCGC
Organism: Terriglobales bacterium; assembly: GCA_038210375.1. GTDB lineage: Bacteria > Acidobacteriota > Terriglobia > Terriglobales > Acidobacteriaceae > JBBQWT01. The sequence continues at coordinate 25,644 of JBBQWT010000019.1, read as the reverse complement.
ACTCGGAGCGGGTCCAGGGCTGCAGCCCGGCGAACTGGATGGGAATGTATCCCAGCGCGGCGAGTTTCTGCAGCGCGGGATAAACCCAGCTATCCAGAGCCACGTAGCGCGAGCCGCGGGTGCGGTCCTGGTCCTCGTCGGGGTCATGACTGAACGTGCCCATGGCGGCGCCGCCCAGTTCAGGATCATGGTGCGCGTTGTACACCTGGCGTCCTATCAAATAACCCAGAGTGCTGCCCACGATCACGTCGGAAGGGAAATGCTTTTTCGATGAAACTCGAAAAAGGCTGACCGCCGAAGCCGCGCCATAGACCGATGCCTGGGTAAGCCAGCCGGGATACTCGTGGGCGATCACCGATGCCATGGTCCAGCTCAGCAGCGCGTGGTTCGAAGGAAAGGAATCGCCGCCCTGAAAAAATCCGGGAGGCCCCGCCGCTAGAGGCCGCCGGCGCTGGGTAGCCAGCTTGAGCACTTCCCCCACCACCAGGCTGTCGGCCAGGGCTTCGCCGGTCAACAGGCCGGTTTCCCGCGCATGGTCGTCGTGCTTGATTAAGCCAGTGGCATAGATGCCTGCGGTCAGTGCGGCCAGGCCAAACAACCCGGCGTTGGAGGCGGTATTGCTGTGCCGGATCGTCGATGGGTTGGCGCCAATCTCCGCCACCGCGTCGGAGTCGGCGTCGGTGCCGATCATGGCGCCGGTGACCGCGCCCAAAGCCGGCAGCCACAGCAGATCTTTAGAACGGACGTGCAGGGGGCTGGTCCAAATGGCTTTCTGGTCCTGGGCAAAATACTTGACTAAAACCGCGGGGTTCAGTGAAACCGAGCGGTTGGGATCGGCGCCGGGCGGGGACGGAGCAAATGGAACTTTGACGCCGGCCGTGCCAGGCCCACCCGCCGGAGGTTGCGGTTCCGGAGCGGAAGGCAATCCGGCGTCGGGTTCGGGCGGCGCAAAATATTCCTGAAACTTAAGTTGGGCTACGGGGTTTGGGAAAAAATCAGGTTGCGGATGGCTTCCTGCCGATGGCAAATACAGTTTTGGGGTTTTCTCTACCGGCCGGTCTGATTTGCAAGACTGGCAGGATATAAGAGCATCTGAGGTGCGGTGCGAATTCAGAGGCTGGTTCGCGCCCACCGCCGGCAGAGACCCCGCTAAGACCAAACTGAGATAAAAAGGTATTTTTGACATGCAGGCTGGCCGGAGGAGTGACGGGAGCAGAGTGCATAGTATCAGACCCGGCGCGCCTTCATCATTCCGCCGGGCGCTAACACCAGAAATAGACGTTTGAAACATGACCGTGGTGGAGCTTCATGGCATCTTAAATGCGATATAATCCCGGAACGATTTTGGGAAATAGGTTGGTCGGCGAAGCGATCCGGAACCGGCGGGAATCCAACTTTACAATGGAAGTTGGTTCTAGTGTATGTTACTGTAATCAAGTGGTTTGCACTCCCGCCCAGACAAACCTCCCGATCGTAGAAAATTAAAATGATTCTGCTCTCTCCCACAATTCTGGTATACGTCGGCTGCTTTTTGGCAACCATCTCAGTGTCGGTGTTCCTGACTTGGCGAATTCGCGAGACCGCGGTCGCCCACAACTGGGTGGAAGGTCCGCGCTCGGAACGCCACCTGCACACCACTGCCAAGCCTCGTTTTGGCGGGCTCGCCATATATCTGTCATTCCTGTTTGGCATCGCCTTCCTGCTGATTACGGGCCGAATTACTCATCTGCAGATGGGCTTTTCCACCGCCACCATCGCCAAAATCCTGCTGCCTGCCAGTTTGCTGTTCGCCGTCGGTTTTTATGACGACATCCATGGTATGGCGGCGGCCAGCAAGTTTGCCTTCCAGATTCTCTGTGCCAGCATCCTGTTTTTATTCGGATTCAGTGTTCTGAACCTGCATTACATGATGGCCGATATGGATATCGGCATCCTCATCAATTTTGCCGCGACCCTGCTCTGGGTGCTGGCCATTTCCAACGCCTTTAACCTGATCGACGGCCTCGACGGGCTGGCTTCAGGCGCCGCCTTGTTTTCCATGGTCACCGTCTTTGTGGTGTCAATCAGCAGCGGTAACGACCGGGTCAGCCTGCTGACCATGGTGCTGGCTGCGGCCATCCTGGGGTTCCTGAAATTCAATTTCAGCCCGGCCACCATCTTTCTGGGAGATTGCGGCAGCCTGTTCCTGGGCTTCATGCTCAGCGCCCTGGCCATGGCCGGCAAGCTGGCGCGCACCCCGGGAATCCTGGCCATCATTATTCCCGCCCTCGCCTTCGGATTGCCGCTGCTGGAAACACTGCTGTCGGTCATCCGCCGTTTCCTGAGCGGCAAGCCCTTATTCACCGCCGACCGCGAGCACATTCACCACAAATTGCTGGATCTCGGCCTGAGCCATCGCGGCGCCGTGGTCATCCTCTATATCGTCTCCGGGTTCTGCGCGTTCATGAGCCTGTTTCTGATTCATCCTACGGGAGCGATGACCGGCATCGTGATGCTGGTGGTGGCGGGCGCATTCCTGGCCGGCATCCTGCACCTGGGCTATCCCGAGCTGTATGAGCTGCGGCGCGTGGCACGCCGAATGCTGCAACAGAAACAAGTCATCGTCAACAACCTGAAGATCCGCCGCGCGGGCAGCCAGTTGCGCGAGGTCAAGGACTTTGATGCGCTGATGAAGATTCTTCAAGACGCGCTGCACAGCAATGAATTCGATTATTTCGAAGTGGCGCTGGGCCCCCGGCTGGGACCCAAAGGCAAGAACTGGACATACTCGGCGCGAACCATGACCACGCCCACCCTGTCGCGCAAGCGCACCTCGCCGCATTACACCGACGTGTCGGCGTGGAGCTTGACCATTGATCTGGCAAGCGGAAATTCGGGCAACCTGGGGTTCTTCAAAGTGATTCGCTGCAACCGCAAGGAATGTCTTCTGCTCGACGTCAATATCCTGATTTCAGAGTTGCAGCCCTCGCTGTGCCAGGCTGCCGAACGGCTGCTGAGCAACAGTGAGGAGGAAGCCTACATTCCTCATGCCCACCCCATCGCCATCAGCGAGTCAGTGGACTTCAAGAAACCCGCGATCGGAGATTCCACCGACAGAATCGACCGCCTGCGCGACGGCCGCCACAGCGCGGAGAACAAGATCTAGCTTCGCCCTGGAACCGGGTCCCGCTTCTGAGTCTGAAGTTCGCCGCCGGCCGATCCTGGTGGAAGCAGCGGACTTTCAGTTCGCTGAATAGTTGTCCTTCTTGATCTGGCTTTCAGCCCCGGTGATGAGTGATTGCATCACGCGAGAGTTAACTCCGCGCGAGGTCCGCGTGCCAGGTGGCCGCCACCCGTAAATCAGCCGTACGCATGTACTGGAGGCTGCGCAACCAAAGAGCGTATCCAGACGTCGTTGGCATCGAGAGCAGCCCGCGGATGCCCCTGGTCGAGGTGCACCCTAATCACCTCGGACACCCGGCCACCAGCCACGGCTTCCCAGGCAAGTACCAGACGCAGCAAGGCCGCCCCAGAGTGACGACCTGTGGCTCTGGCGACTTCTCTATGTTCGCCTTCTGAGGAGCCCCATCACAGCCCAACACGTAAGCCAGCCTGCCACGAAGTAGATCACCATGTTTATCCCGGCGGCTATCCAGAGTGGCCATGCGTGTACATTGCCGCTCACGCCTGCGGCCCCGATGAGCCCAGGTAGGAGAAGAGCGACAAGCCCTCGTTGAACCGCTGCGACGACCGCGTTTTCAGCGAGGGACCCCAGCTTTGGGATAGCCAGCGTTAGGCCCCCGAGGAGTCCGCCCAACACGATGGCGGAGAGAAGTTTTGGATTTAGAAATGCTGACTCGCGCCCCGTGCTCGTTGGCATCCTGAACTCCCACCACGGCGCCCGCTAGCGACAATTTCGTAGGTTTCGCCGAGGTGAATAGGAACCTGTTCACCCCAGGGCTCGACGTAGGTTGATCGTTGACGCGAGTTGTTATTTTGAATGCGTAAATTTACGGTACACAATTCATTCTTATTTAACACTCGTGATTTCCATCCCAAGAGTTGGGGGATTCCATCTGCCCGGGCTGTCATTGTTGACTGACGACTTCCGGCGCACCGAAGTGCGAAACCCGCGCTAGGCGCCCTCGTGGTCGGTGTCTCCCGATAAAAGCTTGAGCGCATGGGGAATCACTTCGATCACCGCCTCCAGCGACTGGATGGCCCCCGCCGGGCTGCCCGGCAGGTTCAGCACCAGCGCCTCGCCGCACACGCCGCACAAGCCTCGGCTCAAGATCGCCAGTGGAGTGTGCAAGCCGCCTTCCGACCGCATGCGCTCGCAGATGCCGGGGACGAGCCGCACGCAGACCTTGAGCGTGGCTTCCGGGGTGACGTCGCGCTCGGCGATGCCGGTTCCGCCCACGGTCACCACCAGCGCCGCCTTGTGCGAGAGGTCCAGCAATGCGGCTTCGATGTCGGCTTGCTCGTCGGGGACGACTGCGTTGCCGCTGATGGTGTATCCCCGCTGCATGAGAAATTCCGCGACCCGCGGACCGGAGATGTCGGTCTTATGTCCCCGGGAAACCCGGTCACTCACGGTAAGAACGGCGGCGGTGAGGTTCATGGGTAGCCAGGCAGAGAGGCTGATATTTTCCACCAGGGCGTCAGAGCTCCAACACGTTTTCTTCCGCGTCGCGCTGCGCCTCGTCGAGCAGGCGCAGGCCTTCCATCAACAGGCTCTGGGTGCTGCGGCTGGTGGTGCGCAAGGTGCTGCTGACGCTGAAGTCGATCTGAAACGTTCCCACCGTCCAGCCCATCACCTTGTAGGCGGCGTCGTTGCCCACAATGTCGCCGAAGACGGCGTGGGTGATTTGTCCGTCGCTGAAGTACATGTCGCAGCGCTCGCCTTCATTGGTCAGGGTGAGCGCGCAGGTCTTGTGGCCCATCTCCAGCGACTGGAAGAGGTCCATGATGTTCATTTGCGCCAGGCTGCCGCGCAGCATGGATTCTCCGGGGGCTTCCCGCGCCATTTTCTCCAGCGAGATCTTGTCGATCACTTTCTTGATGCGGTTGCACGTCTCCCCCACAAAAAAAGGTTTCTCGATGAAGTCTTCAATGTAGTCATGCAGCATTTTGAGCTTTTCCGTGAGGTCGGCGCGCGTGGCCACCAGAATGATCGGCACCTTGGCGGTGGCCATGCGGCCCCTGAGCTTTTCCACCAGTTGCCGGCCGTCAATGCCGGGCATGCGGTAGTCGCACACGATCAGATCGGGAACTGATTCGACGCACTTGAGCAGGGCGTCGGTGCCGTCGTTGGCGGTCGCCACTTCGGCATAGGGAGTCAGCCCCCGGCGCAGTAAATCCAGCACCATGGGGTTATCGTCCACGATCAGAATTTTGACGTTCATTGCCATGGATTGCCTTAACTCTTCTTGCCGGTCCCCGGCCGTATGTAGCCGCCGCTTTTACCGCCCGTCTTGCTTAGAAGCACGATTTCACGTATCGCGATGCCTTTGTCGAGGGCCTTGCACATATCGTACACGGTCAGGGCAGCCACGCTGGCGGCGACCAGGGCCTCCATTTCGACTCCGGTAGCGGCCGAAGTTGTGACCTTGGCGGTTACCGACACGCCATTTTCAGCCAGCGAAGTTTGCACGTCGATGTGGCCCAGCGGGATCTGGTGGCACATGGGGATCAGCTCCCAGGTCCTCTTGGCGGCGGCAATTCCCGCGAACCGCGCCACCTCCAGCGGATCGCCTTTGGGATTCTTCGCCAGGCTCTGCACCACTTTTACCGGCATCAGGACGAATGCCGCTGCCTGCGCAGTGCGCCGGGTGGCCGTTTTGGCGGAAACGTCCACCATGACCGCGCGTCCGCCGGGTTCGTAGTGCGAAAGTTTTTTTGGGGCCATAAGGTTGTATTCTGCGGTGCTAAGAGTTGTCGAAGCGTCGAAGCTAGGTGCGGCGCAGCATCACCGGCGCCATCTCCCCGGCCTGCATTTCAGGGCGATCGGGCCCGACGACCAGAAAACAATTTGCTCGTGCCAAAGCTACCACATCGCCCGAACCCCGCCATGGCGTCGGGGTAACCAATGGGTCGGCGCCACCCTCAAGCACGGCCGGCAGGAAACGCGTCAGCCCGGGGGGAACCTTGATGCCTTTTTGCAGCCGGGCCAGGGGAAACGTCAAGCCGGCGGGCGGCGCTCCCGAAAGGCCATCGAGCAGCGGCCGGCCAAACAACTCGAACGTGACCATGGTGGAAAGAGGATTTCCCGGCAGGCCGAGGAAGCATGTTTCCTTCCCGGCTGGGCTCACAGCTCGTCCAAATACCACCGGCCGCCCCGGCTGGATCTCGGCTCCGGTAAAAAAGAACTCAGCCTTGAATTTCGCCAGCGCGGCTTCGACCAGGTCATATTTCCCCATGCTGACCCCGCCACTGATCAGCAACAGATCGGTATCGAGCCCCTGCCCAATCAGCCGCGCGAGCTTCACCGGCTCGTCGGGCGCGATGTCGAGCTGCCACGGCATGCCGCCAGCCGATTTGATCTGTGCCGCCACCGAGAAGCTGTTGGAATTGCGGATCTGGTAAGTTCCCGGCCGCTGGTCGATCTCGACCACCTCGTCGCCAGTGGAAAGAATGGCCACCCGCGGCCGGCGATAAACCTGCACCTGCGCCTTGCCCACGCCGGCCGCCAGCGCAATCTCGGGATAGAAGAGCCGGCTCCCGGGCGCGAGCAGGCTTTCACCGAGGACAGCCTCGCTTCCGGTGGGAACAATATTTTCGCCGGGCTGCGCTCCGCGGCGGACTTCCACCCGCTGCCCGGTGAGGGACGTGTATTCCACCATCACCACCGCATCGGCGCCCGGCGGCGCCGGAGCGCCGGTCATGATGGCGGCCGCCTGACCCGGCAGCAGCGGGCCCAGCGCCGCGGGCATCGCCTGGCCGGCCTTGATTTCCGCCACCACCGTGAGTGTGGCCGGCAAGGCGGCAAGGTCCGCGCTGCGCACCGCGTAACCATCGCGCGTTGCCCGGGGAAAAGGGGGAAATGGCCGGTCGGCGCGAACCTCTTCGGCGAGCACGCGTCCCTGGGCATCGAGCAGGTCGAGAGGCTCGCGCCCCGCGGCGCCGCGTGCGGCGACCATCGCCTGCAGCTTGCGCGCTTCATGGCAAACCCGGCTGCGGGCCTCGGCATAACTCACTACGCCGGTGGTGGCGGGGGCGCTCATTTATTGATTGTAACCATCACTCGCGGATGCGCGGCGCCGAGACTTGGAGGTGAGTGAAAAAACAACTCTTACCCTCTAGCAACGGAACGAACGGCGATCATTATTAGCAAATCAAGGCGGCGAGAGTTTTTCGCAAAAACCTAAAGAAGTTGTATGACAGAATGCTGATAAGCGAAAACTCCCTGTAAATTGTCATCCTGGCGAGCGCCCTTGCTTCTTGTTCGAGCGAAGGACCTTTTGTTTTCTTCGTTAGTTTCTTGTTTTGATGAATGCGGGGGGCGAAGTGGCCAAAGAATTTCATTTCTACGTTTACATCATGGCGAGCGTTTCGCGACGCGTTTTATACATAGGTGTTACCAATAGTCCCACTCGGCGCGTTATAGAACACAAGAACGGCGAAATCGATAGATTTTCCCGGCAATATAAGACGTACCGCTTAGTTTACTTCGAGACGTTTCAATATGTAAAAAATGCGATCGCACGGGAAAAAGAAATCAAAAGATGGCTCCGAGTGCGAAAGAATGAGCTCGTGGAGACGAAAAACCCGCATTGGGAGGACTTGGGCGCGAACTGGGAATCGACCCGACCCCCCAGAAGCAAAGGCTCGCTCCAGGGTGACAATTCATACCGTGTGATCGCTTATCGGGAGTGTCCTATGCAACTTCTTGAGATTCTTGCGAGATAGCAAATCCAAAGACGTAACAAAAAAGGCCTGGGCAAGATGCCCAGGCCTTTCCTGCAAAGCCGCTCCAACTATTTCTTCTTGGTCTTCATCTTGCCGTAGCTGGTTTGCACCGGGGCGCCGAGGGTGGCTAGAAGATCTTTGGCCTGCTGCGCCAGCTGGCCATCGGGCTTCAGTTCGAGGTATTTATTAAATGCCTCCGCGGTGCCGGGGAAGGCGACCATTTTGTCTCCCTTGGTGGTTGCCTTACTCAGCAAATTGATGCCCTTCCAGTAATAGGCTTCCGCCTTGGCGGGATCGGCCGCGATGGCCTTGTCGAAAGCCACATTGGCTTCTTCCGTTTTGACGGCGTTGGTGAGCACTGCTCCCAAATTGAAGTAATACTGGCCGGCCATGGTGGGATCGATTGCGGCCGCATCGTTGTAAGCCTTGATCGCTTCCGCGGTATGCCCGCTCTTGCCGTAGGCCTGTCCCAGGTTGTTGTAATAAGGGCCAGTGGGCTTGAGGGCGATGGCCTTATCGTAATTGGTGATGGCGTCTGCCCATTTCTTGGCGCCCAGGTAAGCGTCGCCCAGCTTGAACCACAGCAGGTCCTTGGTGCCGTCGGTGTTGGTGGCCTCGGTCAGTATCTTGATGGCGGTATCGAAGTCAGGCGGGGTGGCGTCGCTGGCCGCCTTGGCGCGGGCCAGGTAATCGTTCAGCGTCTTGATCTTCATGTTTTCCTGCTGCACCTGCTCGTGGGCCTTCACTTCGGCCGCGGACATGGTGGCCTTACCGGCAGCGCGCAGCTCGGCACGCAGCTTGTGCAGGTCGAAATCGATGGCGTTGATGCCGTCGGGCTTGGCGGTGCTGACCTGGTAGTTCATGCTTTGCCAGAGCTTGGTCCCGTCTTTCATCAGGGTGACGTCATAGATGCCGGGGGTGACGCCAATCGAGCTGAATTCGCCCTTCTTGTTGGTAGGCAGCGAATATTTTCTGCCAGTTTCCTTGCCCACCAGCTCGACCACCGCCCCGGGCAGGGGCTTGCTGTCATCATCGAGCACTTTGCCCTGTACGGTGGCAAAATTCTGCGCCCCCGCAAGTGCGGATAACATCATCGCGGCGAAGAGCGCCGCCAGGGCGATCATCGCTGTTCTATTTTTCATAATGGCATGCTTCATAGTTGCCTCCCGGCTAAATTAAAGTCGCGGCCTGCTCAACCGGCATGGCCGATTCCACATACGGTATGGGGTCTTGCGCGCCCGCGGCGGCAAATGCCCTCATTCTCAATACACAACTCTCGCACACCCCGCACGCCCGGTCATTCCGGGCATAACAGCTCCAGGTCAAATCGAGAGGCGCCCCCAGCGATAACCCCATTTTAATAATTTCCACTTTCCGCATCGCTACCAGCGGGGTGACTACGGTAATGTCACCATCGCGGGTCCCGGCGGCGATAGCGTCGTTATAGGCGCGATAAAACTGAGGACGACAATCGGGATAGCCCGAACTATCCTGCTCCACTGCTCCTATAAAAATCTTTTTCGCTCCCAGCACCTCCGCCCAGCTTACCGCCGCCGCCAGAAAGTGCGCGTTGCGAAAGGGGACGTAAGTAACCGGAATCTCGCTGCCAATCTCTGCTCCAGCAGCGGGGATGGCGATTTTATCATCGCTCAACGCCGAACCGCCGATGGCGCGAAAAACCTGGTTGCGCACCGTCAGCCGGCGGGCAATTCCCAGCCGGTCACAGATGGAGTTAAAAGATCGCCGCTCGCGCTCTTCAGTCGGCTGCCCGTAACTGACGTGCAGGGCCGCCGCATCGAAATCCCGGGCGGCCAGCGCCGCGCACACGCAGGAATCCATTCCGCCACTCAACAGCACAATGGCTGGTTCCTTCTCCAGGCTGCGTCCGGGCAACATCAGATTCTCCCTCTATTTTAGATGAGAATCGGAGCTTTCGGGGTTCGAAGAGTGTTCTCGCCGAGCTTGCGGCGGCGCTTAGGATCAGACCCCCTTGGTCGCCGGCGGCCAGATGAATTTATGGATTTGCAGGCTCATGCGGACCTGCAAATTGTCGGCCAGAATCCATTGCGTAAGCTGGCGCGGATCGAGGATGCAGTTATCCGAATCGCGCGCCGGACCCGCGTCTTTGCGGAAGGCAGGGGAAAAAAGCACGGCTGCCACCCTCTCCGGCAACTGGTGGACAACGGTGAAGCCGCGGGCGAACTCGTAATCCTGGCGGTCGCTGATCACGAACTTGATTTCATCCCGGGGAGTCAGCGCGGCCAGGTTCTCCATGAGAAAGGAATCGCCTTCGCCCGATCCCGGGCACTTCACATCGACGATCTTCACCACCTGCTTAGGAACGCCGCCCAGGGGACGCTCCCCGCTGGTTTCAAGCATCAGGCGATAACCGCCGGACAGTAGCCGCTGCATGAGTTCCAGCACTTCTCTTTCCTGCAGCATGGGCTCGCCGCCGGTAATTTCCACCAGCCCCGCGGGCGCCAGCCGGCACACCTCCGCCACCACATCGTCGAGTGACATCTGGTGGCCGCCACTGAAGGTGTACTCGCTATCGCACCAGTTGCAGCGCAGGTTGCAGCCCGCCAGGCGCACGAAGGTGCACGGCAAGCCCGCGTGGGTTGATTCCCCCTGGATAGAGCGAAAAATTTCAATGATATGCATTGTGTCCGGCGGGCGGCGGGTGCGAGGCAGCGCGCCGCCGCTATTCGAAATATGTGGCCGTGGTGGTATCGGTCTCAAAAACGGTCACGCTCTTGATGCTGACCCGGGTCCCGGCCCCCCCCTGCAGCAGCGCCTTGGTTTCGTCGTAAAAATATTTGGCCAGGTTTTCCGCCGAAGGATTGATCACGTCAAACGGCTGCAGCTCGTTGATCATCTGGTGGTCGAGCTTGTCCACGGTTCGTTTCATGGCCAGTTTGACGTCTTTGAAGTCGAGCAGCAGATCGGCCTTATCCAACACCGTCCCGTGCAGGGTGATGCGAACTTTGTAGTTGTGGCCGTGAGGCTTCTCGCACTTGCCTTGGTAGTTGCGCAGGTAGTGCCCAGCCGCGAAGGTCTCTTCCACCGCCACTTCAAACATGCGTCCTCGATGCAGGGAAATTTCCCCCGGCGCGCTGAAAATCCGCGTAAACAATTGTACCGTGCGCCTTTTATTTTCGCCGCGCTCCCAATCGCAATGCGTCAGGCCCGGGTGGGGTGATGGGCGAAAAACTGTTCCACGTCGGCAAAGCTGGTGGTCTTCTGGTAGGCGGGCAGGCTGTCGATAAAAATCTTTCCGTAGCGCTGTTTGAGCACGCGATTATCCAGCAAGACCAGCAGGCCGCGATCGTGCAGCGAACGGATCAGTCGTCCGAAACCCTGCTTCAGCGTGATCACCGCCGCCGGAACCTGGTAGTCAAAGAAAGCGTTGCCGCCGCCGGAATCAATGGCCCGCACCCGCGCCGCCACCACCGGATCGCTGGGCACGGCGAACGGCAGCCGGTCGATGATGACGCAGCTCAGTTGTTCCCCTTGCACATCGACTCCCTGCCAGAACGATGAGGTCGCGAACAGGACGGCGTTGGGCGTGTTGCGGAATTCTTCGAGCAGCGCGTTGCGCGGCGCGCTGCCTTGCAGCAGCATCGGGTAAGAGAGCTGGGGAAGCAGGCGGTCATGAATCAGCTTCATCTGGGCGTGGCTGGTGAACAGGCAGAAGGCGCGGCCTTCGGTGACTTCGAGGATGGCGCGGATGCGCTCTACCGCCCGTCCCACAAAACTCTCGCTGCGCGGGTCCGGCATGTCGGGGGGAACGTAGAGCAGCGCCTGGGTCTGGTAATCGAAATGGGAGGGCACTACCAACTCGCGGGCGTGGTCCATGCCCAGGCGCCGGCGCATGAAATCAAATCCGCCGGAGACCGCAACGGTTGCCGAGGTGAGAACGGCGGTTTCCAGATTTTCAAACAACACCTGCCGCAGGATCTGCGAGAGATCGATGGGAGTGGCCTGTAGAACCACGTGTCCTCCACCGCTGGGGGTCGCGGCCGCATCGGGTTTGCCGCCGCGGCGCTCGATCCAGAAAACGGTGTTGCGGTCTTTCGACTCCATGATGAAAGAGAGCGAGGCATGCAGTTCCCCGGTCCGGCGGATGAAGTTGTACACCTCGTCGGGCTTTGAAGAGATCACTTCCAGCTCGGAATCGAGGCGCTGCAGCGCGTTGACCAGCGACACGTAACACTCGCCATTTTCCTCGAGAAAATCAGCGCGGCCTTCGAAGGCCACCCGTGACGCCGCGGCCGGCAGCAGGGAAAAGAAGAGCTGCGAGCGCTCGCGCACCTGGCCGGCGGCGTCGCGCAATGGCTTGCTGAGACATTCCTTTGTCTTCAAAGTAATTTCAATGTCACGGCACAGGTCGTCAAAGCGAAAGCTGCTGACGTTCACACCGAAGTAGCTGCCCGCCACGTCTTCCAGCTCGTGGGCCTCATCGAAAATCACCGCGCCGCATTCGGGCAGGATGCCCCCGGCGTTGGTCCCCTGGGTTTGCTGGCGGATGGCCAGGTCGGCGAAGAAAAGATGGTGGTTCACGATGATGATGTCGCTTTCCATGGCCCGGCGCTGCATCTCGGTAATGAAGCAGCGGTCGAATTGCTGGCACTTCTGCCCGGCACAGGCGTCGGAACGGGAATCAAGCTTGTGCCACAGCGGGCTCATTTCCGGCAGCGACACCACTTCGGCGCGGTCGCCGTTGACGCTGGTCTTTTCCCACGCGGCAATCATCTGGTACTGGTTGATTTCTTCAAGGCCGCTCAGCACCGGCCGATCCGCCAGGTCATAGAGTTTCTGGCGGCAGAGATAATTGTTGCGCCCCTTCATGTAGCACACGCGCAACTTGCCCAGGTGCTGCTCCAGGAAGGGAATGTCCTTGTAAAACAACTGTTCCTGCAGGTTCTTGGTGCCGGTTGAAATAATCACCCGCTTACCCGAACGGATGACTGGCAGAAGATACGCCAGGGTCTTTCCGGTGCCGGTCCCGGCTTCGACGATGAGATGGCGCTTTTCGGCCAGCGCCTTCTCCACCGCTTCCGCCATTTGCAACTGCCCGCGGCGAAACTCATAGTTGGGATGCGCCCGCGAAAGCATGCCCTGCGGCGCAAAAAAGCCATGCAGCGTGGGCATCGAAATGGGAGTGTCAACGGGATTCATGGCTTGTGGGAAAGCTGAGGCGACAGCGATTCTTACCCACCATGATATCGCGTCACCGAGCCGGAAATCCCTGCCCGGGATTGCAAGTCTGACAGCCCCTCATTGCGAGTACTGAAGGCCCCTTTCCAGTTACGTAACTATTTCCAAGAGGAAAATCTAAATAATTGTTTGTCATTCTGACGATCCCCGGCTTCACCGGGGTGGGGAAGAACCCCTGCTCGACGGCCACAAGCTCCCCCTACGATGGGTTTGCGGTTGCATCCCGATAAACATGAACGTGGCCGGCGCTCGCTGCACCCGTGGTATATTCCGCGAATACGGAGGACTCTATGCTGAAGAAAATTCTCTTGCTGGTTTGCATGGCAGTACTGCCCACCGGATTGGCCGCCGCAGCGGGAAAGAAGACCCCCGAACCATCGGTGCAAAGAAAAGATGGCGGTCCTACCTACAATGACGCCGGCCTTGCCAGGGTGGTCGAAGCCAAAATCGCAAGCATGCCATCGCTCAAGAACGCCGGCATCAAGGCCGAAAGCAAAGACGCGAACATCACCCTGACCGGCGAGGTAGCCAGTTACGGCCTGAAGGGGGTGGCAACCCGCGCGGCCAAAAAAGTGGAAGGCGTCAAGTCGGTGAAAAACAACATCACCGTGGCCAAAGGCGCACCGCTGCCGGGGAAACACAAGGCCGCCATGAAATCAGGAACTACCGATTCTGACAAGTAGAGCCTCGGCTGCAAGGTCCTAATGCGCTGAAATCTGAATGAATCTGCGTCGCCCAAGAGGGTTCCGGTTGAATCCTCATCTTTAACGAATTTGCAATGGAGGTGAAGTATGAAACCGGTATTTTTCCTGGCCTTGATACTGTCTTCGCATTCTTTGTTTGGACAGTCCGAGGGGCAGGACAAGCCAATGGATGCAATAACCTTGAAGATTATTCAGGCCTCAGCGGCAGGCATTGTGAAATTGGAGGTGCGTAATTCGTCTGAGAAACCGGTCAAGTTATTCAAAGAATCGAACAGCTGGGGTGCAGGACGCTGGCGTCTACTGCTAATCAGAAACGGAAAGCTGGAACTTTTTTCTGAAACTTTGAAGAAGAGGGAATTTACGAGAAACTTCCCCGCATTCGATGAATTCGCGAAAGGAGCGCATTTCGAACAGAAGTTAGATCTCAATGGAGAAGAGTGGTGCGATGTTGTGTGTGGCAAGAAGGTCAGCTTCAAGTCAGCCGACACGATTATCGTAATTTACGATGTTCCGGTTTCAACTGAGGGTTTCAAACTAGGTGTTTGGTGGGGAGTGGTTGCTACCTTGACGACAGTACCGTAGCCCGGTGCCAGACCCCGGCTCGTGCGTCTTCTAGTGCCCAGCAATCTGGCGTGTCCGATTCGGACAAATAGGTTCTCAACGCGCCAACGCCGGATCAATCGCTTCCACAAACGCGATGTGGTTGCCGTCCGGATCGGTGATCATGACAGTTTTCACGGGGCGGTGAACAGACGCTCCCTAGTATCAATGCCCATCGCAGTTAACTTCCGAATTTCAGCTTCTATATCGCTGACCGCCAGAGTAAACGGGCCGTGCCCGGCGCGTTCCGGCAATTGATAAATCTGGAGGCCGCCGCCGCGCGGAAACCGCCCCTCTGCCAACTCCGGCATGGGCATTTCGCCGGGACGCCCGAACAGTCGAGCGCAAACAACTGACTTGCCAACCAAGTATTAGGTCTGCGATATTCGCAGGCATTCGATTTGATATCAAGAGGCCACCGCGCTTTGCGAGTCTGCCAGGAGTGTTAATTGAAAAACAAACGGAAACTTGTTCTGAGACTGGCACTCATCGGCGCCATCTCTCTCTTTAGTACATTGCCGACTGCCGCTGATGCGGACGCACCCGGTGAGGCCATCGCTTCACGCACCGCCGAAGTTGACGGTCTCAAGCTTCATTACCTGACTGCTGGGCACGGCGCTCCGCTTATCTTGCTGCACGGTTACGCGGAGACCTCGCGGATGTGGAAGCCCATCATCCCACTTCTGGCCAAACGATTTAAGGTCATCGCTCCAGACCTGCCCGGAATCGGGGACTCGGCCGTCCCCAGTGATGGCCTCGACATGAAGACGGCCGCCATCCGCATGCATGATCTTGCGCGCTCGCTGGGAGTGCAGCAGGCGGAGGTGGTAGGCCATGACATTGGCCTGATGGTGGCCTATGCCTATGCCGCGCAATTTCCCCAAGAGGTGACGAAACTCGTGGTGATGGATGCGTTTCTCCCCGGAGTCGGGGATTGGGGCCTCATTTACAACGACCCGCATCTTTGGCATTTCCGTTTCAACGGAGCGACGCCCGAGGCCCTGGTCAAAGGACGCGAGCGCCTCTATTTCGATTATTATTGGAATGAATTTGCCGCAGATCGATCGCGCTCCATTCCTGAAGCTGATCGTGTTGTCTATACCGCGGCTTATTCGCGGCCCGGACGCATGCACGCCGGCTGGTCCTACTTCGTGTCCTTCACGCAAGCCGCCAAGGATTTCGCCCAACTCTCTCAAACCAAACTGACCATGCCGGTCTTGTCGATCAGCGGCGAAAAGTCAGCGGGAGACGTGCTCGCGCAACAGATGAAACTGGTCGCTACAGATGTGAAGGTGATTCTGATGAAGGATACCGGTCATTGGTTAATGGAAGAGCGGCCGAAAGAGACGATCGAAGCGTTGCTAAACTTTCTGTGATGTAAGGCGAATCGCAGGATGCAGCCGCGCCTGTTTTGATGATGGCCGGAAATTATCGGAAGAACCTCGCTCCGGCGGCTGGCCGCCGGCTTTTTTACCTGCCGCAAAAACTCTGCGCATAACGCATACTAATGACAGGATTCTTTCCACTAGCCTTCTCCTATGCCCGAGAGCAGCAAAAAGACCAAGCGGGGCCGCAAGCCGGCGCGCGGCATCGCCGTGATTCCGCAGTTGCCCACGGTGGCCATCGTGGGCCGCCCCAACGTGGGCAAATCCACCTTGTTCAACCGGCTGGTGGGCTGGCGCCGCGCCATCGTGGGCGATGAGCCCGGCATTACGCGCGACCGTCTCTACGGTGAATGTAACTGGAACGGGCGCCGTATCCGCGTGGTGGATACCGGCGGGGTCATTCCCGAAGACGAAGATCTCATGCTCTCGGAGATCTATCGCCAGGCGCAGGTCGCCATGGAAGAAGCCGGCGCCATCATCATGGTGGTGGATGGCCGCACCGAACTGGCCTCTCCCGATATGGAACTGGCGCGCCTCTTGCTGCGCAGCGGCCGCCCGCTGTTTCTGGCGGTCAACAAAATTGATTCCCCGGCGATGATCGCAGCGGCGGAAAACTTTCGCCGGCTCGGCATCACCCGCCTTTATTCGATCTCTGCCGAGCACTCCAGCGGCGTGGCCGAATTGCTGGAGGCCGTGCTCGAAGTGCTGCCCCAATCTCCGGTGGAGGCGGAAACCGCGCCTGACTCCGACACCTGGAACCGTTACCAGAATCCCAACCAGCCGGTGCCCGATGCGAACTCACCCTCCGACATAGCATTGGTCGAAGCTCGCCTGGATGACATCAAAATCGAAGAAGTTCCCGCGGACCAAGCGGACGCAGTCGAAGAGACAGCCGACGGCAAGATCCATCACGGGTCCAAGGGCCCGCCCGCCGAAGTGCGTGTGGCCATCATCGGACGGCCCAACGTGGGCAAGTCCACCCTGCTCAACCGGCTCACCGGAACCGAGCGCTCCATCGTTTCCGCGGTGGCGGGCACCACCCGCGACGCGGTGGACGAAGTGGTAAGTCGCGACGGCAAGCACTACCGCTTCATCGATACCGCGGGCATTCGCCGCAAAGGCAAGACAAAATTAATGGCGGAGAAGCTTTCGGTGGTCATGGCGCGTAAGCATCTTGAGGCCGCCGATATCGCGGTGCTGATGATTGACGCCACCGCCGGCGTGATGGCCCTCGACGCCACCATCGGCGGCTATGCCCATGAAAGCGGACGCTCCGTCATCATCGTCGTCAACAAATGGGACCTGGTGGGGGTGGGCGGACAATCGGGCAAGGGCGCCGCCGACCAGCAGGCCTACGAGGAGCGGCTGCGCTACAACCTGAAGTTCCTCAATTACGCGCCGGTGGTCTTCATCTCCGCCACCGTGGGGAAGTCGGCGGAGAAACTTTTTGCCGTGCTCGAACACGTGGCTGCCGGACGCTGGAAGCGCATCACCACCGGCGAGATGAACCGGTTCCTCAAGCACGTGGATTTCGAGCGTGCCTCGGTGCCCAGCGCCAAGCGCGTGCGAATTTACTACCTGACCCAGGCGCACGTGGCGCCGCCTACGTTCATCCTGTTCACCGATCGCGCGGTGAAGCTGCACTTTTCCTACCAGCGCTTTCTGGAAAATCAGATTCGCAAGGCTTTCGGCTTCGAAGGCAGTCCCATCTGGATCAAGAGCCGCGCCCACAGTAAATAAATTCTCGGATTAAAGCGGCTGCGGATCCAGGCCGCCTTCCTGCAGGTCCGCCAGGGTGACTTGCACCGGGGGAGGCGGCGGATGCAGCAGGCTTCCCAGTGGCGCGTAGCGGTCGCCGAAAAATTCCAGAGCGTAGGCCTCAAAAAATATGGCAGCCGGCCCGCTGACCAATCCCACCAAAAAGATCAAGGCCACCAGCAGCACCATGCTGGCGGAAATGACGGTCGCCCAGAAAAGTATGTTGGTGGCTGGGGGAACGCCCATGTGCGGCATCATGAATCCTGCGATCGCCACCGGAATGATGATGATCAGGCTGACCAAGAAAATCGCAATGGAAGCCGCGATGCCCACGGCGATCGCCAGCACGATTTTCATGATCACATACATGGCGAAATTCGACTTCTCGCGGCGTACCCGGGCCATGACCAGGCGCAAAGCCGCCATGATTCCCACGTTCTCCAGTGCCATGACCGGCACGCAGAAGTCTTTGGCTGCCAAGGCGATCAACCCGGTAGTGAGGGAGTAGAGGACCACAATCGGCAGTGCCAGAAATATCATGGAGATAAGGGTGGCGAGGTGGGGGTGCCAGTCACCGGCGGGAGCGGAGAACATGCCCGCGGCCGCCGCCCAGGCGATGAATGGCGCGCAGATCAAGCCCAGGCCCGCTAACATCAAGATCGTAAAGACGATCCGGTAGACAAAGAATCGCGTGCCCGGCCGGTGGCGGCGCCGCCACCCTTCCAGCAGTTTGAATCGGGCCGCGGTTACGGCGTCGAACAGGATAAAACGAAAAACGCTGCCAACATAAATATGAACAAACATCAGCAGGACCAGGAGAAAGATCAGGACCATGATCAAAATTACGAACATCATTCCCAAGGCCGCGAGCGCCGGAGGGATGCCCGGAACAGACACGAATTGATCGGGCGGCGGATGTTTCCCAATGTTGGGAAAACCCTTGATGGGCAAACTGCCGAAATTACATCCGCCCATCGCCGCCACTTCACCGGTAGCCAGCGCCAGCAGGGCAGCCCGCCACCAGCGGTCCCAGCGAATCGGCCGAAACATCAGCCGCTTGGTGGTTTCCATCGCGGGGGTAATCACGTCAACGGCATTGCGGGGAAGAGCCAGAAATTACCTCGAGGTCTTTCAATCTGTTGGAAAAGGGGAGATTATACTTCCGCACCACTCTACGCCTGTCTCGCTTAACCATGTGTGGCTTGCAGTAATTGGCCCGTTCGTTGCGGCAGTCCACTCGCGGATGATCCAAAGGACTTTCTTACTAGTTAATCCGAAAACGCTGTCCTCCTCCATCAGCTGTTCCGAACGCTGTCCTCCTCCGTCGGCGCACCCTTTAAATGAATTGTCATTCCGAGCGCAAGCCGAGGAACCTTTTGTTTCCCATAGGGCCGGCAGGAGTGTCAGCTTGAACTAATGGATTCACCCGGCCTTCGAATTGGTTCTACGTGCAGCCTGCCTTTGATCTAGCTGCGCAAAGCGGGAAATTCCCGGGTATTACATGTGAAAAATTGCTTCCTTCCGCCGTAAGAGTCAAAGGCAGGCTGCGCGTAGAACCTGAGCATCGTTTCTTTGAGTGTGCGGCGTGGCAGGTAACGCGGATTGCGCACAAGAAACAAAAGGTTCCTCGGCTTGCGCTCGGAATGACAATTCATGTTAAACGCGTACCACTCTTCTGGGGGACATATAAAACAGGACATATAAAAGGGCTTTCTCCACCCAGGGACTTGGGGTGGCTTCCAAATGCTCGATAATTGCGGTTACTGCCGAATTAAACTCAGACCCCGCGATACCATATATCTTCGATTGTCATTCTGACGATCCCCGAGTTTCATCGGGGGTGAGGAAGAACCCCTACTCAGCTACCAATCTTTCCCCATCGGCTCGCGCCACCCCGGCAGTCTTGGAGCAGAAGGCTCTCCCTGCCACCACTGGCCAAAACTGGCGAGCGCGTTCTCACAGATCACGCGATGCCGCTCGCGCTTATCGCGAATGCGCGGCTGCCCGGAAAGCGCGGGCAGCAAATCAAACGTAATGTTGGCCGGCTGAAAGTTCTTAGCGCCGGCCTGGGTGACATAGTGCACCAGAGATCCCAGGGCGCTCTCGCGCGGCGGCGGCATGGGCGCCATGCCAACAGCCAGCGCGGAAGCATGCATTCCCGCCAGCAGCCCGGTCGCAATCGATTCCACGTAACCCTCCACCCCGCTGATCTGTCCCGCAAAAAACACCTGGGGATATTGCTTCATCTGCAGCGTAGCCTGCAGCAGCGCGGGAGCGTTGATGTAGGTGTTGCGGTGGATCTGGCCATAGCGCAGGAACTTCGCATTTTCCAGCCCGGGGATGAGCCGCAGCACCTTCGCCTGTTCGCCATATTTGAGGTGGTTCTGGAAGCCGACCAGGTTGTAGGAATCGGCGCGCAGATTTTCCTGCCGCAGTTGCACCACCGCATAGGGGTAGCGGCCGGTCCGGGGATTGGTCAATCCTACCGGCTTCATCGGTCCGAAGCGCAGAGTGTCGCGGCCGCGGCGGGCGATCTCTTCGATGGGAAGACAACTCTCGAAGTAGTTCAGCTTCTCCCATTCCCGGCTTTCCACCGGCTGCGCCGCCATCAGCGCGTCGTAGAACACGTCGTATTCCTCGCGCGTAAAAGGGCAGTTAATGTAGTCGGCGGTGCCCTTGTCGTAGCGCGCCGCCATGTACACCCGCCCCATGTCGATGGAGTCAGCTTCCACGATGGGGCTGATGGAATCAAAAAAATAAAGATGAGAGCTGCCGCTGAGCCGTCCAATTTCCTGGGAGAGCGCGTCGGATGTGAGCGGCCCGCTGGCGATCACCGTGATCGGGCCGGCCTCGTCGATGCGCGTGACTTCCTCGCGATGAATGGTGATGAGCGGTTCCTGCGTGAGCCGCGCCGTGACCGCCGCGGAAAACGCGGCGCGATCCACCGCCAGCGCATGCCCGGCGGGTACGCTGCACTGGCGCGCGCACTCCAGAAGCATCGATCCCGCGATATGCAACTCCTGCTTCAAAAGCCAGGGAGCGGAATTTTCGCTTTCCGACTTGAGCGAGTTGCTGCAAACCAATTCGGCAAAGTCCGCGGTCTGGTGCGCCGGCGTGGCCCGCACCGGGCGCATCTCGTAGAGATCGGCGGCGACGCCTCGTTTTGCGCATTGCCATGCAGCCTCGGGACCGGCCAGGCCTCCGCCAATAATTTTGATGGACTGCATGAATTAGAGAATTTCTTCCGGGAGGCCTGCGAGGCTGCGCAGCGCGTCCCCTTTTACCTGGAACGTCTTCCATTCGGCGCGGCACCCCGCGCCCAGCGATTCGTAGAAGTCGATGGCCGGGGTGTTCCAGTCGAGCACTTCCCAGCGCACGCCATAGCAATTTTCGTCGAGCGCGATGCGGGCAATGCGCGCCAGCAGTTTTTTGCCGATCCCGCGGCCACGAAAAGCCGGGCGCACGAAAAGGTCTTCAAGATAAATTCCCGGCCGGCCCAGCCAGGTTGAGTAGTTGTAAAAGAACAGGGCAAATCCAGCGGGCTCGCCATCACCCTCGGCGATTAAAACGCGGAATTTATCCTCGCTGGTCCCCTTGAATCCGTCGCGCAGCAGGTCAGCTTCGGTGGCGATGGCGGCCTGCGGCTCGCGCTCGTATTCGGCGAGGTCGCGAATCAATTGCAGGATCAGCAGGATATCTTTCTTTTCCGCGGGACGAATGGAAACCATAGGGAAGTCGGGCGCGTGCAGCGAGTATTATACTTTTCCCGCGGCAGCCAGATTTATCGATTAAGCCCGTCCCTGCTCGCCGTCAACTGTTTGCCGGTCTGTAGTCTCCGGCGACCGCTCGATCCTGAGTGCACCGGGACATTCGTAGCGTTTGGACCACTTACATTCCGTTCCAGCCCGTTGCGGAGCATTTGAGGAGGATGTTCCCGGCATGATGATCCCAGGCTTAGAATGATCGCGATGAACTATCGATGGATTGTCCTTGCAATCTTAATGATCTGTGCGACGCGCGGATCCTTCGCCCAGGAGAAGCCCAAACGAATAACGGATGATGTGGTGCCTGGCTTGGATTGGCAACAAGCTCGCCCTGAATCACTGGGCTATTCCAGCAGCAAACTAGAGGCGCTGAGAAGCTGGGTGAAAACCGAGGGTACCTCGTCCATGCTGGTCATTGCGCAAGGTCGAGTCATTTTCTCGTACGGCGACGTGTCACACCCGAGCAAGATCGCCTCCGCCCGGAAGAGCGTACTGAGCATGCTCTACGGCAACTATGTGGCCAACGGAACCATTGACCTCGACAAGACTGTTAAGCAACTAGGTCTGCAGGACAAACAACCCTTTCTCCCGATCGAAGAGACGGCCACGCTGCGCCAACTGTTGGCCGCTCGCTCCGGCATTTACTTGCCTACCGGCAGCTTTGGCCAGCAGGGCTACATGCCTCCTCGGGGTTCTGAGGCTCCGGGAGTACATTTTGTCTATAACAACTGAGACTTCAATGCTGCGGGCGTGGCTTTTGAGAAGCTTACTGGTAAGAATATTTACGATGCGTTGCAGACTGACTTGGCCGCACCGTTAGGAATGCAGGACTACCGGCGAGCGGATCAGAAGAAGGATATTCGGCCTGAGACCAACTTCGATGAGTACGTGATGCGTCTCTCTGCACGGGATATGGCCAGGCTTGGCCTGCTCATGCTGGACAAGGGGAGGTGGAATGGCAAACAGATCATCCCTGCCGATTGGGTTCGCTATTCAACGACACTGGTCACACCCTTTCGGGATATCAATCCTACTTTCCTCAGAAACTACGGAAGCCCCGAACAGTGGGGCTATAGCGGGGCACTTTGGTGGGTGTGGGACACGTCTGCGTATTCAGGTGGCGTGTACACGGGACCATGGCAGGGTGCGTTTACCGCGCAAGGAGCGGGAGGCACCTTTATCACGGTTTTTCCTGGCGGCGACGTGCTAATCGTCCACCAGGTAGACATCGATCAGAACCCACATGCCTCGGTATCGCCATCAAGCTATACGGCTATGATTGCCATGGTCATGAACTCCTTCTGTGATGAAAGCTGCAAGTGAACCATTGATATTATTCTGACGACACCCAGATCTATGGGACGAGGAAGAATCGGCGCTCGGCCAACGACTCTTTACGGGACCGTTTTTCGAATCCCCGCCTCAAGTTAGCGAAGCGCCTGGCTACAAAATTTCCCGCCGGTCGCCCGCACGCCGCGTAACCCGCTCGCGGTCGAGGTATTCCAGCAGCGGGATCGCATATTTTCTCGACACCCCGCTCAACTCCTTGAAAGTGGCAACATCCATCACTGGATTGATGGCTTTCTGTTTGGCCATGAGCAGGCGCAGCGATTCGAGGGCGGTGTGATGAAAAACCAGTTCGTCGCTCAGCTTGACCAGCTTACGGTCCCTTAGCAGCAGGGTGACGATTTTTTGCGCGCGTACGCGGTCCACCGGCAGATGGCACAGCACTTCTTTGAGCGCTGGGACTTTCAAGCCGGCTTTGGCAAACGCAGTTTCAATGTCACGCAACGCACCCGCCTCTTCATCTTTCATTACGATGGCGCGGCCCTGCAGGCGCACCTGTTCGCCGTCGATGGCCAGCTTCCTGGCGGCCAGCAATGATTCGAGCACTCCGGAAAAAATTTCCGGACCCAGCTGAAGCCGCTCCCGGAGCTCTTCTTTACCGATGCCGGCCACCAGGGGGTTTCTCGCGTGGAACGCAGCCACGTCCTCCACGATCCTTTTGCCGGCGTCTTCGAAATACTGCCCAGTGAGCCAGCGTTCGCCTGCCCTGCGAACCGATTCTGAAGATTTCCCGGTCAAGCTACTGGCGATCTTTTCCACTTGCGCAGGCTGCCATCCGGTTTCGCGCACGGCCGCGGCCAGCGAAAGACCATCGAAGCCACGTCGTCCGATGCGCGCCAGAATAATTTCTTCCGCCGTACCTTTATCGAGCGTTTGCAGGAACGCGGCCGCCTGTTGCACCGGGATTTTCTTGCCCGAAAGTTTGGTCAGAGGAAAAGCGTCAAGCACCTTGCCGCCGCCGATGGTGACCACCGGAGAGAACTGGCGAATGATAAAACGATCGCCAGGCAGCAGCAGCAGAGGCGCGCGCAGCTTGAGGCGTGCGAAAATCGTGGCGCCCGGCGCCGCCTCTTTCGCCTCGGCGGCGCTGGTTCGCCGCAGAAATACCTGCGCGATGGTTTCCGCGGTGTAAGCATGCAAGTGGACGCGGCTGCCCTCGCGCAGGGGTTTCGCGCCCGGTAGCAAGGTCAGGCGCACGTCCGCCATGCGCGTAACCTCCAGCACCCCCGGCGAAACCAGCGTCATCCCGCGGCCCAGCTCGGCGATGGAAACTGCGGAAAGGTTGAGCGCCGTCCGCTCACCAGCGCGCGCCAGGTCGCGTGCTTCCCCCTGCACCTGCACTCCGCGCACCCGCAAGCGCAGCCCTCCGGGCAGCACTTCGACCTCCGCCTCTTTTGCCACCCGGCCGGCCACCAGGGTGCCGGTTACCACCGTGCCGAAGCCTTTCATGGCGAACACTCGATCGATGGGCAGCCGGAACACCGCGTCACCGTCCCTGGCGGCAACCGACTCGGCCAGTTTGGCCAGTTCGGCCATGAGCTCTGCAATGCCCACGCCGGTGCGGGCGCTTACCGGAATCACCGCGCAAGTTTCAGGATCGAGAAACGAGCCGCGCAAGAATTCTTCCACTTCCATGCGCACCACTTCGAGGGTCTCGAAATCCACCAGGTCAGACTTGGTGAGAACGGTGATGCCCGTCCGGATATTCAACAGCCGGCAAATCTCAAAGTGCTCCCGCGTTTGCGGTTTGATGGATTCATCGGCGGCTATGACGAACAGCACCGCGTCAATGCCTCCGGCGCCCGCCAGCATATTGCGCACGAAACGTTCGTGCCCGGGTACATCGACGAATGCGAGCTCGATGCGGCTGCTGTCGGGCTGCTCCATGCGCATATGGGCGAACCCGATGTCGATGGTGATGCCGCGCCGTTTCTCTTCTTCCAGGCGGTCGGCGTCGATGCCGGTGAGGGCCTTCACCAGCGCGGTTTTCCCGTGGTCGATATGCCCGGCGGTCCCGATTACGATGTATCTTGTCCTGGATGTCTGCATGGCGGGTCTTCAATCGGACTTCCGCTGAGTTTAAAGGACATTGCCAACCCTGTGCGACAATTGCAGTCGATGGCGAACCCAACAAATTCCCCCGAGGCCTCCGTCATCACCGCGGAGATGGTCCGCCAGCATGGCCTTACGCCTGATGAATATCAGAAAGTAATTTCCGCGCTGGGCCGCGAGCCCAGCTACACCGAGCTGGGAATTTTCAGCGTGATGTGGAGCGAGCATTGCTCCTACAAATCCTCGCGCGTCCATCTCAAACGCCTGCCCACGGAAGGTCCGCTGGTAGTGCAGGGCCCCGGAGAAAATGCGGGCATCATCGATATCGGCGACGGCTGGGCGTGCGCCTTCAAGATCGAATCGCATAACCATCCCTCGTTCATCGAGCCCTTTCAGGGAGCGGCCACGGGGGTGGGCGGAATCCTGCGCGATATCTTTACCATGGGCGCGCGGCCGCTGGCAGTCATGGATTCGCTGCGCTTCGGCCCCATCCGTAGAAATGGCAAGGGACCGGATACCGCCGTCCTGCATAAGAACCATTCGGTTCTCGAAGGAGTGGTCAGCGGCATCGCTTCCTACGGAAACTGTTTCGGCGTTCCCAACCTGGGAGGCGAAACCCGCTTCGAAGATTGTTATTCGCAGAATCCGCTGGTCAACGCCTTTGCCCTGGGGCTGGTACGGCGCGACCAGATTTTTTATGCGCAGGCCGCCGGCGAAGGCAATCCGGTGATTTATGTAGGCGCCAAAACCGGGCGCGACGGCATTCACGGCGCCACCATGGCCAGTGAGGAATTCAAGGAAGGCTCGCAGCAGAAGCGTCCCAACGTGCAGGTGGGCGACCCGTTTCTGGAAAAACTGCTGCTCGAAGCCTGCCTGGAAGTGATGCAGACCGGCGCGGTGGTCGGCATACAGGACATGGGCGCCGCCGGC
>JBBQWT010000018.1:0-69643 GCA_038210375.1 Terriglobales bacterium | reverse complement strand
CCAGCGTGGAGGCCGGAAGCAAACCAGCAAAGAACTGCGGAAGCTGATCTTTCAAATGGTTAGGGAGAACTCGACCTGGGGAGCACCGCGCATTCACGGCGAACTGCTGAAGCTAGGATTTGATTTATCCGAACGCACCGTTTTGCGTTGGATGCATCGAGCGCCCAGGGGCCCAGAAGTAGCAAGGCGTTGGAAGACTTTTCTAAGCAATCACCGCGAAGTCATTGCTGCTATGGATTTCTTTATGGTCCCCACCGTTACCTTCGGCCTGTTGTATGGTTTTTTCGTCATCGGCCACGACCGAAGACGGATGCTTCACTTTGGGGTCACCAAACACCCAAACAGCGCATGGGTTGTTCAACAACTTCGCGAAGCATTCCCCTATAATTCATCGCATAAATATTTGATCTTTGACCGCGATACAAAATTCAGTACCGAAGTCATGATCGCCGTAACAGCTATGGGAAGTGAACCGATTCGAACCTCATTCAAAAGTCCCTGGCAGAATGGAGTGGCGGAGCGATGGGTGGGCAGTTGCCGGCGTGATCTGCTTGACCATGTGATCGCGCTCAACGAGCATCACCTGAAACGACTTCTTGCTGAGTACGTACGTTACTATCACGATGACCGGACGCACCTTGGGCTCGGGAAGGAAACTCCAGACGAAAGAAAGACTGCGGTTCGGATGGGAAACTCCCCAGGGGTCTCCGCTCCGAAGTTGGGCGGATTGCACCATCGCTACGATCTCGCAGCCTAAACGCCTCTCTTCAGAATTTCAGACATAGTTATTAAGGGAGACGTCCGCCCCACCTGTCTGGGAAGGCTTTTTCTTCCCCTGCGATATCCTGGATAAACCCAAATTGATTTCGGAACGACAATAATTCCGTGTCTTTTTTGCCACGATTTAAGGCGTTTCTAGTTTTGGCGAAGGACAAGTGGATGACCGGCGTTGTGCCCGCGATCACATCCATATGATCGATTCCGTAGAAAACTATACTGACTCACTTCGACATCCTTCTCGCTTCAAGCATAAAAGGAAGAAGATAATGAGAGGTGGCATCAAATTTTGCCATCCCTTGCAGTTCCTTCTCTGGGGAAAATGCTTTGTCCCCCCGTTTGGCGAAACTCGCTTGAGCTTGTTGAATGTAGGCACGGGAGGAATCCAAATTCCCAGCCCGCTGTTCCAGCAGAGCCAGTCGCATGTAGACGAAGCCTCGATCGCCATCAATGCTTTTCTGGTTTAGTCGCTTGTGTGAAGTTTCCATTTCCTGCATAAATTGAAGGAGTTCAATATTGGCCTGTTTCGCTTCTCCTGACGTCGCGGACTTGTATTGCATACTCGCCAAGGTCTCGTATTCTCCAAGAGCATAAACCTCTGACATACTCTGTGCTCCTTCGCTCATGGTACGAGCTCCTTGCCAATATCCGAAAGGTATTCCAGCAACGGCTCCTACGAGAACTAGTCCCACAAATCGCAGGAGCCGCTTCATCATATTCTTGACTCCGGCAGTGTTTACTTGCGGCATAGTTCGTCATCCAGTTGCTGTATGACTTCACGCATGTGACTAGCTGACGGGTTTAACCATCCAGCGCTCTTCAACAGATTCTCGACAGCACCGGAATCGTTTGGGGGGGGATGTGGCTGCGGTTGCGAAGACCTTTCCTCTTCCTTTATCTTTGCCTTCCTCGAAATAGCGCGCGCTGCGGCGACACGAGTAATCGGACTGAGGTAGCTGCCATCCGGTTGCTGAAACCCATGCAATATCTCAGTTTCTCTGTCTAGAGCGCGCAAGGCTGACTTCCTATCACCGCAAGCTGCCACATACTCCATTGCAGCCAGCCTGGAAAAATCGTCGAATTCTTGGTCAAAACCAACCGCCTTTGAGCTGTTTAGGCGCAAGAGGGGCATACCCAATAACACTTGCCCAGTTGCGCCTGCATATCCCAACCCCAAGCCGGCAACGATTCCCAGCAAGATTGCGATAATCGCTTGAAAACGCCTAGCGTTAACCATAATTGTGTGACAGTTTCACGATAATCTAGGGGAAATCGACTCCTACTTCTTTGGGGTCCCATCTTTAGGGAGCTTGGGCCCAATGAAGCGATCGAACCAAGGTAGATGAGTCAGCCATGACGGCGGACTCAGGGGCCCGGCGAACGGTATTGAGTCCAGACAATCCTGGATGCCCTGCAAACAGTTTTTGTCAGCATTGCACCATTGACGAACTCTTTGAAGTCCTAAGTCCCCTCCGGCTTTTCCGTTCTTCTGATCCTCAATGCCACTATTTAACTGTGTCTCCTGCGAGTTTCCGTCAATTGTCGTCCGTTGATGACCCTCTTCTTTTAGACAGAAACCCGTTTTTATGAGGCAAGTTAGCCAATCTCCTTTATCTGTAGCGCCCCAAAAATTTTTCCACAATGATGGCGGGTGGCCCATTCGATTAGGGTGCGGGCGCCCCAGACGATTAGGGTGCCCCACTTCATTGCGCACGCAATGAGTGGGCGAGACATCATTGCACAAAATGTTTGGGTCTGCGGGAACCCCTCTGACTTCGGCGTAAACTTGCGCTCGTGACTAAAGGGCTCAAGCGATACTACGGCGCCAACCATCTTCACTTTATCACTTTCAGTTGTTACCGCCGCCAACCGTTGTTGAACACTGCGCGGCGCCGGGGTTGCTTTCTCAATGTGCTTGAACAAGTCCGGCAAAAACATAATTTTCTGGTGGTTGGATATGTCGTAATGCCGGAACATGTGCATCTGTTGGTGGGCGAACCCAAGACAGCAAATCCTTCTGTGGTCATAAAATCCTTGAAGCAACGAGTCGGTCGGCGACTATTAAACAATCGGCGCCGCAGGGCCGGGCAACTAGAATTTTTCGAGCGGCAGGAACATTTTTGGCAAAAGCGGTTCTACGATTTCAATGTGTTCACCCAGCGGAAGCGGGTTGAGAAATTAAAATACATGCATCGCAATCCGGTGAAGCGCGGATTGGTGTTAGCGCCTGAACAATGGATCTGGAGCAGTTATAATTCCTACTTTTCAGCTAAGAATCATTTGGTGAAGACCGATCTCGTGCTCTAGTCTAGCTATGTGGGGAACCTAACACGCCGTTTCATTTGAGACCCAAGCGGTTGGGGCTGCGCATGTCTCGCCCACTCATTGCGTGCCGCAATGAAGTAGGGCACCCAATCTTCTAAGCATCAGCACTCTAATCGTGTGGGACACCCGCCTTCAATTCACGTTGTGTTAGAAAACGGGGTCCGATCAGACTTACCTAATATCAATCGTAACTTTCGTGGACGTGCTAATGACGCACCCAGTCTGGGGTTTGTATTTCCACGATAGGATGCTTCTAACTAGGCCAGCATCGACCTTTGCGGATCCCGTTCCTTTTACAACTCTTACATTACTCACGCTCCCATCCTCTCCTACATCATAAGATATCCGGGGATATCGGTTCCTAAACCCTTTGATTTTAAATACTTTGGGTACAAACGCGAACGGGTGGAAGCCCGATGGATTAGCCGAAAGCAGTTGACATGGATGCTGAGTCGTCGCCTTTGAACCAGCGACAGCGGGCTGAGTCACCAACATGCTCCAGCTCAATACAAACAAGCTGGCGGAAATTAACTTCATCATTTGTTGTACGTTTCCAGACCGTTGCTTTATTGCATTTTGAGAAAGCACTTTAACTCCACCATGTACGCTGGTATCTCTGTTTGAGCCTCAGTTAAGGCATTGTATCTAGTACCGCCCATTGATCCGCACATGCGCGCATGAACCCTCTCATGTGCTAGGGCGCATTCGTAGGTACAGGGGCGCTTTTTGGGATCAACCGGAATATCGATAAAGTATTGATCAGGTACTTTGATTTTTGTGCCTTTTACAACTGAGCCAGAACTGCATCCGGTTATCCCTCCAATTGTCACGCTGGGACCATCGGTCGGAAGCACCGCGGTGCCGAACATGCGCAAGTGCTTCAATCTCTTTCTTGCATTGTTTGCCCCGTTTTCAATCTCTTTTTCGTAACGGGAGGGACAGCACTTTGCAAGTCCGGTCGGATCAACGAGGTCTGCCGGGTCATTACCCACATAAGCGTAGAAGTTAATCCCCTCATTAAATCCCAAAGGATCTTCATTGATAAAGCGTCCAGAAGAAGACTCGTAATATCTTGTCCGGTAATAGTAAAGGCCAGTTTCGGGGTCGAGATCGCGCGCCGTATACATGAACGGATTATTCAGCAAGCCGGTTGTGGCCGTGAGGTTTCCGAACGCGTCGAAAGTGTAGGTGGCGGCGCTAGCACCCGTGGAATCGCTTAATGAAGTAATGGATCCCAATCCATCGGCATGGTAGTAACTGGTCGCTCCGCTTCGCGCCATTGCCAAAGGCTCGTCGATATTAAGCCCTTGCGTATATCGCGCGATTACCCCACCAGTGCTATTCGTTTCCTCGACGAAGTTTCCGCCATCGTAAGCGAAAACGCTCGTACCCAGCGACGAATTTTTGTAAATTCGTCTGCCCAACGGATCGTACTTAAAGTTGACAGTGCCTCCGCTGCCGGGCAAGATCACGTTGCTTAAGCGGTTCTCGAAGTCCCAGGTGTAGGTGGTTGTTCCAGTCCCGTCCGTCTTGGTTAGGGTGTTGCCGTTGTTATCGTAGGTGTAGGTCGCATTCGAACTCGCAGTGAGTTGGTTCGAGGCGTTGGTGGTGTAAGAAGAAACCCCGAGCGAGCTGAGCCGATTGCCCACCGGATCGAAGCTGTACGTTTCCGTGGTTGAAGCTCCCTGCATAGTTTTGGTGAGCTCGTAGATTGCGTCATAGGTGTAGTTGGACGTCACTCCGGCCTGCAAATCGCCCTTGGAGGTGCGATTGCCCACCGCATCCACCGTGTAAGTCGCTCCGTCTTGCGTGACGCCAGCCTTTTGATGAACGATTGACAGCAGCCGCGACAGCGGGTCGTAACCGTATGTGGTGTTCACCGCATTGGGCCGCGTCAGGCTGGTGCGCCGCCCCAATGCGTCATAACCAAAACCGAACGTTCCCTGCGGGCTGGCCAGTGAACTCAACCGATTCAGGGTGTCATAAACGTAGGTATTGGTCCCGTTTTCGGGATCGGTAAAGCCCGTGCGGTTGGAGCCGGCGTCGTATCCATAACCGGTGTTGAAGCTGCGACCGGCCAGGAAGGCGTAGTTGGTGGTCGTGGTTTTCAGCCGCCCCATGTTGTCGAAGGTGAATTGATAGGTTCCCGTCGGGTCTGATACCTGGGTCAGTCGGCTGGCGTTGTCGTATATATAGGTTACGGCGCTGCTGTCGGGATACCCCTTCTGGGTCAGGCGGTTGGCCTGGTCGTAGGTGTAGGTAAGGGTCGGCTCTTGCGGTCGGTCTTGCTGGTTAGGTTGCCCACCGCATCGTAGCCGTAGCTCTCCGCCGATCCTACGGGGAAGGTGGTCTGCGTGACCCGGCCAAAGGCATCGTAGGCAAAGATGGTGGTGTGATTGTTCGCGTCTTTGATCGACAGGAGGTTGTTTTCAGTGTCGTAGCCATAGGTGGTGACGTTGCTGGCGGCGTCGGTGACCGTCAGCAGCCGGTCGGCGTCGTCGTAAAGGTAGCTGGTGGTCTTGCCGTTTTGGTCGGTGACCGAAGTCCGGCGGCCGCGTACGTCGTAGCCGAAGGCGGAGGTCAATGGGATTTGCGTATCTTCGGGATAATAGCGTAGAAGATTTGAAGGTCTGGCTGTTGTCCGGCGAAGGTTAAGTGAAGCTTTCCCGACGAAATACATTGTACTGAGACGATGCCGGCAGCCTCAGGGCTCCCGGTGAGTCCATGTAATTCGTCGCCGCCCACACAGGCGACGAATTCGTCCTCAAATGCTAGAGATCGTTCCTCTATGGCGCTAGTCCCATGCTCACTAAGCCACTTCCGCTGGTATGATTTCCGGAACTCTAGGTCCCGAGTAATGGTCGGTAAGGATTCGATGCTGATCACATTAATTCCGGCCAGGGTTCGCGTATCCCTGCTGCCAAATGTGTCTATCAGAAACGCCCCAGAAGCTTGCTTTTCGACCATCCAGCGCTTAGGTACAGGCACTTCGTAAAGGCCCACCCGCACAAAATCGCCATTTTTCCAATGCCAAATCAGTGCCGCCATTTGCAAACGATTAGAATAAGCGACGTATCCCATTAAGATCAGTGCAAGGCTAGCAACTAGGAGACGTATGGGTGGTCTGCTCATTTGACTCCTCGAGTGCTGATATTTAATAAATGTGCGTGAACGTAGCGTTTATTGTTGTTCGCACCTACATGGGCGTTCGCGGCCGGCTTGGCCTATCAATAGATCGATTTGGCTGTTGTTTTTGTTTCTAGCTTTCCCGATAAAATCCATCATCATGTCTTCGGGCATTGCAATCACCTCAGGATATCTGGCAAGCAGTGCAATAACAGATCCCCCTTTAAGATTACATCGATCATTATGTTTATCTGCGCCAACTGGTTGATCTCGATTAACTCAACGGCCGCAGGGCAATCCTTGATTAGAAAAGGATCCAGGAATTTCGACGTTATATTAAAAATCTGCCGGTCAGCCTCCAATTGGTCATCTAGCATTTTCTGTTTGTTATCCCATGGCCAGAGTCCTTCGGGATCCTTGTATCGTGTTGAGTCGTTAAAAGCATACGCGTACTTATTGACTCCACCGTGAAATCCGATTAAATCCTCACTGATGAAGCGACCAGTGCCAGAATCATAATATCTGGCCCGATAGTAATATAGCCCGGTCTCAGTATCTAGCTCACGCGCTGTATACATGAACGGGTTATTGAGCGAGCCTGTGGTGGCTGTGAGATGCCCGAACGCATCGAAAGTATACGTAGCGGCATTGGCGCCGGTGGAGTCGCTCAAAGACGTAATAGAGCCAAGCCCATCGGCGTGATAATAGCTAACAACTCCGGCGCGCCACATCGCTAAGGGTTCATCAACACCTTGGCCGTGCACATAGCGCACGACAACTCCACCGGAAACGTTCGATTCCTCGATTAGGCTGGCGCCGTCGTAGGCGTAGATCGAAATCCCTAAAGAAGATGATTTGTAAATCCGGTGCCCTAACGGATCGTACTTGAAGCTAACCGCCCCGCCGCTTCCAGGCAGTTGCACGCTGGTTAAACGGTTCTCGAAGTCCCACGTGTAGGTCGTTGTGCCAGTTTCATCTGTCTTGGTGAGAGTGTTGCCGTTGCTGTCATAGGTGTAAGTGGCGGCCGAAGAAGCTGTCAACTGGTTCGAAGAGTTCACCGTGTAGCTGGAAACCCCCAACGAACTTTGTCGGTTGCCCACTGGATCGTAAGCGTAGATCTCGGTGGTTGCTGCGCCCTGCAAGGTCTTGGTCAGCTCGTAGATTGCGTCATAGGTGTAGTTCGACGTTATGCCGGCGTGCAGGTCGCCCTTGGAGGTCCGGTTGCCCGCCGCATCGACCGTGTAGGTCGCTCCATCGAGCGGGACGCCGGCCCTCTGGTGTACGACGGATAGCAGGTGCGACAGCGGGTCGTAGCTGTAGGCCGTATTCACCGAATTGGGGCGCGTCAGGCCGGTGCGGCGGCTGACCGCGTCGTAGGAAAAGCCAAACGTGCCCTGAGGGCTGGCTAGCGAAGTCAGCCGGTTCATCGTGTCGTAAGCATAGCTGGTCGTCGAGTTTTCCTGATCGGTGAAGCTGACTCGATTTGATGCGGAATCGTAGGTGTAGGCGTTGCCGAAGCTGCGTCCGGTCAAGAATGTGTAGTTGGTAGTGGTACTCTTCAGCCGACCCATATTGTCAAACGTGAACTGGTAAGTACCGGTGGGGTCGGAGACCTGGGTCAGCCGGCTGGCGTTGTCGTGAGCGTAAGTCACGGCAGTGCTGTCAGGATAAGCCTTCTGGGTCAAGCGGTTGCCCTGATCGTAGGTGAAGGTGACGGTTTGACCCTTGCGGTCGGTCTTGCTGGTCAGGTTGCCAAGTGCGTCGTAGCCATAGCTTTCCGCCGTGCCAGCGGGAAAGGTGGTCTGCGTCACCCGTCCAAACGAGTCATAGGTGAACGAGGTGGTGTGGTGATTGGCGTCGGTGACGCTGAGCAGATTATTTTCCGTATCGTAGGTGTAGCTGGTGACGTTGTTTGCGGCGTCGGTGACCGAGAGCAGCCGGTCGGCGTCGTCGTAGGCATAGGATGTGGTCTTCGCGTTCTGGTCAGTAACCGAAGTCCGGCGACCGCGGACATTGTAGGTGAAAATCGTGGTCGATCCGCCGGGATAGGTTGTCGTGATCAGCCGGTCGGCAGAATCGTATGCAAAGATGGTCTGGTTGTTCAGCGCATCGGTGACTGAGGTACGATTGCCGCGCGCATCGTAGCCATAGGTGGTTACCTGGTTCTGCGCGTCGGTGACGGTGGCGATCAATCCTGCCGGAGTGTAGGTCATGGTGGTGGCGTGGTTTAACGGGTCGGTAACGGTCGTCAATTGGCCTTTGGAATCGTAGGCGAATTGTGTCACGCTGGCGGCGGGCCCGCCGCCGGGTACCGGGGCAGTCACCGTCAGCAGGTTGCCGTTGGTATCGTAGGCGTTGGTGGTGACGTGTCCCAGCGGATCGGTCGCGGTCAGCACTTCCCCAAAGCTGTTGTAGGTATAGCTCGTCGTGGCGTAAGCGCTGGGGCCAATGGGCGACGTGGAGGACAAGAGGTTATTGCTAGTGTCATAGGTATAGGTGGTCACGCGCCCCAACTCGTCGGTTCGCGTGAGCACGTTGCCCTTGCCGTCGTAGGTGTAGTTGATGGCGCCACGCAGGGTGCAACTGGAGCAGCCCGAGCCCTGCGAGGTCGCGGGAGACCACACCCCGCCAATCAACTGCGAGGTGTAGCTCGAAGAGAAACCGCGTGAATCGGTGAGCTGCGAGGTGGAGTTCACCAGGTAGACCGGCCCTGATTTGGTGATGCCGGCCACCTGGACATTCACCGGACCGTTGGTCGCGCCAACCGGCACGATGCCATCGATCTCGGTATCGCCCCACGCCGTAACCGTGGCCGCCACGCCATTGAAGTTGATGGCGCTATCAGTCTGGCTGGCGCCAAAGCCGCTGCCCACAACCGCCACCGTAATGCCCACCGGGCCTCCCGGCGGATCGAACATCGATTTATCCTCACCTAATAAGCGGTCCGCGCTTATTAGGATACCCCCGCCGCCTTCGCGGTACCCAATATCTGCTACTAGGAGCGAGAGTGACGGCGCCACTCTTTAGTGGGAGATCAAAAACTCGGTTAGATAGTTCTGAAATGTCCCCTCCTGGAATCCTGCGTTCTTGAAGAGAGAGTCGAGTGTGGGACGTGACCTTGACTTGATAAACCGAGCCTAACTGGCTGTCTTTTGAGCCAGATGAGGGCGCGAAGGAATCGTATAGCATACTTGGGCGCAAATCACCGTCTAGAGTAAAGACCAATGTTCTTTCCGGGCTAATTTGCGAAAAAATTACTACAACCTTGTTTTTAAGTGCTGGGACGGGTTCGGTCACAAACATCATTCCCTCAAAGGGGATCCCGGACTGATCAAGCGTTGTCTTCGGTCGGCGAACATAACCATAAACGTTACCCACGACCCCAAACTGGACAAAATATGAGAGATGCGAAAAAGCTAAATTCTCTGCACCCGCCTCAGCCAGACTCTTATCGAGACCGACGCACTTAGTTTCAGCAAGCGCGCTAAGGTCCTTCACCAGTGGATTTAGATACGCGCACGCAATCACCGCACCCGGCAAGTACAGATTATCGAACTCGGTGTCATAGTTCGTCGGGACTTTTTGTGAGATCAAGGGCAACTGTCCAAATCCAAACCAGACAAACAATGCCGCCGCTAGAGTTATTTTCATCATCTTCTCCGACGAACCTTACATCTGCATCCTGAATTTCGGTTCTTTTCGCAGTCCCAACCTTGAAGCGGGTCATTGTAGAAATAGACCGTATTTCCATTAACTGTCACGGAGCC
Organism: Terriglobales bacterium; assembly: GCA_038210375.1. Lineage (GTDB taxonomy): Bacteria > Acidobacteriota > Terriglobia > Terriglobales > Acidobacteriaceae > JBBQWT01. The sequence goes on along the minus strand of JBBQWT010000018.1, from coordinate 59,648 downwards.
GCTCGGTAATAGTGGAATGGGTCTCGGCACCTTTTCGGCCGACAGTTAACGCACGTCATGAATTGATGAACAAAATAACACCCTTGACTACCTACGCACATGAAATTGCCGCCGCCTGTGAGATCAGTCCCTCCATTTGCGTTGACTATATTGTCAAACGCCGCCTGGTTAATAGGATTCGCATTGCGACCCGGCTGTTTAGGCTTACAAGCATTTCTTTTGCAAACAGTACCAATGCTCGCTTTTAAGTCCGCTAGCCCTGGCGGTGCGCTTAGATCCTGTGGGACGCCGACATGCATCACAGCGTACGCTCCAGCCTCGCCGTACGTAGCTGTGTTGTCATTCTGCTGCTGCATGCCGTCTGGGTCGAAGTAGATAACCGGATTATTTCCAACGTACGCGTAAAAGTTCATGCCACCTTCAAATGTTCAATCCCTGCGTGTAGCGGGCGATCAATCCTCCTGTGGCGTTGGCCTCCTCGATCAATTGGATGTAGTCTCCCTGGGGTTCCTCAACTTCGCCATCATCGTCGAGGCCCTCAGATAGTGTTAACACGCCCTAGTCTTGGCGGAGGATAAGAGGATTCGTCAATTGGCGCCATGAACTGCCGGCCACCAAATCGCTGGCACACTAACCATCCAAAGCTGGCACATAGTCCTTGGGGGGCTCCTGCAAGGAACAAGGACAAAAAGTCAGTGGAGTATGGCGGATAAAAGCTGTCAGTAACGTACCCAGTTACAGTGTGTAGCAAGAACGGGGCCAGAATGAGCGGCCATACCGACCCAAGTAATTCTCGCCTCAAGCACATCGCGAGTAAATAACCGATTCCGAAGGGAAACACGACGGCATTGATTGCCAGAGTGATCGCTGCGGGAAGGTTTAGATCGTTATGGTGGATGTGAGCAATCATTGGAAAAAGGTCAGTCGCACCTGTGAAAAGAAGGGAATAGAGGGCAATTGCCACAAGCCACCGCCAGATCTTTTTCATTGTTTTACCGTCAGCGTGTTACCACTACTTTCTTCCATGTTGAGTAGGAGGAATAACTCATCGTACAGCTTCATGGCTGCTGGGTTATCTTGTTTAACGTTGATGCAGCCAAGGGTTCGACGACCGCGGTGCAATTGAAATCCACCCCGAGCCCGATTGATCCACCTATTCGCTCGGCTAATAAAATCATTGGGGGTTGGTTCGAGCCGGTAACGATCATGACCATCGTTCGGAGTTCGAAGGTCCCGGTTAATGTTGTAGGTGCCAGGGACAATCGGCCCTTCGTTTCTAGCGTTAAGGCAGGCACTATTCGACTTATTTAGGCATATCCCTTCACCCGATGACACACCGTCCGGGCCAACTCGAACATCATTCGGCCCGACCAACACGGGTTGTCCACGCCCATTCCCTTGGCACGTGAGGACGTGTGAGGAAATCGAATAGAGACATGCAGCCTCCCCTGCGGGGTCGACCTCATCGCCAGGATTGTTCTCGCCGTAGCGATAGAAGTTTTCACCACCATCGAATTTGATTGGGTCTTCACTTAGAAAACGCCCCGCATTCGAGTCTTAATATCTCGCGCGATAGTAATAGACACCGGTTTCGGCATCGAGTTCGCGTGCCGTATACATGAAAGGATTAGTGAGCGAACCGGTAAACCCAGTGAGATTGCCGAACGAGTCGAAAACATATGTCGTAGCACTGGCACCCGTGGAATCTGCTCAATGTAAGTGGTACCCGTCGTCAATGAGATCGGGTGCCCCGCCGACGGGCAGTGCGGACAGGTTTCATCGGCCGCTTTGGGGGGAGGGCAAATATAAGACCAAGCTTTGACGTAGTATGCCCAAGGCTCCGCGTTTTCGACGAAAAAGTATCCTAGTCCAATCTGGTCGGGAAAAAATCGCTTGACCGGCTGCGAAAGGCAGCCATTGTGAGTTTGCGCCGCCGCCGGCAGACTCAAGGCGCCCATCAAGAACGCACCCGCGAACACCAAAAGAAAGATTCTTCTAAGCACAGTTACCTCCAGGAAGGGCGCACTCGTCGTAAATGAAACTTCCACGCTTTGCGCCTCAAACGACCACCCTACACCCAAGGGTCTACTGGTTAACAAGTTTCTCTTTTTTGTTCCAGAAACCGGAATAATGTTCAGCTGCGCGTTTCTAGGGCGAAATACCGCCGCCGCCAATTTTCTCGATCCGGCGACGGCGCCCGCCTGAGATGAACTTCACTTAGAATTACAATAGACCTAGATGATCACAGGATTCGCGACCTCACCCGGCACCAAAAAATACACCAAGGCATTCCCCCACCTCGACGAAGCCGGTCATTTCCGCTGCCTGGATAGCGTTCCCGGAGTGGGCGAATTATGTCTTTCCACCATTGGCCTGGGGACCTACCTGGGCGAGCCCGACGCGGCCACCGATAATTCCTACCTCGAAGCCATCACCGCCGCCCTGCGCGGGGGCGTCAACGTATTGGACACCGCGATCAATTACCGCAACCAGCGGTCGGAGCGCACCATCGGCGAGGCGCTGCAGTTCCTGATCCCTGATGGTGAGCTATCCCGCGACGCGGTGCTGGTGTGCACCAAGGCAGGCTACCTGGCCTTCGACGGGGACATTCCCTTAGACCCGCGCGATTACTTCACCCGCCAGTATGTGCAGTCCGGGATCGCTCGTTCCGAGGACATCGTGGGAGGCATGCATTGCATGGCGCCGGAATATCTGGCCGACCAACTGGAACGGTCGCGCCGCAACCTCGGCCTCGAAACCATCGATGTGTTTTACGTGCATAACCCCGAAACCCAAATGCGGGAGGTGACCCCGGCAGTCTTTCGCGAGCGCCTCAGGGCCGCGTTCGTCATGCTGGAGGAGGCGGTCAAGAACAAGAAAATCCGCTATTACGGGGTGGCGTCGTGGAGCGCGTTTCGCGTTCCCGAACCGCAGCCCGCCTATATGAGCATCGCCATGGTGGCCGATATCGCTCGCGAAGCTGGCGGCCCGGAACACCACATGCGTTTTATCCAGGCGCCGTTCAACCTGTCGATGCCCGAACTTTCGGCCAGCAAGAACCAGAAGATAGACGGCCGCCCGGCTTCCAGCACCGAAGCCGCCCGCCACCACGGCATTGCCCTGATCGGCAGCGCGTCCCTCGGCCAGGGACAGCTCACCGAAGGTCTCCCCGACAACCTGAAAAAAAAGCTGAACACGGCCAGCGATGCGGAAAGCGCCATCCAGTTCGCGCGCTCTGCGCCCGGCATCGCATGCAGTCTGGTAGGCATGGCCCGGCGCGCGCACGTGGCTGCCAACTTGAAAATTGCCTCCCAGCCGCTCACTCCCGGGCCGCAATGGGAATCTTTGTTCGGCGCCTGACATCTGATGAGTGCGTTTTCGAATGCACTCAGGAGAAACGATGAAAACTACCGGTAACACCATCCTTATCACCGGCGGAGGATCCGGCATCGGCCGCGGCCTCGCCGAAGCTTTTCACAAGTTGGGGAATAAAGTGATCATCGCCGGCCGGCGCCGGCAGGCGCTTGACCAAACCAACGCCGCCAACCCCGGCATGATGGCCATGGAGCTCGACATCACTAATGCCGGCGGCATTCGTTCGTTTGCCGATGAGATCGCCAGGCAGCATCCCACGCTCAACGTTCTCATCAACAACGCCGGCATCATGAAGGCGGAAAACCTGCTGGCGCAGCCGCCCGACCTGGCGGATGCGGAAGCCATCATCGCGACCAATTTGCTGGGACCGATTCGCCTGACCGCCGCGCTGATGCCATTGCTGCAAAGGCAAGCAAAAGCGACGATCATGAACGTTTCCTCCGGCCTGGCTTTCGTTCCGCTGAGCGCTACCCCGACCTATTGCGCGACCAAGGCCGCCATCCACTCCTACTCGCTTTCACTTCGTTACCAGCTGCAGTCCACGGCGGTCGAAGTGTTGGAGCTGATACCACCCTACGTCGCCACCGAATTGATGGGGCCGGCGGACAAGGGCCGGGCCATGCCGCTCGACGAGTTCATCGCCGAGGTCATGAGCATTCTGACGCAGCACCCGGAGGAAAAAGAGATCTCGGTGGAGAGAGTGAAACCGCTGAGACGGGCGGTCGATAGCGGCAACTTCGACGCCACGTTCAAGGGATTCAACGATGAGATGACGGCTCGTCATCAGGGCGGTGGCAGGGCGCTGCTGTCACAACCAGAGCGCCCGGATTGAGAGTTCTCGTTCTTTGGTGGAAGCAGCGGCCTTCAGGCCGCGGAAAACCAGTTTTAGATATAGGGCTTTAGCCCCGGTGACGAGTGCTTGCAGATCAATGGTCCGGCAATCACCCGGGATTCTTTGGAAGTGAAGTGCCTGTCTTATATGAATTGTCATTCCGGGAGAAGCCGAGGAACCTTTTGTTTCCTCGATGCAAACCGTGCTGCCGGCCCAGCCGCAGGGTCAAAAGAATTGACGCTCAGGTTTTACGCGCAGCCTGCCGTTGACTGTAACGGCGGAAGGAAACGATTCCGCCATAAGTAGAATCCGGTTGCATTTAGAAAACCTCTCACAGATTTCCTGGTTTGCCAGTAAGGTCAAAATCAGGCTGCGCGTTGAACCATTTCGAAGACCGGGTGAATCCATTGATTCAGGCTGTGACTCCTGCCGCCTGATAAGAAACAAAAGGTTCCTCGGCTGCGCTCGGAATGACAATTCATTTGGGAAGCGGACTTTGCTTTTGAGGTTGCTTTTCGGGGGAAGCAGCGGACTTTCATTTCTCTGAAAAGTTAACCATTCAGGGATTCGCGAGTACCGGAACTCAACTCTCGTCCCGGGCCTCGCCCAGCGTCACCGGCACATTCATCTTATTTTTTCCCCGGTAGATCGTGACCGTGACCTTGTCGCCGGCGCGGTGTCGGTTCATGGCGCCGGCCAGGTCCTGCTGGTCCTGCACGTCTTCTGAATCGATGGCGATGATGAGGTCGCCGCCCAGCATGACCTGCGTGTTCCCCAGGTAGGCGCGCTGGCTTCCGCCCTTCAATCCCGCGCGCTCAGCCGCCCCGCCCGGAACCGCCTGCAAAATCAGCACCCCGTAATCCGCCGGCAAGCCCAACTGGTCCGCCAGCTCGGGACCGATGGGCAGCGTACGCGCGCCCAGTGACGGCCTGCGCACCCGGCCCACCGTGACCAGGTCGTTGAGCACCGCCTTGGCGGCGTTGATGGGAATGGCAAAACCCACGCCCGAGCTTTGCCCCACGCTGGATGCGATCAAAGTGTTGATGCCAATCACCTCGCCGCGCGAATTCAGCATCGGACCGCCCGAATTTCCGGGATTGATCGCGGCATCGGTCTGAATGGCTTCGTCGATGAACGACCCTTCTTCGCCGCGCACCGACCGAATCGAGCTGATGATTCCGCGCGACATCGATCCGCTCAGCCCGAACGGGTTGCCGATGGCAAAGACCTTTTGTCCCACCACCAATCCTTTGGAATCGCCCAGCACCGCGGGCACCAGCCGGGGCGCCTTGATCTGGATGATGGCCAGATCGTGGGTCTTGTCGGTGCCGATGATCGCCGCCTGGTACTTCTTGCGGTCGGAAAGCGATACCTCAACCTGACGCGCGCCGGCGATCACGTGATAGTTGGTGAGAATGTGGCCCTGGGTATCGATGATGAATCCCGAGCCCTGGCCTTCCTGCGGCACCGGCCCGTAAAAAAAATCATAAGCCACCGCGGTGGAGGTGATGTTGACCACCGCCGGCAGCACCCGTTTATAAACCGCGATGTTGTTCTGCTCCTCGGCGTCAAACGCCAGTGGCTGCGCGGCTTCGGTGATGGCGATGCCCGGCGGCGGCGCTCCCCAGCCGGGGGTGACCGATTCGGCAACGTAGCGGTGGGCGCTGATGTAATAAAAGCCGCCCACCAGGATGAATGCGATCACAACAGGTCGTAGTTTCATATCAAGTTTTCCGGACTGCCGGTTTCCGCTTGCCGTGCGGCGCCGTGCGTTGCCGCGCCGCGCAGCTCGGCGAAGACGCGGTCAAATTCCTTCTGCAGCGCCGCCGCGTCGCCGTGGTTGCGGATCACGTAATCGGCGGCGCGGCATTTTTCCTCATCACTCATCTGCGCCGCCATGCGCTGCCGCGCCTGCTGCCGCAAGTTTTCGTCACTATCCTGCTGTACCAGTTTTCTGGAGCGCTGCACGAAGCGGTCGATCTTCTGCTCTGTGCTGCAGGTCACCACCACCAGCTTATCGAACTGGGCCGCCGAACCGGCTTCCACAATAAGCGCCGCTTCCACGACCGCCATGGCCTGCGGATCGCGGGCCCCGGCTTCTTCCATCCAGCACTGCTGGGCGCGCACTACCGCGGGATGCACAATGTCATTCAGCAGCTTGATCCTGCCGCCGGCAAAAGCCGCCTCCGCCAGCAGCGAGCGGTTTACCCTTTCGCTGCCGTCGGTCTTAAGGATTTCCCGGCCGAAAACCCTCACCACTTCCTGGTAGACAGGCTCGCCCGGGAGCATGAGCTCGCGCACCAGCAAGTCGGCGTCGAGCACGTACGCGCCGCGCGCCGCGAACATCTGCGCGACCGTGGATTTTCCGCAGGCCAGGCCCCCGGTCAAGCCCACCCGCAGCATCAGGCACGCTCCCTGGCCGCGCTTCCCGAGCCCACCACGGCTTCCGGGTTCGACTCGACTCCGGGCGACTCAATCGTTCCGGGAGCCGGCCAGCCGCGCCGTATCTTCGCCGCCTTGACCGTGTTCGCCATCAGCATCGCAATGGTGAGCGGCCCCACCCCGCCGGGCACTGGGGTGAGATGTCCGGCGACCCCCCACACCTCGGGATGCACGTCGCCGATCAGGGTTGAGCCTTTGGTGGAAAACTCGGCGCGGCGGCGCTCATCGCGGCCAAAAAATTTCTCAAACTCCGCGGGATCGGAGATTTTATTCATCCCCACATCGATCACGGTGGCGCCCGGCCTTACGAATTCGGCGGTGACAAACCCCGCCTTGCCCATGGCTACCACCAGGATATCGGCGGTGCGGCACACCGCGGGAAGGTCGCGGGTGCGCGAGTGGCAGACGGTGACCGTGGCGTTGGCATTGAGCAGCAGCATGGCCATGGGTTTGCCCACGATGTCGCTGCGTCCCACCACCACCGCGGTCTGGCCTGCAACCGCGATCCCACTCCGGCGCAACAGCTCCATGCATCCCGAGGGCGTGCACGGTGTGAGGCCCGGCCGCTGGGTGGAAAGGTTTCCTACGTTCACCGGGTGAAATCCATCCACATCTTTTTGCGGCGAGACCGCCGCCAGCACCGCCTTGGCATCCACTTGCGGCGGCAGCGGGAGCTGCACCAGGATGCCGTCGATTTCGTCTCGCGCGTTCAGCCCGGCCACGATGTCAAGCAATTCGCGGGTGGTGACCGTGGGCGGCGGCGTCACCTTTTCACTGTAAATCCCCAGCGCTTCGCAGCTCTTTACCTTGTTGCGGACGTAGATTTCCGACGCCGCGTTGTTTCCCGCCAGAACCACCACCAGGCCCGGCCGAATGCCCGCAGCTGTCATCCGGCGCACCTCGGCGGCGACTTCAGCTTTGATCTCCGCGGCGACGCGGGTTCCGTCAAGAATTGCGGCGGTCATCTTCACAATTCTAATCGCATCCGGCGGAGCCTGTGAGAGATGCCAACTTCTACTACATGAAAGATGAGTGGCGAGCGGTATAAAATCGCACTCGAGGCGAAATTCGAATGATCTCGCAGGAACTGCTCGACATCCTGGTCTGTCCCGTGGATAAACAGCCGCTAAAACTCAGCCCCGCCCAGGATTCGCTGAAATGCACCGTCTGCCACCGCGTGTATCCCATCCGCGACAATATTCCCGTCATGCTGGCGGATCAGGCGAAGATCGAAGACTAAGTTCGACTTAATTCGCGACCACCGTAATTGCCGCGGCATCGGCCGCGGTAATGATGGCGCCACCATCCAGCAGCAGGCACTTTCCCGCGTCGAGCGCCAGGCATGTGGCCCCGGCGGCCCGCATGGCCGCGATGGTCGCGACTCCCACTACCGGAACATCAAAGCGCATGTCCTGGTTGGCGGTTGCGACCTTGACCACGGTAAGCGTGCGGCTGAGCGCGGAATCGCCGGTGGCGAAGCGCGTGACCAGCTCGCCGGCGCGGGCGATGGTGGCGTCGGTGCCCTCCATGGCTTCGACCGCCACGCAAGCCGCCTGGGCCACCACCACGGTTTGGCCGATATTGAATTGCGCCAGGTGGCGCGCGATCGATCGCCCGTAGGCTACGTCGGCGATTTCGCGCTCATTGGGAGACCGCGCGGTGAGCACCCCGGCGCGGGCCAGCAGCGGTTCCAGGTAAGAAGTTGAATCGACCAGGGTGATGCTCTCTTCGGCCAGGACGCGCGCCACTGCGCCCAGCAGGGCGTCGGTATTGCGATGGGTGAGCGAAAACAATAATTTTGCCAGGCGCCAGTCCGGCCTGATTCCGGAAAAAATCTGCGAGTGCCTTACCTGCCCCGCCATCACCGCTTCGGTGACCCCAGCCTTCTTGAATGTATCGATCAGCTTTGACAGCTCTCCCAGCGAAAGCCAGGTGACCTGCGCCGCGCCATGGCGCTCAATTTCGGGGTCGGTTTCTTCCTTGATCGCGGCGACGATGACCTCGGCGCCGCGAGCGCGGGCGGCATCGAGCAGCAGGATGGGGAAGCGGCCGTTGCCGGCAATCAATCCTAATTTTGGGGCTGCGCTCACTGGCAACAGTGTAAATCAGAGTTGGGCGGCGTCTTAGCAGTTGCTAAGCCGCGCGCTTCATACGATGATGTCTGGCAGTGAAAAAATCTATCCCGCAACCCCCGCGCAATCGTTCCCGGAAACTTAGAGTCGGCCTGCTTTTTGGCGGACGCAGCGGCGAGCATGAAGTTTCTCTGCTCTCCGCCGCTTCCGTACGCAACGCCATGGACAAGAACAAGTACGAGGTCGTCAACATCGGCATCACCAGGGAAGGCCGATGGATCACCGCCGGCCAGGCAGATCTTATGCTGGGCGGCAGCGCCGTGAAGGTGTTGCCGGGCTCCGAAAGACAAGCCACTAGCAACGTTCGCGGCAACCGAAAAGCCAACTCGCTGCCTTCATTGCGGGCGGCCGAAAACCCTGCGAAGGGAGCGCTGGCCCCGTTCCTGAGTTCATCGCCCGCGACCGGCGGTGAAGGCGGGTTACAAGATCTCGACATTATTTTCCCGGTGTTGCATGGCACCTTTGGCGAAGACGGCACCATCCAGGGATTGCTGGAGATGGCCGATATCGCTTACGTGGGAGCGGGCGTCCTGGGCTCAGCCGCGGGCATGGATAAAGATGTGATGAAGCGCTTGTTCGCCGCGGCCGGCCTGCCCATCGTGCGCCATGTCACCGTTCGCCGCCAGCAGTGGATTGCCCATCCGGCCAAGTGCCGCCGCCTGGTTGAGGACAACCTGCACTACCCGGTATTCGTTAAGCCCGCGAATCTGGGCTCATCGGTGGGCATCAGCAAAGCCCGCGATGCCCGGCAACTGGCAGAAGCCATCACCCTGGCCGCTGGCTTCGACCGTAAGATCGTCATCGAAGAAGGTGTGGGAGGCGCCAAAGCCAAGGCCCGCGAAATCGAGTGTTCAGTGCTGGGCAACGAAAACCCCAGGGCATCGATTGCGGGTGAGGTAGTGCCCGCTGCCGAGTTTTACGACTACGCCGCCAAATATCTCGACGGGAGCTCGGAGCTGAAAATTCCCGCCGATCTTAAGCCCAGGGAATTGAAGGAAGTGCAGTCGCTGGCCATCAAGGCATTCGAGGCGGTGGATTGCGCCGGACTGGCCAGAGTCGATTTCCTGATGGAACCCGCGACCCGAAAAATCTACCTGAATGAGATCAATACCATGCCCGGCTTCACCAACATAAGCATGTATCCCAAGCTGTGGGAGGCCTCGGGATTGAAGTACAGCGACCTGATCGATCGCCTGATCGATTTAGGACTGGCCAATTACGCCGAAAAGAAAAAGAACAGGTACAGCATGTAGCCTGCCCGGCCCATTCTGAGGGTTAACCCGGTTCCTGGTAGAGTCCGAAAATATTTCCCGCGGGATCGCGAAAGCGCGCGGTGATTTCAGGCGCGTCCGCCCCGATGGGCTGCGCGACCTCGCCGCCATGGGCAACGATCAGGTCAAGGGTCGCCCCCGCGCTATCCACCATGATGTGCACCAGCACCCCGGGTTGCGCAGGAGTGCGCCCCAGCACCCAGGCCCCGCTCACCTGTCCGGTGGTGTCATCAAAAGAGGTGCTGCCGTCGCCGCGCTGCCGGATGTGCCAGCCAAAAACTTTGCGGTAGAACTCAGCCGAATGCGCGACGTCAGTCGCGGGAATCTCCACGTAGCAAATCTTGCCGTTGGATAGCGTGGGCGCCATGGCTTTCTCCTCAAGACGTGTAATTTTAACTCCCCGGCAGACAATTCCTACCCAGAAAGAAATCCCGGCAATCGTTTGTCATCTATCTGGGGGGGGCTTTTAAGACCGTTCTTTCGATCCGATCGTTGGGGTTTCGAAGCAGTTTCCGGCGACCGTCGCTCATATACCCTCACGTAATCCACCAGCAGCGATTGTGGAAATTTCGTTTCCGCGTCCGGACTGCCGGGTAAATTCCCTCCCACCGCCAGGTTGAGGATAATAAAAAACGGGTGATCGAACACCCATCTTGTTCCCGCGGGCAGGTCGGCGAGGGTGGTGGTGGCGTAGAGCAGGTTATCCATGTAGAAACGAATCGCCGCCGGCTCCCACTCGACGGCGTACACGTGGAACCCATCAGAAACAGTCGCGCCGTGCGGCAGCTCATAGTGCCGCGAAATACCTTTGTCGCCGGAGTAGCCCGGCCCGTGTACGGTGCCCAGCACCGTGGTTAATTTCGAGCCGACACTTTCCATGATGTCGATCTCGCCGCAGTCCGGCCACTGCTTGCAGTCCTCGCCCAGCAGCCAGAATGCCGGCCACAAACCGCGGCCTTGCGGCAGTTTCATGCGGGCTTCGAAACGTCCGAATTGGCGGCTGAATTTCTGCGACGTTTTCATGCGCGCCGAGGTGTACTGCCGGGTGATGCCGTCCAGCCCGGTGTAGGGTTCCGCAATCGCGGTGATCACCAGGTTGCCCTTGTCCAGGTGGGCATTTCTGGGGCGGTCGGTGTAGTACTCGAGCTCGTTGTTGCCATATCCGTTGCCACCCACTTCAAGCGTCCACTTGGCGAGATCCGGAGACGAGGCGTCGGGTGCGTTGAATTCGTCGCTCCACACCAGCACCCAATCGGGCTTGACCCTGGTTGCGGCAGGCGATTGCGCCGCGCCACTAGCGATAGCGGCCAGGAATAGAAAGAGCAAAATGAGTGACAACCACTTCATGGAAGCTCCGCTGGATGGTTGCTGGTTATTATAAATACCCTGCACCGGAAGGTATGCTGGTGACCAAGGCGACCAAAGGCGTAGGGTTCTTGCGGATTTCTTGTCAGCCGAGTCCGTAAGTACAGATAAATCAATTACTTACAACATCCACACCAACTTGGCCGCAGGATGTCTCATTCCACTGGATTGCATCTAAATAATGAGTCAAAGAAGTTGCAGGTTGAAACAGGAGGCACATTCCAATGAAATCAAACATCGTAAAAATTTCGATTCTCACATCGCTGGCCACAGCATTGCTGGTGTCTGCGATTGCCATGTCACTGCATTCGCGCGGCAACCAGGCAAACTACGCAACTCCCAACGGCGCCGCACCCATTACTGCCGGAACCGTGCAGAACCCCGCCGTCCCCGTCAACAACAACGTGGCGCCGGCGCGGCCCCTGGCTTATGACTCGCGCGGCCGTGCGTATCCCGCCGCCGTCAATGCGCAGCCTGTATCGGTCGCGCCGCGCCCCACCATCTACTATGACGCGAACGGTAACCCTGTTGCCTACGCTCCGGTGGTGGCTGCGCCGGTCGCGCCCGTTGATAACGGCGTTACCCGCCGCCGCGTTTATTACGACAACGGCGGCACCACCGTTGTGCGCAACAGCTCGGGCGAACCCGTGTATCATCACCGCCGCTCGGGTAAGAAGTCTGCCTTGATCATCGGAGCGTCAGCTGCAACCGGCGCCGCCATCGGGGCCCTTGCCCACGGCGGCAAAGGCGCCGCGATCGGGGCCCTGGCCGGCGGAGCCGGTGGGTTGGCTTATGACCGGCTGACCGTTAACAAGTAATTTCGCAGCGGCATTTCAATTCTTAGGCCCCGGACATTCTGTCCGGGGCATTTTTGTCTTGGCGATGCTGTTTGCGGTACTCTGATCTTATGATCGGAGAATTAATCGACTTGGTGCTGAATCTAGTCGCCGCGCTCTACACAGCCTACAGTCGGCTCAGCTTTACTCCGAAAAGATGAGTCACCCAAGATCGCTCTTAGAGTCGACGCGGACGCCTATGGCCACCGCCTAAATCTGAGTAAATATTGCCACACCCTTGCCCAAAGCCTGCTGCCGGCTGTACATTTAACTAACCAGTTAGTTAAATGAAAGCCGACTCGCAAAAACGTTCCGCCATTCTTGCCGCCGCCCTGCATGAGTTCGCCGCCGAGGGGCTGGCGGGGGCTCGCACCGACGCCATCGCGCGTGCTGCCGGGGTCAACAAGGCGCTTATCCACTATTATTTTGCCGACAAGGAAACTCTCTACGGGGCCACGCTCGATCACGTCTTCTCCGGGCTGCATACCCGGGTGATGGCGGTCTTGAAATCTGACCTGCCGCCCCGCAAAAAACTGCTGGCCTACGTGGCCACCCACTTCGATTACGTGGCCACCGTGTCCGCTTATCCCCGGCTGGTGCAGGGAGAGATGCTGCGGCCGCAGGGCTCGCCTCATATCCGCAACATCACGAAGAAATACATGCGGCCTATCAGCGCGGCTTTGAAGGCGATGGTGCGCGACGGCATCGCCGCCGGGGAATTTCGCCGCATCGATCCGGCGCAGGCCGCCGCTTCCATGGTGGCGGTCATTGTCTTTTATTTCAGCAGCCGGCCGTTACTGCAGCAATTGCTCGATTACGATCCGTTCGATTCCACGCGGGTGGCCGACCGGCGCGAGGCAGTACTTGATTTCATTGGCGCCGCGATGCTGACCCGGCCCCGCCGCGCGGCAAAATCCACGCAGCGCAAGAGAGGCGCCAGGTGAATCGAAGGAACCCATTTCTCATCCTCATCGCGGTGATGGCCATTGCGGCCGCCATCTATTACTTCTGGAGCAGCGATCGCTCGGGAGACCTGGTCATCATCGGCATGGTGGATGCCAACCAGGTCATCGTCTCCCCTAGAATTTCCGGCCGCATCGAGAAGCTTACGGTGGAAGAAGGCAGCGAAGTCAAGCAGGGAGACCTCATCGCGGTCCTCGATTCCGCCGAACTGCAGGCGCAGCAGAAGGCTGACCAGGCCACCCTGTCCAGTCTGGTTTCGCGGGTCTCAGAATCCGAAGCCAGCCGCGCCGCCACCGTGGGCGAAACCGGCAGTGCCGTGGTCAACGCGCGCGAGCGGGTGCGGGCCGCCCAGGCGCAGCTCGCCGAAGCCAACGCGGATTTACGCCGCCTGGGCAGCGACGAACAGCGCATGTCGGCGATGGCCGCGCAGGGCATTGTCGCCCAGCAGGAGCAGGATCGCCTGGTCGCGCAGGTACAGGCGCAGCAGGCCCGGGTGGCCGCGCTGGGCAACCAGGTCAAGGTTGCGCAGGCCGATGTCGCCACTGCCGTGGCCCGCACTCACCAGGCACAGGCCGCGCAAAGCACGGTGGCCGCGACCCAGGCGCAGGCCGCCAGCTCGCGCGCCAATCTTGAAGGAATGCAGGCCCGGCTTGATTACACCCGCGTCTCCGCGCCGGTATCGGGCACGGTTTCAGTGCGCGTGGCCCGCCAGGGAGAGGTGGTCAGCGCCGGCTCGCCCATCGTCACCATTGTCGATCTCAACGACACCTGGGTGCGGGCTGCGATTCCCGAAACTTACTCAGACCGCATCGCGCTGGGCGACGCATACGAGATTCGCCTGCCCTCGGGCCGCACCGTGGAAGGTAAAGTGTTTTTCAAGGCGGTGGAAGCCGATTTCGCTACCCAGCGCGACGTCAGCCGCAGCAAGCGCGACATTCGTACCTTCGTCCTGAAACTGAAAGTGGATAACCGCGAGCGCAAGCTGGCGCCGGGGATGACGGCCAGCGTCATCATTCCGCGCAGCAGTTATGCCAGAATTGCGCCGGCCAGCGGGCCACCGCGATGATCGCCGCTCCTGAGACAACTCCCTCAAGCTCAGCGCCGCCGGCGGGGCGCCCTGCCATTGAAGTCGAGCACATCTCCAAGAAGTATGGAAAGTTTACCGCCGTCGATGACGTTTCATTCAGCGTCACCGAAGGCGAGATCTTCGGCATGTTGGGCCCCAATGGAGCGGGCAAATCGACGCTTATCCGCATGATGACCACGCTGATCGACATCACCAGCGGCGTCGCGCGCATCGATGGCCACGACGTTTCCAAGGAACCTGACCTGGCCCGCCGCTGCATGGGAGTCATTCCCCAGGCGATGACCAGCGACCTCGACCTCAGCGTCGATGAGAACCTGAGCATCTACGCCAAGCTCTACGGAGTGCCCGCCGCCGAGCGGCAGAGTTCCATCGATGAATTATTGGAGCTGGTCGATCTGACCAAATGGCGCAAAGCCCAGACCAAGACCCTGTCCGGAGGCATGCGGCGCCGGCTGGAAATCGCGCGCGGCCTGGTACACCGGCCGAAGATATTTTTTCTGGATGAACCCACCACCGGGCTCGACCCCGTATCCCGAGTGGCGGTGTGGGAAATGCTCACCAACCTTATGCAGCAGCGCAAGCTGACCGTGCTTATCACCACCCACTACATGGACGAAGCCGACCGCTTGTGCAACCGCATCGCCATCGTCGATCACGGCAAGCTGGTCGCGCTCGACACCCCGGCAGCGCTGAAGCTTTCCGTGCCCGGCGAAAACGTGGTCGAAGCCCAGTTCCTGCGCGCCCCCGCCGACTGGGAGCAGCAACTGAAGGCCATGACCGGCGTGACCTCGGTGCAGCATGAAGGCGCCAGCATGTATCGCGTGCTCACCAGCGATGGCTCGCGCACCACCACTCAGCTGGTAGAAACCGCCATCAAGGCCGGCGTCGAGCTCAAATCGCTTTCCGTGCAAAGCACCACCCTCGACGACGTGTTTCTGCATTACACCGGCAGGGCGCTGCGCGACGCCACCACCGACGCCTTCGCCTACATTCCGGCGGTGAAGTGGTGATCAAAACCTGTCCCAGGATGAACGCCAAAATATCATGACCAGGATGATGGCCATCGTCGAGCGCGATATGCGCAAGTTCTTTCGCTCGCCCGCGCTGATGGTGGCGGCCATGGTCTTTCCCCTGGTGCAGTTGATCGTGCTGGGCAACGCCTTCGGAGGAAAAATTCGCGGCGCCCACCTCGGCATCGTCGATCAGGACCGCGGCAGCCAGGCCCTGCGCGTGCGCGAGGCCCTGCAATCCATCGAGGCCAACGCGCGCACCTTCACCCTGCTGGAATATAAGAATGAGAAGGAAGCGCAAGCCGCGGTGCGCAGCGGAGCGGTGCAGGGCGCGTTGATCATTCCTCCGGAATTTTCCCAGAAGGTTTACCAGCAAAACCGCCCGCGCATCGCATTGCTGGTCGATAACAGCGATAACTTCATCAGTGCGACTTTCGAAGAAAGCCTCACCCAGCTCACCGATGCGTTGAACCAGCCCGCCATCGAGCCCAGGCTGCTGCAAAGAATCTCGCTCGACACCGTGGAGCTCTACCCCTACATCGCCTACATGAAGTACCTGCTGCCTGGCTCCATCGCACTCGCCATGTTCGTTTCGGTGATGATCGGCGGGGGCATCGTGTACATCGACGATAAGGCGCGAGGCATCCACGAAGGCTACCTGGTCACGCCCATCACCAAGCTGGAACTGGTCTTTGGACTCAATATTGCCGGGGCGCTCAAGGCCATCAGCGCGGGGATCGTCATTACGGTCGTGGGATCAATGATTGCCGGGGTGCAAGGACTCTTTCAGCCGGAGAGGATCCTGCTGCTGCTGCTCATGATCGCGGTGACATCGATCGCTTTCATTTCCATGATGTTCCTCATCATGGTGCGGGTGGACGACCCACTGGTGCCGCGCGCCATCTTCGGCATTCTCAACACCCTGATGTTTTTTCCCAGCGGCGCCATCTACCCGGTGCAGGCCTTTCCCACCTGGCTGCGGGTGGTGGCCTGGGTCGATCCCTTTACTTATGCGGTGCATGGTTTCAAGGCGCTGCTGCTGAAAGAAACCGGCTGGGTGGCCATCTGGCCCGACGTTGTCTATCTCTCCGTTTTTGCGGCGATCATGTTGACCGGCGCGACGTTGCTGTTCAAGCGCACCCTCTAGTTTTTTGCGATCGAATGCGGCTACAATCCGCAGGGAGGCGTCTAAACCAGTATGTCCCTGATGGATGCACCGCAATACGACGCCGAACGCGTCCTCCGGCGCCGCCGGCTGGTCATTATTCTGGTGACGCTGCTGGTGTTGTCCACCATCCCCATGTTTCTGTTCTGGAACTGGCGGCAGGAACGCATCGTCAACCAGTTCTTCACCGCCATCGAGCGCCAGGATTATGAGACCGCCTACGGGGTGAAGTTCCACGATCCGAATTGGAAGGAACACGCCCAGAAGTATCAGGATTACCCTCTCGCGTCACTAGTGCGCGACTGGGGCCCTTCGGGCGATTGGGGGAAGATCACGAAGCATCACGTGGATTGCTCGACCCACGCGCCCAAAGGCGGCAGCGGCGTGATCGTGGTGGTCACGCTCAACGACCGCAAGGAACCAACGCGGATGTGGGTGGAAGACAAAGACCAGACGCTGACCGATTCGCCCATCCCCATTCTGTGCCCGCACCTCGGCGGCAATTAAGTAGTACGTGTTTTATATGCCCTCAGAGCAGAGGTACGCGTTCTATATGAATTGTCATTCACCGAATGACAATTCTCATAAAACGTCTGTTGCCCGAAGGGGGCTGCGGTCGTGGATTGGACTACTGAGAAAGTCCTTTAGCTAGCTCACGGAGCGATGTTGAGTTCCATGCACAATGCTCCCGCCACCGGGTTTTCTGTGTAAGAAGGAATTTCGATAAAGCCCAGCTTCCGGTAAAGCGCCAGCGCGCGATCCATCATTCCGGCGACGGTATCAAGCCGCATACGCTGGTAACCGCGATGGCGGGCGGCGGCGATGACCTCCAGCACCAGGGCGCGCCCCACGCCGCACCCGCGGAAACTGGGCCTGACGTAAAGTCTCTTCATCTCGCAGATTTCCGCGGAGATGGCGTGCAGCGCCACACAACCCGCAAGCTCGCCATCGACGGCGGCCAACAAGAGGCATCCCGGCGGAGGGGCATACTTGCCGGGAAGCGATTCCAATTCCTGCGAAAAATTCTGGAAGCACAAGCTGAAGCCGAGAGAGGCGGCATACTCCTCGAACAGCTCTCGCGCCTGGACGACCTGTGCCGGGGTGGAAGCGGGAAAAACCGCTACGGCCGTCAATTCAGGAATACTCCCAGCGGCGGGCCAGTTGCCGCGCGACCAGGAAAAACACAACCGTCGCTGTGCCCAAGACCAGGACCTGCGGCCACAGGTCGGCGATCGGCGCCTCGCGCCAGAACACCTTGATGTAGCCGTCGATGGCCCACGCGTTAAAGGTGATGAGGCCAATCTTCTTCATGGCTTCCGGCATCAGGAAACGGGGAAACATGCTGCCGCCCAGCGCCGACATGGAAAGAATCAGCAAGGTGGAAAGCGCGCCCAGTTGCGGTCGAGTGCGTGCCAGCGAGGCCAGCAGCAATCCAAAGGCGGAGGCGGCGAAGGCGGTGGTGATGGTCATGATAAAAAAGCCCGCCAGGTGGGTCCACAACTCGACCTTGAATACGAGCGCGCCCCAGACGAACATCACGATCAACTGGGAGGTGCCCAGGCAGGTCAGAAATGCGAGTTTGCCGAGCAGCAACTGGGTCATGGAAACCCGGGTTGAAAGGATGCGGTCGAGGGTGCCGCTTTCCGCTTCTTCAAGCAGGGCGCCGCCGGCATTGGCGGCGGTAAACAACAGGAACATGACCCCGATCCCCGCGGCATAGAACGCCACCACCGGGTTTTTCTTCTTCTCGCCCATGACGTCGCGGGTCTGCACCTGGATCATGTTGGAATCGGAGTCTCCGCGGTTGAGCGATGCGGCCGGCAGGTTCTGCAGCCGATTCATGTTCTCGTCGATGCGCTTGCGTTGTTCCGGTGAAAATCCTCCGACCCACTGGTCGATATATTTCGTTCCCAGTCCCGCATAAAACGAAGGCATTGAGGTCATCGCGGCTTTTTGCAGCAGGCCGTTGACGACCTGCGGAGAAATCGGATCTGAGGTATCCGCGAGGATTTGCACCGGCGGGCGGGGTGCGGCCGGCGAACCCGGCGACGGCGCGCCTGGTGCCGGCATGGGAGTTAGCGACGCGCCAAATCCACCGGGGATGATGATGGCCACCGAAATATCGCCGCTGCGCACCATGGCC
Source organism: Terriglobales bacterium (assembly GCA_038210375.1). Classification (GTDB taxonomy): domain Bacteria; phylum Acidobacteriota; class Terriglobia; order Terriglobales; family Acidobacteriaceae; genus JBBQWT01. Next base: position 41,027 of record JBBQWT010000018.1, on the reverse strand, counting down.
TCGGCCGACGCCGCATCAAAAAGCGCAGGGTGTACCGCATCTTTTTTGGCAGCCGGCCCCAGCACGACCTGCAATGCCTTCTCGTTTTGCAGCGCGGCCACGAGTTGCGCCGACGCCGGGCTGTGGTCGAGGTCGGCCAGCGCCACCTTGATCCGCGGCATGGATTCGCGCCGGGCGTTGCCCGCGAAAATACCAGCGAAGATCGAGAAGAAGACCACCGGCAGCACGTAGTTCAGCACCAGCGCCGCGCGGTCACGCCGCAGGTTCATGGCCGCCGTTCGCATGACGTTCTTGATCATTCGCGTAACTCCCGGCCGGTGAGCTGCAGAAAAACCGCCTCCAGGCTGTGCGACTTGAGGGTGAGATCGCGCACGGTTGCGTTGCGCGCGCTGCATTCGCGCAGCACCTCGGCAATCTGTTCGCTGGGACGGGTGACCGCAAATCGCACGCTCTTTCCCGTGACCTTGCCGCCTAAATTTTGCAGCAGCGCGCTCAACTGGCTATCGGGCTCGCTGCCCAGTTCCAGCAGCAGCGAGCGATCATCGCCCAGCACCCGGCTGACCAGCTCGTCCTTGGTTCCCATGGCCATGGTCTTGCCATGATCGATGATGGCGATGCGATCACAAAGGCGCTCCGCTTCTTCCATGTAGTGAGTGGTGTAAATCATCGAGGCGCCGTCGCGGCGCAGGCCTTCGATCATCTCGTACACGCGCTCGCGCGATTGCGGATCGATGCCTACGGTGGGCTCATCCATCAAGACGATGCGCGGCCTGTGGATCATGCCCGCCGCCATATTGAGCCGGCGCTTCATGCCCCCGGAAAAGGTCTTGGTTTGATCGCCGGCGCGGTCCTGCAAAGCCGCCCATTCCAGTCCCCATTCGACGGCCTCGTGCAACTTGTCCGCGGGGACGCCCTGGTAGCGGGCGAAGGCGCCCAGGTTTTCGCGCGCAGTAAGCAGCGGGTAGAGTGCAATTTCCTGCGGAATGTATCCCAGGTCGCGATTGCTGACGCCCGGCCTTACCACCGTGCCTAGCACGGAGATCGTGCCCGCATCAGGCCGTACCCGGCCCAGGATGGCGCGCACCGTGGTCGATTTCCCGGCGCCGTTGGGGCCCAGCAATCCCAGCACCTCGCCCTGCCGCAGCTCCAGCGAGACCTGATCAAGGGCAAGTTTGCCGCCGAATTTTTTTATCAGGCCGCTGACCTGAATTGCCGCATCCATTGATTTTCGTTGAGCCGCTTATTGATTTTACTAATCGCCGTTTTCAACCGGCTGCTGTTTTACGATGGGGACATTGTTGAAGCGTACCACTCTGAAGATGAAAACAGGATGAAAACTACCCCATTAACATGCCGCCATTGACCTTGAGCACGTGCCCGGTGATGTATCCCGCTTCTTCTGAAGCCAGATAAAGTGCGGCGTGGGCAATGTCGGCGTCCGCACCCGGGTGTCCCAGGGGGATCATGGTATTCACCTTCTCGCGCAGCTCCGCGGAAAGCGATTCGGTCATAGCGGTCTCGATGAATCCCGGAGCGATGGCGTTGACGGTGATGCTGCGCGAGGCCAATTCGCGGGCCAGCGCCATGGTGAGTCCGATCAATCCTGCTTTGGACGCGGAGTAGTTTGCCTGGCCCGCCTGTCCCGTCTGCCCGAAAATACTGGTGACATTGATGATGCGTCCCCAGCGCTGCCGGAGCATGGGCGCGATGACCTGCTGCGAACACAGGAAGGGCCCGGTAAGGTTGGTTTGCAGCACGCTGTCCCAGTCATCCATCTTCATGCGCATGGCGAGCTGGTCGCGAGTGATGCCGGCGTTGTTCAGCAGAATATCGATCTTTCCAAACTCGCTGATGATGGCCTTAAAACCCGCTTGCACTTCGGCCTGGCTGCCCACATCCATCTTGAAGGCGCGGGCGACGCCGCCGGCGGCCGTGATCTCGGCAACCAGCGAATCCAATTTTTCCTGGTTACGCGCCGCCACCGCGACGCTCGCGCCTGCGGCTGCGAACCTGAGCGCGCACGCGCGCCCGATGCCCTGCGACGCGCCGGTCACCACCGCCACCCGGCCGGAAACTCCTGCCATTTGTGTGCTCCCCTCAAACTTGCATTGAGGCGGATTATACGTGACCCGCGCAGAGGCGCCCGGTAATCGCGGGATAGTGGGAAGTAGCGAAGTGCCTAGAACAAACGGAAAGTGACTTCGATGTTCACCGCGACCGGCACCGCACGGCCGTCTTTGCGCGCGGGCTCGAATTTCCACTGGCCCACGGCCTCAACCGCTTTTTGGTCCAGCCCTAGACCCAGTGGCTGCACCACGCGCATGTTGTGCGCTCGACCATCGGCCCCGATGACCACTTGAAGAATCACCACTCCCTGGTGTTTTGACTTGCGGGCGTCGTCGGTGAACTCCGGGTCTGGCGCATAAATTGGAAACGGCGCGCTCACTCCTCCGCCAACGCGGAACGGAACGCCGCAGCATCCGCTGCCCGGAAATGGACCCGCGCCGGGAGTAGAACCTGGGCCCACACCGCCGTTGTCTCCAGGACCAATGCCGCCGTGGCTCCCGGGTCCATTGGAAGGCGGGCCGGGAACTCCAAACGGATCACCCAGCGGTCCCAGGTGCGAAACTTTGATCTCAGGTGGAGCCACGATGGTGGGTTCCATGGCTAGTTTGGGATCCTGGTTCCGCACCACCGCCGCCGGAGGCACAATTTGCGGATCAAGCGATAACCGGGGAAGAACGCCTTGCGACGCGGGATTGCGATCGTGGTCCCCGCCCCCGCCGTGTCCCCCCTGCGAAGGGATGTAGCGCGGAAGAGAAACTACGGGTGAAGCCTGTAAAGGACGGGCGACGGGGTTCTTTACCACCACGGTGGCCACCAGGAACAGCACCGCACCGGCGATAAAATGCAGGCCTGCCGAAGCCAATTATTGGGCTTGGCCTGGTAGCCGCCATAGCCGGCGCCGAAAAGCGTAGGCAGAATCAAAGGTCGCGAAGCTTCGGAGGCAGAGAATTCTGAGGGGTGCGAGGGTTTCGATGGGTGCGGGAAATTTTCCATTTCACCCTACAGACTTCGGGGTGGGCAAAAAAGTTCCAAAACATTTTGCCGAAATAATGGAGAGCCGCCTGGCAGAGCGGTTTAATAGAGACGGAAGGTGACTTCGATGTTTACCGCAACCGCGACTGGGCGGCCATCTTTGCGGGCGGGCTCGAACTTCCACTGGCGCACGGCTTCGATAGCCTTTTCATCGAGACCCAGTCCGAGTGGTTGCACGACCCGCATTTCATGCGCGCGTCCGTCGGGGCCGACGATCACGTTTACGATGACGACTCCCTGGTGCTTGGCCTTGCGTGCTTCCTCGGAAAATTCAGGGTCCGGCGAGTACGTCGGTACCGGCGCGCTGACTCCGCCGCCCACGCGAAACACGCCGCCGCCGATGCCGCCGCCGCTGCCCGGTCCCACGCCGTTGCCGCTTCCCGAACCGACACCGCCGCCACTCCCCGAGCCGATGCCGCCGCCACTCCCGGTGCCGTTGGAGGGAGGGCCGGGCAGGCCAAACGGATCGCCAATCGCGCCCACATGCGCCATCTTGATTTCCGGCGGAACCACTACGGTGGGCTCAACCGCCAGCTTGGGATGATCGTTGCGTATGACCACCGCGGGTGGAACGATTTGCGGCTTCAGTGAAAATTTGGGCAGCACGCCTTTGGGCGCGGCCAATTTATCGCGATCGCCGCCGCCGCCGCCCCCGCCCGAAGTGGTCTTGGATGGCGGCATGATGTAGGGGCTGAGTTCGGTCACGGTCTGCACAACCTGTGGAGGCTGCATCGCCGGGCTCTTCACCACCAACGTGGCCAGAAGGAACAGCATGGTCCCCGCCAGCACATGAAGCACCACAGAATAGAGAAAGTTATTAGGTCTGACTTTATAAGTTCCGTAACCATCACCGAACAGCGTCGGCAGAATTTCGTGACGCGGAGCGGGAGCCGCGGATCGTGGAACCTTGGGCGATCCCGGATTTAAGGCGGAACTGGACATGGGAGACTCTAAGTATAGACGCTCCGCCATTAGAAAAGGTTTCTGAAATTAAACGGGCTTTTACGACTAATGGCAATCCTGGGTTGGAATTATTTCGTTTTCAACGGTTTAGGGGCGGTTCTTCAGCCTTTTTCTTGCGGTTGCGCATCCGGCGGCGCTTCCCGGCGGAACCTGCAGGTTTGTTCTGGCTTCGCTGAACAGTTGACTTGGGTCCCGGCAAAGTTGCCGGGGCTGCGGCTGGAATGGAATTCCCCGCCGCGCTAGAAGGTCCCGGACGGGACAACGCAGGGGGCGGGTGGTTCAACGCCACCATGGCTCGGCATTCCCAGGTCGGCAACAGCGGAGACAGCAGCTCGCACGGTACCGGCTTCAATACGCCCGAGCTCATCAGCTTGGCGGGGGCACCTCGATTTCCCTGGGCGCTACCGGGCGCGGCACTCGAAATTCCCGGCGGCGCGGTAGGCGAAGGCGCAGTGCCGCGGAACACGAAAGGCACATCAACTTCCACGTGGGTTTCGCCGGGCCGCGACGCAGGCGTCGCTCCAGCGTTGGCTTCGAGACCGGTGCCGGTAACCGCGCCGGGTCCGGGGGCGGAAATGGTCCCCGCCGGCGGCGCGGCGGGAGGCGGAGCCGAGGGGACAGGCGCCGAGATGACCGGGGCCGCGCATCCGCAACCGGCCGGCGCTTGCGTGGATGCGTCAGCCATTCGGCCTTCGTGGAACACCACTAATTCTTCAGGCTTGAGCTGGTACACGCCTTCCCCGGAAAGCTCGGAGACGATGACCGACGACAAGTTTCCCGGCAGGGTGCGCAGGCAGGTATTTCCGCGGATGTCCGCGCTGATGGCCAGGTGAAACGTTCCCGGTCCGGCCAGCAGCAGCCGGAAATCAGGGGTCACGATCGAGTCGGCGCCCGCCGCCCGCGTGTAGTTGGCCTCCAGAGCGCCCACGTTCATGCTCATCAACAACTCGCGTTCGTTTTTCGACGCGGTAACCGTCAACGTCGTTGGGGCGCACACCCTGACCTCACCGCCACGGCGCAGGCGCAACGTGGCCGCGCCCTTGACCGACGTGATGGATGCTCCGCTCATCACGCTGACGCCAGTGCCAGCCATGGTGACCGAGCCTTTGACGATCGCATCCGAAGCCTGCACGTCGCCGATGGGATTGGGTTCGACCGGGCTGGTCTGGGAGACCTGGCGGGACGACGATTGCGGCGCCGTCGAAGTTTGGCCAATCAGGAGACATGCGTGGCCGACCGTGAAAATAAAGATCACGCCGAGAAGCAAACACTGGTGAGGGAGGGGCAATGAGCGCCATCGTCCGCGTCTCTGGCTCGATGGGAATGGCCGGGCGGAATGGGGAAATCGCGGCGGCAGGTTAGGAGTCGGCGACAAAGTCGTACTGGTCGATGGTGGCGGCGATGGTGATTTTTTCCTTTTGGTCGGGCGCCGCCACGCGCACCACGCGGCCCAGGCAGCGTACGCGAATGCTTTCCGACATAGTCACTTCCGGAGGCAGGGTCAAGGTGAATTCAATGCTGGCGCCGGTTTTCAGGTCGCTGTCGAGTTCCAGCAGGACCCCTTGCGTGCTCACGTTCCGGGTTTGAGTCTCGATTTCATGAAACCCGCCGTTGGCATACCTGACCGTGACCGGCAGTGACATATCCAACCGCTGCGAGTTTCGCTGTTCGCTTCCTGCCATAACCGACCTCTCTTTATTGACCTCTAATTTACGGGTGCGCCGTCGGCGCGATAGTGAATTTCCAGAACCGTGCAATCGTCGTTCATGGGGCAGTCTCCGCAGAACTGGCGCAGGGCGGCAAAGATGCCTTCAAACGTCGCTCCCGCGCGCAGACTGTTATCCAGGCCGTCCTCGCCAAAAAATTCTCCGGTGTTATCTTCGGCTTCGGTCACGCCGTCGGTCACCAGCACCAGGCGGTCGTCCTGGTTCATCTTGATTTTGCCGCCGACGTAGGTCATGTTGGGCAGCAATCCCACGGGGACGTTCGATTCCACGATGCGCGTGACTCCCTTCGCGTTGATCAGCGCCGGGTAGATGTGGCCGCAGTTGACGTACTCCATGTTGCCATCGGGACACAGACGCAGGATCACCAGGGTCGCGTACTTGCCGCCAATCTGCTTCTCGCAGATAAACCGGTTAGCCGCCGCCACTACATCGACCAGCGCCACGTGGGCCAGAAGTTGCGAGTAGATCATGCCTTGCAGAATGGATGCGAGCAGCGCCGATGAAATTCCCTTGCCGCTGACGTCGGCCACCACCACGGCGGTGCCTTCATCGGTCTGCACCACGTCGTAGAAGTCGCCTCCTACATCTTTGCAGGGCATGTTGCGGGCGGTGATTTTCACGTACGGCAAATCGGGAATGGTCACCGCCATGAGCCGCTGCTGGATGGATGCCGCAATATCCAGCTCCTGCTGGTAGCGCCGCGAAGCCTCTTCCGACCGCGCCAGGTATGCGTTTTCGACCAGCGCGGCGGCTTCCGTCGCGATCGCGCTCAGAATGTCGTGGCTCACCGTGGAGATGGTTCCCGATGCCAGCCGGCTATCGAGGTACAGAATGCCTAATATCTGGGTTGGCTGGTGGGTGGCTTCATTGGGATTGATCTTCTGGTTCATGCTGGTCTTGCGCAGGGGGATGCAGATGACGCTGCGAATGTCATGCATCACGATGCTTTCCCGCGCCGAGATGGTGCTCGATTTCAAGGTGTCGGTCACCAGGAATTCCGAAGCCGATCGCGCCGCTTCTTCGAGAATGGAGCGTGAAATATTTCCCGCCTCGGTGATCTTTTCCCCGGTGGAGGTCTGGGCCGCCGCCAGGCTGAGCGATCCATCTTTTTCGCGCAGGAAGACGTACCCGCGCTCCGCCCCGGTGAGGCGCAGGGTGGTGTCGATCAGGGTGAGCAGTATTTCGTCCACCGCGCCGGTGGTGTTGAGCTTGCGGGCGCCTTCCAGAAAAAGGGTCAGCTTCTCGAGGTCAGAGGCGGAGCCGGGTACCGATATCGAAGAAATCTGGCTGAGAAAATCACGCGCGGCGCTGGTGTGTCCCGTGGGGTGGAAGAGCAGGTGCGGCCCCATGCGCATGCCGAATTCGAGGTGGTCATTGCGGGTCAACTTGTGGCGCTCGACCTGCTTGCCGTTCAAAAATGTGCCGTGCTTGCTCTGCAAGTCCACCACGAAATATTCCGCACCCACCTTGACGATCTCGGCATGGTTGCGCGAAACCCTCGGATCGGCGATTACCAGGTGTTTATCGGGCTTGCGGCCGACGGTAAAGGGGTCCGGGCCCAGGGTAAACATGCGCTGTTCGTTATCCTGCACGAACACCACAACCGGCTGGGCGCTGGCGGACGATGGGACCGGGATGGCAGTTCTGGGGCTACTCATAAGAAGCCGGAAAGCTCCTGTGGGGAGCGGGGGAAGTCAACAGGGTAACACTTCCAATAACCCCCAGCAAACCTTTCGCTGAGGGGTGGGCGAGTGTTTGCCCGAAATGATAACTTTCGTAAGATGTTGCTGGCTTTTCCCCACCCGCGTCCTTGTTTTGAATCGTGAATCCAGCCAAAAGGACCCGGTTCTCGCCGCCGCCTCGAACGCCCCTCAGTCCGCATCGGCGATGTTAAAATCATGACACCCACCCAATGGATTCCAGCATCAGCCGCATCCGAAATTTTGCCATTATTGCCCACATCGATCATGGCAAATCCACGCTCTCCGACCGCCTGCTGGAGTTGACCGGCTCGGTGTCGCTGCGCGATATGCAGGCCCAGGTGCTCGACGACATGGACCTCGAACGCGAGCGCGGCATCACCATCAAGGCCCACGCCGTGCGCATGATGTACACCGCCGGCGATGGCCTCACCTATCAACTCAACCTCATTGACACGCCCGGGCACGTGGATTTTTCCTACGAGGTGTCGCGCTCCCTGGCCGCCTGCGAGGGCGCGCTGCTGGTGGTCGATGCCTCCCAGGGAGTGGAAGCCCAGACCTTGGCCAACGCTTATCTCGCCATCAACAACGGCCTCGACATCATCCCCGTCATCAATAAGATCGATCTGCCCAGCGCCGATATCGAGCGCACCCGCGACATGATCGAGCAGACCATCGGCATCGATTCGACTGACGCCCTGCCGGTGAGCGCCAAGACCGGCCTGGGCGTGCCCGACGTGCTGGAAGCCATCGTGCGGCGGCTACCCGCGCCCAAGGGCTCGCCCGATGCCCCGCTGCAGGCCCTCATCTTTGATTCGTGGTTTGACCCGTATCGTGGCGTGGTGGTGCTGGTCCGCATCTTCCAGGGGACGATGAGGGTGGGGCAAAAAATTCGCCTGTGGTGGAACGGGCACGTTTTCGAGATCGAAACCCTGGGCGTGCTCACGCCTAAGCCGGTGGAGATCGCGGAACTCACTGCCGGTGAAGTCGGCTTTCTCATGGCCAACATCAAGAGCGTCTCCGACACCAAGATCGGCGACACCATCACCGATGAGAACCGCCCCGCCAGCGAACCCCTGCCCGGTTTTGAAGAAATCAAGCCCATGGTCTTTGCCGGTCTTTACACCGTGGATTCGCACCAGCACACTCAGCTGCGCGAGGCCCTCGAAAAACTTCGCCTCAACGATTCCTCGTTCATGTTCGAGCCGGAAAGCTCGGTGGCGCTGGGCTTCGGCTTCCGCTGCGGATTCCTGGGCCTGCTCCATATGGAGATCATCCAGGAGCGTCTCGAGCGGGAATTCAACCTGGAACTAATCATTACCGCCCCGGGCGTCCGCTACCGCATCACCCGCACCGACGGCGTGGTGCTCGAAGTGGATAACCCCAGCCGCTGGGTGGCCACCACCGAGATCGCCAAAATCGAGGAGCCGGTGATCATGGCCACCATCATCACCACCGAGGAGTACGTGGGCGGCATCCTCAAGCTGGTGGAAGACAAACGCGGCAAGCAGAAGAATTTCGAGTACATGACGCCCACCCGGGTGATGCTCACCTACGAGCTGCCGCTCAACGAGATCGTGATGGATTTCTACGACCGGCTGAAATCAGTATCCCGCGGCTACGCGTCACTCGATTACCATTTGTCGGGAATGTGGGAATCACCCATGGTGAAGCTCGACATCCTGGTCTCGGGCGAGCCCGTGGACGCGCTTTCCATCATCGTGCACCGCGACTTCGCCTACGACCGCGGCCGCGCCCTGGCCGCCAAGATGAAGCAGTTGATCCCGCGCCAGATGTTCGAAGTGGCCATCCAGGCGGCGATTGGAGCGAAAATCATTTCCCGCGAGACCGTGACCGCGATCCGCAAGAACGTGATCGCCAAATGCTACGGCGGCGACATCAGCCGCAAGCGTAAACTGCTGGAAAAACAGAAGGAAGGCAAGAAGCGCATGAAACGGATCGGCCGCGTGGATATTCCCCAGGAAGCCTTCCTGGCGGTGTTGAAGGTGGGCGAAGATTAGGCTCGTCGCGCGAAATTGGGATTTCCGCAAGCACGCTTCGCACCGTCACATATAATTCAGGACCAAATGGCAGACAAACCTTTAACCATCGAATCCATCGATGTGGATAACGATCACGAGCTGGACGCGTTCACCAGCCACGTCCTGGTGGAAGGCAACAAACTCTACCGTTCCCAGCGTGATGAATCACTGCGCCTGGGGATCATCGACGACCAGGGGCGCCTCCTGAAGGCCGATCTCCCCCCCGACATGCGCGACGACGACGGCGCCGACCTCGGGGGCTAACTGGTGGATCGCCCTCGCATGGTCATCGTAGCCGGGCCTTCCGGCAGCGGCAAAAGCAGCCGGCTTCCGCTTGCCGCTTTTGGAGTTGATTCCTTCAACCCCGACTACCGGGCGGCGGAATTGAAGCCCGCTTCCCCCCGGAAAATTTCCCGGCAGGTGCGCACGAACGCGGCCGCCGCTTTCGACCGGTGGATCATCGACCACATTGCGCTGCGCAAGAGCCTTGCACTCGAGACCACGCTGCGCAGCCCCATCACCTTCGCGCATACCCGGGTCGCCCAGGAATATGGCTTTTGGACTGCGATGTACTTTGTCTCCGCGGGCAGCGTGGAAGAAAGCATGCGGCGGATCATCGAGCGCTGGTATCGCGGAGGGCACGCCCCCCCCGAGCGAATGGTGCGGGAGATTTTCGAACAGAGCATGCAGAACCTGCTCGCCGCCCTTGATTTTTCCCAAAGCGGAATCGAAGTCGTGCGCATCTACGACAACTCCGAGACCGGCGGAAACATCAGGCTGCTGGTGAGCTTCCGCAAGGGCCGGGCCACCGCTGTCGCCACCGAGATTCCGCGGTGGCTGGAAACCGCTTTGCTTGGAACGAAGTTTGAGATCGTCCGGCTGCGCTCAGCCAGCGCGGGCTCTTAAGCACCCATGGGCGGTTTCATAAATGTTCCCATCGCGGGGAGTTTATGAGTTGTGGGCTGGTTCATTGCAATTTCCCGGTTGGGTTTCTGGGTGCGGAAGCGCCCTAAACCCGGAAATCCAAATCCCCGCACGGCGTATAATTCCTTCAAGTTTCGAGAGAAAAGGTGCACTCATGTCAGTTGAACAGAATGGTAATGGCAGCGTTCCCCACGCCAGCGTAGCGCAGGCGGAAGTCCCCCAGCCGCGCGCTGAATGGATTAACCAGCGCCGCCAGCGCGCCCAGGCCAGCGGCGACGGCAATTTTTCGCAGATGCACTATGCCCGCCTCGGCCAGGTCACCGAAGAGATGGAATACATCGCGCTCAAAGAAAAGATATCGGCCGAGCTGATCCGCTCCGAGGTGGCTGCGGGCCGGATGATCATTCCCGCCAACATCAATCATCCCGAGCTTGAGCCCATGGCCATCGGTGTGGAATCCCTGTGCAAGATCAACGCCAACATCGGCAATTCGGCGGTGACCTCCGAAGTGGAAGAAGAGCTGAAGAAACTGCACACCGCCGTCCACTATGGCGCCGATACGGTGATGGACCTCTCCACCGGCGGCGATATTCATAACATTCGTGAAGCCATCCTGCGCCATTCGCCGGTCCCCATCGGCACCGTGCCGATTTACGAGGCGATCTCCCGGGTGAAGCGCATCGAAGACCTCAACTTCAACGTCATGCTAGAGGTCATCGAAGAGCAGGCCGAGCAGGGAGTGGATTACATGACCATCCACGCCGGCGTACTGATCGAATACCTGCCCCTGGTGGCCAAGCGAATCACCGGCATCGTCAGCCGCGGCGGCGCGATTCTCGCCCAGTGGATGGCCCACCATCACCGCCAGAATTTTCTTTACGAGCGCTTCGATGAGATCACCAAGGTGCTCGCCAAGTACGACGTCTCTTATTCTCTAGGGGACGGGCTGCGCCCCGGCTGCATCGCCGACGCCAGCGACCAGGCCCAGTTCGCCGAGCTCAAGACCCTGGGCGACCTGGCCCGCAGCGCCTGGAAACACGATGTGCAGGTGATGATCGAAGGACCCGGACACGTGCCGCTGGATAAGATCAAAGAGCAGGTGGATAAGGAAATCGAACTGTGCGACGGTGCGCCCTTCTACACCCTGGGCCCGCTGGTCACCGATATCGCTCCCGGCTACGACCACATCACCAGCGCCATCGGAGCAGCCATGATCGGCTGGCACGGCGCCGCTATGCTTTGTTACGTGACCCCCAAGGAACATTTGGGGCTGCCCAATGAAAAAGATGTCAAGGACGGCATCATCGCCTATAAGATCGCCGCCCACGCCGCCGACCTGGCACGCCACCGCCCGGGAGCCCAGGACCGCGACAACGCCATCAGCTACGCCCGCTATACCTTCGACTGGGAAAAGCAGTTCGCCATCTCGCTCGACCCGGAAACGGCGCGCAGCATGCACGACGAAACCCTGCCCGATGACTATTACAAAGAAGCAAAATTCTGTTCAATGTGCGGACCCAAATTTTGCTCAATGAATTATTCAGCCAAGGTGGACGAGTTCAACAAAACAGTCCACGGGCTGGAAAAGACAGACTACACAGAACTGATGAACAAAATGGCGCCCGCTCCGGCTGGAACTCTTACGCGCTAAGGGCATTGGGAACGGCGAAAACAAAAATTCTCGGGGGCGGATAAGCAAAAGAGAACGCGAGGTAATTCGCTAACACAAGAAGCAAAAGCTCGGTCCAGGATGACAAAGGCGGAGGGTCTTGGCTTATTGGAATTCCTGGATGCAACTTCTTCAGATCTCTGCGGGAACAGCAAGAAATTTCGCTGGATAGAAGAAACTTCGCCATCACTTGAAATAGAAACCCATGCGCTGAGAACCTAGTGCGCCGCCCCCTCCATAATCCCAGCCGCCCGCTCCAACGCCTGCGCAACTTTCTCCAGTTGCCCGGCGGCGCGCACTCCATCCCCGGAATCGAGGGCTTCATTCACTCCGGGAATCACCACTGCGGCGTACCCGGTGTATTGTCCGGGAGCATAAATCGAATGGCGAAACCACGGGCGGTTGGGCAAGCCCTCGGGCAAAAGCAACCCGCGCTCCGCCGCGATCAATGCGCGGTTCAAAGCCACAGCGTCGCTGGCGCCATTTTGTTGCGCCGTTCCCATGGTTACGCCGGCGGCGGTAAACCTGCGGGCGGCCGCCAGGGCGCGCTCAAATTTCAAGCCCGCATACGTGGCCTTGTCACCCATGTGCTGCGACCTGCGCTGCGCCGATTCCAGGTATGAAGTAATCTCCTTGCCATAAGTTTCGTAGTCATAGGGAACCACATCGGCGCTCGCCATGTGCAGCAACTCGATGCCGAAGACCCGCGCCATCTGCTGTTCGTAAACAAAGGTGGGATCGCCGAACTTCTTAAACCACGCAAAGTTGTCGAACACGGAGTGGTACACGCCATAGTCACCGCCTGAGCCGATGTCGGTGGACGGCACGCCCAGGCGCTGCAGGAAGACGGTGTAATCCGATCCGCTGCCCAGGTCGCCGACCTCAACGTCGTCATCCACCTTGGCCTGGGGCGCTCGGCGATTGCTCCCCGTGGAAGCGTCGTCGCGGGCCCGCTCTTTTTTCTCATCGCTCTCCCGGCGCCACTGGTCATACACGGTGCCGCCTTTGGGGCTGGCCACCTGTTGGGTAACCTCGCGCACGAAGCGCTTCAGGCTGGGGACCGCCGACGAACCAAAATGCGGCCCGCCTACTCCCACATCCATGTTGAAGTAGGCGGTGGCATGTTCGAGGTCGGTGGCGTGTTCTTCTCCCCACTCGGTGCTGCCGATCAGTCCTTCTTCTTCCGCGTCCCAGCTGCCAATGATGATGGTGCGCCTGGGCTTCCAGCCGGATTTCAGCAACTCTCCCAGGCCATGCACAGCCTCCAGCATGGCGGCGGTGCCGCTGTTGGGATCGACCGCGCCGTATACCCAGGCATCACGATGGTTGCCGCCGACCACTACCTGGTCGGGGAAATCCGTTCCTGGAATCGTGCCGATGACATCCCATATAGTGCGGTATGCATAATCCTGCTTGAGATGGATCTTCACCCGCACCGGGCCTGGCCCGACGTGGTAGGTGAAGGGAAGCGCGCCCTGCCACTCGCGCGGGGATGCGGGGCCGCCCAGCCTGGCCAGCAGCGGACTGGCGTCGCCGTAAGAAAGCGGCGTGGTCGGCACAGTGGCCAGTGACGCCGCCTGCGCTGGTGAAATGCGCTTTTTAGGATCGAGCGTGGCGACCGACGCGAAGCCCGGCGTGGTCGGATCCCCGGGATACTTGAACATGAAGCCGATGGAGCCGCGCTGCACCGCGCTTTCCGGCCGCCACGGGCCTTTGGGATACACGTCGCCCTTGAAATAGCCGTCATCGATGGGATCGGAATAGATCAGGACACCGGCCGCGCCGTGTTCCTGGGCGACAAACGTCTTTACTCCGCGAAAATTGTTGCCGTAGCGCACCAGAACGATCTTGCCGCGAAGGTTGACGCCCATGCTCTCCAGCTTACGCAAGTCTTCCGGCCGGCCATAATTGGCGTAAACCACTTCTCCTTCAACATCTCCGGAAGGCGAGTATCCGTTAAAACCCGGGGTGACCCGTGGATCATTCTGAAAGGGATCGTCGGAGACGCGTTCCGGCGAAGGGCCATGCATTTTCAAACCCGCCGGAGCGGTGGCATCGACGCTGATCTCTCCCGGCAGGTTCATCCAGATCTTGTACTCGACAATTTTGGTATCCAGCCCGGCGGCGCGAAATTTCTCCGCGACATAGTCAGCCGTCTTCTTGTCCTCGACAGAGCCGGCGATGTGCGGCTCGGCGGTGAGGATGCGCAGGTGTTCCTCGGCCAGACGAGGGTCGGGAACCGCCATGAAACGCGCATCAATCGCAGCCTGAGGCGCGAAATCGCGGAACCCGAGGGGCGAAGAAATATTGTGCAGGGCAGTTTTCGGCTGAGAGCTTCTCACAGAAGAAGGCCGGGGTGCCGAAGACTGGGCCGCCGAAGAACCGATCGCAATTGCCAGAAAACAGCCCAGCGCCAGGGCCGGGCCTACGAAAATTCGTGATTTAGATTTCAAAACCATCTCCCTATGAACCACGGGTGAAGAGTTGGGTGCTGGAACAGCTTACACTAGGTATAACCCCCTCATGGAGCTACCGGAGCCATCCTCAAAGTTTGAGCAACTCGAAGTTTTCGAGGACGCGGTTCGCTCCGACCCAGCCTCTCTCGAAAAGGGAGTGGTGGCGGATGATTTCCCGGGTTTCACTGGGACCGACGCAGCGGGCTCGGCCGAGCACCAGGCGGTGGCCGCAGCCTCCGCTCCACCTGCCCACGGAATGCCTCGCATGCTGCGCGCGCTACGGCACCGTAACTTTCGCAATTTCTGGATTGGCAACTTCCTCTCCAACATCGGCACCTGGATGCAGGCCATTGCCCAGGGCTGGCTGGTGCTTGAGCTGACCAATTCACCCTTGTGGCTGGGAGTAGTAAGCTTCGCCGCCGCTATCCCCATGCTGATCTTCGCGCTGCTGGGCGGGGTCATTGCCGACCAGGTGGATAAACGCAGGCTCATCATGGTGACCCAATCCGCCATGATGATCTTTGCCTTCGTGCTCGCGGGATTGTCATATTTCAAAATCATCACCGTGCACCAGATCATCGCTCTGGCGTTCCTCAACGGCGTGGCCCAGGCGCTCAACATGCCCAGCTACCAGGCGCTGGTGCCGCAGCTCATTCCCCCCGAGGACCTGACCAACGCGGTCGCCATCAACTCCGCACAATTCAATCTCTCGCGCGTCCTGGGCCCCACCCTCGGAGGCTTGGCCATGGCGTGGATCGGGGTGACCGGCAACTTCTTTCTTAACGGCATCAGTTTTATCGCGGTGCTGTTTGCCCTGACCCGCATCAACTTTCCCACCCGCAACGCGCCTCCGGAAGGCGGCCTGTGGAAGCGGTTCCAGGAAGGATTTAATTTTGTTTTTTTTGACCCGGCCAACGCCATCATCAGGATCCTGGTGCTGGTGATCTGCATCGCCAGCCTGTTCGCCATTCCCTACATGTCGTTTGTGCCCTACTTCGCCCGGGACATCCTGCATTCCGGCGAGCGCGGCCTGGGCTACTTGATGGCGTGTTCGGGCCTGGGAGCGTTCCTGGGCGCGGCCACCATCGCCTACACCGGGAAGGTGCGCAATCGCGGGAAATTCGTGGCCATCTCCGGCACAGCATTTTTCTGCGCCATCATCATTTTCAGCCTTTCCCGCAAATTCTGGGTCTCGGCCGTAACCCAGGTGGCAGCGGGATACCTGATGATCATGATGGTGGCCACCATCAACACCTTGCTGCAGGAACTGACCACAAACCAAATGCGGGGAAGGGTGATGAGCATCTACGGGGTGGCATTCCTCGGCCTGGCGCCAGTGGGAAGTCTGGTCAGCGGGGCGCTGGCCAACCTGATCAGAACGCCGACCGCCATCGCGGGCATGGCCAGCATGGCCCTGATTGCGCTCACTTTGACGTACTGCACCCGGCCGGAACTGCGGGAACTGGATTAAGCGGCTTCACGCTTGATTTCGCTCTTCCGCGAAAAATTTCAGCACTTATAAATGAGCAGTAAGCGATCGAAGCGCGGTATGGAATTGTTACTTCCGCTGCAACACCGCCCGCACCGCTTTGACGATGTATGGAGTGGTAAGCCCGTACTTCTCCATTAGCTCATCGGGCGTTCCCGACTCGGCATAAGTGTTGTTGATGCCCACAAACTCCATGGGAACGGGATGAGTGAGCGCCACCGCGCGGGCCACTTGCGAGCCCAGGCCGCCGTCGAGCAGATGTTCTTCCACGGAAACGATCGCGCCGCATTCGCGGGCCGCGGTTCCGATGGCGTCCTCATCGATGGGCTTGATGGTGTGCATGTCCAGCACCCGCACCGCAATGCCTTCATCGTGCAACAGCGATTGCGCTTCCAGCGCGTATCCCATTTCAAATCCGCAAGCCACGATGGCCACATCATCTTTTCCACCGCCCGGTGAAGGATGGATCTTGGCCTTGCCGATTTCAAAGATGTCATCTGGTCCGTAAATGATTGGGGCCTTGGGACGGCCGGTTCGCATATAGGCGGGGCCCACGTGTTCCGCCATGCGATGCACCAGGGCGCGGGTGCAGAACTCGTCGGAAGGAACCAACACGATGAAGCCGGCCAGCCCGCACGCCAGCGCGATGTCTTCCACCGACATCTGGCTGGGGCCGTCTTCGCCAATGGAAATGCCGCTGTGCGACCCGCAAAACTTGGCGTTGACCCCGGGATAAGCCACGGCCATCCGCAACTGGTCGTAACCTTTGTCCATTAGGAAGACCGCGAATGAGGAGGCGAAGGGAATCTTGCCCGCCAGCGCCAGCCCGGCGGCAATACCCACCATATTGGCCTCGGCGATGCCGCAGGTAAAAAAACGGTCGGGAAATTTTTTGGCGAAGGTAACGCTGAACGTCGATTTCGCCAGGTCAGCATCCAGCGCCATCACCTGGGGGTTCACCGCGCCCAGCTCAGCCAGCGCCTGCCCGTAGGCCTCCCGGGTGGCGATGCCCATGGGAAGCGAAAACTTCTTTTTGTCCGCAGGCTTGCCTTCAGAAGAAGTGGCTTCAGATTTCACAGCCGGCGCAGATCCCGCAACACTAGCTTCCATGAATGTTTTCCCTTCGGTCTTGAGTGGGTATATCCCAGCTCTGAAATTGTCATTCCGAGCGAAGCCGAGGAACCTTTTGTCTCCGCCGAGGAGCCGCCAAGCCCGCCCTTCGCCCGCACCATCAACACGCAAGACCCGCTTTGACCTTACGCGCAGCCTGCCTTTGACTTCTCAATCAGGGTAATTCGCCTTCAATTCCTTGACCGCAGCCGCCACCTGTTCCGGCTTGGGAGCGCTCCCATGCCATTCTGCCTTGTTTTCCATGAACGACACGCCCTTGCCCTTGATGGTGTTGGAAATAATGCAGCAGGGTTTATCGGCATTTCCCGCGCGCGCCTCTTCCAACGCGGGAATGACTTCTTCCAGCTTGTTGCCGTCGATCTCCAGGGTATGCCAGCCAAAGCTGCGAAATTTATCGCCGAGCGGCGCCAGGTCCAGAATGTCTTTGGTAAACCCGTCGAGCTGCATGTGGTTATCGTCGATGATCAGCGTGAGGTTATTCAGTTTGTGGTAAGAGGCGAACATGGCGGCTTCCCAGTTCTGGCCTTCCTGGGTTTCGCCGTCTCCGGTCATGACGAAGGTGTGATGATCGAGCTTGTCGATGCGCGCGGCCAGGGCAATCCCGATGCCGATGGAAAGTCCCTGCCCCAGCGAGCCGGTGCTGGCCTCGAGGATGGGCATCATGCGCTTATCAGGGTGCCCCTGCAGCGGCGAACCCAGTTTGCGCAGGGTATTGAGCTGCCCGGGATCGAGGTAGCCTGCCTCCGCCATGGCCGCATACAGCGCCGGGCAGCCGTGCCCTTTGGAGAGGATGAAACGATCGCGGTCGGGCCATGCAGGGTTTTGCGGATCGTGGCGCATGACCCTGAAATAAAGCCCCACCATCATCTCCACTTCGGAAAGCGAGCCCCCCGGATGCCCGCTGCCCGCCGCCCCAATCATCTCTACAATCTCGATCCGCAAGCGGTTGCAAAGCCGCTTCATCTCATCGAGCGACATGGAAGGCGAAGTAGAAAGTGCCGGGGAAGTGAAAGCAGTGGTCATCAGCAGTCTCCTGGGATGTGAATCCGTCAAAACGTTCTATCAACAGCCAGAATAAGTCAGGGCATGGCAACCGGAAGAATACACCCAGTCTAAGGCTGGTAAAAATCAAAGGTCAAACCACGAGGATAGCGAGGGATCTTTAACGGAAGAGTCGAAGTTGCTAAACAAACGTCAAATGAGCCTGGCGGGGAATGATCCCCGCTTTGAAGCCCATATCCAGCAGGCGCCGGATGGCTTCCCGGCCATCGTCTCCGTAGTCCAGCGTGCGCTCGTTCACATACATGCTCACGAACCGGTTGGCGGTCTGGGCATCGAGGTCGCGGGCAAACTGCATCGCGTACGACAGCGCTTCCTCGCGATGGTCGAGCCCGTATTGAATGCTGTCTTTGAGCGCCGCGCCCACGCTGGCCATCAGCTCCGGTCCCAGGTCGCGGCGAATGGCGTTGCCGCCCAGCGGCAGAGGCAGCCCGGTAAGTTCCCGCCACCATTTGCCCAGGTCGAGAATTCTGCGCAGGCCAATCTTTTCGTAGGTCAACTGGCCTTCGTGGATGATCAATCCAGCCTCGTATTTGCCCGCCTGCACCGCCTGCACGATCTGATCGAACGGAACAACCTCAGTCTTGACGTTGGGCGCGAACAGCTTGAGACCCAGGTAGGCGGTGGTGAGCTCTCCGGGCACGGCGATGGTCAGTTTCTTGACCTCTTCCACGGTGTGCATGCGCGTGGAAACGATCATCGGCCCGTACCCTTCGCCCACGCTGCCGCCGGTGTTGAGCAGCGCGTACTTATCCTGCACATAGGGATAGGCGTGAAACGAAATGGCGGAAAGATCGTAAAAACCTTCCATCGCCTTCTGGTTCAGGGTCTCAATGTCGCAGAGAATGTGGCTGAATTTAAGGCCGGGGGTGCGCACCTTGTTGGTGGCCAGGGCATAAAACATGAAGGCGTCGTCCGAATCAGGACTGTGCGCCACCGTGATTTCACGAACGTCCGCGATGGTGGGGGATGACATCGATTTGGCCTTACTGTTTCTCATCAGGACGCGATCTGAAGACTCGCTGTTTGGATGCAAGGCCGGCGGCGATCGTCACCTTGAGGGCTTCTCCGGCGAAAAAGGGATAGGCCGCGAACCCTGCGGCCTGCGCCCAAGACAAGTGGGCCGCAATCTTAAGCCACGCGATGCCCGAAGCAAACAGAAGTAGTTCGCCCGCCGTGGCGCCGGTTATGGCCGCGGCAAACGCGCCTGCCGGCGAGTTGCGCAATTTTTCAAACAGCCAGCCGGCCAGAAAAGCGACGGCCGGATACGCGAGCAGGTATCCGCCGGTAGGCCCGAGTAGTTGGGCCAATCCGCCCGGCCCGGTGGGAGCGAAAACCGGCAGTCCAGCGGCCCCCTGGGCCAGGTACAGCACCAGAGCCAGCGCCCCGCGCCGGCTGCCCAGCGTAAGACCGATCAGCAGCACCGCAAAATTCTGCAGCGAAAATGGGACGGGCGTGAAGGGCAGTGGAAAAGTCCCGAAGCGCGCGCACCCCGCTACCAGCAAACTGGCGCCGACAACCACCAGCACGTTGCGGCCGATGGTTCGGCTGTCTGCCTGGGGCATCACGATCGCCGGCGAAGCCGCAGGGCAAGCCGGGGGTTGCGAGGTCATTTTGGACAAGTTAGTCTCTCTGCACTTTTCTGGCGAACCCCCAGCTCCATTGCAATCCCCGGGGGGAGGAAACAGTAATCAGCGTCGCCGGCTGATTTGATCCAGGATATTTTCCTGCTCAATTTCCTGCAGCATGGCCTTCAACCGGGCGTCTGATGATTTCATGTGGCGGCGTACCCGTAGGTAAGCCGCCAGGGCGGCTCCCAGGAGCGTGACCACCGAAATCACCAGGATCAGGTAAAGCGTCTGCATAAGGGAGTAAGGATATCAGAATCCCCAATTCCAGCGCACCCCGGTCAGCGCCGGCAAAACGAACCGCGAATAAGGTGACTATGCACTTGACACAGAAAGCCTCTTTCGGTATATTTAGTTCAAGAGGCAGCCATGAACCTGATAGACGTAAACAAAGACTTCGCGACCGATGAAAAATGCTTAGCTTATCTGGAAAAGATGCGCTGGCCCGATGGCGTCCGCTGTATCACTTGCGGCGCAAACAAAATTAGCCGCGTGACTCGCGAGAGCAAATCCAAGAACAAGCGCACCACTTTTTACCAGTGTCTAGAGAAGACCTGCAAACAGCAGTTCTCTCCCACGGCTGGCACGATCTTCCATGACTCCCACTTGCCCTTACATAAGTGGTTCATGGCCCTTGCCCTCATGGTTGACGCTAAAAAGGGAATGTCTGCATTGCAGCTCCAGCGACACCTTAAGATTGGAAGCTACCGCACCGCCTGGTATCTGTTTCATCGCATCCGTAAAGCGATGGAAGACAACAGCGGCTTCCTGCTTACCGGCACCGTCGAAGTTGATGAGACGTACATTGGCGGACGGTACGATAAACGCCGGAAGCGCGGACGTTATGAAAAGACCCCAGTAGCGGGATTGGTAGAGCGCGGCGGAAAAGTCCGCACCATGAAAATCCCGACTGCCAGCAAAGATATTTTGGTTGGGGTAGTCATGGATAACGTAGACCGCAAAGCTAAGCTAATGACGGATGAGAGCCGCTCCTATAAAACTCTCGGCACAATCTACGAGCACAAGACCGTACAGCATATAGCTCTAGAGTATGTTCGGGGCAACGTTCACACGAACACGATTGAAGGCTACTGGTCTCTTCTCAAGCGCGGGCTGATAGGAAGCTTTCACCAAGTCAGCGTGAAGCACCTAGACCGCTACCTGAGCGAGTTTGAATATCGCTACAACAACCGGAAGGAAACCGACTTAATTCGCGGCCACACTCCAGCGCATGATGCAGACCATACAGATGCCCTACAAGCAGCTTACCGCGAAGGTTTAGGTTTCGGCTTCGCTACGGGACGCGGGGATTTTATCTCCGCGTTTTTTATGGGGGAGGTCGTGATTAGCTGACTTAGGAGATCGTCAAACTTCTTTTTTTCAACCTTCATTATTCCTCGGTCTTTAGTCGGTTCCTTTCTTCCTTTACTTTTGCGGCGGCAAGCTTCCGGATGGAGGGTTCAGGTGGCAGTTTCTCCGGCATCGTTCCGCCGATCTCCTTAATTGCAGTCCGAACTTGCACGCCTACCCTGTGGTGAGTATCGATTGCTGTTTGTTCTCCGGTTATGGCCTCATTTCTAAGTTTTTGTTCTGTTTGGGTAATACGGAATTCATTAGCCGCAAGCTCGGCGCGTCCAATCCTGTCTAGCAAATCATCCTTGCCATCTATTCCCTTGGCCTTCTTTATGTCCCTGACACCGAGGCCATCATAAAGACCCTTATAGCCCGCATCGTGGAAAATCCCGAATTTTGAATTGGTAACACCTGCATCTCTGGCGGCACCGCTGAGTTTCTTATTGGCGTCCTTAACGCGATCTCTAAGCAAAAGTCTTCGTTCCTCTTCAGATAATAACTCTTGCGATTCCTGGCGGTGTGTCTGGATAGCAAAGTACGTTTGAGCGGTCGCTACCTCAAGTTTTTTGGACTCCCCGTTCATCGCCACGAGGTAACAGGCGTATTTGCTGAGTACTATGTTTTCCATTTCTCTCATCGCTCCACTACCGATTCCCACCATATCGGGCAACTGCACAAAATGGTCGCCAGAAAACCTCCCCGAATTGTCGCAGGCGACCCTTGCCTTCTCGATTACTTCCTTGAAGCTGCGCCAGTCCCTATAACCGAGGATCGTCATTACGTCTCGTGCGCTCCACATTGGGCTTCCATTGGGTGCGGCCTTCTTCTTTGAGTCCAGTAGGTTTACTACGTACTCCAGATGGTCTTCCATAAGTCCTTTCTCCTCGGAAGGTTAGTATAGCACTGGAAGATGACTAAAAATGGGAAAGCCTGGCCTTCCCATTCTTGCATAGCCATTCCCTCGTGGTATCATTTAGGCCGAGGTGGCTAGATATATGGGAGCGAAAGAGAATCTTCAAAGGCTGTATGACCGCAAGTTGGAAGAATTTTCCGCCCACCAAAAGAGGCTGGGCGAGATGCAGATTTACCTCCAGGCCATTCAGGACTCGATAAAAGCGCTCCCCAGAGAAATAGGGGCGGCCAACAATGAGCCTTTTGATCTTCGTCCAAATACTGCGGTTTCAAAGGCAAGAGACGTCCTGAGGGAGCACGGGAAACCCATGTACCTAGTTGATATTTTGAAGGCGATGGGCAGGTCTACAGAAAAAAAGGAACGTCTTTCTTTAGGAGGTTCTTTATCTGGGTACGTTAGGGATAATCAGATTTTTACTAGGCCAGCCCCGAACACTTTTGGCCTCATTGAATTCCTGAACGCAAAAGATAAGGAGCAAACCGATTCCTTCCCAGATACTTTCGGGAAGCTTTAGAGTACGGAGGGCGACTATCTGGTGATAGGCCCGGTCTTATAAACCGGAATTCCTGCTAGGGAACGGTGTTCAATTCACCCGCCCTCCGTCAAACTTTATTCTACATCTGCTTCCGAAATCACTTATAAGTAAAATTCATACGGGCACCTGTCACGGCACCCTAATTATCCCATCTGTGTCAAGTGCATAGTCACCGCGAATAACGGTTGACATTTTGTCCCAACTCCTGAAAATGAACGGCGCCGGCGATTCTAATTTAATAGGAAGCGCGACTTTGATGAAATCCCGCAGGTCTCTTTGCCTTCTCCTCTTCATGATGATGCTGGCCGCGATCCCGGCCAGCGCCCAGTGGACGCGCCGCAATCCGGTGGTCTCAGTCCAGGCCCGGCCTGACGGAATGCTGCTTAAGATGGGGTCTGGCGCCCTGCGTCTGCAGGTTTGCACCGACTCCATCATTCACGTCCTCTATTCACCTTCCGGTGAATTTCCCGAACGCAACGACTACGTGGTGCTGAAGAAGGCGTGGCCGGCGGTGGCATGGCGGCAGCAAGCCACCACCGATCACATCGCCATTTTCACCGCGCGGCTGAGAGTGGAGGTCGATCGCGCGGATGGCGCGATCCAGTACAGCGCCGCCGATGGGACCCACCTGATGACCGAAGCCAACCGCATGATGAAGCCGGTTGAAGTCAACGGCGAGCATACCTACCATGCCGAATCGTTCATCAGCCTGTACGGATCGCAGGAAGGCCTGTACGGGCTGGGGCAGCACCAGGCCGGGGTCTGGAATTATCGCGGTGAATCGGTGGACCTTTCGCAGGACAACACCAGCATCTCGGTTCCCTTCATGATGTCGTCGCGAGGTTATGGCTTGTTTTGGAACAACACGTCGCGCAGCCGTTTCAACAACCGGTTTCTGCATTACCTCTATCTCAGCTCGGAGGTGGCGGACGTCATTGATTATTATTTTTTCTACGGTCCCGGCATAGACGAAGTCATCGCCGGCTATCGCACGCTCACCGGGCAAGCGCCTTTATACGGCCGGTGGGCTTACGGTTTCTGGCAGTGCAAAAACCGCTACAAGACCCAGGAAGAGCTGCTGTCGATCGCGCGCAAGTACCGTGACCTGCACATTCCCGTGGACAGCATCGTGCAGGACTGGTTCTGGTGGGTCCACAAGGGAGAATTCAAATTCAATTCCAGCTACCCCAACCCCCAGGCGATGGTGGACGAGCTGCACCAGCGCAATTTTCACCTGATGATTTCAGTGTGGCCGTTCTTCGAGCCCGGTTCTGCTGAATATGACTACATGGAAAAGCAAGGCTGGTTCATCGACAAATTCAAGTTTGCCAAGCCGCCTTACCACACCGATGGCATGGCAGTGTATGACCCCTCCGACCCCGGGGCGCGAAAATACTATTGGGACCTGATCGACAAATCGCTGTTCAAGATCGGTCTCGATGCCTGGTGGATGGACACCACCGAGCCTGAAACCGAAGGGCAGGAAGAAAATATCCAGCTGGGACACAAGCTCTTCGCCGGCAGCGGCGATCGCTACGTCAACCTCTATCCCCTGATGACCACGGCGGCGGTGTTCGAAGGCCAGCGCGCGGCCTCCGATCGCAAGCGGGTGTTCATACTTTCGCGCTCGGCGTTTGCCGGATCGCAAAGAAATGCGGTGACCGCGTGGTCGGGCGACATCAATTCCGATTTCCTGAGCTTTCAGAGGCAGGTACCGGCGGGCTTGAACTACGCGCTGTCCGGCCTGCCCTACTGGACGAGCGATATCGGCGGCTTCGTATCCGGAAATCCCGATGACCCGGCGTACCGCGAGTTATTTGTGCGCTGGTTTCAGTTTGGTGCTTTCTGCCCCATCTTCCGCGTGCATGGAACGCGGACCACCAACCAGAATGAGCTGTGGTCGTACGGGCCTGAGGCGCAAAGAATCCTCACCGAGTTCGATCAACTCCGCTATCGCCTCATGCCCTACATCTACTCAGTGGCCTGGCAGGTGACCAGCGACAACTACACCATGATGCGTCCGCTGGTGATGGATTTTCCGCGCGACCCGCGAGTGGTGAATATCGGTGACCAATACATGTTCGGTCCGGCGATCCTGGTGAACCCCGTCACCGAGCAGGGTGCGGTGACGCGCCATTTATATCTACCCGATGCCACGTGGTACGACTTCTGGACTGGTTCGCCTCAACCAGGCGGCAAGGCCATCGATGCGGCAGCCCCCATCGAACGGCTTCCGTTGTACGTTCGTGCCGGTGCAATTTTGCCGGTGGGCCCCGCAGTGCAATACGTGACTGAAAAGCCAGCCGACCCGATTGAGTTGAGAATTTATCCAGGCGCGAACGGCAACTTCAACCTCTACGAGGATGAAAACGATAACTACGACTATGAGAAAGGGAAGTTCGCCCTGATTCCCATGAGATGGGATGATGCCCATCGGCAATTGACCATCGGTGAGCGCACAGGAAGCTTTCCCGGCATGCTGGAGAAGCGATCATTTCACGTCGTCTTCGTGCGCGCAGGGCACGGGGCGGGGTCTGATGTCACGTCCCAGCCAGACCTCTCGGTTGAATACTCGGGAAAAAAGATGGTACTGAACCCGCAATCACACCCGTAGCGAACTCCGCCCGCGTTGTCTTGACATTGTCGGGCACAGGCGATAAACTCGAAAACAGAGGAGAGCACATGGCGACCCGTGTTACCCGGAGCGAAAAGCTAGACCTGCGCCTAACTCCAAGCGCCAAGGTTGCGTTGCAGGCCGCGGCAGCGGTTGCAAATCGCTCCGTCAGCGAATTCGTGCTGGAGAGCGCGCTGGCGCGGGCCGATGAAGCGCTCGCGGATCGGCACACTTTCAGCTTAAACAAAACCCAATGGAAAGCATTTATGGTTGCCCTCGATGCGCCCGTCCGGTCTCTACCACGACTTGAGCGTCTTCTTAAAGAGCCTGGATTCTTTGATTCCGAGCCCAATCAGTGAATGGGGCTCGCCGAGTTGAAAAACTGCGGCCAGATCACAAGACTGAGGGATTTGACTGCGGCCGGGAACAACTAAACAGGTACCTCCTTCGCTATGCCTGGCAGAATCAGCAAGCCGGTGCCGGACAAACCTATCTCGCCCTGGTAGGGGACGCGGTAATTGGATATCACACACTGGCAGTTGGCCACGTAACCCCACAAGAGGCGCCCGAACGTTTAAGCAAGGGACTGGCTCGACAGGCTGTGCCCGTCATTCTGCTTGCGCGCCTGGCAATAGATCGCCGCTGGCAGGGAGAAGGTGTCGGAAAAGCCCTCCTGAAAGATGCGATGCAGCGCACGTTGCTAGCTGCGGACATTGCGGGAATTCGCGCTTTTGCGGTACACGCGAAAGACGACCAAGCCAAAAAATTCTACGAGAAATTCGACTTCACCCCCTCACCCACTGATCCGATGCATCTCTTCATTCTTCTGAAAGATGTGCGCCGAATCATCGCAGGTTAACCAAGGGTGCAGCTACCGAGGTGTGCGGACTGCCGCTGTTGCCAGTGCACCCCGAGGGGCCCGTAATACGGCGACTCCAAAAACCGGCAAGGTGATCGATCGTTTCGTCCCCCCGGCGAGCACGTCAGTCATTTCTTCCGGCAGCGAGACCGATTGTTCCGCCTTTGAAAAATTGACCAGGATGAACACGGTTGCGCGCTCGCCGTAGCGCGGATAGACCTCAACCCCGGCCGGCGCCGGCCCCATCGCCGGTTTGACCTCGCTTGTCTGTGTCATCCATTGCGCGGCGGCGGCCATGCCTGCATCGTCGAGCCAGGCGCCGATGTAGGTGATTCGTCCCTTGCCAACCTTGCGAGTGATCGCCGCGGGCTGACCGTCGAGCCAGCCGTTGCTCTTGCCGTAGGTTTCCAGCACTTCGGTGTCAGAGTCTTTGGCGCTGAGCAGCTCTGCCCACAGCCGGCCCTGGCCCGCGCCAAACTTTCCCTGGACCGGAATGGGTTCGGTCAGCGCGTAATACTGTTCTACGCGTCCGCCCAGAAGTTCGCCCAGGGGGCCGGGCTGCCGCTGCGGTTGCAATCCGTTGTCGTCATCTTTCATGGCGGAGCGCTGCCCCAACACCAGGTGGCCTCCGTGGCGAACGTAGGCGATGAGGTTGGCGGCGGCGGCATCGGAAAGCACGTTGAGGCCCGGCGCCACCACCAACTTGTAGTGTTCGAGCGCCGCCGTCGGAGGGACGATGTCGATCGATTGGCTGATGGCACGCAGCGGTTTGTAGTAGCTGGCGATCTCCGCCACCGGATCGTATTCAGAATTATGTTTCTGCCACTGGATGGCCCAGCGGCTCTCGTAGGAATGCAGAATGGCCACTTCCGAAATGACGGAGGTGCCGGCCAGCTCCGGGGCGGCCTGGGCGAACTCGCGGCCAATCTGCTGCACCTCCGCAAAGAGCGGGACCGGAGTTCCATCGGCGCCGACGATGGCGCCGTGATACTGCTCCTGCCCGTTGAGCGCGCTGCGCCATTGCCAGTAGCTGACGGTATCGGCGCCGTGCCCGATGGCGTGCCATGCCATCGCCCGCACCTCGCCCTTATCGAGGGCGTTATTGATTGACGCCCAGTTCACCGAACCCGGCTGGGTTTCCATGACCCAGAAATTTTTCCCTTTGAAGCCGCGGGTCAGGTCATGAGTAGCGCCGTTATAGACAGGGTCGAGATGTCCCTTGCCGACGTAGTCATCCCATGCCGCCAGGTCGAGGTCCCGGCTGACGGTGTAATGGTCGTAACCATCGAACCAGCCCATCATGTTGGTGGTGATGAACTGCCGGGGATCAGAGTTCGCTCGAATCACATCGAGCTGGTTCTTCTGATAGCTACGCCAGGTCGCGCTGGAAAACCGCTTCCAGTTCAGCAGCAGGCCAGGGTTGCCGTATTGGGTTTCAATCGGGATCTGGCTCCAATCGAAATATGTCTGGCTCCAGTAGGCGGTGGTCCACCGCGCGTTGAGATTGTCCAACGTCCCATAACGCGCCTTGAGCCATTGTTGGAACTGGGCGCGCGTCTCCGGATCGTACGATTCGTTGGCGTATTCATTGTCAATCTGCCAGCCCAGCACCCAGGGGTTGTGGCCGAACCGCCTGGCCATTTGTTCGGCGATCTTGCGGGTGAAGGTGCGGTAGAGGGGATTGGCGAAATTAAAATGCTGGCGATTGCCATGCTCGGCACGGCGTCCGTCGTCTGCCATGCGCAGCACCTCAGGATATTTCTGGGTGAGCCATGCGGGCGGCGTCGGCGTGGGCGTGCCCAGAACCGTATAGATTCCATGGCGGCCGGCAGCGGTGATCGCGCGATCGAGCCAGTCGAGGTCGTATTGGCCTTCGCTCGGTTCCATGCGGCTCCAGGCGAATTCCCCCACGCGCACCATGCGAACGCCCGCGCTCTGCATGAGGGCGAGATCGGCGTCCCATCCCGATTCCGGCCACTGCTCGGGATACCACGCGGCTCCCAGCAGAATCGCCGGCGGGGCAGGCGCTGCGGCCTGGCTGGCAGCGATGATCGGAGTGAGGGAAACCAGCAGCAGGCTGGCGATCCACCAGATTTTTTTGCCGAAAAACATTTTGCCTCCGTGCAAATTCCCGACGCGTTACCGAGGGGACCTTATCGTTAGGAGGAGTGCAAGTCCCACTAGCAGATCGCGATAGCGGTTCCCCAGGTAGAACCGCGCCGCTGCTTTCGCTTACACCCCCACCGGAAACGGCTTGTCGTGGGCTTCAGAACGAGTCAGCAGGCGGTCAAACCGGCCCTGCACCAGCGACATGAACCCGGTATACCAGTAGCCCAGCACGAATAACGATAGAAAGGGCACGGTCACGTAGTTTTCGTTATCGATGGCGTACCAGACGGTGAGGGCAAAATAGGTGCCCACCGCCAGCTCGATCCAGGGGACCCATCCCAGTCGCCGCCGATACTTCTGTGCCGCCACCCGGGTCTCGGCCCTGGTGGTGACGCTGTACTTGGGGGTGCGTGCGAAGGCGCTCTTCACCCCGAACAGCGCTTCCAGCACCGCCTTGGAGTTGGTCATGGTCAGCCCGATGCCCAGCGACATGAGAAAAGGCAGATAAATAAAAGTGCGCGGCCAGGTCTTGGGGAACAGTTCTTTCTGCGACACCAGGTAGAAGGATGAGATGGAAAAAGTGGACGCCAGGAACAGCGGCAGGTCAATGTACAGCATCTGGAACCACCCCTGGTAGAAGCGCACCACCATGGCCGGCAGCAACAACGTGGACAGCATGATCATCAGCGGATAGCTGATGTTGGCGGTGAGGTGATACCAGGCCTCGAACTTCACCCGCCATGGCAGATCGCTTTTCATCACCCGCGGTAAAGTTTTGAGCGCCACCTGGATCAATCCCTTGGCCCAGCGCGCCTGCTGGGTCTTGAACGCGGTCATCTCGATGGGCAGCTCCGCGGGACACTCCACATCCTGCAGGTACTTGAATTTCCAGCCTTTGAACTGCGCCCGGTATGACAGGTCGGTGTCTTCGGTAAGGGTGTCGGAATTCCAGCCTCCGGCGTCGTCAATGGCGGCGCGCCGCCACATGCCGGCGGTGCCGTTAAAATTAAAGAACACGTCGCTGCGCGCGCGCCCACCGTGTTCCAGAATAAAGTGGCCGTCGAGCAGGATGGCCTCAATCTCGGTAAGAAATGAGTAGTGGCGGTTCAAATGCGTCCAGCGCGTCTGCACCATGCCGGTCGTAGGCTCGGAGAAATGATGGATGACGTTCATCAGCCAGTCGGTGGGCGGCACAAAGTCAGCGTCAAAGATGGCGATGAATTCGCCCTTGCATACCTTCATGCCCTCGTGCAGCGCGCCCGCCTTGAAACCGGAGCGGTTGTCCCGATGCAGGTAGACGATGTCGTGCCCCAGTTCGGCATAGTGTTCCACCACCTTGCGCGCGACGTCGCGGGTTTCATCGGTGGAATCGTCGAGCACCTGGATGTCGAGTTTTTCCCGCGGGTACTCGAGGCGGCAGATGGCATCCACCAGGCGGTCAATCACATATTGCTCGTTGTAGATGGGCAATTGGATGGTGACCCGGGGCAGCTCGGCAAACTGCGAGGGCGGGCTGGTGGTGCGCTTGTCGCGGTTCTTGTAGTAAAGAAAGACCAGGAGGTAGCGGTGCACGCCATACGAAGCCAGAAAGGTGAGCACAATGAAATAGGGAATCAGGAGCAGCAGGTCAAAGGCGTTGATCTGGTAGAGCCCCTGAAAGGTTTTGTCGAGAAAATGCGCGCGGAAATAAGGCACGACCCCGCGCGCGGCAAAAACCGATAAGAGATGGATGGGAAATGAGTTCAGAAGGGCCCCGCAGCGGGTGTTTGACAGCAGCACGATTGTAACCGATGGGATTGAGGGGACTTGCCTGATTGGTGAACCGATAGAGGCGTTGAGCGAGCAGCCGGAAGCGCCCTCCTCGTCCTCTGGGGCCTAACAGGTTGGGTATGTCCTTTGGTACAGAAGTACGCGATCAAATTTGACAATTTATACATAACGCCAGGGTGTCTTCTCAAGATTGCTCCCCGGCTCGGCCCGGAATGTCAGTTCTAAAACGCGAGGGCTAGTTCAAAAAGAACCTGGTGTAGAGCGTATCCCGCTGCACCGGCCGGAAGCCGGCGTCGCGAATGATGTGCCGCAGCTCTTCCTCGGTGGTGTGATTACTGACCCCGGCGGAGCGCACCACGTTCTCTTCCAGCATGACCGAGCCCACGTCGTTGCCGCCGAATCGCAGCCCCAATTGCAGCACTTTGAGGCCTTGCGTTACCCAGCTGGATTGCACGTTTTCGATGTTCGACAGAAACAGCCGGGAGATGGCCAGAACTTTGAGATATTCGACCGACGTGGCTTCGTCCCAGCGGCGCCCGCCGAGGGCGGTGTTCTTGGGTTGAAAACTCCAGGGAATGAATGCCGTGAACCCGCCGGTTTCTTCCTGCAGGTCGTAAACCCTCTGGAAGTGGTTGACCCGGTGCTCAACATTTTCGCCCACGCCAAACATCATGGTGGCGGTAGTGCGCATGCCCAGGGAATGGGCCACGCGGTGCACCTCCAGCCAGTCCTCGGTAAGGCATTTCAGCCGGGCGATTTTGAAGCGAACCTCGTCGTCCAGAATTTCGGCGCCGCCGCCGGGAATGGAATCGAGGCCGGAATCGCGCAGGCGCATGATGGTGTCGCGCAAGCTGAGTTCGCTGTACTCGGCAATCGCCAATATCTCAGAGGCCGAAAGGCAGTGCAGGTGCACCATGGGAAACCGCTGCTTGATGCCGCTGAACAGCCGCTCAAACCAGTCGATCTTGAGATCGGGGTGCAGGCCCCCCTGCATCAGGATGCCGGTGCCTCCCATCTCCACCGTCTCCCGGATTTTCTCGTGGATGGTGTCCAGGTCAAGAATGTACCCTTCCTTGGCCAGGGGGCCCTTCAGGGGACGATAAAAGGCGCAGAAAGTGCAATATTCGGTACAGAAATTGGTGTAGTTGATATTGCGGTCGATCACATACGTGACCACACCCTCGGGATGCAACTGGCGCCGCAGGGCGTCTGCTTCCATCCCAATTCCCACCAGGTCGGGGGAATTGAACATCTCCAGCGCTTCTGTTTTAGTGAGTGACATTCTCTCTATTTTATCTTGCGCGGACGGAATTGCGTAGGCCGCCGCGCTTCTGGGCTGAAAGTCCAGGCGGTGTTACTGGGCGATTGAGCCCTCTCCCAGTTGAACACCCTGCACCCGATTGCGAGTGTGCCGGTGACGCAGGTACATGACGAATGCTCCCGCCGCCAGGACCAGGGTGCACACGATCACCGTCATCAGGATGGGGTGGTAATAATGGCGCATCCACTTGACCAGGGGGCGGTGGTAGAACGCGGCCAGGTAGGAGACGGCCAGGAAGCGCAATCCCCTGCCCATAGTAAGGGCAGTGAGGAACTTGCTGCGCGGACACCTCATCGCGCCCGCCACCAGCAAAAACGGAGTAAACGGCACCGGCGGCGGGAGCATCGCCGGAACAAAAATCGAGCCAAAGCCATACCGGTTATAGGTTTTTGAAACCCGGGCCATGGTCTTCGTGCCCAGCCGGCCCTCCAGGGCCCTCTGGCCGCCGCGCACTCCCAGGCGGTAGGTGAGAAATCCCCCCAACACCGCTCCCAGGGTGGCGCTGGCCGCGTACAGAATCCAGTTCTGGGGGTGGCGCGCCGCCAGGAAAATGGTCAATGCGTCGATGCTGCCCGGCAGGGGAATAATCGAGGCGTCAGCGACTCCCAGCAGCACCAGGCCCAGGGCCCCCAGCCTGCGTAAGGTCTTGAAAAACGTATTAACGGCGATAAGCTCGATCAGCATAACAATGTATTGGTCTTAGATGAACCGAACCGGGGTGAGGGTTTATTTAGATAAAACGCAGATTGGGGGGCTTGGGGAGCGCACCGCAATCGTGCGCATACCGGTAAAAAAGCTCCAATCCCGCGAGATTATCCTCGTCCAGAAAATAATTGATGTTTTGCGTCAGGTAGGTCCTGATCACATCCGCGCTTAGTTGGATGCGCGAGGTCCACTGGGCGACGATTTCATCGATTCTCGAAAGTCCATGGTCCCGCGAAAACTGAAAGACTTGCGAAAGGCGTTCCGGCGGAATGGCCCCAAGCTTCGCCTCCCGCACTGCCCAGAATGCAAATACAAATGGCTTGCCGGTCAGCGCCCGCCATTCATTTGCCAGGTCATAGACCTTGCAGCCTCGGGGTTCGCACAAGAGGGCGGGGTCGCCGATCAGAAGGGCGGCATCGTGCTCGCGCAACATTGGCTCCAAAGCCGGGGCCATCGGCGCCAGGGGGCGCTTTCCCCCAAACTTTTTTTCCAGCAATACCTGGGTAAGGGCCACGGAAGTGCGCGATGAAGTATCGACCGCGATGCTGCGCGCATCTTCGATCGGAGTCTTGCTGATTAACAGGATCGATCGCACTGCTCCCTTGGCAGCGATGGCTACATCAGGAACAATCCGCAGCCCGGGGATGACCGCATACTCGGCCGCCGGTATCAGGCCGATATCCGCCGTCCTTTCGGCCAGCGCCTGCGCGCACTTCGAGGGTACGGTGTACTCAATCTCAAATTCCGGGTGTTTCGCGTGTTCGAAATCCCACATCAGCGGCGCGGTGTTCAAGAAACTGATCGCCGACACGCGCAAAGGGTCCATCACTTCATTTTAGAGGATGCTCGCCACTATTTTTTTTGTGCTTAATAAATAAGTGTACGATGCACTCAATATGGCGGAATCTGTTCCCCAAACCGCAATAGAACCGGTAGAAGCCACTGGAGAACGAACCCGCCACTGGCTGGCGCTAGTGCTCACCCCCGGGCTCGGTCCGCTGCGCGCGCTGCGGCTGGTGACCCACTTTGGAAGTGTGAAAAGCGTTTTTTCGGCCAGCCTTACCGAGCTCGAATCGGTGGGTCTCACCGGCGGCGCGGCGCAATCCATCGCTTTGGGAAAATCGATGGAGCTCGCCGAAACCGAAATGAATCTTGCCCGCGAAGCCGGGGCGGCGCTGGTGAGTCTCGATGACCCCGCGTATCCACCGCTGTTGAAGCAGATCTATGATCCGCCGCTGCTGCTTTATGTTCGCGGAAACCCGGCAATCATCGCCGAACCCGGCGTGGCGGTGGTGGGCACCCGCCATCCCTCGCCCTATGGCCTGGGGATGGCCGAACGCCTGTCTTGCGACCTTTCCAATCGCGGACTCATCATATTCAGTGGCATGGCCCGCGGAGTGGACTCGGCGGCTCATCGCGGCGCCATCTCATCGGGCGGCAAAACCGTCGCCGTATGGGGCACCGGCATTGATGTCGTGTATCCCAAGGAAAACAAAAAACTGGCCGACCAGATCGTTTCGTCGGGGGGCGCGCTGCTCAGCGAATTCCCCATGGCGACCTTTCCGGCTCCGCAGAATTTTCCCATCCGCAATCGCATCATCAGCGGATTGAGTGTGGGCGTCCTGGTGGTGGAAGCCGCCGAGTTCAGCGGCACCCGCATCACCTCGCGGCTGGCGCTCGAACAAAGCCGCGACGTGTATGCCGTGCCCGGCAATGTAACCAACAAGAATTCCTGGGGACCGAACACCCTCATCAAGCAGGGCGCCAAGCTGGTGGCCACATGGGAAGACGTTTGGGAGGAGCTGCCCACGCAAGTTCGCCGCTTGCTCGAGGAACGCCTGGGGCCTTCGCCCACCGAGCCCACGACCGGGTCGTTATTTGGCGAGCTCAAGCTGCCGCCGCATGAGAAACAAATTTTCGCCGCCCTCAAGTCTGATGAGGCCACGCACATTGATTTTCTGATGGAAAACCTGCAGCCGCCGCTGTCTTCTTCGGAAGTTTTTGCGGCCTTGTTCGAGCTGGAGCTGGCGGGCAAAATTCGCCAGATGCCGGGCAAAAACTTTGTCCGCTGTTTCTAAGTTTGGGGTTTTCGTGTTAGGTTCACGCAGGCTGCCTGTTCCCCCGGCGGCTCGGAAATTTTGCAGAGGAAGGTAATTTGTCTCAATCACTCGTCATCGTCGAATCACCCGGCAAGGCCAAGACCATCAACAAATATCTCGGCAAGAATTACCGGGTGGAGGCTTCCTACGGCCACGTCAAAGATCTGCCCAAGAGCACGCTGGGTGTGGACATTGAGGATAACTTCGCCACCGAATATGTAGTCATCCCCGGCAAGGAAAAAGTGCTGGCCAGCCTGAAGAAGATCGCGGCCACCGCCGACGCCATCTTCCTGGCGCCCGATCCTGACCGCGAAGGCGAAGCCATCGCATGGCACCTGGCAGAAGAGCTGGGCCAGGGCTCGGGCAAGAAAAAGAAAAAATCCGATCGTCCGGCAAATTTCATTCGCCGCGTGACTTTTAACGAAATCACGGAGAAGGCGGTGAAAGCCGCCTTTGAAAATCCGCGCGACATCGACGTCAACCTGGTGGATGCGCAACAGACCCGGCGCGTTCTCGATCGCATCGTGGGCTACCAGGTCTCGCCTTTGCTGTGGGACAAGGTGCGGCGCGGCCTTTCCGCTGGCCGCGTGCAGACCGTCGCGCTGCGCCTCATCGTGGAGCGCGATCGCGAGATCAAGGCCTTCCAGAAGGTGGAATACTGGACGCTCGACGCCAACCTGGCCGCCGGCCGTCCCCCGGCCTTCGACGCCCGCTTCATCGGCAAGGGCGATGAGAAGATCGAGATCGGCAACGCCGAGGACGCGGAAAAAATTCGCGCCGCCCTGGAAACCGCCACCTGGAAAGTGCGCTCGGTGGACAAGAAGGAACGCCGCCGCAGCCCTGCCGCGCCGTTCACTACCAGCAAGCTGCAGCAGGATGGCTCCCGCAAGCTGCGCTTCAGCGTGAAGCGGGTCATGATGATCGCTCAGCGTCTTTACGAAGGCATCGAAATCGGCGAGGACGGGCCCACCGGCTTGATCACCTACATGCGCACCGATTCGACCCGGGTCTCCGCCGACGCCCTGGCCGAAGTGCGCACCATGATCCAGACCAGCTACGGCAACGAGTACCTTCCCGAGAACGCCAACGTTTATAAGTCCAAGAAGGATTCGCAGGATGCGCACGAAGCCATTCGCCCCACCTCGGCAATGCATGATCCCGAGTCCATGAAGAAGTACCTGCAGGACGATGAGTTCAAGGTTTACAACCTCATCTGGCAGCGTTTCGTGGCTTCGCAAATGCGGCCCGCCATCTTTGACCAGACCAGCGTGGAAATCGACGCGGTCTCGGGCAACGAAGCGTACGTGTACCGCGTGACCGGCTCGGTGCTCAAGTTCGATGGCTTTCTCAAGGTGTACCAGGAATCGAAAGACGCCAAGGACGAGGAAGACGAAGAGCTCAAGCACAAGCTGCCGGCGCTGGAGCCCGGCGAGACCCTAACCCTCAAAGAGCTCAAGCCGGAGCAGCACTTCACTGAGCCTCCACCGCGTTACAACGAAGCTTCGCTGGTCAAAGAGCTCGAAGAGAAGGGAATCGGCCGTCCTTCCACGTATGCCGCCATCCTTACCACCATCCAGGAGCGCCAATACGTGCAGAAGATCGGCGGGAAGTTCATTCCCACTGAAATCGGCCTGGTGGTCACCGACCTGCTGGTCGCCAATTTTCCCGATATCTTCGATGTGCAGTACACCGCGCGTCTCGAAGAAGAGCTCGACGAGATTGAAGAGGGCAAAGAGGTTTGGACCGACGCCCTGGCCGGCTTCTACAAGAAATTCGAGAAAGACCTGCGCTATGCCGAGAAGCACATGGAAAACATCAAGCGCATGGAAAAGCCCACCGAAGAAAAGTGCGAGCGCTGCGGCTCTCCCCTGGTCATCAAGTGGGGCAAGCATGGCTCATTCTTCGCGTGCAGCGCTTATGAGAAGGGCAATGAGAATAGTTGCACCTTCACCAAGGAAAATCCGATTGACCTGCCCGACCTCGACTCCGCCGACGTGCAGGATACGACGCAGGAGGAATACTGCGAGAATTGCGGCAAGGTGATGGTGCTGAAGCGCGGACGCTTCGGGCAGTTCATGGCGTGCACCGGCTATCCCGAGTGCAAGACCACCCGCCGCCTCGACCAGGGCAAGAAAGTGCCCGACGTGCCGCTCGAAGAGAAGTGTCCGAAATGCGAGCGCACCATGGTGCTGCGCCACGGGCGTTATGGCGAGTTCGTTTCGTGCAGCGGCTATCCCGATTGCAAGTACATCAAGCAGAATTTCATCGGGGTAAAGTGCCCGCAGTGCAAAGATGGCGAGCTGGTGGAAAAGAAGGCCCGCCGCAAGGGCAACATCTTTTACGGGTGCAGCAACTATCCTGATTGCGACTTCACCTCAGCGTCACGGCCAATTCCGGAAACCTGTCCCGAATGCGGCAGCCCTTACCTGCTGGAAAAATATCTGAAGACGGGCGTGATGCTGGTGTGCCCCAACAACAAGAAACCGTCAGCCGCCGCCGCGGAAGGCGAAGAAGATAAGCCGAAAAAACGGCGTCCCCGCAAAGCCGGCGGCAAGAGCCAGGATGTGACTCCGCCGGTCGAAGCCAAACCCGCGCCCAAGTGCGACTACTCAAGGCCGGCGCCGGCCCCTGAAGCGGTGGCGTAACCCAAAGGGCGGGCAGTTCGAACCGAGCTTTGGGCTTGCAGGGAGTGGTGAGATCAACCGAAAGCTTCAAATGCCAGGAGGCGTGAGATGAGCGAGTCAGTTCGAGCAACCGCGGCGGATGCCCAATTGGTGCTGCAACTTTATGAAATGCGCCGCGAAGAAGTCATGCGTAAAGCCCGCCATTTCGCGGTCTACGAGTTCTGGCCCCAGGACATCTCTGATCTGACCCGCCTCACCGGGAACCCCGCCGCCACCGAGAGCCAGTATCTACGCCAGGTAGTTTCTTACTGGGAGATGGCGGCCGCCCTGGTGCTGCGTGGCGCCCTGCACGAAGAACTCTTTTTTGACACCGCCGGCGAGCTTTATTTTATGTACGCGAAGCTGAAGCCATTCATTGAAGGTATGCGTGAAACAGCGCCCGACTTTCTGCGTAACTGCGAAAAGCTGGTGAGCCAGTCCCCGGCGGGGCGCGAGCGGGTGGAGCGCATGGAAAAGAACCAGGCCAAGAGAATGGCGGCCGCGACCGGCAAGAGCGTTCACTAAAAGTTTTACCGAGGCAGCTTCTCAGGAAATATATTCTTTGATGTACTCGTCGGTGCTGTGGCTTAATTCAGGCGCACTGCCATCAAAGATGATCTTGCCCTCGTGCAAAATGAGGAAGTTAGTCCTCAGGTCGGTTGAGCCTTCCCTGCGCGGCAGCATCTGGCCGGTTTTAACGTCGAAGTAGGACGAGGCCATGGTGAACCCATCCTGCAGGCGGTGGGTCACCATTAACGCGGGGTTCTTGTATACGTCGCGCTGTTTTACGATCAGCGCAACGATAGTGGTGGAAGTTACGGGGTCAAGCCCACCGGTAGGCGAATCGTACAGCAGCAGCTCCGGCTTGGAGATCACGGCCCGCGCAATGCCCACCCGGCGCCGCATCCCGCCCGACAGCTCGGCGGGAAATTTCTGCAGGGTTTTTTCCAGCTCGACGAATTTCAAGGCCTCGACCACGCGGTCGTGCACTTCTTCCACCTTGAGTCCCTCTTCCATTAGCCGGTAGGCGACGTTCTCCTCGATGTTCAACGAATCAAACAGGGCGCTTTCCTGGAATACCATGCCGATCTTGCCGCGCAGGGCGAACAAGTCGAGCTCGGACATGGCGGTCACGTCTTCACCCAGCACCGTAATTTTTCCGCTATCGGGCTTGATCAATCCCAGGCACATTTTGAGGATGAGGCTCTTACCCTCGCCGGCCACGCCCAGCAAGACCTTGCTTTCCCCGCGATCCAGTTTGAATGAAATCCCCTGGAGCACCGGCCGCCCGTCGAACCCGATATGCACATCTTCAAAAATGATGGGGTTCTTGACGTCGGAGCGCGGTTCAGCCTGGGGGCGCCCGTCATCTCCTGGCGGGGGGGCTATGTGGTCGGCATTCAAGGGGCCGGGCTGATTTTGTTCGCCTCCGGCGGCATCTGAGGCAGGGTGAGATTCGCCGGGGCCGGAAAGGTTGTCAGCAGGGTCAGGCGACATAGGCTACCGCGTGAACCAGTTCATAAGCAGCCGGGTGGTGAAGAAGTTGACGATCAGGATGAGCACCGATGACGCCACCACCGCCTGCGTAGTGGCGCGGCCCACCCCCTGGGTGCCGCCCTTGGCGTTGAGCCCGAAATAACAGCCTACCGTCGAAATCACAAACCCGAACAGCACCGGCTTGGTCAAACCCATGATGACGTCCTGAAATATCAGAGACTGGTAGGTCATGCTCCAGTACTGGTTGGGATCGATGCCCAGAAACGACCAGGCCACCACAAAGCCGCCGCACATGCCCACCAGGTCGGAGATGATGGTAAGGAAAAAAAGCATGGTCACGGTGGCCACCACCCGCGGCGTCACCAGTTTCTTGGTGGGGTCGGTGCCCAGCGCGCGCATGGCGTCGATCTGTTCGGTGACCTTCATCGAGCCCAGCTCGCTGGCCATTCCTGAAGAGTTGCGTCCGGCCACCATCAGCCCGGTGAGCACCGGTCCCAGCTCGCGCACCATGGTGAGCGAAACCAGCTGCCCGGTCAGCGACAATGAGCCGAATTGCTCCAGGGTGGCGGAAGTCTGCAACGCCAGCACCGCTCCGGTAAAAAAACCGGTCAGGATCACGATGGGCAAAGAGCCCACGCCGATCATATCGGCCTGCATGTACATGTCGTCCACGTACTTGGGGTGGCGAAACAGGTTGGAAATCGAGCGCCAGGCCAGCAGGGAATAATCCTGCACCGCCAGAATTTTTTCTTTGACGATTTCCGTGGGTGAGATGGCGGTATTTTCCATAGAAAAAACGATCGCCTGGGGGACCGCGAGAAACGATCCAAGTCCCCGAACTATAGCAGACCATCACGCACCCATGCCAGATGGCGCGAGCGTTCCTCGCCGCCGGCAACTTCCCAAAGCCCCGGCTCTCGGTTAGCATGTTTGCCGGAGATAACCATGTCCAAAAAATTATTGCCGCTGTTTCTGCTGCTTAGCGCGACCGTCTTCAGCCAGACCCGGCAGGTGGAGCGCAAGCCGGTCGAGACCACCGAGAACGAGCAGGAGAAGGCCGACGAAAAAAAGGCCGCCGAAGATAAGAAGCCGGAGGACAAGGCCTTCAAGGGCATGAAATACCGCACCATCGGCCCCTTCCGCGGAGGCCGCTCCCTGACCGCGTCCGGCGTCGCCGGCGATCCCGAAACCTATTACTTCGGCGGCGCCGGGGGCGGTGTATGGAAGAGCACCGACGGCGCCATGACCTGGACTTCTTCGTTCGACAAGGCCAAGGTAGGCTCCATCGGCAGCCTGGCGGTCTCGCAATCCGAGCCCAGCATTCTGTACGTGGGCACTGGCGAAGCCTGCATTCGCGGCAATACCTCCCACGGCGACGGCGTTTATAAGTCAGTGGATAGCGGCAAGACCTGGAAGAACATTGGCCTGCGCGACACCCGGGCCATCGGCAAGGTCATCATTCACCCGCGCAACCCCGACATCGCCTACGTCGCGGCCCTGGGACACCCGTTCGGTCCCAACGTGCAGCGCGGAATTTTTCGCACCCGCGACGGCGGCCTGACCTGGGAAAATGTCTTATATAAGGATGAAAACACCGGCGGCATCGACATCGCGATGGACCCGCGCAATCCCAACATTTTATTTGCCGCCATGTGGCAGGCGCGGCGCACGCCCTACAGCCTCAGCAGCGGCGGGCCGGGAAGCGGGCTCTACCGTTCCGGCGACGGCGGTACGACCTGGAAACGTCTCGACGAAGGCGGATTGCCCAAGGGACCGTACGGGCGCATCGGCGTCTCCGTGGCCCCGAACTCTGATCGAATCTACGCTTTGATCGAAGCGCATGAAGGCGGACTCTATCGCTCCGATGACGGCGGCGAGAAGTGGGAACTGGTGAACGGCAGCCGCTACCTGCAACAGCGCGCCTGGTACTACATGCACATCTTCGCCGACCCGCAGAACTCTGACACCGTGTACTCGCTCGAGGTGGATTTTCACAAGTCCACGGATGGCGGACGCACGTTCAACAAGGTCAAAGTGCCGCACGGAGATAACCACGGCCTGTGGATCGACCCCACCAACACCCGGCGCATGATCGCCGCCAACGATGGCGGCGCCACCATCACTACCGACGGCGGCAAGCACTGGAGCCCGCAGGAAAACCAGCCCACCGCGCAGTTCTATCACGTCATCACCGACAACCGCTTCCCCTACTACGTCTATGGAGCGCAGCAGGACAACAGCACCATTGCGATTTCCAGCCGCGGCGCCAGCGGCGCCATCGACCGCCCTGACTGGTACCCGGTGGGCGGCGGTGAGGCCGGCTACATCGCTCCCTACCCGCCCGACCCCACCATCACCTTCGCCGGGGATTATGAAGGCACGCTCACCCGCTACGACAAGAAAACCGACCAGTTGAAATCCATTGCTCCGTGGCCCGAAATCAGCGACGGCACCGGCGCGGCCACGCTGGAACATCGCTTCCAGTGGACCGCGCCCCTGATTATTTCTCCGCACGACCCTAACGTGATCTACCACGGCGGGGAAAGGTTGTTCAAAAGTATCGACGCCGGCAATCACTTCGAGGCCATCAGCCCCGACCTTACCCGCAACGATAAGAGCAAGCAGCAGGTTTCCGGCGGCCCCATCAATAAAGATGACACCGGCACCGAATACTACGACACCATTTTTTCCGTGGCCGAGTC
>JBBQWT010000017.1:0-78452 GCA_038210375.1 Terriglobales bacterium | reverse complement strand
GCTGGCAGTGGGCTATCTGAACAAGCGCACGGGAAACTTTCTCTATGGGTTCGGCTTGCTGGCAACGTTTATGGTGGTGGGAGCAACGCTCCCATTCTTCCTAAAATTGCCCCGCCATGAGCACACGGTCACCGTGGCTGTAGCCGGCGCGCCGCCACCCGCGAATTAAAAGGGGAAGATTTAGCCCATTCAGGTGAACTGGCGGCGCCTGCTTTCAAGAAAATACCTTAATGTTGGGTTCACGCTGGCTTCATCTGTGCCCCGCAAGGTGTGAGTAGCGGCCCCCGGCCGAACCTCGCTCGATTAGAAATGGAGAATTGCTCATGGTGAGAAACAAGATGGCTCTTGCAGTGATGGTGATGGCGCTCGGCCTTTGCGCCGCCGCCCAGTATGGTCCGCTGGTGATTCAAGCGCACACGCCGGCCAGGATCTTCGCCCAGAAACTTGTCAATGACACCCTGGCGAAGCATCCTGAAGTGGTAATCATGGCCATGCACGTGACCCCTCCCGGAAAAAAAGACAACGTGATCATCGCATCCAATATCGGCCGCATGGGCAAGAAAGCGGATGAAGACGATATGCGCGTGATCAACACCGGGAAAAGCAACCTCGAAGTGAACAAGGCGGGGAACCACTTTGAAGTGGAAGCTGCGCTGAAAGACAAGGCGGGAAAGATCATTGGCTGCACCGGCATCGTTTTCAACTACAAGGAAGGCGATGACAAAGAGAAGTTGGAGAAGCAAGCCAACGAAATCAACAGCGAAATGGAAGCGCAAATCCCCACGCGCAAAAAGCTGTTCGAGAAAATAAAGTAGTTACGCGGTTAGTGGTCGCGGACGGTTTCCACGGCCACGGAAATCTCATCCCGCGATTTTGCGCGGCTTGTAGCCAGGCCCGGCGGTAACATGCCGGGAGCGTCGCCGGCCGCGCTTGCCAGGGGAAGCTGGACTGTGACCGTGGTCCCTTTGCCTTCGGAGCTGACGATGGAAACCGCGCCCTCATGGGCGCGGCAGATGGCGCGCACGATGGATAGGCCCAGTCCGGCCCCGGCCGAGCCGCGCGAGCGGGCCTTTTCCGCGCGGTAGAACCGGTCAAACACATGCGGCAAAGATTCGGCGGTGATGCCAATGCCATCGTCGCTGACCTCCAGCACCGCAAACCCGTTTTGCACCCGGGTGGCTACATCCACGTGACCGGCGGCGCCGGTGTATTTGATTGCGTTATCCAGCAGGTTCACCAGCACTTGTTTTAACCGGGATTCGTCGCCCACGGTCATCACCGCAGGGCCCGCAATGCAGCGCAGGGTGATCTTGCGTTCTTCCCCCAGTAGCCGCATCTGCTCCGTGGTGGTGGCCGCCAACTGCTGCAGGTCGAAGCTCTTGAGCGCGATGCCCGAAAGCCCGGAGTTCAAGCGCGAAATTTCCAGCAGGCTTTCGACGATCCTGCTCATGCGCTCGGTTTCTTCGAGCGCGCTGCCCACCGCGTCGGTGACCCCGGGCTCAAGCGATCGCAGCTGGATGACGTGCTCCAGTTCACCCCGCAATATGGTCAGCGGAGTACGGAGCTCGTGCGAAACATCTTCAGAGAACCGGCGGTTGTGCGCCAGCGCGTCTTCGAGACGGCCGATCATGCTGTTCAAAGCCAGTGACAGTCGTTCCAGTTCGTCGCCCGATGCAATGATGGGGAACCGCTCGCCCAGGTCTCCGGTGCCGATGCGTTCCGCCATCACCGTCAAGGATTCGATGGGCTTCAGCGGCTGCACCATCAATACGTAACCACCCACAGCGGCGATTAACAGCACCAGCGGGGTGAGGATCAGCAGCGTCACCAACAGGCTTCCCAGCAGGCGTTCCATGGGCTTGAGCGACGCCCCGGTTTCGATGATGTACTTTCCCCCCGCGGGAGACGTGTACGGCAGGCTGTAGATCTCAACGGTGCGATTCCCGTCCTGCCGCTCGCGGCGCAACCCGGGCTGGCTGCGGGAAACCGGCGGAGGCGAGATGCCGCTGGCGATGATGTTCTGGTCGCGTGTGTCTCCGGATTGGAAGAGTACTTCCCCATTCGACCGGGAAATGCGCACGAACCTGCCGCCACTTTCCGGCGCGTAGGATTCCCCCACTTCATCGATCAGCCACTTGACTCCCTTGGGCTCGAACTGGGCCACAAATGATTCGCTGATGCTTTGCGCGTCGCTGCTGAGGGAGTGTTGCAGCGAGTTATCCAGATAGCGCTCCAGGCCCAGGTACAGGGAGGCGCCGAACACGATCAGAGCCGCCGCCAGCAACCCCACATACCAGGCGGTCACGCGGATTCGCAACGCCGTCAGCTTCATGGCTCACTCCCGTCGCTGCCGCGAATCAGGTAACCGGCGCCGCGCACCGTGCGAATCATCTTGAAGGGAAACGCGTCATCCACCTTGATTCGCAGGTGGCGCACGTAAACGTCCACAATATTAGTGATGCCGTCAAAACTCTGGTCCCACACATGTTCGATGATCATGTTGCGCGACATCACTCGTTCCGGAGTGTTCATCAGGTATTCGAGCAGGCAGTACTCCTTGGTAGTGAGCTCGATGCGATGGCCGGCGCGCTTCACCTGCTGGGTCAGCCGGTCGAGTTCGAGATCGCCCACCACCAGGGTGCTGGAGCGGTTCACCGGCCCGCGCCGCAACAGGGCCTTGGTGCGCACCAGCAATTCGGCGAAGGCAAAGGGCTTGGTCAGATAGTCGTCGGCGCCGGCCTCGAACAGCCGGACCTTGTCATCCACCGCGTCTCGCGCGGTCAGCACCAGCACGGGGACGCAGGTGTTCTTGCGGCGAATGCGCTTGAGTATCTCCCGACCATCGAGGGTGGGCAGCATCAGGTCGAGGATAATCATGTCGTAGGCGTAGGTTTCGGCCATCTCCAGGCCCTCGCGCCCGTCGGCGCACACGTCCACGGCATAACGCTCGGCTGCCAGTCCGCGCGCCACGAAACCGGAAACTTTGGGTTCAT
The DNA here is from genome assembly GCA_038210375.1 of Terriglobales bacterium. GTDB lineage: Bacteria > Acidobacteriota > Terriglobia > Terriglobales > Acidobacteriaceae > JBBQWT01. Next base: position 75,459 of record JBBQWT010000017.1, on the reverse strand, counting down.
CTTCGACCAGGAGAATTCGCATAAGAACTTTTTTGGGCGACCGCCAGGCGTAAATCCCATTCTCGGCCCCGAAGGTGGCTTTCCGCAATGGCAGAATATGCTGTGAACCGGCATGAAAGCAATTTCATTTTCGCTTCAGGGCGGTCTAATGCTGTTGCTGCATCCTTGGCGTTGCAGATGACTGTGCCGCACGGTGATGCACAGCTGGGAAATCACGGGAGCTTAAAAATCATGAAAAAGTTGACGCCGGCAATTCTTATCGTGCTCGCCATGGTGGCAGGCGGAGTCGGCCGCGCAGCCGCGCAGGCCGCGCCCCTCGTCCTCGAAGACAGTGTGGAGCTGCCCGGATACACCGGGGATTTCGATCACTTCGCGCTGGATTCGGCCCGCAGCCGAATCCTGCTGGCCGCCGAAGATCACGCCACGCTCGAAGTCTTCGACCTCAAGACCGGCAAGCATCTGCGCACGGTCACCGGCTTTGAGACCCCGCACAGCGTCCTGGTGCGCCAGGGAGCCGCGACCGTCCTGGTGACGGACAGCGGCAAGTCGATGTCGAAGCTGATCGACGCCAACACCTATAAGAAGAAGGGAACGGTGAGGCTGGTTCCGGGAGCGGATTCCATCGGCTACGATCGCAAGACCAATATCGTGTACGTGGTCACCGGCGGAAAAGATGTGGAAATGGCAACTTCCGAGCTGGCGGCGGTGAATCCCGACACCGGAAAGAAGCTGGGGGCGATCACCTTCAACGACAATCACGTCGAAGCCATGGCCCTGGCCAGGAACGGCGAATCGCTCTATATCAGTCTCGCCCAAACCAATAAGGTGGCGGTGGTCGATCGCCGCACCATGAAGGTGACCGCGCTGTGGCCGGTCCCGGTGGCCGAGATCAATTCCATGATGGCGCTCGATGAGACCCATCATCGCCTGTATGTGGTGTGCCGCAAGCCGGGAATGGTGGCGGCGATCAATACCGATACCGGTAAGGTGACCAACTCGCTGCCGGCTCCGCTGCGCGCCGATGACGTTCTGTTCGACGCCGCCTCGGCCCGCATTTATGTGCCCGGAGGAGAAGGCTATATCGGGGTTTATGATGCCAGTGATCCCGACCATTTGAAGTTGATTGCCAAGGTGCCGAGCGCGCCCGGCGCCAAAACCGGAATGCTGCTTCCGGGCATGAAAAAACTCGTGCTGGCCGCCTCACCGGGCGACACCAAGGCGGTCGCCAGGGTGCTTACCTATAGAATCCAATAGCGTTTCCGCACGGGGTAGAGCGGCGACTTCTGGGAGGCGCAACGTTTGCCAGCTCGCGCCGCCGCCAGGGGAAACATCAAACGCTACCGGGAATTGAAAACACAAGTACCATGTATGGAGTTGTCATTCTGAGCGCAACAGCCGGGCAATCCTTTTGATTCCTTGCCATGCGGATAACAACTCGCGCTGTCCCGGCCTCGCCTGCTGGCCTCCCTCATGAACCCCGATAAATCAACCGTCCAAGCCAACGCGTTTCATGCCGTGGCCGCCTCTTACCTGGGTTGGACTCTCGACGCGTTCGATTTTTTTATCGTGGTCTTCCTGGTCGATACCCTGGCCCACCAGTTCGGCGTCGCCAAGAGCGCGATCGTGTGGACCATCACCGCGACCCTGGCCATGCGCCCCGTCGGGGCTTTGCTGTTCGGCATGCTGTCTGACCGGTTTGGCCGGCGCAAGCCTCTCATCGCCAACGTCATTTTCTTTTCCCTGATGGAGCTGCTCTCCGGCTTCGCTCCCAATTACACCATTTTCCTGGTGCTGAGAATTCTTTTTGGCATCGGCATGGGCGGGGAGTGGGGATTGGGCGCATCGCTGGCCATGGAAAGCGCGCCCGCCAGCAAGCGCGGCTTGATTTCGGGCGTGCTGCAAAGCGGATATTCCACCGGATACCTGCTCGCCGCCATCGCTACCCGCCTGATCCTGCCGCACTACGGATGGCGCGTGATGTTCTGGGCGGGCGGCGCGCCCGCCCTGCTGGCCTTCTATATAAGCTGGCGGGTGAAGGAAACCGAGGCCTGGAAGCAGCACCGCGTGCCCGGTTTGAAGGCCATGGTGCTCGCCGCCGCGGGATTCTGGAAGAGCTTTCTCTACATGGTCGTATTGATGGCGCTGATGAACATGCTTTCGCACGGCACCCAGGACCTCTATCCCGACTTTCTCAAGTCGGCCCGCGGGTTTAGCAGCTCCACGGTCGCGTATATCGCGATGCTGTACAACGTGGGCGCCATCATCGGCGGCATTTCTTTCGGACACCTATCGCAGAGATGGGGCCGCAGAAGGTCGATGATCTCCGCGCTGGCGGTCGCGCTCTGCGTCATGAGGGCATGGGCGTTCGGCCACACCGCCATCGCCCTGGCGGCGGGCGCTTTTGTCTTGCAGGTCGGGGTGCAGGGCGCGTGGGGAATTATCCCCGCGCACCTGAATGAGCTTTCGCCCAACGCTCTGCGCGGCCTGATTCCGGGCCTGGCATACCAGACCGGCATTCTACTGGCGTCGCCCACCAGCAACATTGAATATGCGCTACGCGACCGCCTGGGGTACTCGTGGGCCCTGACGATATTCGAGCTGTGCGTGATTGTCGCGCTGACCATCGCGCTGGTGTTCGGGCGCGAGCACCATGACAAGAAGTTCGTGGGAGAAACTGAGACCGCGGCGGCTACGCCGTGAGGTTGATAGTTCTTGCCTTTGTTGTTCCGCCAGAATTCCCAGAAGTCGCATAAGAGAATTTTGCAAGGGTACAAATCCTCTATCTTGGTCATCCTGGAGCGAGCTCTTGCTTCTTGTTCGATGCCAGGAATATTTCCTCATGTTTTTTTGAACGCCAGCGCCGATAATGCAAGCCCTGTTATCGAGGATCCAAAGCTTTTACCGAACGTGAACTTTAAAATCTTAACTGGCAAAAACAATCGGCGGCATAGTTCAGAAAAACCATCACAAGGGACAAATTTGTTGTTGAGCAGGGGTTCTTCCTCACCCCGGCGAAGCCGGGGCTCGTCAGAATGACAACTAAAAGTGGAAATTTGCTCGAGAACAGGCTTTTCTGCAGACCGCTCTCGCCCTTCCGCGCTGTTAAGATAAAAAGGCCACCGATTCCATCCCATGTTCGAAAATTTACAGGAAAAACTTCAGCGCACTTTCAAGGATCTCCGCGGCGAAGGCCGGCTCTCGGAAGAGAACATCACCGAAGCCTTGCGCCAGTTGCGGCTTGCCCTGCTTGAGGCCGACGTAAATTTCAAGGTGGTCAAGGAACTCATTGACCACATCCGCGAGAAGGCGGTGGGCCAGGAAGTGATGACCGCCCTGTCGCCGGCCGACCAGGTGATCAAGATCGTCCGCGACGAGCTGATGGTGCTGCTGGGCCATGACCAATCCAAGCTGAAACTCTCATCGCAGCCGCCCAACGTGATTCTGATGTCGGGACTGCAGGGTTCGGGTAAGACCACCACGTCAGGAAAGCTGGCGGCCTGGCTGAAGAAAACCGGACATCGCCCGCTACTGGTGAGCGTCGATCTCTACCGCCCGGCGGCGCGCGAACAGTTGAAAGTCGTGGCCCACGCCATTTCCGCAAACCTTTATGAGGGCCAGCTGGTGGAGGGCGAGGCCACCACCGCCGCGGTGGTGCGGCTGGCCAAAGAGGCGCGGCGCGAGGCTATCAATACCGGCTGCGACGTGCTGATTGTGGATACCGCCGGCCGCCTGCACATTGACCAGGAATTGATGGCGGAGATGCAGTCGCTGAAAGCGGCGCTCAATCCCCAGGAAATTCTGTTCGTGGCCGACGCCATGACCGGGCAGGATGCGGTCAACTCCGCTGACGAGTTCCACAAGAAACTTTCGCTCACCGGCATTATTCTCACCAAGATGGATGGCGACGCCCGCGGCGGCGCCGCGCTATCCATTCGCCATGTGACCGGCCAGGCGGTGAAATTTATCGGCGTCGGTGAAAAATATGACGCATTGGAACCGTTTCACCCCGACCGCATCGTCTCCCGCATCCTGGGCATGGGCGACATTCTTTCGCTGATCGAAAAAGCGGAAGAATCGATGGACCGGAAAAAATCAGAGGCCTTCGCCCGCAAGGCGCTGGCCGGGGACGGCTTCTCCCTGGAAGATTTTCGCGAACAACTCAAACAGGTGAAAAAGATGGGCTCGATGCAGAGCATCATCGGCATGCTTCCCAAGGTGGGACCGTTTGCGCAATTGCAAGGCGCGGCCGATAAGGTGGACGAAAGCCAGCTCACTCGCGTGGAATCGATCATCAATTCCATGACCCGGCACGAACGCGAGCATCACGAGCTCATCAACGGCAGCCGCCGCAAGCGCATCGCCCGCGGGTCGGGCACCAGCGTGCAGGAGGTGAACCAGCTTCTGCGCCAGTACGTGCAGATGCGCAAGATGTTCAAGACCATGTCGAAATCGGGGTTCATGGCGAAGAAGATGGCGGGGATCAAGCTGCCCGGGATGTGAGCGCCGGGATTTTAGGGCGAGATTCGGTGCCGTTTATCGACACAGTGTTGATCTCTTGGGGTAGGTTTATCATGGTGCAACGAAGTGAACGCTAGGTGCTCAAGATACTAGCGGAGGGAATAATGGTATCTCGGGCGAGCCCAATCAATACAAAGCCTGCTAGGTCTCACAAGAATCTTATTTCTTTTGGTTGGTATGGCGGAAAATTCAGCCATCTTAAATGGCTATTGCCACTCTTGCCAGCAGCTCATCATTATTGCGAGCCCTTTGCAGGTTCCGCAGCCGTCTTATTAAACCGAGAGCCTTCCCCTGTTGAAACCTACAATGACTTGGATGGGGAAGTGGTCAATTTCTTTCGAGTGTTACGAGATCACTCGGAGGAATTAACCAGAGCTATAGCGTTGACGCCTTTTTCCCGACAAGAATTTTATATGTCATTGGCATATGACGAAACACAGGGATCCGTTGAAAGAGCGAGGCGTTTTTTTGTGCGGGCTAGGCAAGTCCGGACCGGTCTCGCCCAAACTGCATCTTTAGGACGATGGGCTAATTGCAAGAACACTAGCCGGGGAGGTATGTCAGGTGTGGTATCGCGTTGGCTTGGAAGTATAAAAACCCTTCCCAACGTCGCAGAACGATTTCTTCGTGTTCAGATTGAGAACAGGCCAGCAATCGAAGTAATCAATCTCTACGATGATCCCAATACGCTGTTCTACTGTGACCCTCCCTACCCGCACACTTCCAGGGGAGACTCAAAAGCGTATGCGTACGAAATGGTTGATTCAGAACATGAAACGTTGGCCAAGGTGCTGATGAACTGCAAAGGAAAAGTTGCGATTTCCGGGTATAGATGTGAATTAATGAACTCTCTATATTCATCTTGGGAGCGCGTGGATGCGGCCGAAAAAATGTGCCATTCCGTCAAGAAACCCCGTAGAGAAGCGGTTTGGTTAAATTATTGACCCATGCCGATTGATTACCAATCAGCTAAGCTGCTCTTAGAAGAAACCTACGGCCGGACTCAGAGAGACGCCTCTGAGAATAAAGTTCCTCTGCCTATTCAATCCGTAATTGAATTGATCGACAAGGTCTTCATCTCTACTACCAAGGCATATCGAGAGACGCTGTTAGGTTGCATTGTAGCGAAGCTCTCTGACCCCGGCGTAAATGTAAGGCTCCCTTACGTGAGCCATGGGACAGATGCATTTAATGGAAGAACTCTGGACGAGTCGGTTGTGAACCCTTTCTTTCAATCCAAACAAATTCCGTCCTCAAGAGGACCGTACCTGAGTGTTTTTCGAAGGAATGTGAGGTTCACACAAGAGACGCGAAGGGGACTTAGAGACAAGTCGGGTTACGATGCGTTCCTCGGAGTGTTGAAATATATAGAGGGCATAAAATCTGACGATGAATTGACGGGCCTTCTTGCGTACGTTATTTTGCAGTTTATTTTGCTTCGCGAAACTTCACAAATTAGGTTAATGAGACTCCAGCGCATTAGCCTCGTTCAATTCGAACAGATTCTGAAAGAACTTCTCGCTACGCCGAGTGGAGGACGGATCCCCATGCTCTTGGCAAATGCCATATTTTCCATGCTAAAAGAGCATTATTCCCTGGACTGGAATATTGAGGTGCAAGATATCAATGTTGCAGATAGAGCGTCGGGAGCTGCTGGAGATATAACAATCCGTAGCGGCGAAAGAATTGTACTGGCCGTGGAAGTCACAGAACGACCAATTGAACGATCTAGAGTCGAGAGTACTTTCCGAAATAAAATCGCACCACAAAGTATTCCAGATTACCTTTTTCTAGTTCATCTTCCGAAGGTGGAAAACGACGCGAAACTCCTGGCAATTGAGTACTTTGCCCAAGGTCACGACGTAAATTTCTTTGACTTGCGCGGATTTATTCTCGCTAGCCTCGCAGCTGCGGGCGCTCCCGGAAGAGCGGTATTCAAAGAAAAACTTCTTGCCCTGCTGGATGAGCCTAACATCCCAAACACTCTCAAAGTGGCTTGGAATGAAGCTATTGTTGGTCTGAATCGAAGCCCCTCGCCAGTTTAACGGACGACAGAGACTCGCTCTTATTTCAGTAGGCGTTCCTATCCGCGGAAGGGTTGCAACCGCCCGCAAGTTACGCGATAATAACAACTTGCCCCAAGTTTATTTCTGGCGCCCATGAGCGGTAACCCAGGCAGGCCGGAATCCTGAAAAACAGGAAAGGATGTACTCACTGTGTTAATGATTCGACTGGCGCGCTTTGGTGCGCGCAAGCAGCCTTATTACCGTGTCGTGGTAATCGAAAAAGAACGCGCCCGCAATGGCCGTTCCGTGGAAGTGGTGGGAACCTATAATCCGCGGTCCAATCCGCCCAGCCTGCTGCTGAAGCGGGAGCGCATCGACCACTGGATTTCGAAGGGCGCGAAGCCCTCCGACCGCGTGGGAAAACTGATGGCCAAGCCGGCCGCCGAACCCGCCGCCCTCACCGCCTGAAACCTGATAGAGCACCCGATCAACCATGACCGACGCCAGCAACCAAATTAAAACGCTAGTCGAAGACATCGCCCGCTTGCTGGTGGATGAACCCGGCGAGGTGTCGGTCGAAGTCCTGGGAGAATCAGGCGGCGCCACCGCGCTGGAACTGACCGTTGCTCCCGATGAAGTGGGCAAAGTGATTGGGAAACAAGGACGCACGATTCGCTCGATCCGCAACATCGTCGATGCCGCCAGCCGGCATTATTCCAGCCGCTACACCCTGGAGATTGCGGAGCCGGAAATTGGCAACCAGTCGGAGCCTGAACCCCAGTTGGGACACCAGGCCTAGGCTCCCCGAGACCGGGCTGCAATCGCCGTCATTCCAGAATTTTTATACCGCCGGCCGGAGGGGGACCTGCGTATTGCGCCGGTTTTGCGTCTTGCAGGTTTGAGTGGGTAGCGTGATGCCAGAATTCATTACCATCGCCCGCATCGCCAGGACCCAGGGCGTGCGGGGGGAAGTGGCTTGCGATCTGCAAACCGATTTTCCCGAAAAGTTTGCCGAGCGCAAGCGCGTCTATGCCCTGGACGCCAGGAACCAGCGCCGCGAGCTGCAGGTCGAAGATCATTGGCCGCACAAGGGCCGCGTGGTGTTGAAATTTGCCGGCGTGGATTCGATGAACGACGCCGAGTTACTGCTGGGCAGCGAGATCCAGATTCCGCTCGCAGAACGCGCGCAGCTTGAGGCCGGCCGGGTCTACATCAGCGACCTGCTGGGCTGCACCGTGATCAACGCCACCCTCACCGGTACGGGGATGCGCGGCGAGCCCGCGGGGCTGGATCACGATAGCGCCGCGTACGGCGGAGAGCCCGAGGCATTCGATCATGGCGGCGCCCTGGTGGGTGTGATTACCAAGGTGCAGTTCGATAGCGGAGACGCTCCGCTGCTGACCGTGATCCACGGGAAAGATGAGTACCTGGTGCCGTTTGCCCAGGCCTACATCAAGGAATTTGACATTGCGAGAAAACGGCTGGAAATGAACCTGCCGCCGGGCCTGCTGGAAGCCAACACCGAACCCGCCGCCCAGCCGCAGAAAACGCGTAAGGCGCGACCGAAGAAGTTTCCGGCAGTTAGCGCCGCTTCACTGACGGATCAAGAACAATGAAGTTCGATATCCTGACGATTTTTCCCGAGTTCTTTAACGGCCCCATGCAGCACGGCATCGTGCGGCGGGCGCAGGAATCGGGATTAACGTCGATCGCCATTCACGATTTGCGAAGCTTCGCGCACGATCGCCATCGCACCGTGGACGACCGCACCTTCGGGGGCGGGGAAGGCATGGTCCTGAAGCCCGAGCCGATTTTCGAGTGCGCCGATGGCCTGGGATTGGCGAGCCAGGCGGAGCGAAAATCCGGCGCGGCCCGTCAGACCGTCATCCTGCTTACGCCTTCGGGGGAAGTGTTCAACCAGAAGCTCGCCGAAGAACTGGCGCGGCTGGAACGGATGGCGCTGATCTGCGGGCGTTACGAAGGCGTGGACGAGCGCGTAGGCGAGCATCTGGCCGACCGCCAAGTGTCGGTGGGAGATTTTGTGCTGAGCGGAGGCGAGCTGGCGGCCGCCATCCTCGTTGATGCGGTGACCCGGCTTCTGCCCGGAGCGCTGGGAAACCAGGCGTCTTCGCAGCAGGAAAGTTTCAGCTCTCACCAGGCGCCGGAGCAGGGCGCCAACCCGGAATCCACCTGCGCCTCGGGCGGGCTGCTGGATTATCCGCATTACACGCGTCCCGCCGAGTATCGCGGCATGCAGGTGCCGGAGGTGCTGGGCTCGGGGAACCACGAGGCCATACGGCGCTGGCGGCGCGGCAAGGCGCTGGAAAAGACCTGGCGATACCGCCCTGAATTATTGCGATCCGCGGGCTTGAGCGGGGAAGATCAGACGATGTTGCAGGCAATTAAGGACGATGCTGAGGCGGGCCGCGCGGATTTGAATTAGACTGGATGTGGCGGTAAATTCAGCCTGTCCGTGGCCGGCGCGTGATCTGCGCTCGAAGTCAGGAAATCAAGACAATTTTACGAAAGCTTAAGAGGAACCCATATGTCGCAATCTCCGATCATGGATAAGGTATTAGCCAAGTTGCAGCGCGCCGAGACCATCAAGGTCAGCGCCGGGGACACCGTCCGCGTGCAGGTCAAGATCAAGGAAGGCGAAAAAGAACGTCTCCAGGCTTTCGAAGGCACGGTCATCGCCCAGAAAAGGGGCCCCCAGGCCAGCTTCACCGTCCGCAAGATCAGCTTCGGTCACGGGGTGGAGCGCATTTTCCCGGTCAACTCCAAGGTCATCGACCGCGTGGAAATCATGCGCAGCTCCCGCGTGCGCCGCGCCAAACTGTATTACCTGCGCGCGTTGAAGGGCAAAGCCGCGCGCCTGCGCGAAGTCGATCACCGGTAGTTCGGAGGGGCCCGCTCAATCCAAGTTTTCTTGAGCGGGCTTTTCTTTTTGCCGGCAGGCGGCCTTGATGAATCGCCCATCCTGCACGTTTTTGTGGCTTAGAGCATTTTCATAGTTGGTGCACCCGATATCCGCATTCGAACAGCTAGAGAGAATGACGGCATACTACCGTCTGGAGCACCCAGGCTTTACTGTTTCGGTCGCCTGCGTTTTAACCCCCGACGATGGTCTTATTGCCTACATCGGACTGAAGTCCGCTGCTCCCACCTTAAAAGCAAAACCAACTTCTCAATGATTTGGAGCAGTTCCTCAGAAGTTATATCCGAGATCTCGGCGAATCTCGGGATGGCAGCGATGCCCCAGCCTGTTTTCAGCATTGCGGCTTTCGGACAGACCAACGCTATAGTTTCAGCCGATTTCCCCTTGCCGTTATTTTAATTTTCGGCGAGACTGGCAACAGCGTTCCCCAACGCTTCCCAAACTTGAGACTGCAAGCCCAACCCGAAGCACGACCAGTTTCCGCCGCTACCTTGAAATTCCGCATGCTTAAAAAACTGAAGTGCACCATGCGGCACGAGAAGGCGGTTTGGGCGTCGGGCGCGCAATTTGTCGCCGGAGTTGATGAAGTTGGCCGCGGATGCCTGTTCGGGCCGGTGGTGGCCGCCGCTGTCATCCTCAATCCCCAGCGGTTGATTCGCGGGCTGCGCGATTCCAAGCTGCTTCCCGAAAAAAAGCGGGAGGAGCTGAATTTGCGCATCCGCGAGCATGCCATTGCCTTTGCCATCGCCGCCGTGGATGCCGATCGCATCGATGAGATCAATATTTACCAGGCCGCCCGCGAGGCTATGCGCCTGGCGGTGCTGCAACTCGACATCCAGCCTGGGCACCTGCTGGTGGACGCCATGCGCATCGATGTGGGCTGCGCCCAGACCTCGATCATTCATGGCGATGCACTCAGCGCGTCCATCGCCGCCGCCAGCATCATCGCCAAGGTGGAACGCGATCGCATGGTCCGTGAGCTGGACCCCGTCTATCCCGTGTACGGGCTGGCGTCGCACAAAGGCTACTCCACCCCGCGGCATATCGCCGCCCTGCGCGAATACGGGCCCTGCCCGCTGCACCGCCGGTCGTTTGCCCCGGTGTGGCTCTCCGAACATCCCCAGGAACTTCTCGATCTGGTGATGAGCGAAGAACTTCCCCAGGCTTAACCGTAGGTTTGGCCCCACCCGCTGAAATTCCGCAAGTATGTTAAAAACATAGAATGCGTTTACTTTGCGTAACCGCTCATCCTGATGATGAAGCGGGCGGTTTTGGCGGGGCGCTGCTGCTCTACAGCGAGCGCGGCGTGGAGACCCGGGTGACGTGTCTCACACCGGGCCAGGCGGCCACCCACCGTGGATCAGCCGCTTCGGACGATGAATTGGCCGCGCTGCGCCGCCAGGAATTCCAGGTCGCATGCAAGCTGCTTAAGGTGAGCCAGGGCGAGGTGCTGAACTACCCTGACGGAGGATTGGAGCGGCAGGACTTCCTTGCAGTGGTCGCCGACCTGACCCGCCGGATGCGCGAGTTCCGTCCGCATGTGGTGATCACCATGGGCACAGAAGGAGCGATCACCGCCCATGTGGACCACACCATGGCATCGCTGTTTGCCACTACCGCATTTCACTGGGCGAGCCGCAGCAACCGCTTTACCGACCAGTTAGGGGGGGGATTGAGGCCCTACCGGCCGCAAAAACTTTATTACGGCACCGCCGGATTCACTCTGCCCGGCCGGCAGCCCGTGTGCCTGCCGCCGGCCAGCACCGTACTGCAAATCGGGGAGCGGCTGGAAACCAAGATCGCCGCCTTCCGCTGCCACACCACCCAGGCGCCATTGTTTGACATGTTCGAGTCCGCGGTTCGCAAGCGGGGCGGTGAAGAGTGGTACCACCTGGTCGCCGCCGCCACCCCGCGCATGGCTGAACGGGAGACCGATCTATTCGCCGGAGTGGAAGAGGATTAGTCATATAGAACTTCATCAATGGTATCCCCGGCAGTGAAGCGTTCCCAGAGCATCATGGCTTTTACGTTCAATGAGCCGCGTATTCGCGTGAGTCTGCAAGGCAGGCGTACCCATGAGACCAACGGTGGTGTTGTATTCCAGGCTTGACCCCCCGTCCGTAACCGAAATACTGCGTGGTCACATCGACCCTGAACGAAGAACCCTGTTTTCGATCTCCGGTTACAAGGGGGATCGTCCCATTCTGGGTGAAGTGAACGAAAAGACCTTCAGGCTGCAAAAGAGGCGATATAGTCGAAATGATTTCGCGGGGCACTTCTACGGAAGAACCGAACCTATGTCGGAAGGTACAAGAATCGAAGGTTACTTCGATGCCCCCCTTTGGGCGAGAGTATTTATGCGGGTGTGGCTTGGGTTCGCTGTGCTAATCGGTGGGATAGGGTTTGTCGCCACATTACTTAGTCTCTTTACGGGAGAACATATAGCAGGGGACACTTGGGTCGGACTCGTCGTCCCACCAGCCCTTGTCTTATTTGGAACGGTCTTGCCGAAGCTCGGGAGATCGATGGGTCGAGGGGACCGTAGATTCATTCTGGAGTTTCTACGACAGACTTTAGGGGCCCGACTGGATGATATGGAAGCAAGCGTCCGGTGAAAGTTTGCGAAAACCTGCCTCTCTCCTCGTGAACAATTGGGGAGCGCAGCGGCCAGCATTACCCGCCGGCGGGTTTCTTCTTCTTGCCTTTGGCCGCCTTGGGCAGGGGCTGGCTGGCGCTGCCCATTACTGAAGCCATGACCTGCTCAAACGCCTGCTGGTTGGTCATCGGGCCTTTGCCGCCCTTGTTGTGGCGGTAGTTGTGCTCGAAGCCGCAGGTGCGGCAGCGGGTCTTCAAGACCTCTTCTCCCATGGCCGAAACTACCGAGTGATCGGTGGGCAGCTTGCAGCGGGAGCAATAGTCGTCGATGTTGTCGCCTAATCTCGGCATGGGGTCGTGGATTATCCGGCGAAAAATGTTCGCTATCCTGATTTTATTTCAGCCGCGGCCCCTGCGTCACCTTAAGTATGTTTCTCCCCGAAGCCCAGCCGGAATCCCGGCCCGATGCCGCAATGATATGATTTTTTTACTTCTCTGTGGACGGAAAATTCATCACTTTCGAAGGATTGGATGGGTGCGGTAAGAGCACGCAACTCGCGAAACTGGCTTTAACGCTGCGCGAGCGCGGCCTCAACGTGCTGACCACCCGCGAGCCCGGGGGCACGCCGGTGGGCGAGAAAATCCGTTCCATCCTGCTGGATTCGCGCACCGTCGAGCTTTCTCCGCTAACCGAAATGGGATTGATGTTTTCATCGCGCGCGCAGCAGATCGACGAGGTCATTCAGCCCGCACTGCACGCCGGGACGTGGGTATTGTGCGACCGGTTTACCGATTCCAGCGAGGCCTACCAGGGCGGGGGCAGGCAACTGGGCAGCGCGGTGGTGCTCGCCATGCACCAGATCATGTGCCGCGGATTTCAGCCCGACCTGACCATCCTCATGGTCTCCGACATCGCGGATAGCGTGGCGCGGGCGCGTCGGCGTAATTTGCGCAGGTCGCCGGCTGCGGTGGCGCCTGCAGCAGAGACCAGCACCGAGGGGATACCAGCCGGCACCCGTTCGAGCGATGAATCATCCCGGGATTCAGCCGATGATTCGCCCGGGGAAGACGAGCAAGCCCGCGGGGATGGAGTAACCGCCGCTGCTGCCAGCCTCCCGGTTGCGGCCACGGATGAAAACCGTTTTGAGCGCGAGAACAAGGAATTCTTCAAGCGCACTTTCGATGCTTACCTTGCGCTGGCCCAGCGTGAGCCGCAGCGCGTGGTGCGGATCGACGCCCTGCGCTCCATTCCTGACGTGCAGAAGCAGATATTTGCGGCCGTGGAGGAGCGCTTCGGCGGCGAGCTGCTCGACAACTTCCGATGACGCCGGAAAATCCCATTTCGCGGTCATCGAGCATTGCGCCGCCCGGCAATTCGGCGCCGCTTGAGGCTCCCCAGAGCCGCAAACCATCCGTCAACCGACCGCCCGTGAGTCCAGGCGCCGCGGGCCCGACGCCCAAAAACCAGCCATACAACTGGCCCCCCGGCATGCAGCGCAATCTCATCTGGGCGGGCATTGGGCGCTTCCGCCCGCGCGACCCCATCAAGCTGTTTGAATTTCTCACCCGGACCTACGGGGACATCGTGCACTACAAGATCGGCAGCCGTCACGTGGTGCTGATCAACCACCCTGACTACATTCGCGAGGTGCTGGTCAACCAGAACGATAACTTCGTGAAGGAGCGCACGGTGCGGCGCATGAAGATGCTGGTGGGCGAAGGCCTGATCACCAGCGAAGGCGCGATTCACCGGCGCCAGCGCCAGCTTTCGCAACCCGCCTTCCATCGCCAGCGCATCGTCGCCTATGCTGCCGACATGGTGGCCATGGCGGAGGCATTTCCCGAAAAGAAAAAATGGCGGCCCGGCGCCACCCTCGACATCTCGGTGGAGATGATGGAACTCACGCTGGGCATCGTGGCCAAGACGCTGTTCGGCGCCGACCTGGGCGATGAGGTGCGCGAGATCGGCGGAGCGGTGTCAACCATAATGGGCCTTTATCATTTTTTGATCATGATGCCGTGGGCAGAGGGATTGGAGCCATATCCTGTACCCGGTCTGATGAAGTTCAAGCGCGCCCGCGCGCGCCTTGACCACACTGTGTACCGGCTGATTTCCGAACACCGCCGCCAGAACCAGGATGGCGGCGATCTGCTCTCGATGCTGTTGCGCGCGCGCGACGACCGCGAGGGCGAAGATCACAGCGGCATGACCGACCAACAGCTGCGCGACGAGATCATGACCATTTTTCTAGCCGGCTACGAGACCGTCGCCAACGCCTTCACCTGGACGTGGTACCTGCTCTCGCAAAACCCCGCCGCCGAAGCCGAGCTGCATCGTGAGCTCGATACCGTGCTGGGCGGAAGGCCGCCTCGCCTCGAAGACATTCCCCAACTGCGATACACCGAGATGATCATGGCGGAATCCATGCGGCTCTACCCGCCCGCCTGGGCGCAGGGCCGCGTGGCGCTGCGTGATTTCGACCTCGGCGAATATCATCTTCCCGCTGCCACCAACGTGTTCATGAGCCAGTTCCTGATGCATCGCGATCCGCGTTACTTTGCCGATCCCCTGCGCTTCGACCCGCGGCGCTGGACGCCAGAAGCCAAAGCGGCGCGTCCCAAATACAGTTATTTCCCCTTTGGCGCCGGCGCGCGGCAGTGCATCGGCGAGTCCTTTGCGTGGATGGAAGCCATTCTCGTGCTCGCCACCCTGGCGCAGCGCTGGCGCATGACCCTCGAGCCCGGCCACCGGGTGGAGGTCTATCCGCTGATCACGCTGCGCTCGAAGTACGGGATGCGCATGAAACTGGAGCCGCGCGCCCAGGAAGCCAGATGAACTTCGAGAATTTTTACGGCAACGCCGGCACCGTCCGCAACTTGCGCAAAGCGCTGGGGCTCGATCGTTTTCCCCAGGCGGTGATTCTGCACGGGCCGCCCGGAGCCGGGAAATTCACTCTGGCGCAGATGCTGGCTCGATGCATGAACTGCGAGATCCAGGCGATGTCTGATGGCCTGCCTGATTTCTGCGGCAAGTGTTCGAACTGCCTTCGTATCGCGCAGGCCGACGAATTCGATGACCGTTTCGCTGAGGCGGTGGAAGCCCGCGAGAACATGCGCGACGCCGACAAAAAAGACACGCGCATCGTAATCCAAACCCACCCCGACGTGATGATCGTTCCACCCGATCCCCCGCAGATGCTGATCAAGATAGGCCAGGTGCGCCGGGTGATCTCCACCGTGCCTTACCACCCGGAAAGCGGCCGCCGCAAGATATTCATATTCACCGAATCGGCGTTCATGAAAGAAGCGGTAAACGCGCTGCTGAAAGTGCTGGAGGAGCCGCCCCCATACGCGACCTTCTTTTTGTTGACCTCCAACCCTGCGGAGCTGCCCATCACGATTCAATCGCGGTGCATAAAATTCCCCCTGGCGCCGTTACCCGCCGTTGAAATCGAAGCGTACCTGGCGCAGCGGCATCCTGACTGGTCACCCAGTCAGCGCGCCCTGGTCAGCCGGTTATCGGGCGGGGCGGTGGGCCGGGCTTATGGGTTCGACATTGCAAGCTACGTGGCCGCCCGGCAGGACGCCCTGGTGCTGCTGCAATCTGCCATGCAAAACAGCAGCGACGGCCGCGCCACGGGACACAGCCAGTTGTTTCAAATGACCGAAGGCTATCGCGGAGGGGGCGATGGCAAAGCCAAGACCGACCACCTATTACGAACGCTTTACTCGGTGCTCGAAGACCTGCTGTTCGTGCAATCCGGGACTCCGGAGATGATTCGCAATACCGATATCCGGCCGGCGCTCGAAAAGATGGCGGAGCGCACCGATTTCGCCTGGGTGCAGGCGGCCGCCGCCGGTTTAGGGCAGGTGGAACGCGGAATGAGACGCAACCTGCTGCGAAACTTGTCGCTCGATGCCTTTGCCACATCGCTGGAGCGGTAGATAGCCGGGCAGGGCCCGTGCCCGCAAATCATTTGCAGTAGCAAACCTCCTGTGATACCGTTAGCGGTCAAAATCCAAGCACGGCACCGCACCCCCGGCGAACCTGACCAGATTTCACCAGAAACATCAGTTGTTTAACCAATTAAAGCTGTTCTGCTAGCCCGCGTATTTTCCCCACGGATAATCCCGGCACAGAAATAACGCATGACTGCCCTGCGGTCATGGAGACATGGAACCCACGATTATGAGCGATGGCAACGACGTTACCTTGACCCCTGTGCGAGAAGTGGAAGAGTACACCTACCGGAAACTGATCCGCCCGTCACTGGCGCGGACCGACGCGCGCCGCGCTGCCGGGCCGGTAGATGATGTTCATGGCGAGATTCGCGCCGAGGGCCGCGGTTTCGTGCCGCGTCCCGAGCCCGGCAATGAGATTCTCCCGGGCTCTCGCGGGAACCAGAGAGGCCGCAGCGAGTCGCGGCAGCCTTTGGTGATGGATTCGCAGCCTTTGACCCCGGACCGCGGCTATAGCAACCGTGGCGTCGTCCACGAGCCGGCGCAAGCGATTGACGCCAACGGCGGGCGAAGGATTCCGATCATCACCGGGCCTGCGCGTCCGCGCTCGGATGGTCCGGCTAGCAACGGTGGAGCCCAGCGCTCCCAGCAAAAACGCGCTCCGCGTGCCGATAATTTCGCCGCGAAGAAGATCCCGCCGCCGGAACAAACCCATGCCGAGAGCTTCTATTACCAGAAGCAGATGCAGGCCCGTACGGTGGTGGTCGCGGTGATGCAGGATGGTGAAGAACTGGAAGGCATCATCGAGTGGTATGACAAGAATTGCATCAAGATGAACCGCATCGATGAGCCCAATGTGGTGATCTACAAGCGCAACATCAAGTACCTGTTCAAAGCCGACGAGGCCGCCGGCGAATAAAGGCACTGTCGGCTTACACTTTCAATTTCCCAGAATTGGCGGCGGCTGCAGGCCTTTCTCTAAGGCATTTTCGGTGAAGAACCGCTGCATTACAACCGCGGCAGCATGATTCCCTGCTGGCCCTGGTACTTACCTTTTTTATCCGCATAGCTGGTCTCGCAAGCCTCGTCCGACTGGAAGAAGAGAATCTGGCAGAGCCCCTCGTTGGCGTAGATTTTCGCCGGCAGGGGAGTGCTGTTGGAAATCTCCAGGGTGACAAACCCCTCCCACTCAGGCTCGAACGGGGTGACATTCACGATAATTCCGCAGCGCGCATAGGTTGATTTGCCCACGCAGATGGTCAGCACGTCACGCGGAATCTTGAAATACTCCACCGACCGTGCCAAGGCGAAGGAATTGGGCGGAATGATCGCGCAATCCGAGCAGATGGTCACGAACGAACGCTCATCGAAGTTCTTGGGGTCGATCATCGTGGAATTGACGTTGGTAAACAACTTGAACTCGTCAGAGACGCGCAGATCGTAGCCGTAGGACGAGAGTCCGTACGAGATCACGCCATCGCGTACCTGGGTGTCATTGAACGGGCTGATCATGTCGTGCTCGAGGGCCATCCGGCGAATCCAGCGGTCGCTTTTGATCGGCATTGATTTCCTTTTGAAGTCGGTGAGATTGGCCTGCGGGCTCTGCCCAACGAAGCGGCGAGTGAGTCATCTTACTGGTAATGCGTCCCGATTGACAATGGGGCGCAAGTCCATTACTATCCATAAGTTAGGGGCTGTTCTCGGAAAAATAATTGCATTCGGCCCGTGATTCGCTGGGGCAAGATCATGATCAAACTCGACATCATCAACGAAGTGGTCAACAAAACCGGGGTCACCAAGACCAAGGCCGAGGTGGCGGTTGAGACCGTGTTTGAGAGCATGAAAAAAGCTTTGACCGCGGGCGAAAGAATTGAATTGCGCGGTTTTGGAGTGTTTAATGTACGCCCCCGCAAGACCGGCATCGGCCGTAACCCGCGGACCGGCGCTGAAGTGGATATCCCGCCGGGCAAGGCGGTGCGGTTTAAGCCCGGTAAAGAGTTGCAGTCTATCGATTAAGGGTCACGATTCAGGATCAACCGGAAACCATTTCCCAACCGCGATTATTCCGACCTGGACCACAGCTTCATCCGCCGCTTCGTGATACCGCTGCCGCCATCTATTATTAAGACTCGCGACCCTTCGCTCGATGGCCACTGAACCCAGCCCGATCCTGATGGACCCCGAGCTCGCCTGGCCCCGGCTTGAAATTCAGCCGGAAGAAGAAGAGCTTCGACCGCGGCGTTACTGGCTGCATGCCCTGCTGTTGCTGGCGACAATTTTTACCTCGCTGATTGTGGGCGCGCGGCTGGAATCGAATTTCCTGCAGGGCCTTCCGGCATTTTCCACCGACGCCGATTTTTTCCCCCTGTCCTGGATTTTGCTACAGCCTTCCCGCCTGCTGCTGGGCATTCCATTCAGCGCCACGCTGCTGGGAATTTTGCTGATGCACGAAATGGGACACGTAATTTACTGCGCGCGCCACCGGGTTTACGCCACGCTGCCATTTTTCATCCCCGCACCTACCCTCACCGGCACCCTGGGCGCGTTCATTCGCATCAAGTCTCCCATTCCGCATCGTGATGCGCTTTTCGACATCGGAATTTCCGGCCCCATCGCAGGATTCAGCGTTGCCGTACCCATGCTTTTTGTCGCATTGTGGTTATCCAAGCCGGCAAATCCGGAAGCGGTCAACGCGGGGCTTCAGTTCGGCTACCCGCTGATTTTCGGCATGATGCATGAAGTAGTACGGTTGGCGGGAGGGCCGGCGGGATTTCTGCCTTGGCAATTGATCCTGTTGCATCCGGTGGGCATCGCCGCATTCTTCGGCATGTTTGCCACCGCGCTGAACCTGCTGCCTGCCGGCCAACTGGATGGCGGGCACATTATTTATTCCCTCTGGCCACGGGCCCATCGCTGGGTTTCGCGAGGGTTGATCGCCGTCCTGTTTCCGCTGGGCTGGATGTTCTGGCCGGGATGGCTGATCTGGGGCATCCTGGTGGCGGTTACCGGGACTCGCCATCCCCAGGTTCCAGTGCGGCCCCAGTTGGGTCGCGGGCGGCGCTTGCTGGCGCTGGCTGCGCTGGCCATGCTCGTGCTCACCTTCATGCCCGATCCGTTACCTGGGCCCCCCTTGTATAAACTGGTCCACGACCGGCTCTTTCCACAGTAAACCGCGGCGATGACCGGCTTGATTCGGGGAGGCGCTGGCGCGGAATGGGTAAGAAAGTGGCGCAACCAAGGATGAAAGATGCTGCCCTTTAAACTGGTTTACAGCGACGACTACCATCTGCCCATCGGGCCCCACGTTTTTCCGGCGCAGAAATACCGGCTCATCCACCAGCGCTTGCTCGATACACAGGTGGCGGAGCCTGCGGACTTTCTGGCGCCGCAACCGGCCAGTGACGACGATATCCTGCGGGTCCATACGCCGCAGTACGTAGGCAGCCTGAAAGACGGG
The DNA here is from genome assembly GCA_038210375.1 of Terriglobales bacterium. Lineage (GTDB taxonomy): Bacteria > Acidobacteriota > Terriglobia > Terriglobales > Acidobacteriaceae > JBBQWT01. The sequence goes on along the minus strand of JBBQWT010000017.1, from coordinate 55,985 downwards.
ACACTGTCGCCGCAGGCGCAGGCCCTGATGGAGGTGCCCTATTCGCAGGCGTTAGTGCGCGCGTTCTGGCTGGCCGCTGGAGGCTCGATCCTGGCCGCCGGGAAGGCGCTTGCCGAATCGGTGGCCTTCAACCTGGGCGGCGGCTTTCACCACGCGTTTCCCGGACACGGGGAAGGCTTTTGCATGATTCACGATGTGGCCGTGGCCATCCGCAGAATGCAGAAAGATAAGAAGATCAGACGCGCCATGACCGTGGATTGCGACGTCCACCACGGCAATGGCACGGCGGCCATATTCGCGCCGCGGCGGCGTCCATCCGCGCTATTGCCATCCGACTTGCCGGGCACCGCGGATGTTCATGCAGACACCGCCGAGAGCGAAGATGAAGTCTTCACCATCTCCTTGCACCAGCAGCACAATTATCCGGCGATCAAGCCGCCGTCGTCGATTGACGTAAATCTGCCCGATGGAACCGGCGATGATGAATACCTGCACTGGCTGGATAACGCTTTGAGCTCGGGACTGCGAAATTTCTCGCCCGACCTGATTTGTTATATCGCCGGGGCCGACCCTTATCGCGACGACCAGCTGGGCGGATTAAAGCTGACTATCGAAGGATTGAAGCAACGGGATGAGCTCATGTTTCGGGTGGCGCAAGCCAGGGGCATTCCGGTGATGGTCACGTTTGCCGGCGGGTATGCGCGGCGGGTGGAAGATACGGTGACCATCCATTGTAATACGGTGGCCGCCGCCAGGGAAGTGTTTGCGAGGAAGTAAGAGTGACGAGAGATGAATTGGGTTGGGTTCAGAAACTTCCTCCGCAGAGGGTAAGAATGCCTCCATGTCACATCAGGAGTGCAGAGAAGGATTTAGTTATTGCTCTTCGGTGGAAGCAGCGGCCTTCAGGCCGCTGAATCGATGCACCTAAGAATTGCGGCTTTCAGCCGCTGTGACGAGAAGTGAATTGAGCCAGAAACTTCCTCCACGGCGGCAAGATTGCCGCATGTCATTTCATCCTCGCTCTTCCGCGGTGTCATCCTGACGACCCCCGACGTTATCGGGGTGAGGAAGGACCCCTAATGTGCGACAAATATTTCCCTCGTTTTTTTTCGTCCTTAGTCAAAAATCAGTCGCCCGCAACCGCAACGTAAGGTGGTCAGTATTCGCCGGAGATGAACCATCGGGTGAGCTAAGAGTGTGCCGAGGGTAGGGATTCTTCCTCACTCCGATAAGGCCGGGGGTCGTCAGAATGACCCGGTTGGGGGATTGCCTCCACGCGGTTCAAATAACCGCGCTGGCGCGAGGACGACATCCAGCTCGCCGTCGGCCTCACTGCGAAGCCCCGGCCTTCAAATACCTCGACAGGAATGACAAGATCCTCTGCGACGCATCGACGGCGTGCACCGGATCAAATGCGTGTCCCAGGCCGGGATAGATCTTCACCTCGTGGCGCGCCTTGATGGCTTTCAAGGTTGCTTCGGCCTTGTAGGCCTCTGACACCGAGACCACCGGGTCGGCGTCCCCGTGGAGGACCAAGGTTGGCGGCATGGCGATCACCGCGGATGCGTAGGGCTCGGGAAATCCGCCGAAGATATTTACCACCGCTTTTACCCTGCGGTCGGTGGAGGCCAGCGCCATCGAGAGGTAGCCGCCTAATGAAAGGCCCAGCAATCCGATGCGCTTCTTGTCCACGGACGGTTGCGCTCCCATGAAGTCAATGGCGTCGGACAAAGTCTGCACCCAGGTCTTGAAGTGCTGGCGGGTTGCTGAAGGGCTGGCATATCCGGTTCCGGTGCTCTCGAAATAGCGCACCACAAACACGGCGTAACCGAAACGGGCCAGCATGGGAGAGTAGCGGCTAATGGATGAATGTCCGCCGCCGGAGCCGTGCACCACCATGACCGCGGGATGTGAATCTCCGGCGACGATGCCACTGGCCGCCTCGGGATGCACCGGGCCGGCTTGGGAATGAGGCATCCCCTGGGGGTACAGAGGCTCAATCGTGATGTGCTTGCCTTGACTGGGGAAGGTGGCCATGGGGGGGGCGCCGCAGAATGATAATTCTATCTCTCGCGGAGCGCTACTCCACGGTGACCGATTTGGCCAGGTTTCGCGGCTGATCAACATCGCAACCGCGGCGAATGGCGATGTGATAGGCCAGCAACTGCAACGGCACGATCTCGAGAATGGGCGCCAGCAATTCAGGCGACGGCGGCACGTAGATTACGTGGTCCGCGGCATCCTTGATTTCCTCATCGCCCTCGGTGGCAATCGCCAGCACCTTGCCGGAGCGCGCCTTCACTTCTTTCACGTTGGACATCGTCTTCTCGTAGCGCTGCACCGAGTCAGGGTCGTCGCGATCGCACGTTGCCAGGATCACCACCGGCAGATTCTCATCGATCAGTGCGTTGGGTCCGTGCTTCATCTCTCCCGCGGGATAGCCTTCGGCGTGGATATAGGAAATTTCCTTGAGCTTGAGCGCGCCTTCGAGCGCGATGGGATAGTGGATGCCGCGGCCGAGAAACAGGAAATCCTGGGCCCGGGAATACTGGCGCGCCAGGGTTTCGCACTGCTCGTCATGTCCCAGCAAGGTCTCCAGCTTGCCGGGCACGAGGCTCAGTTCGCTGATTAATTTTCGCGACTCCTCGGCGGAAAGCGTTCCCCTGATCTCCGCCAGGTACAGGGTAAAGATGAACAAGGCGGTGAGCTGCGCGGTGAAGGCTTTGGTGGAGGCCACGCCAATTTCCGGTCCGGCATGGGTATAGATGGTGCCGCTGGCCTCGCGCGCAATCATCGAACCGACCACGTTGCAGATGGCCAGGGTCTTCGAGCCCTTCTTCTGGGCTTCACGTTGCGCCGCGATGGTGTCGGCGGTCTCGCCTGACTGGGTAATGAGCAGGGTCAGGTCGTCGGGATTGATGATGGGATCACGATAGCGCCATTCGCTGGCATAATCGACTTCCACCGGCAGGCGCGCCAGGCGCTCGATCATGAACTTGCCGGCCAGGGCGGCGTGCCAACTGGTGCCGCAGGCGGCGATGTTAAGCTTGCGCGCGGCGCGAAAATTTTCCGGGCTTACATCCATCTGCTCCAGAAAAATCTTTCCGGAATCGAGCGAAACCCTACCCAAGGTAGTGTCACGCACCGCCCGCGGCTGCTCGTAAATTTCCTTGAGCATGAAGTGCTTGAATCCGCCCTTTTCGGCCATGATCGGGTCCCAGGTGATGTGCTGCACCTGGCGCACCATGGGCTTGCCGCTGAAGTCGGTGAGCTGCACGCCGCTGGGTGTAATTACCGCGATGTCCCCATCCGCGAGAAAGAAGATATCGCGGGTGTGATAAAGAATGGCGGGTATATCGGAAGCCACAAAATATTCATCCTTGCCCAGGCCGATCACCGCCGGCGGTCCGTTGCGGGCGGCCACGATCTTATTGGGCTCCAAGGCGTTGATCACCGCCAGCGCGAAGACTCCGGTAATCACCTTCACGGTCTTGCGTACCGCATCCTCGAGAGCAGGCTGCGTGCCGTTGGGGGTCTTCATGTGCTTCTCGATCAGGTGAGCGATGACCTCGGTATCGGTCTCGGTGACGAACTTGTGGCCTTCGGAGATCAACTGCTTCTTGAGGGAAAGATAGTTCTCCACGATGCCGTTGTGCACTACCACGACGTTACCGGTGCAATCCCGGTGGGGATGGGCATTCTCTTCCGTGGGACGACCGTGGGTGGCCCAGCGGGTGTGTCCGATGCCGTAAGTGCCCTGGAGAGGCTGCAGGCGGATGACTTCTTCGAGATTGCGCAGTTTGCCTTCGGCGCGGCGGATCTGCAGGCCCTCGCCGTCGCCCGCGACCGCGATGCCGGCGGAGTCATAGCCGCGATATTCCAGGCGCTTCAACCCGTCGAGGATGACCGGGACCACGCGCTTGTTGCCGATGTAACCAACGATTCCGCACATAGGAAATTTCCCGTGGAATTACTGTTCGAGAGAATAAGTAAATTCTTCAATAACCGGGTTGGTCAAAACCTCGCGAGCAATGCGTTCAACTTCGGTCCGCAGCGCACTCTCCGAAGGCTTATCCCCGGCGTCGCCCATGGTGAGCACAAAATATTTTCCCTGGCGCACATCGGAAACGCCGCGATACCCCATCTTGCCGAGCGCCGCCTGAATGGTCTTGCCCTGGGGATCGAGCACGGTCTTTTTTAAGGTGACATAGACGTAAGCTTTCATGCGGTTGAACCGATTATACATTGCACAAAATCAGCGAAACCGTACGCTCAGTTATCGCATTCGTGTGGAGTGTGCGCCAGTTACCGGGGTAATCGCCGGACGCATGCTTGGCGCTAATCTGGTTTGAACGGACGACTTCGTTAGCGCGCAGTATTCGGGGTTTTGTATTGCCGCGCAGAAAAGTCAAAGGCAGGCTACGCGTAAAACCTGGGCGCCGATTCCTTGAGTGTGCGGCTGTGGAGGGTTGTTGTGGTTGCGTCAGGGAAACAAAAGGTTCCTCGGCTTCGCTCGGAATGACAATTTCTTTCAGGCTAAGCGGCGCTTCATAGGGCGAATAGCAGGGCTTGTTCCAGGCGAAGCGGGCTCATGAGCCGGTTGTGGGTTTCTTCCAGACGAAGCCGCCACTTACAGGCCGAACAGTTCGCGCAGGCGCCGGGTTTGGGACCGGCTTACCGGGATCTCGGTGGACTTGCGGTCGTCCATGCGCAAGCGGTAGGAACTTTTGAACCAGGGGACGACCTCCTTGATGCGATTGATGTTCACCACGAACCCGCGGTGAGCGCGCCAGAAGGTGCCGGGATCGAGGCCTCTCAACAATTCCTCAAGGGTGCGGCAGTTGGCCTGGCCTTCAAGGGTGTTGGCCACCACGGTGATCACGCCGTCCTCAATGGACGCGAAGGCGATGTCTTTTTGATCGACCAGCATCAGGCGCCCGCCGGCGCGCAGCAGAATTTTCGAGCTTTGCGACGCCGGCTGAGGCGGCGGAGCCTGCGCTTCCAGCATTTTGACCAGGCTTTCAAAGCGCTGGTCGCCGGAAACCGCATCCGTGGTCAACTTCTTCAACGCCCTCTGCACCGACTGGGCAACCCGTTTCTTGTCGAAGGGTTTCAGCAGGTAATCCACGGCGTTCACTTCAAAGGCCTTCACCGCATACTGATCGAAGGCAGTGGTGAACACGATCTGGGGCAGGGCGATCTTGCGGTCGAGTAATTTCTTGATCACTCCGAAGCCATCGAGTCCAGGCATCTGGATATCGAGGAAAACCAGGTCGGGCGAGTGTTCACGCACCAGGTTGATGGCGTCCACGCCGTTCTTGCCCTGGGCCACAACTTCGACGCCCTCCACCGATTTCAGCAGGAAGCTGAGCTCATCGCGGGCCAGTTGCTCGTCATCGACGATCAGCGCGGAAAGTGGCATGTGAGTGTTCAGTATAGGACGAAGCGCGATTATTGTGCATTTTCCAGCGCCAGCGCCATCCCCATGCCGCCGCTTACGCACAGGGTGGCGGCACCCCGAGGGGCGCGGCGCTTAAGCATTTCGTGGATCAGGGTAACCGTGATGCGGGCCCCAGTGCACCCGATGGGATGTCCCAGGGCGATCGCTCCGCCGTTCACATTTAGTTTTTCGGGGTCGAGGTGCAGCTCGCGGTCGCAGGCGATGACCTGGGCAGCGAAGGCTTCGTTGAGCTCGATCAAGGAAAAATCGCGAACCCGGAATTTTTCTTCGAGTTTGCGCATGGCGGGCACGGGTCCGATTCCCATGGTGCGCGGATCCACTCCGGCGGAGGCGGCGCCCAGGATTTTTACCAGCGGCTTCAGATTGTTGCGGCGGACAAAGCTTTCTGTAGCCAGCACCAGGGCGGCAGCGCCGTCGGTGATGCCCGATGAGTTTCCCGCGCTGACGGTTCCGGTCTTGGAAAACACCGCGGGCAGCTTCTCCAGCTTTTCCAGGGTGGCGCCGGTGAAGGGATGCTCGTCGGTATCCACAACCTGCGGGCCTTTTTTAGTTTCGATCGTGACCGGCGCAATCTCGTCGCGAAAGCGGCCCGCCTTGATGGCGCGCTCCGCCCGTTGCTGCGAGCGTAGCGCATACGCATCCTGCTCTTCGCGGTCGATCTTGTACTGTTCGGCCAGGACTTCGGCCGTTTCTCCCATGAGCATGTCAGCCAGCGGACAAAAGAAGCCGTCGCGATACATGCCGTCCACCAGCGGTTGGTTTCCCAGCCGGTAGCCAAAGCGCGCGCCGTCGAGATAGTAGGGCAGCCGGGACATAGATTCGATCCCACCCGCTAGCATGCATTCGTGACTGCCCATGGCCAGCTCCCGCCAGGCGAGGGCGATGGCTTGCATTCCCGACGCGCATGCCTTGTTCACCGTATAGGCTGACACTTCCTGAGGGACCCCGCTGCGAATGGAAATCTGCCGCGCGGGATTGGGCCCACCACCGGCCTGCCGCGCATTTCCGAAAATCACTTCGCTGACTTGGGCGGCGGCAATGCCGGCGCGGGCGATCACCGCCTGTGACGCCACCACGCCCAGATCGACTGCGGAGAGCGACGCCAGGGCGCCGCCAAACTTGCCGATTGGGGTACGCACCGCGGAAACGATAAAGACATCGTTCATAAATTCAGTTTAGCATTGAGAAAAGGCGGTCTCGGAGTGGACGTCATTTACGGAATTCACGCGGTGAGCGAGGCGGTGCAGTCCCGCCCCCAACGGCTGGAGTATGTGGCCGTGGCGCGGGCTGCCCAGGACGCGCGGCTGCGCAAGATCATGGAGAGCTGCCGGGCGGCGAAAGTTACGGTGCGCACGCTGGGTCGCGAGGAACTCACCAGGCTGGCGGGAAACGGCGGCCACCAGGGTGTGCTCGCGGTGGCCAACTCCAAATCATATGCCGACCTCGAAGAAATTCTTGCTCACAAGCGCGGCCGGCATCACTTCGTGGTGGTGCTCGATGGCGTCGAGGATCCGCATAACCTGGGTGCGGTGATCCGTACCGCCGATGGCGCCGGCGCCGATGGCATCCTGATTCCGGAAAACCGGGCCGCCGGCATTACCGCGGTGGTGGCCAAGGTATCGGCGGGGGCGTCGGAGCATATTCCCGTGGCGCGAATCACCAACGTCGCCCGCACCGTGGAGGAATTGAAGCGCCGCAACATCTGGACCGTGGGACTCGATGAGCGAGGCCGCCAGGACTACGACCTGATCGACTACAACATGGATTGCGCTCTGGTGCTGGGCGCCGAAGGACACGGGCTGCATCAACTGGTGCGCGAACGCTGCGACTTCCTGGTTTCCATTCCCATGCTGGGTAAGGTGCCGTCGCTAAATGTGTCAGTGGCGGCGGCGGTGGTGATGTACGAGGTGGCGCGGCAGCGACGTGAGCCATCGCGAACCCAGTCCGATGTTCGCGGCAAGGCCAAGAGGCGAGAGGGTGATGGCGAATAGGAGCGGCGGAGTGCGCGCTTTTGCGGTCTTACTGTTGTGCACCGGATGGTGCGCGATGGCTGCCGCCGAAGCACAGGTTCAGAAGGGCCTACCGCCCACGCCTTCGCCCGCGGGTGTTACCGCTAAGTCATTACCGTCGGCGGCGGCGATTACGCCAGAGACCGCCTGGGCGCACGGAGCGTTCACGTTCACGCGCTACGAGCTGGCCGCGAAAATCAGTCCCCGCCAGAAACAATTGGAGGTGCGCGGCAAGATCACGCTGCGCAATGATTCGTCCATTCCCCAAAGCAGCGCGGAGCTGCAGATCTCATCGACGTTGAAATGGGCGTCCATCCAACTGTCGCCCGCATCCGGCGCGGCGCGGGCGCTCCCTTATACCGTTACCACCAGCGATTCAGACATCGATCATTCGGGCAAGGTGGCGATCGCATCGGTGGTGCTTGCTACTGCGGCGCCACCCGGCGGCGAGATCACGCTACAGGTGGGCTATGCCGGCCCGGTTCCTCTTGATGTCAACCGTTTGCAGCGCATCGGCGCGCCGGTTGCTGAAGCGACGCACAGCGACTGGGACCACATCGGCCCCGATTTTTCCGGAGTCCGCGGAGTGGGTTCGGTGGTGTGGTATCCGGTGGCCATCGAGCCCGCCCTGCTGTCGGATGGCAACAAGGTATTTCGGTTGCTTAATCAATGGAGGGCACGGGAGACGCAATCTTCCATGCGCGTGGGTTTCGCTCTCGATGATGATGAGACTTCCGGCCCCGCCGGATCGCGCGCGCCAGCAAACCAGATCATCGCCAACGGTGATCACGAGAAGTCATCTTCGTCCAACGGCGCCCACGGAGCGGGGGTCGAGTACAGCTACGAGCCCCTGGGATATCGTGTCCCATCATTCGTCGTAGGTCCGTATCAAACTATCGATAGCGGCGCCGCGCTGATCCACTTTCTCGGAACGAATAAGGATGAAGCCGCGGCCTACGGCAAGCTGGTGGATAAATTAGTGCCCCTGGCGACTACCTGGTTTGGACCGCAGCGGCAGAAAATGGAAATCGTCGAGTTGGGAGACGGTAAGGCGTCGGCCTTTGAGAGCGGTCCGATGTTTTTTACGCCGATCAGCGCCGCCATTCCCGAAGCGCAACTGGAGCAGGCCCTCATCCATTCGCTGACCCACAGTTTGTTTTATTCCCATCGGCCCTGGATTTATGAAGGGCTGGCACACTTTGCCCAGGCGCTGGAACTGGAACAACAGGGCGGCCGCGTGGCGGCCGTGCAGATGCTGCGCGACCGAAGGGGTTCACTGGCGCTGGCGGAGCCTGAAATTGGTCAAGGAGACGGCGAAGCGGCGGGACAGAGCCTGTTGCAGACGGGCGATGAAGTTTACTACCGCAGCAAAGCCATGTTCGTGTGGTGGATGTTGCGCGATATGGTGGGTGATGAATCTTTGCAGCGCGCGCTACGCGCATATTCCGCGCAAGCGGCTGCCAAGTCCGCGGCGGAGAACGATCCCGCGGCCATGCAGAAACTGATTGAAAAGGAATCAAAACGCAGCCTGGAATGGTTTTTCGACGATTGGGTCTATCGCGACCGAGGTCTTCCCGACTTTCGCGTGGAATCAGTCTTCACCCGCCCGATACTCGGGGGATTGGTTCTGGTTACGGGAAATCTGGAGAACCTGGGCGCCGCCGCGGCGGAAGTCCCGGTGACCGTAGTAACTGGAGGCCGCGAGTTCAGCTCCCGTATTCTGGTTAAGGGCCACGACCGGGCGGTGGTCCGCATTGAAGTCCAGGACACGCCCCTGCAACTGGAGATCAATGATGGCAGCGTGCCGGAATCTGATGTCAGCAATAATTCAGCGGTAATCACCGCAGGTAAAAAGGAGTAGCGCAGGCAGTCATGTTTCTCTTCAAGTCACCTTCCGACGCCGAAGTGCCGCGCTTTCTGGAGCGGCAGAAGGAGTTGGGATTTTCCTATCGCGAAATTTGTGCGACTCACCTGGAAATCCCCGCCTTGCTCGTTACCGCGGGTTATACAGTGGATCACAGCCGTATCCGCCTGGGCTCAGGGGAACGCACCTGGAACGCCGCCGTTTTGGCGCTGCGCAACTGGCAAATGTTCAACCTGGGATGGGTGCGGGTCTACGGACAGGAACCGCCGATTTCCAAAGGCGCTGACGTCGCGGTGCTGGTCAATCATCTGGGGTTCTTCTCATTGAATTGGTCGCGAATCGTGTATGTGATCGATGACTATGGAGCCACCAGGAGATTCGGCTTTGCTTATGGGACGCTGGCCAACCACGCGGAGAGTGGTGAGGAAAGATTTTCGGTGGAGTGGCAGAAGAAGGATGACTCTGTCTGGTACGACCTGCTCGCATTTTCGAAGCCGCAGGCGATGCTGGCGAAATTTGCCAGTCCGGTGGCGCGAAGCTTGCAGAAGCGGTTTGCCCGCGATTCCGGTGCCGCGATGCTGAGGGCGGTTGCGGGGTCGCTGGAGGGTCTGCCGGACTAACTCGGCAGTTCTCCCGCATGGATAGATCAAGCGCACTTGATCCGGCCACTCCCGCGGAATCTCAAGAAGTTGTATAAGACACTCCCGATAAGCGAACACACCGTATAAATTGTCATCCTGGAGCGAGCCCTTGCTTCTTGTTTGAGCGAAGGACCTCGTGGTTTCCTTTGTTCTTGCCGTTCCGCAGCAAACTCACCGCGAAACACCCCTGGGAATTTCATTCCGAGCGGAGGCGCGCTTTCACACGTTCAATTGCGTGCACCTGCTGAACCTGTTAGCGAAATGAAAATGCAAAAGAAAACGCGAGGTCCTTAGCTCAAACAAGAAGCAAGAGCTCGCTCCAGGATGACAAGGTGGGAGGGTGAGTTGGCGGCATGAGCTGTCTCATGCAACTTCTTGGGGTCTTGGCGACAAGCAAAACATGGAAAACGCGAGGTCCTTCGCTCAAACAAGAAACGAAGGCTCGCTCCAGGATGACAAGGTTGGGGGGTATGTTGGCAGCGTGGGGTCTCTCATGCAACTTCTTGAGATCTCTGCGAAAAGCAAAAAAACGCGTCTGCGCAAACTTTAGCGCGCCGGTTTTCCCGCTGGCGCGGTCTTAAGCGCCGCCTGCGGCGGCGGGAAGACCACTGGCTGCTGCAGGGTGCCGCTGATTGCGTACCTGGATTTTGCGCCCGCGAGATTGAAGTTTATGTTCCGCGCGAACGATGCGGTTCCCTCGGCCAGGTAGGTTCCTGACCTGGTTTGCAGGCGGCCCGGAGTAAATAGAAAGTTCTGGTTGGCGACCTCGGCCTTTCCTGCCCATTCGGTAAAACTTAACGAAGTGCCGCCATCGAGGACTACATGCCGCAGCAATCCCTTGTTCCAGTTGAAACCGACCGCCGCAATGGCGCTGCGCTTGTAATCGTCAAAGCCGTGGCCGGAAAATGTCACCCGGAAGTTGATCGTAGCGGGGCCCGCCGCCCAGTCGTCGTGCATCAGCGTGGCGATCTCTGTTAATGAGACATTTTGCGCGGCGCCACTGCCATCGAACACCGGGGGATCCATCGAGAAGTCTCCGGACCACTGGCCCTGGTAAGTACCACCGAGCAGGCTTGCGCGGGTATTGGTGAGCAGCAACTTGTCGCCTTGCAAGTCCACTTCGGCGCTGACCTGGCTGGCGGTGAGAAGCTTAATGATCAGGCGCTTGGTGGAAAGATGGCCCTGGGCGCGCCGACCTTTCCAGAAATTTGACACCCCCGCCGGTTCGGCAGGGCGAGGGCCCGAACCCGGCAGCGACGCCCGCAGATACGACCACAGGCCAGCGCGCAACCGTGGATTCACCAGCCGGTTTACTTCATCAATATCCACCTGGGCGGCCTTGATGTCGAAGCCCATCACACAAAGCTGCGGAGATGCACACCGGCGCGGAAAGTTGATTGAACCTTCCATCTGCAGGTGGCTGTCAGGAATTGCGGCGATCAAATCTTGGGCGGAGATTTCATCGGCGGAGACGTTGAGGGTGCCTGACTCAATTTCGAGTGGCTTCGAGATCGCCGCAATTTCAGCGGTAATATTGTGAAGTTTTGCTGAACCCTGGAGCCGAGGAGGCGCGAAGTGTGCCCACTCCCCCGCCACCTGCAAATCTACTTCGACGAGAGGACGCGTCGTTGCCGCGCCCGAAATCCCCGCAGCCGGTACCAACTTGGAATCCGCCGCCGGCTTGGGAACCAGGCTATAGCCTTCGGGGAGCCGCGGCAATCCCAGGGCTTGGGCCACGGATAACAAACGAGCCGGGTCGGCGCCGCCTACAAGATTCAACTGGAAGCCCGGCCGCGTAATCTGGGCTGCCGCGGTGGCGGGTGCAGGACCGTCCAAGCTCAGCGCGAAAGGACCGATCACGACACGGTTACCCGTCCCTTCCGCGAGCGGCGCGAATTCGCTCACGGCGCGCCCCTGGCGAGCTATGGCCGCGGGTTGGCGCTTGCCGGCGCGGCTGGTTGGGGTACGCGGCGCCGCCGCCGCAGTGGTTGGCGCGGGGTTCATGGTGATCGGCACGTCACCCACGTTGAGATTCGTTCCCAGGACGGAAGATCGCAAAGTCAATCCCGTGATTGCTCCTGTCCCGCTCCATCCCCTCGGCGTATAAGCATTAAGGGAGTCGCCGGCCGATGGCTGTCGCAAATTGAATGCCGCGTTCATTACCCCGCTCGCGCTGAGGTCAGCCGGAAGCTCTTTCTTCACGCGCCGGGCCCCCATCAACAGTGACGACATGGGAAAATCCTTCACCTCTACGACCAGGTACCGCCCGCTCACAACCGGTGAATCAGGCTTCGGATTTTGGGTTGTTCCAACGGGCGCAAGGTGCTTTTCAGTCGCATCCGATTTCGCCGTAACCGCCGTCATGGTTTTTAGGAATTCAGATTCGACGCCGCTACTGCCCAGCATGGTGCGGCCATTGGCTGAACCGCCGCGCAAGCGAATTTCTCCACCGCCGGAGGGAACCGCACATTCGCCCGCCGCGAGATAATTCTGTAAAAGACCCACTCCCGGAGAAGAGCTGGAATGAAATTCGCCGCTGCAATGAACATCCATTCTGATCTGCTCAGTGGTGGAGATGTCGTAGCGGCGGAAGTCAGTCAGCAGCAACTGCGCCGAAATCCTGAGGTCCTGCGGCGTACCGGTGAGCGTGGTCGCGGCTTCCACGCCGCCGCGCCAGCCGTGGTCGCGCCCTGATGCCAGTTTGGTAAGCTGCCCCAACTGGACGTGCTGCACCAGAATGGTCAAATTCAGCGGGGTTTCGCGCAAGGTGGCGGCGCGCTCGAAATGACCGTCGAGACGAACCCGCCCGGCGTCGCTTAAATTTTCGTCGGTGCGCAGGGGCTGGCCTTCGAGCCGCATTCGCCACCTGTTTTCAGATTCCAGCCACAGAGCGAAATCGGCGTCGGTGACCGCCCACACCATTTTTTCCTGCCCGGCTTTGTAATTGATGCGCCCGGCAACCGCTTCGATATAGGGGAAGCGCGGCCGGTCTTCCACTCTGGTGTTGGCGGTGGGTGCGGCGCTGACCGAAGCGGCCCGGGTCAGCAGGGTCTCAAGGTTCCAGCTCCCGTCGCGCATCCGCACCAGGTTCAAGCTGGGGTAGCGCACGCTGAGCTGCGAAATTTCCAGGCGCCCGCGCCACAGTGACGTCCAGCGCAGTGATGCGATGACCTCTTCGGCGCGCAACATGGGCTCGGCGCTGAACGCGGGGTCGTCTTCCACGATGAAATTGGTGATGTCGAACGCGGGAGTGGGCAGCAGGCGGAAGCGAACGTCCCCCAGCGTGACCCGGCGATTCAATGACCCGCTGATGGCGCTCTCCAACCGCCCGCGAAAACGGTTGAGGTTCAGAAACGGCAAGCCCACCAGCAGCAGAAGCGCGGCCAGTGACAGGGAAGCCAGGGTCGTCTTGCGCGATGGGATTGCCATGAAAGTCGGAAACGCGCCTACATTAGTAGCGGAAGATTATTGGAACGTATCCCGAACATCAGCGAACGAAATGGAATGTGCGCTTCCACCGGGTCTCGTCGAAAAAATGCAGGACCACGTGGAAGAGGAAACCGATGCGCTCGCTCATCAGTTTTTTTTCATACTGGTGCGCGGGGGTATTAAATGACCAGTAAACGAAGATGGGGCGTCCGATGATGTTGGCGCGGGGAATGAAGCCCCAGAAACGGCTGTCATAGCTGACGTCGCGATTGTCGCCCATGGCAAAGTAATTTCCGGGAGGCACCACCACGTCGCCACCCTGGAGATTTTTAGGGAGTTCGTTCGTCCATTCGGGGGTGACCTGGTTGTATTCGGATGGAGGAATGGAGGGGAAGTTGTCGCGGTAGGGGCCGTAACTGCCTCCGCGTACCACATAGGGCTCGTCCAGCGCCTTGCCGTTGCGGTACACCACTCCGTCCCGCAGGTGGATGTGATCGCCCGGCACTCCCATGATGCGTTTGACCACGAACAGGCCCGCTTCCGAGGGCGAGAGGAACACGATGATGTCGTCATCTTTTATGTCGCGGTAGGGCATGATCTTGCCGGCCCAGGAGCTGGGCGGGGCCACGGTCACGCGATCCACGAACACATGGTCACCGATGAGCAGCGTGTTTTCCATGGAGCTGGAGGGGATCTCAAAGGCCTGCAGGTTGAAGGTGATGATGAACAGCCCGGTTACCAGCACCAGCGCCATGGAGGTCAGGAACTCCAGCGGAGTTTCCCCCGCTTTGGGGGCATCAGGTATTTCTTCTTTTTCCGTGGCGGCTGGCGCAGTCTTGTCTTTGCTCTTGGCCAATCAGAATTTCTCCGAGCCAGGGCTGGGGGCTAGCGCACCGGCCGAAAAGATCGCTCCCAGCGAGCGTTTTGGAAGAAGCTTTCCACGGAATTTTTCCATTGGGAAATCTTATCATTGGGAGCGTCGCGATTGCGCCAGTGTTCCAGGAACGGGTCGGCGACGCTGGCTGACCAGTAGATGGTAAGCGGGCGTCCGATGATGTTTTCCCGGGGCACAAAGCCCCAATACCGGCTGTCAAGGCTATTATCGCGATTATCGCCGAGCACGAAATATTGGTCGGCGGGCACGATCAATTCTCCATCGTGGACGTGCAGCCGCATGTCATGGGCCCAGTGGTGGTCCATGTCCTGCGCCCACCTTCCCGTGGTCTCGCCGGGAAAATTGTCGGCGAATGGGTCGGGATAGGGGCGTTGGTGGACCACGAATTTTTCGCGGGGAGGAACGTCGTTGACCAGCAGGCGTTTATTGACCACGCGAATGCGGTCTCCCGGAATGCCGACCACGCGTTTCACGAAATATTGCGCCGGGCTGACCGGCCATTTGAATACCACAATGTCGCCGCGTTTGACCGGTTCGTAGGGCAGCCACCGGCCCCAACCGCCATCCGATCCGAACCGCAGTTTATCTACCAGCAAGTGATCCCCGGCAAGCAGAGTGGTTTCCATCGATGACGAGGGCACCTGGAAGGCCTGCACCAGGAACGTGACCGCGAACACGGCCATCACCACCGTTACCGCCAGCGATTGCAGAAGTGACAGAAAGCCGGACTTGTTGATGCGTTCTTCAGGACGAACCGGGCGCTCGCCGGCAATGATCCGGCTGCCGTAGGTGCGGTCATCGGGCCAGCCGCGCTTACGCAACTCTTTGGGATTGAGATTCGCCTGCCGGCGGTCGCGCTTCTCGTCGGGCGACATCGGGCCCGTGCCGGGATGGCGCCGCTCGTCGACCGGCAGTGGCGCGCCGGCCTGAGGGGCCTCATCAATGATGGTCCGCTCGGCGGCGTGCTCCGGAGGATATGCGCCCTCGTCGGCGACCTCATCAATGCGGACATCAATCCTGATATGGCGGGTTGACTTCATGAAGTCAGCGCCCCAGCGTTTTCGGTGATCTCAGCCCGCCGCGATGCAATGTTTTGCGCTTCGAGATGTTCACAAGCCGACTGCGCGGCGCGCTGCTCGGCGCTTTTCTTGGTCGGGCCTTCGGCGCGGCCAACATATTCAGGCCGCCGCAGATTTTCCGGAGAATACACCCTCACTTCCACGACGAAGGTTTTGCGATGGTCGGGGCCTTTCTCGCGCACCACGAGATACGAGGGCTGCGGACGTCCACTGGCCTGCATGGTTTCCTGCAGGGCAGACTTGAAATCATGCAGGATGACGTCGCCTTCAGGACGGTTGCCGATCCGTTCGAGCTCAGGCTCGACAATGTTTTGCATGACAAAGCGCGAAGCCTCTTCGAGTCCGCCATCGAGGTAAATGGCGGCCACCACCGCTTCCAGAGCATCGCCGAGTAAGCCCGCGCGGTGCCGGCCACCGCTGATTTCCTCGCTGCGCCCCACGATCAGGTGGTCCGCCAGTTTGATACGGCGCGCCACTTCGAGCAGGTGCCGGGCGCTGACCAGGTGAGCGCGGGTCTTCGAAAGCTGGCCTTCGCTGTAGGTGGGGAAGCGCTGGAACAGCGAGCAACTGGTGACGAAGCCGAGCACTGAGTCGCCCAGAAATTCAAGATTCTCGTTGTCCGGGGAAGGGCCGGCGGCTTCATTGGCGTGCGAACTATGGGTCAGCGCCTGTTGCAGCAACTCCACCCGCCGAAATTTATATTGCAGTTTCTCTTCGAGCTCGGCGATGGATAGCTTTTGCATGCAGCGGTCCCAGGGAACACTCCCACGTGTTTTTGGATGCAGTCTTAAGCCGAATCCTTTGCCTGCCGGTCTCCCGGACTGTAATCAAAATAAGCGCATGTGCAAACGCGGCGGTGCAAAAAATCTGTTGAGGTCGTTTTAGACTGCTAGATGCGGGCAGGGCCGCGGCTTGATCGCGGCCGCGGACCTTATGCCGGTTCAAATGCGATGTTCAGTGTTTGACCACCGGAGCTGGGGTCGCGGGGGCGACCTTGCTGAGCTTCATCAGGCGGTCCTGCTCCTGCTTGGCAAGCGATTCCACCGAGGCGTCGCCCGCCGCGTTCTTGACCGCCATGTTGGCCGATTGCAAAGCTTCCGCGTACTTCTTCTCGCGGTCCTGGGTCAGCGCTAGACGGTAGTACAAAGTCGCATCACCCTGGGGCCCCGCGGCCTTCAAAGCCGACATGAAGTGGGTTTCAGCGGCGGCGTCATTCTTGCGGTTCAGTTCCACCATTCCCATTGATTCCTGGGCCATGGAAGTAAGTTTGGCTTTGGCGTCCGCAATCTGCTGGGCGGTAAAGGCCGGGGGCAGAAGCAGTCCAGTGTCAATCGTGTCCACGGCCTTCTGCGCATCGGTCATGGCTTCGGTGTAACGCTGGTCGCGGTCGAGATCGGTCTCGCGGGTCTTTTCCGCGATCAGGGTGGCCGCCATTACCAGCGCCATGGTGTTATCGCCTTCTACCTGGAGCACTTTGCGGGCGGATTCCAGGGCCTTGTCGGCGTTGTTTGCGCGCTGGTACTGCAGCATCACGTTGGCCAGCAGGGAAACGCGCAATTCACTGGCAGGGTACTTGGCGGCGAAATCAGCGGCAGCCGTTTCCGCTTCAGCGGGGGTGGGCTTGGCGGCGGCGGCCAGGTAAGCGTCGTATTCTTCCTTGGTTTTGGCCTGGGGAAGTTTTTTAGCCGTGGAGACCGGGGCCGTAGCCGGCGTGGGAGTTGCGGCCGGCGGGGTTGCTGCCTTGGCCGGGGTCTGGGCCGCGGCGGTCGCGGCCAGTACTGCGCTTGCCATCATGATGGTAAGAATGCGTTTCATTAAAGTGTCGCTCCTTGGTAGTTGAAGTCAATTTCTAATAATTGCAGAAATTCCGTCCGCTATTGGTTCACTGGTTTCCCGCCGGGGGCGCATAGGGTAGTTGCAATCCCCGTTGCGCCGCGGTGGTGGTGTCGGGGGTGGGGTCGCCGGCCTCCAGCGCCGCGCGGTAATGCGCGAGGGCGCTTTCGCGGTTCTGCTGCAGGTCGAATATCCTGCCCAGGTAAATATGGGTCCACGCCAGAATGCGGGGCTCGCGCCCCACTTGCAGCGTGCGCTCGAAATAAGACTGCGCGTTTTTCATGTCGCGATTGCGCGTGGCCGCCCGCGCCATGATGAACAGCGCGCGCGCGGGGTCTTCGGAATGGTCATCGAGCACTTGCTGGGCCATGCGTTGGGCGGCGGCGGTGTCCCCGGTGGATAGCCGATCTTCCGCCAGGTCGAGCACATCGGCCCGGCGCTTCACTACCGCGCGCAAAACCTCGGGTTGCATCTGCTTGCTGAACTCAATTTGCGACGCCCGCTTTCGCGCCGCGCCCACGTCAATGGCGTGGATCCAATCCCCATACACAACCTCGATCCCCGCCGGGCTTTTTTCAAAGTCGCGCAGGCTGCGATAGAAGTAATCGGTCAGCACGAATCCCTGCTTCATGGAAGTGTTCACCGAATCGAGAGCGGCGGATTCATCGGTACGGCTGCCGGGCAGGGTACGCGCTTCGATTGCGCGAATGAGGGATTCGGTGACCATCAGGGCCGCGTCATTTTTGTATTCGTTGTCCATCGGCGCGGAGCGAACTTCGTAAAGAATCGGCTCCAGAAGTTTGATGGTGTTGTAGTGCTTGTAGGCCAGAGGCTCGAGTACAAAGTGCAGGTAGGTGTGACGCAGGGCGTCGATTTTGAGGCCCGCGCTGCCGGGCGAACGCACCAGGTAGTAGTCGGAACCGAAGTTGCGCGCGTTGCTTTGGCCCGGCGCCGCCATGGGCTCGGCATAAATCGCCAGCCGCCTGCCAAGGTAGCCGCTGATCGGCAGTTTCAAGTAGTAGTCGGTCTTGAGAATCATGTCCGCTACCACCGGATGCAATGCCTGCAGGTAGCCGTCATACTGCGGCTTGTGCTTCATCCAGATGTCGTGAAGCTTGGCTGAGTCGTAGAAATGCTGCAAAAGTGGGACGAACCCAATCAGACGGCTGGCGTCGGGCGGCAAGTCCGCTTCCCTGATGGAAAAATCGAAGGCTGGCGGCGCGCCCAGGTAGAGGGCAAGCGAAATGTACTGGGAAAGATCGCGGGTAGCGTCGGGCTGCTGGTGATCGCGATAGAAACCGCACATCTGGGTCTGCGCCAGGCGGGCCGCCTCGGACGATCGCAGCGCCGCCAGAACTTCATTGCGAACCTGGGTGCGAACGGGTTCTGAGGCCGCGAGGTCCTGGTCGTAACCGCACGAATTCATCGCAGTGAGAACGCTGAACAGGGTTTCACTGGTTTCCAAAGAAGCTTTGGGAGTGGACTGCGCGGCGGCCGGAAGCGCCGGAAATCCCAGGGGGAGGCACAAAAACAGGAGGAAAGTTACCGTAAACCGCCCGCGGCAACCACCTGACCTTCGTTCAGAGGAGAAAAGATTCAATATCCCAGTTTAAAAGAAGCCCGCAAACAAGGCAAACTTGCGGGAAAGGCGGTAGTGTCCTAATTTGCTTCCTAGTGCTAGTCTGCTTGGTACCCGCCCTCGCTGCACGGACTGAACTGGTTTCCGCCGTTCTTGAGGCAAAAACTAGTGGAGTGCCGCCTCCCATCGCTGGGATAAATTTCATAGGTAACTGTGCCCCAATAGTAGAAATGGGGACCATTGCCATTGGTGTCCAAAGAGAAATTTGCGGGGACCTTGGAAGGAACGAAAGCGTTAATTGTGATGGGGACGCCCCTTCCGAGCGTACCTCCAAAGATCGGAAGACAAACTGCGGTAGGGGATTTTTGAAGCCTTCCATCTTGCAGCGGAGGCTCGTAAGCGCGAACCTCCACACAACTCCATCCATCGAGCCCGACCGCCGGAGAATTGCCAGAGTCAGTCAAAATGACCTGTCCTTGTGGGAAGTTCTTGTCTTTCGTCATTCCAAATCCGGTGCCTTGGACAAGTATCCAGGCGCGGGAGGCGGCGAGCGTTGCCTCGGACAGCTTATGGGTGTCGATTCCACTGTTGTGAATTTCAGTGAGCTCCCCAGACATAACTTTCCACTGTCTTCTAGCGTATATCGTGTAGGTAATGGTAGCGAAAGCTATGATGAGAGTGAACACCACCATAGCCCAATCAGCAAGGTGAGCCTCTCCAGCCTTTCTCTTAAACCAACCCCCTATTTCCTTAAGTCTCGCGGGTGGGGTTGGTTTTGCGGATTTAGTGGATTCTGCAGCCTTATCATTTCTGTTTTTTGCTACTTCGGATTTGTCTTCAGTCTGCAAGAGCAAAGGCGCTGGCTCGCCTTGGGTTTTACGGGTGCCGCCCTGGTCGCGGTGTTTGGAAGCGTGTGGTTTATTCGCCAAGCGATTGACCTCCTAGACCCTGACTCCAATACTGTAACACAGAAATACTACTTGACTCATCTCGATTACTGTAATACACTTATTTACATGGCAAACATTCTCGGCAAAGACAAGCAAATTGCGATTATCGGTGCATTGGCAGAGGGTTCCAGCATCCGCTCCATTGAGCGCATAACTGGCGTTCACAGGGACACTGTGATGCGCCTGGGGGTACGCGTTGGGCAAGGTTGCGCCGCGTTAATGGATGCCAAGATGCGTGCCTTGTCTTGCCGCTATTTGGAGTTCGATGAGATATGGGGATTCGTAGCGAAGAAGGAGCGCAACTTGTTGGTAACTGATAGTCCTGAATGTGGCGACGTGTGGACGTTCTGCGCGGTGGACGCTGAGACCAAGCTTGTCCCTGCGTTTAAAGTCGGCAAGCGCGATGCTGTTACAGCAGATGAATTCGTTAAAGACGTTTCAGGGAGAATGAAGAACCGCGTACAAATTTCTACCGATGGCCTCAGGGCGTATGTGGGAGCAATTGAGAAAGCTTTTGGCGCGGATGTTGATTACGCCCAAATCGTAAAAACTTACTTTCACGATGAGACCCAACATCCAAATCGCCGATACAGCGCGCCCGAAATAGTGTCCACAGACAAGATGCGCATTGCCGGGACGCCGGATATGGATAGAGCCTCGACCAGCTATGTTGAGAGACTCAACGCGACAACGCGCCTTCACATGCGTCGCCTTACTCGCCTGACGCTGGCTTTCAGCAAGAAGCGGGATAATTTCGAGGCGGCCGTAGCCTTGCACTTCGCGTATTACAACTTTGTGAAGCGTCACAATACCATCCGGTGCACCCCGGCGATGGCCGCCGGGGTTGAGCGCAGTTTTTGGACTGTTGGCGATTTAATTGAGGCTGCGGCATGACCCACATTCAGGGACTTAAAGATACGATTCGCGACTTGCATGGTGTAGAGGCTAAGCATATCGAGAGCGTACCTGTTACAGAAGTGTTTGAGGGTAGAACTATTTGGGACGGTCTCGTTGAGATTTTCGAGTTAGATGGGCATCCGATGGCGACTCATGCATACGCTTGGGCGCATGATACAGACGATCCACGCAAACCGAAGCGTCACGTTACAGTGCTTCGCATCCCGCCAGTGGAATCACCAGAAACAGCGGTGAGGGCGGCAATCGTTCAGGAGTTCAGACTTGGCACAGCAACCGAAAACTAGAAGAGTTGGGCGACCCCGGCTCGCCAAAGGATTCGCGAAAGCCAGAATTGTGCCTGTGCGCTTCAATGTGGACGACCTTAAGCAGATCACGGCGGCAGCGAAGGCCAACAAACAGAGCGTTTCGGAGTGGATTAGGAGCACGTTGAGTGCCACGTTCTAATCAGCCACAGTCCAACTTAGGACACTACCGGAAAGGCGGTATTTATCCTCAGCCCCTGACGCTGACTCGCGAGAGCGAAAGAATGACGCGGCCGGGGGAAGGCGTGCCGAAAGTTGTTGCCGGGTGAAAGGTGGTGAAGATCATCAGGTTATCGACTTGCTTGCGCAGGGCGGGCGAATCCTGCGCTCCGCCCAGAATGCGGTATTGCACGATGCGGCCCTGGGCATCGACGTAAGCTTCGACCACCACCAGGGCATCAGACGAAGAGATGAAGTTGGAATCGGGCGATGAGGCCAGGCGCGGAGGCCTGAAGAGAGTGGTGGGCACGTCGTCGCCCGCGGCCAGCACCGGAATGGAAATAAAGTTGATGAGGCTACCGAAGACGATGACCGCGCTCAAAATGCCGGCAGTCGCGGGCAGCATGAATGCATTCAGCCGGTTCTGCATTCTCACCAGCGCACCCTGCCAGCGCCCGCGCCTCGACGAGTCGCTCTGCTGGGAGATGGCTACGCGCAGTTGGCGCGCCAGCTCCGGCGGTGGAGGCACCCGCCCTGCGCCGCGTATCATCTGCTGCGTGGTTTGCAGCGACGCAAGCTCGCGCCGGCAAGCACCGCATTGCCGCAAGTGCAGGGTGACCTGCCGCCGCAATTCCGCGGCCAATTCCCCGTCGAGATAGCAGGAGAGGTTTGCCTCGGCCTTTTTGCACAGCATGGCAGCCTTCATGTCGTTTCCTCGTATCCTTGGCGCCTCCGCACCGTGCGGAGCCGGCATAGCCTTGCCCGGACTACATTCCTTCATCCCTATAAGATTGCAGTTGCTTGCGCATTGCCTGGCGGCCCCGGGCCAGCCGCGATTTCACGGTTCCCAGGGAAACCTGCACAATCTGCGCGACCTCTTCATAGGAACAGTCTTCAATGTCGCGCAGTATCACCACCGTGCGGAAGGGTTCTGCCACCATTGCCAGCGCGGCTTCGACCCGCTCCCGGACTTCTTCGTGCATAAGGTCCTGCAGCGGAGAATCGCCGCCATCGACCAGCCACGCTTCCATGCCGCGGCGGTCACGTTCGCCATCGCCATCGGCGTTTTCGTTCCCCGGCGCGGGAGCTTCAATGCTCATCTCCTGGCGTTTGTGGCGAACCCACCAGCGGCGCTGGTTGCTGGCCTCGTGGATGGCAATGCGGTACAGCCAGGTCTTGAGCGAGGATTGGCCGTTGAACCCCTTGATGCCGCGCACGACTTTGAGAAACACCTCCTGGGTCACGTCAGAGGCGTCGGAAGGGTCGCGCAGCATGCGGTAGAGCAAACCGTAAATGGGGCCGTGATAGTGGGCGACCAGCCAGGAGTAGGCGTCTTCGGAACCCGCCTTGAGATCGGAGACAATGGCGGCTTCTTCAGAATTGATGGCGGTGCTTGCCGGAGCGGCTTCAACCCGCAAAACCTCAGGCTGCAGCTCGGCGGCTGCCATCTCTCCAAATCCGATCCCGCTGATCAGATGCGCCACGATGTGGCTCCCCCAATGCTTCTGGCCTTATCTTATGCCTAAATCCGGCTCATAACACCGGCGCGGAATCTCGCCGTCAAATAAAGCGTCCCATAATGCAATAGACGTAGCCGCCGGGATTTTGGTTCCCGGAAACAGGCGCCGGTTGAAATAACTTTTCGGAATCGATTCAGGAACCGCGGGTGGCATTGGCGGCGCCGGGCTGCTGGTATTTTTCCAGGATTGAATCCAGGCGGTCTTGAGCCCGCAGCACAAACTCAATGGCGTCGCGGGCGGCGCCGCGGCCGCCGGGATGGAGGGTGACCCAGTGGGATTCGCGCAGCACCTGGTCACGGGCGTTGGCGGTGGCGATGGCCAGACCGCACAGCCGCATGGCCGGCAAGTCAACGATGTCATCTCCCACAAAAGCGGTTTGCGCCCCTGATAAGCCGGCCTCGGCCAAAACCTCCAGCAGCGCTGTGGCCTTATCGTGCGCCCCCTGCACGACGTAGTCGAGTTTCAAGTCGTGCGCCCTCTGCTTGACCACATCCGATTCGCGCTTGGTGATGATTCCGGTCTTGAGGCCTGCCAACCGCGCCAACCCAAACCCAATGCCATCATGGGCGTGGAACCCTTTGGTTTCCACCATGCTTCCGTGACCCGGCCCTGGAAGGAACCAGAGCGTACCGTCGGTGAGCACGCCGTCCACGTCAAAGAGAATCAACTGAATAGGACGGGCGCGGGCAATAGCCGACTCCGCGGGAATTGCGGCATCATTATTTTTCCTCGGCATGGATGGATTGTAATTCAGGGATTCAAGTGCTTTTTCAGAGTTAGGGTATCAGTCAAACACGTTCAACGTTTTTTCAAGTGGAAACGCCATATCGGGTGTCTAAGTCAAATCCGTCGAGTGTCGCTGGAAGCAGCGTCTGTCGCGAAGAGCATAGGGCGAATATTTGGCGAAAGGTCGATTTCGGAGGTAATTATCCCTACAGAACAAGTAGATATTTGTTCAGGACTTGAGTTCTCTGCGAAGCATTTCTTTAATTGCCGCGTTGAATTTTTTATAATCCTTGCCCTTCTGGGGCACGAGATCAATGCCGGGGACTTGTGCCATCTCGCTGGCCATGGTCATGAGGCTTTCCTTGGTGATATGGACATCAGCGTGAAGCAGTCCCGCCACTGGCGCGGTAGGCCACTGCGATTCGTCCTCGGTCGGACGGTCTTTGCGTCGGCGAACATGCCACGCTAACATATCCGCAGCCTGTAAAGGGAGAACCATCTTGTCGTCTTTGAACTCAGGGCTACTTCCAAGCAATGCGGCAATTTCTGGTTTTTGAATACTCTTGATGTACTCGTACAAGAGCGCCGCCTCCGCGCCCACTGGCCCTTGCTGATCGAATACAAAGTCAATCGGTAGATTGACGCCGCGATGGTAATTCCACAATACAAGATTGAGGATCACCGCATAAAAAAGCGAGAAATACGAGTGCCGCAGCATGAAAGGGGCGATTGGTTTCAGGATGGCATCATGCTCTTTTCGGCTTATCCATGCGGCAATAGTCCACGGGCTATAGCTGGCCGCCACCGCCGCAAGTCTCTTAGTTTTCGCGTCTGCGGTCACGCGCTTCCATCCTGCAAATTCACCAGTTAAACTCCGCGCTTCTCTCATGTGGAAGTATTTGATGCTTGGATGCCTGACCAATTCCGCCTCCCACGCAAAGCTAAAATCCGCCCAAACGGTATACCGCTGCACGACCCCGGCGAGAATGCAAATCTTACTTCCTTCATCCCCGCTCGAATCATCGAAGTACGCTTTCAGCATGACCATCACTTTCGCGGAGCGATGTTGCGCGCCGTACCCGCAAACCATTGCTGAGAGCGCGCAACTCGCTTGACTTTTCTGACAGACCACGGCAAACTCCTATCTAGTAGGAGCTTTTAGTGGTCTGAATTATGGCGAATCAACCCAATCCTTCGGCCAAGAATGACAAGGGTGATACGCGCCCATTTACACGGGCAGACTTTCACAAACTGGTACAGCGGGCCGTCCAGAAGCCCGCTCGGAAACCTCGTACAAAAGTGAAGTGAAGATTTGGTTTCCGGTAAGTCTCCGGTTGTACCTGTACGAATATTCATCCAAGTAGCTCTGTAAATACTTCTGGCTCACTTGGTGATAAACCCCACCAATCCCACGTTTAACAAGGCTCCAGAAGCCTTCGATGGTGTTGGTGTGAACGTTCCCTTTAACGTAAACCTTGGAACTGTGATTGATGCGATGGTGAGTGTATCGTCTGCCTTTAGAGACGGTGTTGTAAGCGTGTAGCTCGTCGGTAAACACGGTGCTTTTCGGTAATACATATTCGTGAACGTTGCCGCAGAGAGTTTTAGCGGTAGTGTCGGGGATTGTCCGGGCAACGACTCGTCCCTGGCGTTCCACCATACCGATTACCGCAGACTTGGTTTTGTCTCCGCGCATCGGTCTGCCTCTGCCGTATTTTCTTCTGCCGCCTATGTAGGTTTCGTCAACTTCCACCGTCGGACCCTCCAAACTAAGTTCCTCAGACATGAGAGTGCGAATCTGGCGGAACATGCGCCATGCGGTCTTGTAAGTAACTCCGGTTTCCCGTTGAATCTGTTTTGCGGATATACCGCAACGAGTGGAACCCATCGAATACATCGCATGAAACCAAAGCCGGAGAGAGGTTGTGCTCTTCTCGAAGATAGTTCCTGCCAAGGGATAGATGTGATTGCCGCAATTGCCACACGCATAGGCGGTTCTGCCAGAGACGCGATGATGCTTCCGCACCTTGTTGCATTTCTGGCAGAGAGCCTTACCTAGCGGGAAGCGTTGCTGCATGATGAATTCAAGGCAAGCATCATCAGTTGGGAAATCTTCATTGAACTGATTGATGGTGTATTTCAGTTCCGGCGGGATGGTTTGTTTCGGCTTCATGTACAATAGATTCGCATATTGTTCTACTTGTTGTCAAGGGATAATTACCATTTCGGACGTACAATTCTTTTTCTACTCATCATTTCACCTTTGAACATATGGCGACCGATTGCCCCACCACGACTGGCATAGAAGAACGTCCCCTGGCATGGGCCCATCCGCTGGTCGAGGAATGGTTCATCACCCGGTTTGGCACGCCCACTGAGCCGCAATGCGAAGGCTGGCCGCATATTCTGGCCAACCGCAATACCCTGATCGCCGCTCCCACCGGGTCGGGCAAGACCCTGGCCGCCTTCCTGGCGTGCATCGATCGGCTGGTGCGCAAGGCTCTCGCCGGGGAGCTTGGTGACCGCACCCAGGTCCTCTACATATCCCCGCTCAAGGCGCTGGGCAACGACATTCAGAAAAACCTCGAAGTCCCGCTGGGCGAGATCCTGCAGATGGCCCGGCAGCGCGGCTTGCTGATGCCGCAGATCCGTACCGGCGTCCGCACTGGAGACACGCCCACGTCGGAGCGGCAGGCGATGCTCAAGCGGCCTCCGCACATTCTGGTGACCACGCCGGAATCGCTGTACCTGCTGCTCACCGCGGAAAAGAGCCGCGCCAACCTGCGCGAGATAGAGACCGTAATCGTCGATGAAATCCATGCCCTGGCCGACGACAAGCGCGGGTCGCACCTGGCGCTGTCGCTGGAACGCCTGGAAGCCCTCACCCTCAGCCCGCCCAACCGTATCGGACTGTCGGCGACCCAGAAACCCATTGAGCTGGTGGCCGCATTCCTCACCGGAATTGGCCGTCCGCCCGCCGTGATCGTCAACGTGGGCCACAATCGCACCATGGATTTCAAAGTGGAAGTGCCTCCGTCGGAGCTGGGCGCGGTGGCTTCCAACGAGCTTTGGGGCGAGATATACGAGCGCATCGAGGCGCTGATCAAGGAACACCGATCGACGCTCATATTTGTGAACACGCGCCGCATGGCGGAACGCGTGTGTCACAACCTGTCGGAACGCCTGGGCGAAGACGTGGTCGCATGCCATCACGGAAGCTTGTCCCGCAAGATACGACTGGCCGCGGAAGCCAAATTGAAGTCCGGCGAAGCTAAAGCCCTGGTGTGCACGGCGTCACTCGAATTGGGAATCGACATCGGCTCGGTGGACCTGGTATGCCACATCTCATCGCCGCGCTCGATTGCGGTGACGGTGCAGCGCATCGGGCGCTCCGGGCACTGGCGCGGCGCTATTCCCAAAGGGCGAATGTTTGCCACCACCCGCGACGAGCTGGTCGAGTGCGCCGCCCTGGCCCACGCGCTGAATTCCGGCGAGCTCGACCGGCTGTACGTTCCCGAGTGCCCCGTGGATATCCTGGCCCAGCAAATTGTGGCCATGTGCGCCGTGGAAGAGTGGGGAGAAGAGGAACTGTGGCACGTGGTGCGGCGCGCCTATCCGTATCGCGATCTGGAGCGCAAGGAATTTGAGGCGGTGCTGGACGTGCTGGCCGACGGCATCGTTTCCCAGCGCGGACGCTATGGCGCCCATCTGTTTCGCGACCGCATCAATGGGCGGCTGCGGGCGCGGCGCGGCGCGCGCCTCATCGCCATCACCAACGGCGGCGCCATTCCCGATAGCGCGCTGTACACGGTGGTGTGCGAGCCCGAAGGCACGGTAGTGGGCACGGTCGACGAGGATTTTGCCATCGATAGCTCGCGCGGCGACATCATGCTGCTGGGGAATTCAAGCTGGCGGATACAGCGTGTCGAATCCGCCGGCCGCGTGCTGGTGGAGGACGCGCATGGCGCTCCCCCCAACATTCCATTCTGGCGCGGCGAAGCTCCGGCGCGCACCATGGAACTTTCCGCCGAGGTCGCCGGCCTGCGCCAGCGAGTGAGCGACTTGGCGCCCACCCTCGGCCCGGGAACAGTGGCCGGCAGCTTCAATCCTAATCATCCCGAGGTGGTGGCGGCGCTCGGTTTCCTGGTGGAGGAATGTGGAGTTGATCTTTCCGGGGCAGAACAGATATTGCAATACATCATCAATGGACGAGCGGTGCTGGGCGCCGTTCCCACCCAGGAGACGATTATTGCCGAGCGCTTCTTCGACGAAGGCGGAGGCATGCAACTGGTGATCCACGCGCCGTTTGGCGGCCGCGTCACCAAGGCCTGGGGGCTGGCGCTGCGCAAGCGCTTTTGCCGGTCGTTCAACTTCGAGCTGCAGGCGGCGGCCACCGATAACGGCCTGAATATTTCTCTCGCGGAACAGCACAGCTTTCCCCTGGCTGACGTGTTCCAGTTCCTGCAGCCGGAAACCGTGGGCGAAGTCTTGCAGCAGGCGTCACTCGATTCGCCGATCTTCGCTTCGCGCTGGCGCTGGGATGCGCAACGCGCCCTGGCCCTGCAACGCTTTCGCAATGGCAAGAAAATTCCTCCGCAAATCCAGCGCATGCGTTCCGACGACCTGCTGGCGTCGGTCTTTCCCCAGGCCGCGGCCTGCCAGGAAAATATTGTGGGCGACATCGAGATCCCCGACCATCCGCTGCTGCGCGAGGTGATGAAGGACGTGCTCAGCGAAGCCATGGACCTGGCCGGGTTGAAGTCGCTGCTGGAAAAAATCCAGTCCGGCGAAATTCGCTGCCTCTCCGTGGATACTCCCATGCCGTCGGAGTTTTCTCACGAAATTCTCAACGCCAACCCCTACGCCTATCTCGACGACGCACCGCTCGAAGAACGGCGCGCGCGCGCCGTGGAGATGCGGCGATCGCTGCCGGCATCGATGCTCAACGATATCGGGCGGCTTGATCCCGCGGCCATCGCCGAGGTGCGCGGCGAAGCCTGGCCCGATGTTCGCGACGCCGACGAGCTGCAGGATGTGCTGCATACCCTGATTGCTTTGCCGGAGGCCATGGCGATGCCGGTGGCCCCCCACCTGGGGCCCGCCATTCCCGGAATGCTGCACTCCCCGCAGCCCGCCGATTGGCGGGGAGATTGGGAGCCGTATTTTGAGCGCTTGATGGCGCAGGGTCGCGCGGTGCGGGTCACCGCCGGAGGAATTGCATTCTGGGTTTCCGCCGAAAAGGCCGCCGGCTTTGCCGCACTGCATCCCGGCGCCGAAATCGCGGCCCCGGCTGGGATGGCGCCGGTTGCCATCTCGCACGGCGATGCCATGCTGGCCATGGTCACCGGCTGGGCGATGCATTGCGCGCCGGTTACAGCCGGCAGCCTGGGCGCGGCGCTGGGCGTGGCCCCCAGCGAAATCGACAAGGCGCTGCTGCGTATGGAAGCGTCGGGCTCCATACTGCGCGGACAGTTTGAGGGCTTTGCACATCCGGCAGCCATTTCACCGGCGACGACGTCAGGGGTGGCGGATGGGACCGAATGGTGTGACCGCCGGCTGCTGGCTAGAATTCACCGCCTCACCCTGGGCAAGCTGCGAAAACAGATTGAGCCTATCACCGCGGCACAATTCATGAACTGGCTGCTGGCCTGGCAGCACGTGGCGCCGGGGACGCAACTGAAAGGCGAACGCGGGACGCTCGAAATCCTGCGCCAGTTGCAGGGATTTGAAATTCCGGCCAACGCCTGGGAGCAGTATGTACTGGCCCGTCGCGTGGCCGGCTACGATGCCCGGCTCCTCGACCAGCTTTGCCTTACCGGCGCAGCAGGCTGGGGAAGGTTGTCGCCGCATCCCGCCACCATCGCGCCGCATGCCAATGGCGAAGATGCAAAGGCGGCGGCGACGGACAAGCGCACCAGCCTGGTGAAACGATTCGCAAGGAGGGCGGCGCTGAATCCGGCAGGCAAAGAAAACAGCTTGCAGCCGGGCGGCAACGGCCACAAATCGTTGTTCGCGCTGCAGCCTTCGATGGCGCCGAATGGGAGTTCCGATTTCCCAATCCCTCATCAACCCGAGCCTGACCGTCCCGAGCCGGCTAATCCCGAGCCCAAGCTGCCGCCTTTAGTGGTCAAAGCTCCGCGCAGGATAGTTCCCACCAGCGTCGCTCCCATCACGTTCTACGTGCGCGATCAGGCTGACTGGATGGTCTCGGACACCGGCAAGACCGCGGGCAGTGTGGCCGAGGTCCTGGAGATTCTCAGCCCCGGCGCGCGGGCGGTGCACGATTGTCTGCTGGGCAACGGGGCATCGTTTTTTGCCGACATGGTTCGCTCCACCGGCAAATTGAAGGCCGAGGTCGAGACCGCGCTGTGGGAGCTGGTGGCTGCCGGGCTGGCCACCGCCGATGGCTTCGACAACCTGCGCACTCTGATTGATCCCGCTGCCCGGGGCAAGGGCAGCCGCAACCGTCCGCGGCATACCGCCGGCCGGTGGACCCTGTTGAAGACGCCGCGCGCCGCGGAAATGCAGCCGGAGGCAAGCCTGTCCGCGCCGGGAGCGGCGGAAGACCAGCGCTACCGCGCGGTCGAAGCGGTGTGCCGGATGTTGTTGCGCCGCTATGGCGTGGTATTCCGCGAGTTGCTGGTGCGCGAATCGATTCTGCCCAAGTGGCGCGAGTTGCAGGTGGGCTTCCGCCGACTCGAGGCGCGCGGAGAAGTTCGCGGCGGGCGGTTTATCAGCGGATTTCTCGGCGAGCAATTTGCCCTGCCCGAAGCGGTTGATTCGCTGCGCCTGGCGCGCCGCGCTCCCCCCACCTCAGAATGCATCACCATCTCCGCGGCCGACCCGCTGAACCTGGTGGGAATCGTGGTTCCTGGCGAGCGCGTCCCCGCCATCTCCGGGCGATGGGTGACCTTCCGCGCCGGCGTCGCGCTGCAGGCGGCGGCTGCCGTACACGAACCACTCTCGAACCTGGGGAACCAAACGCCTGTGCCGATGATGGCGTCTGACGGGATTACCGCGATGAGCCTGAACCCGGGCGCGGGCATTCCCCGCCTGCCTTTCGATGCGGTGGTTGCGAGCGTTGAACCCGGGGCTCCCGGATAAAGCAGACCCGCGTCTATCGCAATTGGGCACAATGGAAAATGCGCGCGTCCGTCGCCGTCCATTAGACTGATTGAGTGAGCGCCGACTCGCCAGCTTACGATCCTTTGCAACCGCTGGTTGAGGGCAAAGATTTTTATATGGAAGGCGGCTACATGGTGTTCACCGCCGCATGGCTTCTGCGGCGCGGATATTGCTGCGAATCAGCCTGCCGCCATTGCCCATACGGTTTCAATAAGAACACTCTTGACCAACCTGGATGATGCCGTGGTGCGGCGATCATGTCCCAATTGACAGGCAAATTTAATGACGCGCTGCTTTACGCAGCCACGCTGCACGCGACCCAGACGCGGAAAGGCGGAGCGGTGCCCTATATGGCCCACCTGATGGCGGTGTGCGCAGTCGCGCTGGAAGCGGGCGGAAACGAAGACCTCGCCATCGCCGCACTGCTGCACGACGCCGTGGAAGACCAGGGCGGCGCTCCTATCCTGAAAGAAATTCGCCAGCGCTTCGGCGAGAAGGTGGCGGCAGTGGTGCACGGCTGCACCGACACCGATCAGGAACCCAAGCCGCCGTGGCTGCAGCGCAAGCAGGATTATCTTCACCACCTGCGCAGCGCGGATGACGACGTGCGCCTGGTCTCAGCCGCCGACAAGGTCTGCAACGCACGCTCCATCCTGTTCGACTATCACACCCTCGAAGGCGCCGGTGGGGAATATGGCAGAGGCCATGAAATTTGGGAAAGGTTTCATGCTAATTCCGAACATCAACTCTGGTATTACCGTGGTCTGGTGCAAGCGCTACATGCCGGAGAGAGTGGCCGGCCCACGAAAGTTGCGCCGCTGATTGACGAGCTGCAACGGCTGGTGGTGGAACTGGAGAAGCTGCGGGCGTAGGCCGCGCCGAATGACGATCCTCGGGCAAAGTACCAGCGACCCTCGCGTCACCATCCGCCGCGCCGGCGTACCGGCAGCCGGCGGCGATTGCGTGGTCTATTGGATGCAGCGATCTCAGCGCGCCTTGGATAATCCGGCGCTGGACGTGGCCGTCCGCGCAGGCAATGAGCTGGGCAAGCCGGTGGTGGTTTTTTTCGCTCCGGTTCCTTTTTATCCTCACGCGAATCTGCGTCACTACACTTTTCTTAGCCAGGGCATTCCTGACATCGCCGAAGACCTGCGGGCGCGCAACGTTGGTTTCGTGTTGCGAAAGTATCCTGACCACCGGCTCCTGAAATTTTGTGAAGAAGTGAATCCTTGCCTGGTGGTGGGCGATGAAAACCCCATGGCCGAACCCGAAGAGTGGAGAAAACTGGTCGCGCAGAAACTCACCATCCCTTTTTGGACAGTGGATTCCGACGTGATCGTGCCCTCACGGCTGCTGGAGAAACAGCAGTACGCGGCTTACACCATTCGCCCGCGCATCAAGTCCCGGCTCGCGCAGTTCCTTGTCCCCTTGCCAAACCAGGTGGCCGAGCATAAATGGGAATCTCCAGCCGGACTGCACTTCATTGAGCCGTCGGTGGGCATCGACATCACCGAAGGGTGGCGGATCGATCGCTCGGTGGAGGCAGTCAGGGCATGGCATGGAGGCACTCATGCCGCGATGCGCCTGCTGCAGGAGTTCGTCGAGCACAAGCTGCTCAGATATCCCGTGCAGCGCAATCATCC
The DNA here is from genome assembly GCA_038210375.1 of Terriglobales bacterium. Taxonomy (GTDB): domain Bacteria; phylum Acidobacteriota; class Terriglobia; order Terriglobales; family Acidobacteriaceae; genus JBBQWT01. Next base: position 23,852 of record JBBQWT010000017.1, on the reverse strand, counting down.
TGAGGTGGATGGCACCAGCCGGCTGTCGCCCTACCTGCATTTCGGGCATATCGGTCCGCATACCGTGGCCCTGGCGGTGCGGAACGCCAATGTCCCTGAAAAAACCCGCGAGGCCTTCCTCGAAGAATTGATCGTGCGGCGCGAGCTGGCGATTAATTTTGTCCGGTTCAATCCCGATTATGAATCGATTGCGGCGGGCCCGTCCTGGGCGCACGCTACGCTGGCGGAGCATGCCGGCGATCCGCGTCCCGTGCAATACAGCGAAGCCCAGTTGGAGCGCGGCGAAACCCACGACCCGCTGTGGAACGCCGCGCATAAGCAAATACTTCTTACTGGATGGATGCACAACTATTTGCGGATGTACTGGGCAAAAAAGATACTCGAATGGTCGCCTTCGCCCGCGGCCGCGTACCAGATTGCGGTGCGCCTGAATGATAAGTACGAGCTCGATGGCCGCGACCCCAACTCCTATGAAGGCATAGCCTGGGCGATCGTAGGCAAGAGTGACCGCGCGTGGTTTGACCGGCCCATCTTCGGCAAGGTGCGCTACATGTCGTTTGCCAGCTACTCGAAAAAATTCAACAGCAAAGAATTCATCCGCCAGATCGATGCCCTTGAAAATGGCCTGGCAAGGACTGGGCATGAAACCCCCTGACCTCGGCTGCCTGCTGCTGGCGGCATTGTTTGTCGGCGCCGGGGCCATGCATTTCATAATTCCGGGGGCGTATGTCAGAATCGTGCCGCCATTTTTCCCCGCGCCGGGAGTGGTGGTGGCGGCGAGCGGCGTTGCGGAAATACTGGGCGGCATTGGTGTGCTCATACCAGTCACGCGCCGCGCCGCCGCCTGGGGACTGGTGGCGCTGCTGGTCTGCGTATTTCCCGCCAACATCTACGTGGCGGCCGCCCACATCCCGTTCATGGGAATTGCCGGCCAAAGCTGGCTGCAGTGGCTGCGATTGCCGCTGCAGGTCCCATTGATTTTCTGGGCATGGCGCTATACCCGGCGGCGGCCGGAGCAGGAAGGCGGAACGCCGCGAGGGGCCCGTTAACAGCGGGCGGGAAAGCGTTGCAGCCGGATTCGAGTTCGATACGCGGAAGGCTGCCTTACCCTCGAACCAAATTTTAAATTGCTGCATCTAACTTACCTCGGTAACTTACCTCGGTAACTTTACAGCCTGATTTGCCTCTGACGATAATCAATCCTGCATGAAGGGCTGTGCGTACTCAATTTGCTGAAACGGATTTTCCCACTTATGACCTTCTTTAAGAAACGCCTGAACCTCTTCCTTTATCTGGTGATGTTTTTTCTCCTGCTGGGAGCTGCCCTGCCGGTGGCCGCGCAGGTTCCGGCTTCCAAGCACGTTTTCCTGATCATGGAAGAAAATACGAGTTATTCCAGCGTGGTCAACACCGCCAGCTCCACGACCTATATGCCGTGGCTGGTGAGCCAGGGAAACCTTTACGGGCATGCCACGAACTACCTGACCAACAATGCCGGCTCGCTGCTTGCTTACCTTTGGGTCTCATCGGGAAGTTGTGAAAACAGTGCGCGATGCACGCTGCCTCCTGGAACCAACAACTTTGGTTGCGGCGGCGGCAGTTGCACGAGCACGATTACCGATGACAATATTTACCGCGAGATGGCCAAAGCGGGTAAATCCTGGAGGCTCTACGCGGAGGACATCCCTTCCACCGGATACACCGGACTGGGCCAGACCGTTTGTCCCGACCCGTATTGCCAATATGACCCTCATCATAACGGGCCGATCCATTACTCCGACATCATCAACAGCACCACGCAGGCCAACAATATGGTGGATTTCAGCCAGTTCACCACCGACATGAATGCCGGCACCCTGCCCCAGTATTCCTTTATCATTCCCAATAACCTGCACGATGCCCACGACGCCAGTCCGGCGCAGGCCGATCTCTGGCTGCAAAACAACATTGCGCCGCTGTTGAGCCAGCCTTACTTTCAGCCGTGCGGCGACGGAATTCTCATCATCACCTTTGATAACGACGACCTGGATCAGTCGGGATTGGTTTATACCGCGGTTATCGGGCCGAAAGTCATTCCTCATTTCGTTTCCAACGTCCGCTACCAGCACCAGAACGCCCTGCGAACCATGCTGGACGCGCTGGGGATCACCACCTATCCCGGAGATTCGGCGACCGCCATCCCCATGAAAGACTTCTTCGGGGCGCCTTCGGCGTGTCCGGTGCTATCCACCACCGCGTTGAGCTACGGCGATCAGACCCTGAACACCAACACCAGCAAGACGGTGACCCTGACCAATAACGGCAACGCCGCGATGTCGATCACTTCAATTATCGCTACCGGAGATTACAGCCAGACCAATAATTGCGGCGTCTCTCTGGCCGCCGGGGCTTCCTGCACCACCACTGTCACCTTCAAGCCCACCGTCCTGGGAATTCGCAATGGAACTTTGACGTTTAAGGATTCCGCTCCCAGCGGATCGCAGGTGGTTACATTGACCGGCAACGGAGTCTCTCCGGCGCCTGTCGTTTCTTTGTCGCCGTCAAGCCTTAACTTCGGCAATCAAAATGTGGGAACCTCCACGACCCAGGTTGAAACTTTGACCAATACGGGAACCGGTGCGCTCTCCATTACCTCCATCGCGGCCACAGGAGACTATACCCAGACCAACAATTGCGGAACATCGCTGGCGGCGGGCGCGTCCTGCACTACCAACGTAACCTTCACCCCATCGGCTGGCGGAGCCCGCGCCGGGACACTTACCTACACTGACTCCGCCGCGGGTTCGCCCCACGTAGTAAACCTGACCGGAACCGGAGTGTCGATCGTTTCCAGCAATACCTATGTTTCCACGCTCGGGGTCGACACCAACGTCTGCAGCCGGCCGTCCCCTTGTCTCACCTTTGCCGGCGCCCTGGCCAAGACTTCCGCTGGCGGCGAGATTGACGTCATCGATCCCGGTGAATACGGCCCGATCACCATCAACAAATCGGTGACCATCGATGGCGGCGGCGGCCTAACAGCCGGCATTGTCACCGGCGGAAATGGTTACGCAATCGTGATCAATGCTTCCAACGTAAACATCACGCTGCGTAATCTCGATATCACCGGCGCTACGATTGGCTTCTCCGGAATTACGGTCGGCCCCGGGGTCACGGGGGTGACGCTGCACGTGGAAAAATGCGTTATCACGAGCTTTGCCGGGATAGGCATTGATTTTGAACCGGGCGCGGGAGGCCAGGCCAATCAACTCCTGGTGACCCGCACCAGCGTTCGCAATAACGTAAAAGGAGGAATCCTGATTGCCAACGCCAAAGCGGCGCTGAACGCCGTGGCTTCCGCTCGCAATTCGTTCGGGGTGAAGGCCATCGACGGAGCGATTGTGGAAGTCCGCCGCGGTTCAGCGGGCGGCAACACCAGCCAGGGCTATGCGGCACAATCCTCGGGCGGCGCCGTGCAGTTAAGCATTGTCGATTCCATTTCAGCCGCCAATGGCGGCAATGGGATCGACTCCGCGGTCGTCTCCGGCGGCAGCGCAATCATTCGCCTTAGCAACGTCACCGTCACCGAAAACACCGGCACTGGCTTGGCCAATAGCGGAGGTGGGCAGATTCTCTCATTGAGCAGGAACGGTCAGGGGACCAATAATATTAGCGGTAACATCGGGGGCAATGGAGCGCCCACCGGCGTCTTTGCGCGACGATAATCTTCGACATACAGCAGCATTCGGCTTCAAATTCAGCAGGTGAATTCAAAGGAGAAGAAAATGAGAAAGTTTCACTCGAGCATTAAAGCAACCGGGTTCATATTGGTGGTTCTAACCGCAGCATCATTTGCGCAAGCTCAAACGCGAACCTGGGTGTCGGGAGTGGGCGATGATGCCAACCCCTGTAGCCGCACCGCTCCCTGCAAGACCTTTGCCGGAGCGATTAGCAAAACCGCAAGCGGTGGCGAAATCGATGCCCTTGATCCCGGCGGGTTTGGCGCGGTGAACATCACTAAATCGATCACGATTGACGGCGGAGGCGGACCTGTCGCCAGCATTCTTCCCGGGGTCGGCGCCTCAGCAGTCAACATCAGCACTGCCAACATCAACGTGACTCTGCGCAACATTGAACTGGCGGGGGTTACGACCGGTGCAACCGGCGTCAGTGTAAGCGCCGCCAGCGGCGTGGTTCTGCATCTGGAAAATGTCGCCATCTCCAGCTTCACCGGCCTGGGCGTGGACTTCGAGCCCACCGCCGGCGGCACGGCCAATCAGTTGTTCATGATCAACACTACCGTCCGCAACAACGCGGGCGGCGGCATCCTGATCGCCAACGCCAGCGCGCTTCTGGACAACGTGCGCTCCGACTTCAATGGGTACGGAGTTAAAGCCATTGATGGCGCCCGGGTAAGCGTTCGGGACAGTGATGCTTCCGGCAACACTAACATCGGGTTTGTGGCCAAGGGCACGGCCGCCAGCGCGGAGATGAACATCGCTGACTCCACATCCTCCAATAATGGCAGCAACGGCATCCACTCCGCGTCTGCCGGGCAGCCCACCATCGTTCGCGTCAGCAACGTGACCGTGACCAACAACGCGGGCATCGGACTGGCCAACAGCGGGGGCGGCCAGTTGCTCTCGTTCAGCCAGGGCGGACAGGGCACCAACAACGTCGCCGGCAACACCGGTGGCGATGGCGCCCCAACCGGCACTCTGCCCCGCCAGTAACCGGGTCACCGGCTCCGGCAAATAATTTCCCGGGCCACTTCCAGCAAGTTGGAAGCGGCCCGGTTTTTTTATGGGTCTATTTCCAGAAATGCGGGCATCGGCGCTACAAGCTGCGGACATCGCCCGCAGGCTAACGCCCTCTTGATCACAAGAATACTGGTGTCTTCATCCGGCTGAACTGCAAGTTCAAGTTTTCACACCGAAGAGACACTGGCAACGCTATTCTCCGCATATTTTGCGTAGTAAATTACTAGGATTGGGGAGATTACTGCTTATGATCTCCGCACTTGGTGCGGAGAATAGACGGGATCAAGTTACATTGCAGGCGGCTGTAACCGGAGTTCCTTGACGCCGAAACGAGCACCGCCGTGTATTGGAGACTCTGGCTTCCAGTTCCCCCAAGGCACAAGCCTGGCGACTTGTGCAGTTTTTTGGTGGACCTGGTCGGGATCGAACCGACGACCTCTTCCATGCCATGGAAGCGCGCTCCCAGCTGCGCCACAGGCCCACTGTCGATGCTTTCATTCTCGCTGAGGGGCGCGGGTTCGTCAAACTCCGACAGCAGCGCGGACGCTAATCGCAGCGCCACCCAAACGGGTGCGGCTGCGGAAACGCGGGAGAATTTTATGCTTTCCTAGTTCGGCAGGGGTGGCTGGCGCTTGCTCATCATCTCGGCAAAGCGCGGATCTTTGCGCAGACCGGCGAATTCGCTGTCAGTATAAACGCCGTCCAGGCCCGCGTAATTCTCTTCCATGGCCTTGCGCAAATAGAGCAGGCATTTATCCATGTTTTGATGGGCAGCGAACATCTTGGCGATCACGAAATGGTAGCGCGCGCGGTCTTCAGGAGAAGCCATGCGGGCGGAGATCCCTTCGCGCGACTTGCGGTCGAAAATCTCAGGATCGAGCTGCAGAGCGCGCCGGTATTCCGCGGTCGCCTTTTCATAATCCTTGCGGGCAAAAAATGCGGTGCCCAGGTTGCTGTGAAAACTGGCAGAGGTCTCGTTCACCTGCAGCGCTTTTCGGTAGTTCCTCACCGCCTTGCCGTAATTGCGTTCGATGTAATAAATCACTCCCACATTATTGAAGGCGTCGGCATAACGCGGATCCATTTTGGTGGAATGGGCAAACTCTTTGCGAGCTTCCTGGTAGCGCAGCAATTGCAATTCCGCCATGCCCGCCTTGTTATGCAGGATGGCGGTTTCCGGCCCGCGCTTGATGGCGGCGCGGTAATAATCCAAAGCGTCGGCATAGGCCTTCTGGTAGCGCAGGCCGTCGCCCAGGTTTTCCAGTTCGGCCGCTGAAGCATTGGCGGGAGGCGGGCCGGCACGGCGCAGCTGTTCCGGCGTGGTCGCTGAATTGTCGCCCGCGGGCGCCGGAACGGCGGGGGATTCATTCACCCGCGCATCGGGCGTGAGCGGCCGGTCCTGGGTTCCGGTGGAAGTCCCGGCGAAAGCCACGGTGGCCCCGGTGGCCAGCAACGCCAGCAGCACCACGGAGCATGCCAGGTTTCTGCCGGCGTGCATTGTCAGATTGCGATTTCCCAGGGGGAAGAAAGTGGCGGATGATGTTTCGCGGGTAGGCTGCGTGAGCTTCATGGATGACCTCACACCCAATTATTGAGGAGGAGGATCTTCTTCCTTCTGGTCGGGGTTTTCCGCAGGAGGAGGAGATGCCGGGCTCGTCTTTTTGGGTATATCTTTTCTGAAGATACCGAGGATGCTACCAAAAAATCCCTTCTTCTGGCGGGAAATTCCATCGCCCGGCTGCGACGGCATGGAGCGGCCTTCCTGACTGCCAGCATCCGGCGCCTGGCCGCCTTCAAGCACCGGTGGCGCGGGTTTGCCCAGTCCAAACATTTTGGAGAAGAACCCTTTTTGTTCTTCGTTTAGATTGGCCTGTTCGCAGGTTTCCTTGGGTTCGGTTCCGGCGATGAACGCGGCGGTATAGGTTTGCGGACACGACGCCGTAGGCAGCCGGTTGCTAATGCGATCCAGTTGCACCCCCACTACCCCGGGGGGCTGGGTGAAGGCGCGCGCATCCTGGTAGCCCGGAATCATCACCGCGCGTTTCATAAAATCCGCCCAGATGGGGCCGGCGGTGGTTCCTCCGGCGAGTTTCAAGTCGCTGTAGTCGTCATTGCCCACCCACACGATCGCCAGCAGGTTGCTGGTATAGCCGGCAAACCATGCGTCGTGCGAGGTGCCGGTCTTGCCGGCGGCAGGCGCGGTGAACCCGCGGGCCCTCACCGTGACCCCAGTGCCCGAATCGAGGACTCCCTGCATCATGGTGGTGAGCACATAGGCCACGCGGGGGTCGAGCACAGGGCTGTTGTCGGTGCGGAAATCCTGCACCATCTCGCCATGCTCATCGCGCACCGAAGCCACCAGCGACGGGGAAATGCGCGTGCCTGAATTTGCGAACACAGTGTAAGCGCCCGCCATCTCCAGGGGTGTGGCGTCGTAGGAACCCAGGGCCATGGCGGGGGTGGCGCGCACGGAACTGAGGCCGGCGGCGTGCGCCAGCGCCGCCACCCGGCCGTAGCCCACCATCTCCGCCAGTTGGACCGTCGGATTATTCAAGGAGTGGGCGAGCGCGTAACGCGCGGTCACCATACCGTGGTACGCCGCGTGGTAGTTGCGCGGCTGGTAGGTGTTGCCTCCGTTGGCAAACGATTGCGGCTCGTCCTGCAGAATGGTGGTGGGCGTGAGCACGTTGCCGCCGCCGCCCAGGCCGGTATTCAGCGCGGCGGCATAGACGAACGGCTTGAAGATCGAGCCCGTGGGCCGGCGCGCAACCGCGTGGTTCAGCTGGCTCATTCCATAATTGCGGCCGCCCACCAGGGCCAGAACTTTGCCGGTATGCGGATCCAGCACCACCATGGCCACTTGCGCCGGCGAAACCGGCGGCGGCGGCAGCTTCGAGCCTTTCTTGCGTTTGACCACCTGGCGGTGCAGCGCCGCCACCTGGGCATCGACGTTCTGCATGCCGGTTTCCACGGCCTGGGCGGCGGCGCGCTGCAGCTCCGGCACCAGTGACGTGTAAATGCGGTATCCCTGCTCGTTCAGCTCCGACTCATTCATCGAAGGCAGCAGGGAATCGCGCACCAGATCAACAAAATAGGGAGCGTCGCTGGCTTCGACGTTGAGCGGCGCCAGCTTGAGCGGGGAAGCCTTGGCCTTGTCCGCCTCTTCGGTGGTAATAGCGCCGGTTTCCACCATGGTGTCGAGCACCAGGTTGCGCCGGGCCAACGCCTTGTCGGGATGGCGGTAGGGAGAAAAATAGCTGGGCCGCTGGATCAGCCCGGCGAGCAGCGCGGCTTCGGGCAGGTTGACGTTGCGGATGTCCTTGCCAAAGTAAGAGGATGCAGCCTCGCCCAGCCCGTCGATGGAAAATGAGCCGCGCTGCCCCATATTTACCTGGTTGGCATAGAACTCGAAAATCTTATTCTTGGAATATTTATTTTCCAGCTCCAGGGCGATGATGATCTCAGTGAGCTTGCGGCTGTAGATTTTTTCGCGGGTAAGAAAAAAACCGCGGGCGATCTGCATGGTAAGCGTAGAGCCGCCCTGGGCGCGGCGCCCGGCGCGCAGGTTGGTGATCGCGGCCTTGGCCAGCCGGACGTAATTCACCCCGCCGTGCTGAAAAAACCTGCGGTCTTCGATCGACGTGATGGCATCGACCTGGACCTTGGGAATGTCGTCAAAGCTGACCAGGCGGCGCTTGGAGCGCTGCGGCTGGTCAAACAATCCGGTGAACAGCACCGGTTCCAGCTCGTAGGATGACACCGTGCCTGCCTGGCTGCGGGCCACGATATTTTCCACCGCGCCATTGTTCAGCGCGACATGGACCGGGTCGGGGCGATGGTAGGATTCGGGTCCGGGGGAGATGCTGACGCCATCGGCCAGCACGCGATAGGTTCCCAGGCGCGATTCGCCGCGTTCGCCTTCTTCGGAATAGCCGGCCCGCCGCAGGTAGCTGGTAAGCTCGGCGCGGTCGATGCGTTCGCCCACCCGCAGCACCCGGGGCGCGGCATAGATCTTCGCGGTGTTGGCGAAGATGGGCGAGCTCATGCGGTGATTGATAAGGTTCTGGTACCTGACGAAGAAGATGCCGATCACCAGCGTGACCAGCGCTCCGATGATCACGACAAACGCGATCAGTGCGCGGAGAATGGGACTGTCGAACCTGCCGAGGAAGGCTTTGCGGCGCGGAATTCGGACCCTGATCGCCACTTGCCCCTAGAACTTTGTGCTGTCGCCGCTATGCGGGTGGAAGTGGAGATCCAGGGGATAGAGGGGCAGATCGACGTGCACCGTGTAATCGGCGGAAATGGATTCGCTGGCCGCCACCCCGCCGGCGCCGCCCGAGCGAATGACCTTGATGCCCTCATATTTCAAGGGGATGTCACTCTCGCGCGCCTTTTTCATGACGATCTCGCGGACCTCGACGTCGCTATGATTTCCGTAAACGTCGGTGCGGACTTGGCTGTCGAGAAAATCCTGAAACGTGAAATTAGCGAAATAAACCGGCAGGACTTTGTAGCCCACGTAAAACCCAGTGGCGATCACAACGATGGTCAGAATCGCTTTCAGCCTGTTCACTGCAACATCTCCTGGGCCAGGCGGGGAATTTCGCGGCCGGCCAGTTCCTGAAAGAGAGCGGTAATTTCGCCGATGTTAGCATCCACCGATTCCCCTGTCGAGCGCCGAACCACCTCGACCATGCCCAGGGAAACCTTCTTGCCAACATTGACGCGAAAGGGCACGCCGATCAGGTCGGCGTCCTTAAATTTGACCCCGGCGCGCTCATCGCGGTCATCGAGCAGCACGTCCCATCCCGCCTGGGTGAGGGCTTCGGCCACAGACACGGCGGCGGCCACCAAGGTTTCGTCGCCCACGTTGGTGACCACCACGTTCACGTCAAAGGGCGCAATCTGCGGTGGCAGCCAGAAACCATTCTTATCGAAGTTCTGTTCCACGGCGCCGGCCAGGATGCGCTCGATGCCGATGCCATAACTGCCCATGATGGGATGGACTTCTTTGCCGTCCTGGTTCAACACCTTGATGCCCATTGATTCGGAATACTTGTACCCCAGCTTGAAGATGTGACCGATCTCGAGGGCCTTGCCCAGGCGCAGGCGGCCATCGCAATTCGGACACTGATCACCCTCGGCGGCCATGCGAAGATCGGCGTCGCGGGTGGCGCGGTAGTCGCGATCAGGAGTGACATTCTTGAGGTGATAATCTTCGCGATTGGCGCCGGCGATCAGGTTGGTCCGGCCGGTGAGCGCCAGATCGGCGAGCAGCAAAGGCTTCGCCCCATCCGCGGGGCCGGCGGCGGAATTCCGCACCGCAATGCCTACCGGACCGAGAAAGCCCGCGGGCGCACCGAAAGCGGTTTCGATTTCCGCGGCCTCCATGGGCCGCAGCTGGCTGCCCGCGGGAAACTCGGCCAGCAACTTGGCTTCATTGAGGGTGTGGTCGCCGCGCAGCAGCACGATCAGCCGTTCCACGATCTGATCTTTGCCATCGGGCAAACGGCGGGTGATCACCAGGGCCAGGGTCTTGATCTTGTTGCGCGGGGAAACGCCCAGGAATTCGCTGACCTCCGCAATCGTCTTCTTGCCCGGAGTGGCGACCAGCAGCGGCGCGCCATCGCCTTCCGGCGCGAGGTCTTCGACCGCATCGAGGCGCGAGACCGCCTTCTCGGTGTTGGCCGCGTAGCCGCAGCTCTCGCAGGTGACCACCAGGTCTTCGCCAGCGTCGCTCATGATCATGAACTCGTGCGATTGCGAGCCGCCCATGGCGCCGGAATGGGCTTCCACCACCCGGTATTGAAGGCCGCAGCTATCGAAGATGCAGTGATAGGCGTCGTCATGCTTCTGGTAAGAGGCGTCAAGGCCGGCGGCATCGATGTCGAAGGAATAGGAATCCTTCATGGTGAACTGGCGAGTCCGCAGCAGGCCTGACTTGGGGCGGGGCTCGTCGCGAAACTTGCTCTGGATCTGGTACCAGACCTGGGGCAACTGCTTGTAGCTGCGCAATTCCTTACGCGCGATTTCCGATACCACTTCTTCGTGGGTCATGCCCAGGCAAAGGTCGCGGTCGCCGCGGTCCTGCAGGCGGAACATGGTCTCGCCCATCACCTCCCAGCGTCCGCTGGCTTCCCATATTTCGCGGGGATGAATGGCGGGCAGATAAAATTCCTGGCCGATTTTGTCCATCTCACGGCGCACGATGCCGGTAATTTTCAACAGCGAGCGCTGTCCCAGGAAGGTGTAGGAATAAATGCCGGCGGCGAGCTGGCGAATGTAGCCGGCGCGCACCAGGAATTTGTGGCTCGCTACCTCGGCGTCGGCGGGCGCCTCACGCAGGGTGGGAATAAATAGCTGTGTCCAGCGATGCAATTGATACCTCAAAGCGAAAGAAATTCGCGCACCGTGGCTGCGCGGCTGCTGCTATGAGATTAGCAGAGCGGATGACCGGACGCATGACCGGGCCGGTCAGCGCGAACCGCGCGTCAAATGCTTTCGAGGCCCCACAGATCGTGCAGGTGGATGATGCCTTGCAGGTGATGGTTCTCATCCACCACCACCAGAAACGTGATCTTGTCGCGCTCCATCATGTTGAGCGCACTGATGGCGAACTCAGTGGCGGCCACGGTCTTGGGATTGCTGGTCATGCAATCCCGCGCGGTGAGGTCCAATACATCTTTATGGTTGGCGGGCGTGCGGCCGGCATCGCGTTCGTGTCCGTGTTTTTCTAGCAGGCGCCGCAGATCCCCGTCGCTGATGATGCCCACCAGCTTTTCACCTTGCATCACCGTGGTCATGCCCAATTTCTTGCGCGACATTTCGTAGATGACCTGCGCCATGCGGGTATCGGTGGCGACGCGCGGCAGAGCGTCTCCGGAATGCATGAGCTGACTCACCCGGGAAAGTTTCTTGCCCAGCTTGCCTCCGGGATGCAAGTTGGCGAAATCCTCCTCGCGGAAGCCGCGCTTTTCCGCCAGCGCCAGCGCCAGCGCGTCGCCCAGCGCCAGCATCGTGGTGGTGGACGCGGTGGGCGCCAGTCCCATGCCGCAGGCTTCCTGCGCGATGGAACAATCGAGCGCGATATCAGCGGCGGATGCCAAGGTAGAAAGTTTTCCGTTGCCGCTGTTGCCCGCACCGCGCGCGGGGTCGGCCACCGCATCGCACGTCATGGTGACCAGTTTCACCTGCAGGCGCTTGATGGTGCCCAGTAAGGCGACGATTTCTTCGGTCTCGCCGCTGTTGGAAAGAGCGATGACGACGTCCCCGGCGACCAGCATCCCCAAGTCCCCATGCAGGGCTTCTGACGGATGCATAAATAATGACGGTGTACCCGTGGAACTGAGAGTGGCGGCGATCTTGCGCGCGATGATTCCACTCTTGCCCATGCCGGTGACCACCACCCGACCGCCGCCGGCATCCAGCATGGTCACCACCTGATCGAACGCCTCCCCCATGGGACCGGCGATGCGGTCGGCCAGCGCGCGCAGGGCCTCAGCTTCGATTCGGATGACGTTCTCGCCCAGCTTCCTCATATCGTCATGCCGATAGTATCAAAGGTGGCCTGGGTACGACCGTGCGCAGAGGCCCGCCCTTCGCAGGGACATATTTTCACTCGGGACTTCCGGTTCTATGATTTCAATTTAAATACCCATCGGAAGCGGGCTGGGAAATTAAAATACGTTGCATCGCAATCCCGGGGGCGGCGGGAATTGGTGTAAGCGCCTGAACTAGAGATGTAGAGCAATTTCTAGCTGCTTTCGCAGGCCGAAAGGCGATTTTGTTCTACCAATAATCGATCACGATGATAATCTTGGCGCGAATCCTTTCCTCCTGGAACCTATGAAGCGCCACGTGCTGATCTACGGGTTAATCGGTGGAATTCTGATTGCCCTGCTTAAGTGGACCGAGTACCGGTTCCTGGTCATCGAACATTCCATCGCAATCTACAGTGGACTTATCGCGGCGACTTTTGCCGTTCTTGGTATTTGGCTCGGCCTCAAGCTTACCGGAAGGCGGGAGAGGATCGTTGTGAAGGAAGTCCCCGTCCCGGCGGGGGACCCGCCCCTTCTGGACCCGAAAAAGCGAGAAAAACTCCGCATCACGCCTCGCGAGCTGGAGATCCTCGCATTGATGGCTCAAGGCATGAGCAACCGCGAGATCGCCGCTAAGCTTTTTGTGAGCGAGAACACGGTCAAGACCCATTCCAGCAGAGTTTTCGACAAATTAGGGGCCAAGCGGCGGACTCAAGCGGTGCAGCTCGGCAAGGAATTCGGCCTGCTCCCTTGAAACTGCTCACTCGAACGGATGATTTTTTGCACCGCAGTTAAAAATCACCCGAAAGGGTGACGACAGACCCCCTGCTCGACGCGCTATGCTGCGCCCGAGGTCACGTTTGCTGTCGCGGTCGACGCGCAAACTCGATTTCTCTGGTCAACATTTAACTCAAATGCAAAGGATAAAGATCGACATGAAAAAGACCATACTAACCTTCGGGCTGATTTCCGGCACTATTTCCTCGCTAATGATGATCGCCACCGTGCCGTTCGCGCACCAGATAGGCTCTGGAAAAGCGCTGGTCGTCGGCTACACGACCATGGTGCTCTCGTTCTTGCTGGTATTCTTCGGCATCCGCTCGTACCGTGACAATGCTGGCAATGGGCAGATCACATTCTCGAAAGCTTTTGCCGTAGGGATCAGCATTACTCTGATTTCGTGCATCTTCTACGTCGTGACCTGGGAAATTATCTATTTCAACTTCATGCACGATTTCATGGACCAATATGGCGCCCATATGGTGGAGAAGCTCAAGGCTTCGGGCGCCAGTGCTGCAGCGGTCCAAGCGAAAGTACTGGAAATGAATAAATTCAAGGAGCAATACGAAAACCCTCTCTTCAACGCCGCCATCACGTTCATCGAGCCGTTCCCGGTTGGCCTGGCGATCACGTTAATTTCCGCGGGAGTGCTGAGAAGAAAGGCGCAATCGCCACCGAGACCATCGCCTTTGCCCGCATCCTGAACCGGGTTCCGGGCTCTTCACCTGGTTTGGGATTACCACAAGCAAGACTTCTTGGGCAGCATGGGGCCTCTTGGCTCGCTGTTTTCGAAATAGCTATACAGGGCGGGTGGCCCTCACGTTTAGGGCGCGAAACATCACTGCACAAGTTGTTTGGGTCTCCGGGAACCCGTCTGAGTGAACCAAAAACCTTCAACGCCGATTCATTCGATCCCCGAACCCGGCGATCGGTTTGATCTCAAACGGTTCTTGTTCTTAAACGGTGTGATGATTCGCCGGAATCTTTGCTCCGACTGCAATTTCACTCTCTAACTAATGTCATCTCGACCGGAGACCGCGGGCCTTTGCGCGGCGTAGTGGAGAGACCTCGGGGCGGCTCTTGCAGTTGGTTCTGGTCCTAAACGGTGTGACCATCAACATGGTCTTGCTCCGGCTGAAACTTCTCTCCGCAAAATGTCGAGGAATGATTTATGAGTGAAAAATAAAATTGCGTTTACATCCTGGCAAACAAGACCCGGGCATCTTTATACATCGGAATCAGTAGTCGCTTAAGAGTGAGAGTGGGAGAACATAAAAGCGGAGTTTTCGATAGGTTCACTGCGAAGTATAAAGTCCACCGTCTGGTGTATTACGAAACATACCGTCAGATTCTCATGCGCCGGCACGTGAGAAACAACTGAAACATTGGCAAAGATCAAAGAAGGAAGCGCTGATTGAATCGATGAACCCAAATTGCCTTGATCTGTCGGCGGAATGGGAAAATCCGGTTCCGGTTTACAAGTTGAAGGCAGAAAGACCCGTGTAACGATTTCCAGAAGAGAACGAAACCAACCGCAAGAGCGGCCCCGAGGTCTCTCCACTACGCCCCGCAAAAGCCCGGGGTCTCCGGTCGAGATGACAATTGTTTGGAGGGTGAGAGTAAGCGCGGAGCGAGTGCCTTGCTCATGATCACTCCGTTTGTGAACGAAACCAACCGCAAGAGCGGCCCCGAGGTCTCTCCACTACGCCCCGCAAAAGCCTGGGTCTCCGGTCGACATGACAATTTGTTTGGAGGGTGAGAGTACGCGCGGAGCGAGTGCCCTGCTAATGATCACAAGCGTTTGTGAACGAAACCAATAGCAAGGGCCGCCCCGAGGTCTCTCCACTACGCTCCGCAAAAGCCCGGGGTCTCCGGTCGAGATGACAATGGTTTGGAGGGTGAGAGTAAGCGCGGAGTGAGTGCCCGGCTAATGATCACAGCGTTTGTGAACGAAACCAACAGCAACAGCCGCCCCGAGGTCTCTCTACTACGCCCCGCAAAATCCCGGGGTCTCCGGTCGAGATGACAATCGGATGGAGGGTGAAGTTACAGTCGCAGCAAAGATTCCAGCGAATCATTACACCGTTTGAACGAAACCAACCACAAAAGCCTCCCCGAAATTCCGCTTGGCGGCGCGAACCATGCACCAGCATGGAAACTCTTTCGTAACCGGTTGAACCCATTCTTCGGTAGTAAGATGGGAAAGTCACACGCCCTACCTTATGAGTTCAACTCCTCCAGCACCCGCGCAGGGCACCGCCAGCATCGTTGAAATGCTGGCCGCGCCTTTGAACCAGGGAGCGCAGCAGTTTCTGTTTCAATCCGGCAAGGGACTGGTGTTCATGGACATCAGCGGCATCATCCAGACCACCGGACCGGTGTTTGATTCCGCGGAAATCGACCGCCTGCTGGCGCCGTACCTGCCCGAAGATAAGCGCACCGCGCTGGCCACCCAGCCGGGCGTGCAATACCGCGCGCCGCTGGGTAACCTGGGCTTCTTCGACTTCAAGATTGCGCGTGAAGGAAGTGCGTTGAAAGCGATTCTCAAACCGGTTGCGGGAGAAACCGTCAAAGCGGCTGAGCCGGAGCCGCGCGCCCCCGAAGCGCCGGCGCGAGTCGCCACTTCGTCCCCGGCCTCTATCGCCGCCGCCGCCAAAACCGCGCCCTACGAGATCGACCGCTATTTCGGTGTGCAATTGGAAATGGGCGCGTCGGATATGCACCTTTCGACCAACGTGGTGCCCATGGTGCGCAAAGACGGCACCATGATGAACATGACCGGCTTCTCGGCGGCGCTGCTGTCGCGCGATACCGAACGCCTGCTATGGGAGCTGATGCCGGAAAAAAACCGCGAGGAATTCCGTCACCGCCACGACACCGATTTTGCCTACGAATATAGCGAAGATGCGCGCTTTCGCTGCAACATCTTCATGGACCGCAAGGGCATGGGAGCGGTGTTCCGAGTCATTCCCGCCAAGATACTTACCGCCGAGAGCCTGGGACTTTCGCAGGCCATTCTGAAGTTATGCTACCTGACCAAAGGACTGGTGCTGGTCACGGGGCCGACGGGCAGCGGCAAATCCACGACCTTGAGCGCGATGGTGGATTACATCAATCGCAACCGCACCGACCATATCATCACCATCGAAGACCCGGTCGAGTTCGTGCATCCCAACAAGAAGTGCCTGATCAACCAGCGCGAAGTGCACAGCCACACGTCCTCATTTAAAGACGCGCTGCGCGCCGCCCTGCGTGAGGATCCTGACATTATTCTAGTGGGCGAGATGCGCGATCTGGAGACCATCGCCATCGCCATCGAGACCGCGGAGACCGGCCACCTGGTTTTTGGTACGCTGCATACATCCACCGCGCCCAGCACGGTGGACCGCATCATCGACCAGTTTCCCGCGGACCGCCAGTCGCAGATCCGCATCATGCTCTCTGAATCGCTCAAAGGAGTGATCGCGCAGACTCTGTGCAAGAAAATCGGGGGAGGCCGCATTGCCGCGATTGAAGTGCTTATTGCCGACGGCGCCATCGCCAACCTGATTCGCGAAGCCAAGACCACACAGATCCCGTCGGCCATGCAGATCGGCAAAGCCAAGGGCAACGTAACGCTGAACGATTCGCTGATCGACTTGGTCAAGAAGAAACTGGTGGAACCCGCCGAGGCCTATCTCAAGGCCGTCGATAAAGTAAATTTTGAGACCATGCTGAAGCGCGAGAACATTCCCGTAACCTGGGGAAACGAATCGCAGGTCAAGGTCTAGACCGCTGTTTGGCCGCGCGCCGCGCGATCAATCGCCATCAATTGCTCCAGCACCCCGCGCAGCTTCGCCAAATGCATGGCATTGGCCCCGTCGGATTTGGCTGCCGCGGGATTGTCGTGCACTTCCATAAAAATTCCATCGACCCCGGCGGCGACCGCCGCCCGCGCCAGCAAGGGGATGAATTCCGGCTGGCCGCCGCTGACTCCGCCCTGCCCGGAAGGCAACTGCACCGAGTGGGTGGCGTCGAAGACCACCGGGGCGATGCCGCGCATGATGGCCAGCGAGCGCATGTCCACCACCAGGTTGTGATAGCCAAACGAGCTGCCGCGTTCAGTAAGAAAAACTTTGGAGTTGCCGGAGCCGCGCACCTTATCCACCGCGTGCTGCATGTCGCCGGGCGCGACGAACTGGCCTTTCTTCACATTGATGGCGCGGCCGGTGCCGGCGGCGGCTGCCAGTAGATCAGTTTGGCGGCACAAGAATGCGGGAATCTGCAGAACATCCACGGCTTCGGCGACGGCCGAGCAATCCTGCGGCAAATGCACGTCGGTCAGCACCGCCAACCCCAGGGTATCGCGCACCTTGCGCAGAATTCGGCAGCCTTCGGTGAGACCAGGGCCGCGGAAGCTTGCGAGGGAAGTGCGATTGGCCTTGTCGTATGACGCTTTAAAAATGTAGGGCAGCTTGAGCGCGCCGGCGATAGCGGCGATGGCTTCGGCCATCTTCATGACGTGGGCTTCGCCCTCAATCACGCACGGCCCGGCGATCAGAAAGAAGCCTGAGCCCCCGCCTACCGTAATGTTTCCCGCCTTAAAAGTTTCCGGCATGCGTGGCCTCAGTGCCGCGAGCGCAGGAACAACTCTTCCACGCTGGTGTTTTTCTTCGAAATGCGGGAGGAGCGGTGAAGATAGGCGGCGGCGATGAAGCTGCGGAACAGCGGATGCGGTTCCAGCGGCTTGGACTTGAATTCAGGATGGAATTGGCAGCCGATGAAATGAGGATGGCTGGGCAACTCCACAATTTCCACGTAGGTGCCATCGGGAGTGGCGCCGGTGATCTGCAGTCCCGCCCCGGTAAGCAGGGCCTCGTACTCGCGATTGAATTCGTAGCGATGACGATGGCGCTCGCTGATTTCAAGCACGCCGTAGGCTTTTTCGGCCAGGGAACCGGGCTGCAACTGGCACGCCCACGCCCCCAGCCGCATGGTGCCTCCCAGCTCGTCGATGCCGCGCAATTCACGCAGCTTATAGATGATGCGGTGAGGCGTGCTGGGATCGAACTCACTGGAATCGGCGTTTTCCAGGCCGCAAACGTGGCGCGCATATTCGATACACGCCGTCTGCATGCCCAGGCAGATGCCAAAGAAGGGAACTTTTTCTTCCCGCGCATAGCGAATGGCGTTGATCATGCCATCGATGCCGCGCTTGCCGAAGCCGCCAGGCACCAGGATGCCGTCGAAGGTCTGCAACTGGCTTTCATACTGGCGATCGGCGGGGTCTTTGGTTTCGAGGCCCTCGGCTTCCACCCACACCAGGTTCAGCTTGAGATTTTCAGCCAGGGCGCCGTGCACCAGCGCTTCTTTCAGAGACTTGTAGGAATCCTCATACTCGACGTATTTCCCGATCAGGCCGATGGTGACTTCGTCGCGCGGATTGTTGGCGCGGTGTACCAGCTCTTCCCAGCGTGAAAGGTCGCGCCCGGGAGCGTTGGAGTGCAGGTACTTGAGCGCCAGGGTGTCCACTTCCTGCTGGGCGAACACCAATGGGACTTCATAGATGCTGGCCACGTCCTTGGCGGTGATGACCGCGTCGTTTTCGACGTTGCAAAACAGCGCGATCTTCGATTTGATGTCGCGGGTGAGAAAACGGTCGGTGCGGCATAGAAGAATGTCGGGCTGGATGCCGATGCTGAGCAACTCCTTGACCGAGTGTTGGGTGGGTTTGGTCTTCAATTCGCCGGCCGCGCCGATCCAGGGCACCAGAGTGACGTGGACGAACAAGGTGTGCTCACGGCCCAATTCCTGGCGCATCTGGCGGATGGCTTCGAGGAAGGGCAGCGATTCGATATCGCCCACGGTGCCGCCGATTTCCACGATGGTAATGTCCACACCCTGCGAAACCTTTTTCATCGCCGCCTTGATTTCGTTGGTGACGTGGGGAATGACCTGCACGGTCTTGCCCAGGTAGTCGCCGCGGCGCTCCTTGGTGATGATCTGCTCGTAAATGCGGCCGGTTGTCCAGTTGCTGTCACGGGTGAGGCGGGCGTGGGTGAAGCGCTCGTAGTGACCCAGGTCAAGATCCGTTTCCGCGCCATCGTCGGTGACAAACACTTCGCCGTGCTGGAACGGAGACATCGTGCCGGGATCGACGTTAAGGTAGGGATCAAATTTCTGCAGGCTGACCTTGAGTCCGCGGCTCTCGAAAAGACAGCCCAGTGATGCTGCCGCCAATCCCTTGCCCAGTGAAGACACCACACCGCCGGTCACAAATATGAATTTTGCTGACATCGGTACCTCGTCTTGAATGTGGGAGTCAGGTGGTGCAGGGTGGAGGGGTGCACGACCAATTATGCCAGAAATCTTTTCCCACTGGAACCGGCAAGAAAGGAATTAAAAACGACGAACAATTTCATCTTCGGCGATGCGGAAGCATCCAATCATCATGGCGGTCAAAATTGCGAATATGGCGAAGAGAGGGCTTAATCGCAGCCTGCTGGCTGCAGCCATGCTGGTGGCCGGTTTCTGGCCGGTTGTGTTCTTATCTTTGACGCCGGTGGCAGCGCAGGCCCAGGCATCGCGGGCGCAGCGCCTGTATTTGAAGGATGGAACCTATCAGGCAGTGACCGAATATAAAATCACCGGAAACCGCGTGCGTTATTACAGCGCCGAGCGATTTGCCTGGGAAGAGATTCCTAAATCGCTGGTGGATTGGGACGCGACCGAGAAATTCAAGAAGACCGGCGGGAAGCTCACCGAAGAAGAGATCAAGGACGCGGCCGCCGACGAGGCCGACCGCAAGGCCGAAGAGGCCAAGACCCCCGAGGTGGCCCCCGGGGTGCGGCTGCCCGATATGGGCGGCGCCTACCTGCTGGATAAAGCCGCCACGGGAGTGCAATTGGTGCCACTGAACCCTAACAACGGCGCGGTCAACCGCCAGATGGGCAAGAACATCATGCGCGCCATCATCAACCCGCTGCCCACCGGCGCCAAACAGACCATCGAATTGAAGGGCCCTCGCGCGACGGTGCAGGCCCACATAAACCGGCCGGAGTTTTTTGTCAGCGAGACCTACGATGATGAGCCTCCCATACCCCATCCGCCGCCGGCCGCCGCGAATGCAAAAAAATCAGGGGTGATGACGGTGTACCCGACCACCCCGGGAAAGTTCGTGATCGTGCGATTGAAACCGCAGAAAGCGGTACGCGTGCTGGGCAATTTGAACATCAGCCTGATGGGCAAGGTCAAAGAAAAAGCAGACCGGATCGATACTACGATCACGACTATGACCGGCGGCTGGATCAAAATTTCTCCCACCGCCGCGCTGGCGCCGGGCGAATATGCGCTGGTCGAAATGCTGGGCGAACAGATGAACCTGTCGGTATATGATTTTGGGGTGGATGCCAACGCCGCCACCAACAGCGCGGCCTGGAAACCCTCCGCGGCTGCGGCAGCGCCGGTGGAGAAGACGCCCGCGCTGGAACAGCGCAAGCCCAGGCAGCAGTAAATCAGCAGCAGTAATTCCAGCAGCAGGAAAACCGGTCAAGGTTCAGGCGAGCCGCGCGGCTTCTCAAGCAGTACAGCCCTACGCTTTTTTGGCGCCTGCGGCGGTTCCGCTGGGTAAGGCCAGCAGCCCGCGCTTGCACACCGCGATGTTATCGCGGGTGGAATTTTTCACCATATACATCATCTCGTCGGCCTGGCGGATGATCTCGTGCGCGGTGGTCGCATCTTCAGGATAAGTGGCCAGTCCGATGCTGCAGCGGACTCTTAGATTGAGCCCATCTTCTTTCAGGAACACCATCTCACGCAACATTTCCTGCAGGCGCGTCGCCACCACGGTCCCCGCTTCCTTATCCGTCTGGGGCAGCAACACCACAAACTCATCACCGCCATAGCGGAAGGCGAAATCAATCAAGCGCAACTGGCTCTTGATGCAATACCCGATTTCCTGCAGAAGACGGGTGCCGATGAGGTGGCCGTGAGTGTCATTCACCCGCTTGAAGTAATCGAGATCGATGAACACCACGGTGAACTCGTAGCCAAAACGCGCCGAGCGGTAAACCTCGCTTTCCAGCGTGGTGTAGAGATGACGGGCGTTATAAAGGCCGGTGCAATCGTCGGTGATGGTCAGTTCCTGAATTTTTTCCACGGCGTGCGCGTTATCGATGGCGATGGCGGCGTAGTCGCACAAGGCGTGCAGGTAGAACATCTCGTTCTCGCCAAAGCTTTCCGCGGCGCAGTTGATGAGTTGGATGACGCCCAGCACGCGGTGTTTCGATTTCAAGGGCACACACAGGATGGAGCGGGTGCGGCACTTGGTCATTTCATCGATGCGCTTGGTGAAACGGGGATCGCTATACACGTCGGGGACGATAAGCGACTCGCCATGCTTGGCCACCCAGCCGGCGATGCCCTCACCCATCTCCAGGCGAATGTCGCGCAGCGCCTCGGAAGCTTCGCCCACGGCGATGGCGAAATAAAGCTGGTTGGTGAGCTCGTCAACCATGAGCAGCGACCAGGTATCGGGCCGGAAGAACTCGGCCATCTTTACCATGATGGTTTGCAGAATCGAATCGAGGTCAAGCGAAGAGGTCAGCGCCTTGGCCACATCGTGAAAGATGGAGCCGGCCTGTAACTGCCGTTTTTTTTCGGGAGAAATGACCTCTGTCATCGGAGTCTCTGGTTCGCCTGGCCCCTATCCCGTGTTAAGACAGGGAATTCTTAATGTGAAGTTTAAATGCCCGCACTCGTAAGGGCAATGGGTTCTTGCCGGGAGAGGTGCCTGCGGAATTTTACCACTCAGGCGATTGCAATCGCCCGGAATAACGATGGTTGCAATGCGAATACCTGAAATTGACAGGCCGAGTGCGCCACCCTATGATTTTTACTGGGAAATCAGCTCAGGCGGAGAATCGCCGCCGGCCCAGGATGCGAAGGCGCGGGAGAAGGGTTTTCCTGCGCTTTTTAATCAGTAGAAGCGTGAAGAGGGGCAAGTCATGGGGACATTTGGCGAGAACATGCAACGGGAGCGCGAGATGCGCGGCATTTCCCTGCAGGAAATTGCCTTGTCCACCAAAATTGGGGTGCGGTCACTGCAAGCCCTGGAAGAAGAAGATTTTGAAAAGCTTCCCGGCGGTATATTCAACAAGGGATTCGTGCGCGCCTACGCCCGTTACCTGGGCATCGACGAGGAGCAGGCGGTGGCTGATTTTCAGGCGGCGCGAACCGAAAAGATGCCCGCTCCGTTCGGGCAGACTCTGCAAAAGGTGTATCAGACCCAGCCGCCCAAAGAATCTCATTCCGGAAAAATCGTGGCCATCGTACTGGTGCTGCTGGCGCTCGCGGGCCTGGGTTACCTGGGCTGGCGCATGAAGTGGCTGGAGAAGATGCATATCACATCGAGCGCGGCCGAAACCACCGCCGTCCCCGAGTCCACCGCGCCCGCGCCGGCGAACGACCCGGCGGGACCGGTATCCACGAATCCGGGATCTACGAATCCTAATTCCGCTGCCGGCACCGGAAGCCCGCCGGCGAACTCAACCGCGCCAATGACCGCGGCGTCGAGTTCGGTGGCGGGGCCGCCCTCCGCGCAGGCTTCAAGCCAAGCCTTTCTGGTGGAAGTCAAGGCCAGCGAGCGGGTCTGGGTATCGATCAGCGCCGATGGCAAGCGCGTGCTGGAGGGCGTGCTTAAGGATGGCGATCAGAAATCGTTCAACGCCACCGATCGGGTGGTCATCAACACCGGCAACGCCGGTGGACTGCAAATTTCCCGCAACGGCGAATACCTTCCCGCCCAGGCTTCCGACAAGCACAACAAGTCGATCGTCATCACCCGCGACGCCGTGCAGAGCGACACTTCAACGCGGTAGATGACCATTCAGTGTTAACCCCTTGACTTTTTTTGGAGTGCGACTTTTGAATTGCGGCAAACGCTCTTTCCATGCAGGCAGAATGGGTGCTCTTTCATTGCTCGCCCCGTTTTTTTCTGGTATCTTTTTTAGAGTAAACATTTCGCAATCATAGTGCCCCAATAGCAGTGTTTGCTTCCCGCACCCGACTTCATCGCTGACCCGCCGGAGCATCCATCACACCAGGTCTACCCAGGAGGATTGCATTGTCTTCGCGAGAGAGTTTTTTATTCACTTCCGAGTCGGTGACTGAAGGCCATCCCGATAAAATTGCCGACCAGATTTCTGACGCCATCCTTGATTCCTGCCTTACCGACGATCCCAACAGCCGGGTAGCCTGCGAGACCCTGACCACCACCGGCCTGGTCGTCATTTCCGGTGAAATTACCACCAAGGCCTATGTTGATTTCCCCGCCGTGGTGCGCGGCACCGTGAGCTCCGTGGGCTATACCGACGCCAACTATGGCTTCGATTCCCAGACCTGCGCGGTGATCTCCTCGATCCACGCGCAGTCGCCTGACATCGCCCAGGGAGTTGACACCGGCGGCGCCGGCGACCAGGGCATGATGTTTGGCTTCGCCTGCGACGAGACGCCGGAGCTGATGCCGGCGCCCATCCACTACGCGCACGCGCTCACCCGCCAGCTCGCGAAGGCCCGCCGCGGGGGGCTCGACATGCTGCGGCCGGACGGCAAGAGCCAGGTCACCGTGGAGTACGTGGACGGCAAGGTGGCGCGCATCGACACCGTCGTCCTCTCCTCGCAGCACGCCGACGGTGTGTCGAACAAGAAGCTCCACGCCGCCATCCGCGAGGAGGTCATCGCGAAGGCGCTGCCGAAGAAGCTCCTCGATCGGAAGACCAAGATCTTCATCAACCCCACCGGCCGCTTCGTCATC
>JBBQWT010000016.1:0-84425 GCA_038210375.1 Terriglobales bacterium | reverse complement strand
CGCCGAATCGTGGTCGCGGTCTTTTTGGTGTCAGAACTGAAAGTTGTTGGCGCAGAACCAGTACTTCAAGAACGAGGTCACGACGAGAACGAAAAAGACATGAAATGGCTGCAAGTAGTAGCCGAAAGGCGCGGATCATAGATCGAAATCATAGCAGTCAATCTTTTCTTCTCTGTTGCAAGTGGTTGAATACAAAGCCTGCATTAGTTTTGGCGAGGGACAACACAAGCTCTTCCTAATCCCCAAAAGCAATTGTTGTGCGGTTTTTAGGCTGCGAAGTCGTAGCGATGATGGAGACCGCCGACTCTGGGAAACTTAACAACATGGGAGTGCGGCGTTTCCACGGACGAAGGTCTTCCATGGGGTGTATCTTTTCCGAGTCCCAAGTGAGTGCGATCCTCGTGGTAATAGCGGATGTACTCTGATACCAACCGTTTCAAATGCGCTTCGTTCAAGGCAATCACATGATCTAATAGATCGCGGCGGCAGCTACCCACCCATCGCTCCGCTGCTCCGTTCTGCCAAGGGCTCTTGAACGAAGTTCGAATGGGCTCGCTCCCCATAGCTCTCACAGCCATCATGACTTCGGCACTGAATTTTGTGTCACGGTCGAAGATCAAATATTTATGCGACGAATCATAGGGGAAAGCCTCGCGAAGTTGCTGTACCACCCAGGCGCTGGTGGGGTGTCTGGTGACCCCAAAATGAAGTATCCGTCTGCGGTCATGGCCGATCATGAAAAAACAATACAATAGTCCGAAAGTAACAGTAGGCACACTGAAAAAATCCATGGCGGCAATGACCTCGCGGTGATTACTTAGGAATGCCTTCCAGCGTCTTGCTGCTTCCGGGTCTCTGGGCGCGCGTAGCACCCAGCGCGAGACCGTTCTCTCCGAAAGATCGAAGCCCAATTTTAGTAATTCGCCGTGAATGCGCGGCGCACCCCAAGTCGGGTTCTCAGTTACCATTTTAAAGATAAGATCACGAAGCTCTTTGCTAATGCGCTTCCGCCCACAAACTACCTGATGACGGGAACGCCAAGTCCAATACGCTCGAAACCCCGCTCGATGCCAACGCACCACTGCTTCTGGACTAACAATCAGGAGAGAACCCTTCCAGTGCGACCAGAATCTCCGACCTGCAATCCAGAACAATTTATCGATGTTGGCGAGCATCGGCCTGTGCTTCTGCCGTTTTAAAACAACCAGTTGCTGACGAAGAGCCAGATTTTCTAAAAGCAGGTCCCGGCGGGAGCGTACAAGACGCCGCATTAGTCCAAAAAGAAGTCCGAGCAGGTGTAACATGGCTCAAATCTACATCAAAAACCAGAGGATTGTTGCTCACCTAACTTATTGAATTCACGGCCCGACAGAGTTTTGGCGAAGCACAGGAGGTAATTTCGCGACATTGAAAACATCCCACTTCAATATCTTGCTACAACTTCCAAATAGCGACGGCCAACTCCTTCAATATAAAAGAGTAGATTTCCTCCAATTTTCATAGATTTCTATAAGGCTTGGAATCTGGTTCGGGACCTGGGGGTCGGAGGTTCAAATCCACTCTCCCCGACCTATATTTTCAAGCATTTAAGCGTGCGATCTGGCTAGTCTGTCCCAGTGCTGTAGTCGATTTGGTATTGACGAGCCTCCGAGTTCAACCGACCATGCGAACGGCGATACCCGAAGCGCCAAAAGGGTTCCGCCAAGTCTCCGAGACGGGGGTTGCCCAAGTGATCGCTCTTTTTGTTGTGAAAATGGGGTCGTTTCGGCTAGGCTCTGAAATCCGGAAAGCCTGCCCGATGTGAATCGTCACCAAATCCGGTCGCCGGGCCTTCGGTCAGAGAGTCTCGACCTCGCGATGACCGGGCTTCACCGGTTTCGATGATCCTAATCTGCTTTGTAGATAGAGCCGGATCATGTCACGAAACTCATCCAGGGCGCTGGGCGGCAATTCCGGGTTCGTAGCTACCGCCTTGATGTTGAGCAGAATGACGAGAGCTATATCGCCTGCCGACTTTTTCGGCAAGGCGGGGCTGTGGATCATGAGCGTTTTGGCAATGCGCCGCAGCGCTGCACTCCGGAATTCCTCCCGTTTAACCGACCAATCCTGACTGGCTTCGAGAAGTTTCATAAGCGCGGGCTTGTTGAAGACCTGCTTAAAAAGCATGGCCGGGAGATCGTCTGCCAGAGCCTGGACAGCTAGCGCTTGAACGCCGGCCTCAAATTTATCGAACGCCGCGTCGAGGTTTTCGCGGGCGCTCACAACGATCGTGTCTGCGAGGCTTTCCTTGTTCGGGAAGAAGCGATAAAGCGAGCCGATCTTTGTGCCGGAGCGGGCGGCGATTTCGGCCATCGTCGCGCCTTTGTACCCTTGCTCGGCGAACACGGCCGCCGCTGCTTCCAAGATGGCGGCCACCCGCAACTTGCCATTGGCTCGTCGCGGCGGCTGAACAACCCTAATTTTTTTAGAGCTTGACTTATGCGAGGGAATGATCAAATAATATCCTTATGCGAGTCTACTCTCAAATAATACGAGCCTAGGCCGCCCCCGTCAACAACGAAGATCGAAGGAGAAAAATATGAATAGCAAAGTCTGGTTTATTACTGGCGCTTCACGTGGGTTTGGGCGTGTCTGGGCCGAAGCCGCGCTGGCGCGTGGAGATAAGGTTGCGGCTACCGCCCGCAACATCACCGACCTCGCCGATCTCGCGGAGCGATTTGGCGACGCCGTTCTGCCTCTGGCGCTGGATGTCACCGATGCCAAACAAGTGGAACAGGTTGTTCGGCAGGCTCATGAGCACTTCGGCAGAATGGACGTTGTCCTCAACAATGCCGGTTACAGCCTGGTCGGCACGGTTGAGGAGGCAAGCGAGGCCGACATTCGAGCTGTATTTGACGCGAACTTCTTCGGAACGGTTCGCGTTCTTCAAGCTGCATTGCCATTGCTGCGGGAACAGGGCAGCGGACACATCGTAAGCGTCTCAAGCTCCCTTGGAATTGTCCCCATGCCGCTGATCGGCTTCTACTGCGCCTCTAAAGCTGCAATCGAATCAATTCACGAAAGCCTGGCATCAGAGATTAAGAGTTTCGGCATCAAGGTGACCCTGATCGAGCCCGGAGCCTATGCAACCGAATTCGGAAGCCCCTCGTCGCTGAAGATGGCGCCCAGTATGGATGCCTACGGCGAACTTCGGAAGCAGATTTTTGGAGGACTATCGAACGCGGAACGCGGCGATCCGCAAGCGACTGCGGAAGCCATCCTGAAGATCGTGGACGCGGAGAAGCCACCAATGCGGTTCATCCTTGGCTCGCAGACCTTGTCCAGGGCGCGTGCCGCTTATGCGGACCGCCTCGCTACCTGGGAGGGATGGGAGGCTGTCTCGAACGCAGCGCAAGGTGAGCCGAAGAAAGCTGCCGCCGCGCCGGGCGTGAGGATGATCCCCGCGAAACCAAAAACGGAGGAAAAGTAGCGGACTTGGCGCGGGGCGGCTGGCGCTGAAAATCGCCGCGCCGCGCTTGTTTTTCTTCAGCACGCGCAGCCAGGGCCCGAGATGGGCGACGTGGTCGTCTCTGATCTTCGGGGTAATGCCGAGATCGGCGCATAGAATCGCACGCGGCTTGAGAACACCGGCCCGGTTCTGCGGATGCAAGGCTTGGGACGGGGGGTGGGCTGGCGAAGCGGTTAGCCATACGCTTGTAGGCTGTCTACAAATCCGGCACGTGCTTGCCTAATTCATTGAATTGATCGGTCGACAGAGTTTGGAAGAACGACAGCCGGACACTTTTGGCCGTACAATACTCTCTTTGCGCCGGGCCTTGGCAGCAAATGAGGTCCTGTTTTCCGGAGGAAGTTTTGCTTAAAACCCAGGATCAATCATATTCTCCTCGGTTTCTGTTGGTAGGGCCGTACGACCCGCATTGTGGAGAGTACACCTTTCTGGCCCCGCCGCTCGGCGTGTGGCGTCTCGCCGGGGTCCTCGAATCCGCGGGGATTGCCGCCACAGTTTTCGATCCCAATTGCTGTGAAGGACATTCTCCGGATGCGCTGCTGGAAAAGATTTTAAGTGAACAACATTGGGACGTGGTCGGCATCTCCACCACCGGGATGACGCTGCGCTACGACCTTCAGTTGGCGCATCTGGCTCGCCGCGTTCTTCCCCGGGCGGTCATTGTTGCCGGAGGAATGGAGGCCACTTTCAAGCCCGAGCTGATGTTCACCCTCGGCCCTTTTGACCTGGTGGTGCTCGGGGAAGGTGAAAAGCCATTGTTGGAAATGGCCGCGCGACTGAGCCAGAAACTGCCCCTCGATTCGATTCCCGGCACCGCCGAGAAAACCGAGTTGGGTTTTATCAATCGCCATCCGCAATCCGCGCTGAATAAAGAAGAACTGAGCGGCGCAATCGCCAAAACCCCATACGAGAAAATGCCCTATCCTGCATATTGGGAGCGGCTGGAGAGCGCATTGCGAGTCGGGGAGTTGCCGGTCAAGGCCGACCGCGAAGCGCGATTATCCGAGGTCCGCTCGGTGCGGCTGATCACCCTCAACTATTGCCCCATGGGTTGCACCTTTTGTTCTTCCACCAACTTCTTGAACGCTGCTCAGGGTGGGACTGCCGGTATCGCTCGCCTTGACGTGGATGAATGCATGGACATGATCAAACGGATCATTGCCGCGCATCCAGCGGTGCGCACCATCATTTTTCAGGACGACATTTTTGTCTTCACCCAGGACCGCCGCATTCTCCCACTTTGTAATGCAATCATTGAGGCCCGCAAAGCCGGAGAAATCCCCCACGATCTGCAGTTCATCAGCACCAACCGGATCGATGCAATGAATGACGAACGCCTGACTGCAATGCGGAACGCAGGATTTCGCGTCCTCGGATTCGGAGTGGAGAGCTTTTCCCCAGGGGTGCTGAAGGAATTCAACAAGAGCTGCATATATAACCATGTGGATCGCATTTTGACCAAGGCCCTCGATCTGGGAATTACTCCATTTCTGGATCTCATCCTGACCTCACCCCGTTGCGGCCTGCATGATCTCTCTGAAACCATTCGTCAGAGTTACCGGTGGCTCCTCGCAGGCTGCGAAATAGGAATGTATCCCTATGTGATCCCATTCTCGGGAGCTGCCATGGCGAATGACCCTGAGCTGGAGCCGTTTACGGTTTACACCCGGCAGACGGTCGCCGGCGCCAGCGTGGAATGGCTTCAGCCGGCTAAAATTCTGCCCATGAAGCCGCTGGTGCGCAAGGCCATTGTTGCCATCGAAAACGAATATAATCAGTTTCTCGAATATCTGGAAGCGCGCGTGCCGCATTTGCCTTCCCGGGTTCGATCGCTGGTCTGGGTAATTTGCGCCTCGCCGGTTTTGGCAGAGTTGGGCGAATCGGCTCCTGATCCAGCAGAGGTGCTTGAGCAACTGCTGCTGCGCTTGCCACGCATGTCCGCGCAAGAGTGTTCCGATCTCCGCCAATTTGCTGTGGCAGCGAGGCCAGCCGTCCTCGTCAATGCGTAATGTGACGCGATCGCGGATCGTGCCCGCTGCGGTCACCCTGACTGGTCTGTTGGCCGGATGGGTAATCCTGACTGTCTCCCAATCGCTTGCCCGAAGCTTCAATCTCGTTCTATACCTGCTGGCCAACGTGGTTTTTTTCGTGGATTTCTTTGACTTGATTTTGCGTTTGTATCTGCGCCGGCTCAACGCATCGATGGAAGGGCCCACCGGCACCGCGGGCACCTCCATCGCGCTCGACATCGGGCGCTACACCGATTACCAGAAGCGCCTGCATCTGCGTCCATACGCCATCATGGTTTCCGTTCACAACGCGGAAGATGAGATCGATGCTTTTCTGGAGGCGATGGAAGCCTATCGCGAGCGGATTTGGATCATCGACGACGCCTCCACTGACAATACCTTTCGCCGAATCCGTCAATCAGGATGGCGGTGTCTCGAAGGTGACGAGAACCGCAAGAAGCCGGGCGCCATTCGCCGCCTTCTGCAATCGCTTCCGCCGGAAATCGAAACCGTGCTGGTGATCGACCCCGACATTACCATTCGCGATTCCCGCACCGACGAACTCTCCCATCTGGAGAACGTGATCTTCGAGTTCCAGCGCAGCGGCATGGCAGCGCTTTGTCCCCGCATCGCCATTCGGAAGGATGGCTTTCTGGCGCGGTTACAGGGACTTGAATATTGCATGGCCTTCTCGCTGGGCCGCATGAGCCTGGCCGACCATGCAATCAATTCCGGTGTGTCAATTTACCGCCGCAGCGCGCTGGAAGCCATTTTCAAGCAGCATTCACTATCGGTGTATGCCGAGGATCTGGAAAACTCCCTGATTTTGCTGGGCGCCGGAGAAGATATCTATTACGACTCCCGCCTGGTGGTCGATACCGAAGGCAAGCGAACATGGAGCGGCTGGTTTTCCCAGCGCGTGGGCTGGGCATTTGGCTTGATCAAGGTCTACCTGGAACATTTCACCGAGATACGGCGCGCTGCTCGCAGGCGCTTGAGCGCGGCCTACCAATTCATCGTTTACATGGGCGCTTTCTGCCTGTTGTTGCATCCCCTGAAGATCATTGCACTCGTTATCTTATCCCTCAGTCTGGCAAAAGGTCTGGATATGCTGTTCGGCTTTGGCGTGGTTCCAGACTGGAAGGCCGCGGAGCCGGTTTATTTTCTGGCGGCGTTCGTCAAGTACACCCTGCTCTCCTTCCTCGCACTGTTCGGGGCGGTTCCCCGGCGCGAGCGAGCGTACTTATTACCGGTGGCGCCCCTCTATTTTTTCTATGCGCTGGCCCAAATTGTGCCGTGCACTGTGGGGTATGCGAACTGGCTTAGCGTTCGCATCTGGGGCCGCCGCCTTTTAGCGGATCATTTCCAGGATGAACTCTCATTTCGCCGGCAACACAAGGCGAATGGCATGGCCAAGCGAGGGCAGGCGATTTAAGTGTTGAACCGTAGTCTTGGATTCTCGATGCCGGGAGCCGGTACCTCCGCCGGTTATTGGGAAGATCGCGCTCGCCGCTTTGCCACCACAGGCGATGGCCTGGCGGCAGTCTGCTCCTATGGCATGCCGGAATTTTATAATCGCGCCATTCAGCTCACCCAACGCCTGGCTCTTCGGCATTGGTTCGATAAGCTGGTGGACAAGCAGGTATTAGACATTGGCTGCGGAGTCGGAAGGTGGAGCCGTGCCATGGCTGCCCGGGGCGCTTACGTGACCGGCGTCGATATCAGCCCCACCATGGTTCTTGAGGCCTCCCGTCGAGCCAACGTTCCCGGCGTGTCTGACCGATGCCAGTTCGTTACCAGGGACCTGGCCACTCTGGAAACAGGTCATCGCTACCACTTCATACTCGGAGTCACAGTTCTCCAGCACATTCTCGAAACGAGCCAGTTGCAGGAAGCTTTGCGGCGGCTCACTGACCTGCTTGCCGATGACGGACGCATGGTTCTGATCGAGGCGGCGCCCTCGCGCCACAACGCACGCTGCGACAGCCCGATCTTCACCGCGCGCACCTGCCAGACCTATCTGAAGTTATTTGCGGACTGCGGTTTGACCATCGAAGCCATGACTGGCGTTGACCCGATGCCGCTGAAGACAAGGTTTTTGCCGTACTACTCCAAGTTGCCAAAGGCCCTGGCCATCGGTGGGCTGGCAGCGGTCACTGCACTTTCATTGCCGGTGGATGCGATCCTTGGCCGCCGGCTGGTGCGCCAGTCCTGGCATAAAGTATTCGTTCTGCAAAAATCTTCTGCAGGAAGGCGAGATGCTGCGTAATTTTCGCAATCGAATTGCGATCGGGGCGGTGGTCTTGCTCGGGGTTCTCGCATTGCTGCAGCACTGGGTGGCCACGCGCCGCCCGCTTTCGCCGGAGCTGCGCGCCGCGCAGGAATTTCAGGTCACAAGCACCGCCGATCGCGGAACGGGCAGCTTGCGGGAAGCAATTTTTGCCGCGGATTCCGCAAACCAGCGCGCGAGGATTATCTTTCGCGCCAACCGCGTGGTGCTGCAGAGCCCTCTGCCTCCGCTGGTAAACCCGTTGGGCATTATTGTCGAAGCCGGTGGGGTCATGCCTGAAATCGATGCCTCCGGAATCGGTTTTGGACCGGTGTTCGACGTCAGCGCTCCTAATTCCGCCATCAGCAACATACAAGTCAACAATGCCCCGGAGCAGGCGGTCCTGGTGCGGGCTGAAGGCCTTCGCGTCCTTAACCTCAAGACCGACAACTGCGACGTGGGGCTCTACGTGGCCGAGGGAATAAAATATCTGGTCATCGAGAACTCCACCTTCGATCGGAACCGGATCGGAATCTGGCTGGCGACGCCGGGGCCCGAAGCGATAGTTCGCTCCAATAAGTTCAGCGCTAATAAAGAGGCTGCGATTTGGGCGGTGCGCCGCAGCGAGTTGAATTTTCCGCAAGCCTCAAAGTTTGAAGTCAAGGGCAATCAATTCGACGGCGACCGCATCTCGCTGGTGCTGGGAAACGTTCCCGCGCTGATTGAAAACAATGAATTCGTGAAGGCGCGGGACACCGCGGTGTATCTGCTCGGCCAGGGCGCGGTGGTGCGCGAAAACCGGATCCGCAATGGCGCTGGGACAGGCGTCACTGCCGATTCCACCGAGGGTGCTGTGATCGAGAACAACGAAGTCGACCACAACCAGGCCCTAGCCATCCTGGTGCGGGCATCGCGTAATGCCTTGATCCAGAGAAACCATGTTTACAAAAACGGCTACGGGATCGCATTCGTTCTGGGCCAGCGAGCAGGTCCTAACGTTGCCGCTGATAATGTTTTGCTCAGCCAGCAACTGGACGGGATCATCGTAATCGGAGATTCGCCCATTCTTCGCGGCAACCGTTCCGCGAACAATACTCTCGCCGGGTTGAGGATCCTTGATTTTCTGCCGCTTGATAGCGGTCGGGTTGTATCCAACCCATTTCTGGACAACAATACCCTCGCGGAAAACAAATTTAATGAGCCTGTGCGCGGCGAATATCGCGTAACCAGGCCTAAAAAGAACCCATGATAAAGCTCGACGCAGCGGCCGGGGAAGACGAACTTCGCTCGCTGCGGGAGCGCAAGCGCCTGGTCGACGACATCTGGCTGCTGGCAGTTTTCGGAATTTTTGTTGCGGTTGGCCTGCCCTGGTATCTGCGCATTCTGGATATTAATTTCGCGCCGGTGGCATGGAGCCTTTTCGGTTATGCCTTCGCCTACGTTATCAGTATTTTTGCGGCCGAGGGTCT
Source organism: Terriglobales bacterium (assembly GCA_038210375.1). Taxonomy (GTDB): domain Bacteria; phylum Acidobacteriota; class Terriglobia; order Terriglobales; family Acidobacteriaceae; genus JBBQWT01. The sequence continues at coordinate 75,170 of JBBQWT010000016.1, read as the reverse complement.
CTCCAGCCCACGCTCTGTCCTCCTTGTAATTGGCTCGATGCAAGCCGCAGGAGTGGTGTTCTTTGGCTTCGTCTGGCACCTGGCGGGCGGACTGCAGAATCCAATATTCCTGGTCATTTTTGTGCTGCCCGTGGTGGCCGGCAGCCTGGTGCTCGTGAGTTGGCAATCCTACGTGACTGCCATTCTGGCGGTAGCTACGGTCCTGGGCGTCGCTTTGATTGATGCGCCCGAGCTCCGCTGGTATGTCACCCAGGGCGGCTCGCCGCCGCTCTGGCTCACCGGCGTATTTTCGAGAATCGTGACCACGCCCCAGCCTTTTCCCGGGCTGAACCCACCACCCTCGTATTTGTTTGCGCTCCTCACCTCATTCACCGTTCTCATCTTCACAGTCGCTCTGATGACCGAATCTGTAAGCACCTTCTTATTTCGGCTGTATGGCCGCCTCGAGTCGTCATCTAGTGCTTTGAGCCGGGCGGAAAGCCTTTCTTCCGAGGTCTTGCAAGCCTCCCCTTCGCCGGCCGCCCTGGTACATGCCGATACTTTCAAGATCGCGCAGGCCAGCCAGAGCTTCATGCACGAGCTGATGCTTCGTCCTGAATCGTTGCTGAACCAGAACCTCTTCAGCCTCGTAGAATTCACCTACCCCGACGTGATTGAAGATCTGATCACTGGCGCGGGCGGAGAGGCGCCGCTCGCGGTGTACCGGGTGGATGGCGAAATGCGCGTAGCCAAAGTTCGCGTCGTTCTCATGAGCCTCGGTGGACATCGCTTCGCATACGTGAACATCCAGGACGTGAGTGATCTGCAAAATCTGCAAGCCGCTCTGGGCGCAGTGGATAGCGCATTGATCGTGATTGGCGCCCGCCGGCACGTGCGTTATTTCAACCAAGCGGCACAACACATGTTTTCTGACCTGGCGGCCGGCATCGACGCCGCGATCCCGCTTCAGCAGGCCAACCTCACTGAAGGATGGTGGGAACTGGGCAGCCGCACTTATCAGGAGCGTCGAGTTGAGTTCAACGGCGACGCCTATGTGGCAAGCTGTGTTGCCGTCGGGATTCTCGGAGAAACCGATGCATTTACGGTGCTGAATATCAAGAATGCCGGGCGGGCTCGATGAGAACCTCGATGGGCACACGCCCTAATAATTTCCCGTGGAGAAAATCGCTGGTGCCCTGCCTGGTCTTGTTAGCAGCCTTCTCTCCTGTGCTGAATGCGTGGCCTCAAGAGACTGTAGTTGCTCATGCGCGCGACCTGGCCAGGGCGGGCGGGAAAGACCGGGCTGAAGCCCTCAGAATATTGGAAGGGCGCCTGGCAGATCGCCGCGCCGACACCGACGCCCTCACCCTGTACGGGATCGTGCTCTCGTGGGAAGCAAGATATGACGATGCGCGCGTTCAATTGACTCGCGTGCTTGATAAGTACCCGGCTCATGGTGACGCGCTCCCCGCGTTGATCAACGTAGAACTCTGGTCCGGACACCCGGAGCGAGCCGAACAGTTAGCGCGTGGCGCCCTGACATTCAGGCCGAATGATCCAAACCTCCTGTTTTTTGAGGCTCAAGCCCTGGAGAATATGCACCAGGATGCGGAGGCGGCCAAAGCTCTTGATCGAATTATCATTTTGCAGCCGGAAAACGATCAGGCCCGGAGAATGCGCGGCTCGATTCACGAGAGATTGCAGATCTCCGAATCGGCCCTCAGTTACTCCCCTGCTTTACCCCGCAGTAACCCCAGTTCGCCTGCCGTCGTGGTTCAGTCAAAGCCCGGGTCCACCGCCGGCCTGCCTCCTCCTTTCACGGTCGCCTACGGATTGGGCTTGTCTGGAGGCCAGGAAGAATTTGCTCCCGCAGCCACTCCGGGAACGGATTCATTGATCGTCGCCGGTGAGTGGAACCACTTCGTTCCGGCCGTGAATGGAGGAAACGGGTCGGTTGACTGGGTGCATGCCGGCGAGAATGGAAGAACGTATACCGGAGGAGTCGCGGTCTTCGCCATTTCGAATAGCCACTGGGCTTTTGGCCGGGTCGGCGCTTCATTTCGCCCGCGCCCGCGATTCACCCTGCAAGGCCAGGCGAGCGTTGGCGGGGGAAGCACCCCCGGCGCCGAATTTTATTACCAGATTTATGAAGGCGGCCTATCTTATAAGGTATCTCAACGGCTTTATCTCAAATTCGCCGATGAGTATATCCGCATCGCCGCCACCCACGGTAGCCTACTCAAGACCGGAATCATCTTCGTGCCGGCGCGCCGTTTGGCCACAGACTTTACCTACGCTCATTCCGCCGGGGGGAATGTCGGCACCGAGTTCTTCGCGGGCCGGTTCGATGTCAACGTCAGAAAAATAACCGTGTTAAGCGGCTTTGCTGTGGGCCGGGCCACGCCGGAGATTTTCAACGTGAACGTCGGCCGTGCGCCACTCCAGCGGGACCTGAGGGAAGGATTTGTCGGCTTTCGCGCTCCCTTGTCCCGTTTCGACCTGACATTGGTTGCCGATATTTTGAATTTGAATGCGACCCACAAAAGATCGCTGACGGTGAGCTTTAAATTGCCCATCCGAAAGCGGTGAATTGAAGTTCTTTATGTCAAAGAAGAACCCGGCCCTGATACCCGCAGCCATCCTCATCACGATCGTAATTCTGGCCGGGGTTTCGCTGATAAAACTGAACGTCCAGCGACGGCTGGCGGAGCAACACGCTGCCGCAAGGCAACTCGCCGAAACATCAGCGTACTCGATCGAGCAAGAGATTGAACATGAGTTTGCGACCGTCGAGAATCTCACCGGCGAATTGAGAAGCCGCGGGTCGGTGGAGAATTTTGCGGCACTTGCCGCTGCCGGCGCCCCTGACTCCGACGAGCATAAACTCTTCCTGATTTCCGGCGGCAAAGTAACGTTCCGCTTCGCGTATCCAGATCGGACAGCGGTTTTGACCGACCTGCTGGCCACGGGATGGAACGTCGATCCTAATATCGTCGCCGCACTACCGCAAAGTCCCGAATTGCTGAATCCGGTACGGATTGCGACCGGCGAATGGATCGTCATCATCCGCGAGCCTTTGGTTTTCGGCACGGCTTCCGGTACACGCCACTTTGCGGGATGGGTGGCTGCTGCAGTTCCTTTGGACAATCTTCTGCGTTCGGCCGGCTTGGACAAGTTAGCCGGCGCGGGATTTAATTGGCAGCTCTCTTATTTCACAGCCGATAATTCGCAGCCACACAAAGTATCAGGCTCCGCGGATTCCGATCTGGAGGCGCCCATCAAGCAGGTGATTCACGCGACTCACGACCGCTGGTTCCTTGCCGTGGCGCCGGCAAATGGCTGGCTCCCATGGAGGCTCCTGGTCTCGAATGGCATGCTGGTGGCGATTTTGGCGCTCTTCACGGGCGTTCTGGCCCATGACCTCGCGCAACGCCCCGAGCAGCTTCGCATCGCGGTCATGGGTCGCGACCAACGCCTGCGAGTTGTCAACCAGAGGCTTAGTGATGAGATTCAACAGAGAGAGGATCTGGAGAAGCAATTCAGCCATGCCAGCTTTCATGACGCGCTGACCGGCTTGCCCAACCGGCGCTACTTTATAGATCGATTGCGCCGCGCGCAACAGCGAGCGCGCCAGAACCCGGGATACCTACTCGCCGTCATCGTTCTCAACTTTGACAGGTTTAAGAACATCAACGATAGTCTGGGCCCCGCCGCCGGAGACGAGCTGCTGACCCAGGCGGTCCGCCGGTTCGAAACTTGTCTGCGGCCAGAAGATCTGGTGATTGCGCGTCTCGCAGGCGACGAGTTTGCCATGCTTCTGTTCGACATCGGGTCGACGCAGGTGGCGTTGTCTGCCGCTGAACGATTGCAGAACACCCTCGCGGAGCCCTTCAAAATCGGCGAGCGGAACGTCTTCACCACCGCCAGCATGGGAATTGCCTGCGTCACTTCGGGCTACGAAGACGCCGAAGAACTGGTGCGTGGCGCGCATATCGCACTGTCCAAGGCCAAAGCTGATGGGCGGGCGCAACGTGTGGTTTTCGACCCGGCGACGCGCGAGCAGATCGTGACCCGGCAGCAATTGGAAACGGACCTGCACCAAGCCATCGAACGCCAGGAATTTTTTCTCAACTACCAGCCCATTATTTCCCTCGAAACCGGCATCATCACCGGCATGGAAGCTCTGATTCGTTGGCGGCATCCCTTGGAAGGGGCGGTCCCGCCCGACCGGTTCATCTCCCTGGCAGAAGAAACCGGACTGATCGTTCCCATCACCCGATGGGTGCTTCGCCAGGCGTGCACCCAGGCGCGCATCTGGCGCGAGCAATTCCCCAGCGAGGTTGATTTCTACATCAGCGTCAACCTGAGCGCCCAGGATTTTCGCCAAGCCGATGTTTGCGACTATATTTCCGCTGTGATCGCCGAGCACGGCTTGCCGCCAGGGATGTTGCGGCTCGAGGTCACTGAAAGCATCATGATCGGAAATATCAACGTTGCCAGCGAATTGATATCCCGCCTGCGAGCAATGGAAATCCCACTGTTGCTGGATGATTTCGGCACCGGATATTCTTCTTTAAGCTATTTGAACCGCTTTAAGTTCGATTACATCAAGATCGACCGCGCATTCGTAAGCCGCATTACAAGTGCCAGCCAGAATGTTGGAATCGTCAGGGCCATCGTCCATCTGGCTCAGGATTTGGGAATCAGGACCATTGCCGAAGGAGTGGAAACCCTGGAGAACAAAGATAATCTAAGGTCTCTCGGGTGCGACTTCGGCCAGGGCTACTACTTCTCGAAGCCGGTAGCTGCTGAACTGGTTGAAAAGTTATTGCTCGCCCGGACCCGCTGGTAAAAACAATCTGGTAAAAACAATGAAGTGATTCAGTCTCTTGGGCGCAACCCTGGACTGTAGTCGATTTTGTGGTCGTTAAAGCATCCAAGATTCCACAAGGATCAACCGCTTTCCACTAGCCATGTGCAAGCCGTTCAATACCAATCACTAAGAATCAACAAATTTCAACAGATTTCAATAATGCTTGGAATCTGGTTCGGGACCAGGGGGTCGGAGGTTCAAATCCTCTCTCCCCGACCAATCTTTTCAAGCACTTAAGGTAGATTTCTCGCTCTGCCCCAGTACTGAAGTTGAATTTGGGGCTGAGGAAGCCTCAAAGAACCACACCAGCAAGAAATCTCTTGGCACATTTCGATATTCTGATCGATTTTTGAGAGTGGCAGATCCAGGAATGATCCTAGAGAACTAATCCTGCCGGAGGAGGTCGCCCGTGTACCAGAGACTCATGCGCTTCGATATCCGGCTGCACAAAGATGATTATGCAAACTCATTTTGGGATGCTGAAACTCGAAGTCAATTCTTGCTACGACCGGAGATCGAGTGGCCGCTCTCCAAGATCCTTTGGTGTGGCCGTCAGTCTTCTACTCGAACATTTTTCGAGAAGCGAGCAAGCTTCCTTATGGAAGTATCGAGGTAGATGCGTTCATAGACGATGGCAAGTACTGGCTCAATTTAGAACAGATGAAAGCCCACTACGAGTGCCACAAAAAAGCGAATGCGCAAGGGGTTCCTATCGCCATCACTCTGTTTTCCGAAAGGTCATTTGCGGGAGATACGATCTCTTACACGCTCCCAGAAGGCATTCAATGTGGAATGACAGTGGAACACACTGAGCCCAGCGAAGTTCCCGCTGGTAGCGAACTCCTTGGCTTCGATGTTGCAGATGCCTCCGGGATCAGCGGATTAACGAACTGCGGCTATACTCCGGAAGACAAGGGGCAGCTACAGTCAAAATGGGTTGGACGGTTGAACGACTTCGGCCTATTGAATACTTACGAAGATGCTTTGGAGTTCAGAGATGTCTCCGACAAGAGAGTCGAGGAGCACGCTCCATTCTGGATCTATAGCATCTGTCGGCTGCCGCAGATATCGTGGTGACCCGCTCCCCCCAATCCGCACGAAACTACATATGATTTCGGCGAAAGAAAGGGGAAGAGAAAATGGCACAAGGAAAGACAGCGAAGCGGTGATGATAGGAGCATCGAAAAAACTGGAAGCGAGACGCGGAGCGGAGGGCATAGGCCGGCCGGGTGGCCCATGCCGCCATGCTCTACCGCGGAATGTTGGCTTCGCGGGTGGCGGGGACCGATTGTCAGAATTGAACCTCATGAAAAAATTTCGAGTAACACCTGTTGCCTTTTTGCTGTTAGCTATCGTGGCTCCGCTCAGTGGGGCTGTTGTGGAAACCCAATTCGATCTAGGGAAGCAGCTCGCTATTGATGCAGAGGTTTCTGCCCTGGCGGCAATCACATCTGATAGGAATGATCGAACAGTTTCCTTTAGCGTGAGGAGCAAACACGGCCTACTCATCAGGGCTCATAGTATTTGGGCTACCGAAGATGGGGGAAGAACATGGCATAAAACTGGCCAAGTCGGGCGTGGCAAAGGGCCGAGTACCTTCGAGTCAGCTTGGTCGAGAACCCAAGCGGATGTCTTTGCATTAGCGGATGGATTGGTCTTCGAAAGCACCAACCAGGGGAGACAATGGAAAAGGAAAGGTACAGCCTCCAAATCTCTGGCGAACTTTTCAACGATAAGAGGAGATGAAGCGGGAACGTGGCTGTTGATGGCTGGGCAACGCAGTATTCCCATAGGTCGGAAAAGCCGAAATGAAGTGCCAAAATATGCTGGCGACGTGGCTTCAACGCCTGAATCTCCCAGCATGTGGGCTCCCGCACTCTTGAGGAGCGCCGATAATGGGAGGACTTGGCAGCAGGTTCAACTGCCGAGAGGCATAGGTCCGCTCGACAAAATTGTTGTTAGCGGATCTTCCGCGGTTGTTATCGGCCCGTACATCGTCTTCACATCGATTGACAGTGGGAGGTCCTGGAGGGCAGGAGCAGAAGATGGGTTAGACAACGCTCAAGAGGAAGCTTATCCACTCGGTGCAGCAATCTTGCAGACGCGATTTTGGATAAGTGAAAAAAACGGGACAGTACTATCCGGAGAGCTCGCAAGAGGCAGTTTGTCACCTATGGCAAAGTTTTCCGGCCCCATTGGCGACCTGGCATTCATCGATTCCTGCGAGGGGTTTGGCCTCGGAGAAAATGGTTTCTTAGCCACCACAGATTCCGGCGCAACTTGGCGCGGAATAAAACATGCAGAGGACGTGGTAGCGTTTTCCGCATCGCCATCACGGATTGTGGCTGCAACCCACAATCAAATTTTACAAATCAATCTGCCAGGGAACCGGAGCGCGGGGTGCGGAAACTAAGTAAATTTGTCGGCCTGGTTCTATAAAAGGCGATGTCAAGCGAAAAAACTTCTCCCGATAGATTGGGACAAACCGGGGACAGACGGGAGTTTTCCGGCGGCCACGCTGTTTTCTGGCTTGCACGCTACATCGAACTTTAGAGTTCCTGTTTTCGGTCGGCGGCCGGATTGGTATAAAAAATGGTTTGGTGCGATAGCCAGATCGTCGCCCTGGTACCCAGCGGCGCAACGTCCGGGCCGATCACCGTGGTGGTGAATGGCATTTCGGCGCCTTCGAGTACGGCATTCCAGATCAACAATCCGATCATCAATTCGGTAGCGCCGCCCAGCGCGGCTCCAGGGGGCACGATTCGAGTGATCGGCACCGGTTTTGGCGCAACCCAGGGAAGCAGCCTGGTGCAATTTACCCAAAACGGGGTAGCGGTGTCGGGAACCATAGTTTCGTGGAGTGACACCAGCATCCGGGTCACCATCTCCGCCAATCTGGCGACCGGTCCGTACTCGATCACGGTCACCGAGAATGGCCTGGTTGCAAGAACTGCATACAGGAACTCTCTGACGAGGGACGGCGACGACCCGGAAGTGGAATAATAAACGGGTGGTTAAACGATCTTTCGTGGTATTTCATTAAGAAACGCGAATCCTGCTACGGTCAAGCGCAACTTACGACTCCTTGCCTTCAGAATCCCAAGACACCGTATGACGACCGTTGGGACATGGACGACAAATTTAGCCTACACACTGCGGAAACCTCCTTCGGGAGCCTCGGGCAAGGGCGGGCGATAGGGAATGAAACGGGCGCTGTGGACGCTGGGAATGTCCCTTGTAGGTCTTTATCTAGGCTGGTATGCGCAAGGTTATTTCTTGAACCTTCGAGAAATTTCTATTTCGACGGTGTGGTGAGGTTCCATTGGATTTGGATTCGGAAGTATCTTTGGTCAATCCAACTCCAAACTAGGTAGAGTTATCTATTGGTCGGTAACTGTCGGGCTAATAGGTCTTTTCTTCGGGCCATTACTACCGATTTCTTCTTTCAGCTTGGCGCAGGCCTTCGGTTTTATAGCGGGTGCATTACTTGGCTTGTTGATAGCTGGCCTGCAAATTAGGCTGTCGGCGAGGCCCGACCATTCTGAGACCTGAGGCGGGTGGCCCTCGATAAGAGTGAAGGCGTTGTCAAGTGCATAGTTGTCCTGTGCAGGTTTTGATTCCGCTGAGTTGGCCAGAAGTGGTTGAGGATCAGGATTCCGCAAACTCACGCGTTAATCATTGACGGTGGAACCCATCGTTACACCACCCATCGATACGGTCTTAACTGCGACCATGATTCTTCAATGCGAACACCCGCCTTATTGCGGGATGCGAGAGCGCTCAATCAACTTGTCGGTCTGGCATTTTCTCCGACCAGGGCCACCCGCGAGCTGCTCTCGATGCGAACGATGTCTGGATACCCTGTTTGGGTGCGCAGCATCCAGTACATGCGTAAGGCTAATTTTCGGGCGGCGGCCACCCCTACTTCATTGCGGCACGCAATGAGTGGGCGAGACATGCGCAGCCCCACCCGCTCGGGTCTCAAATGATTCGGCAAGCCAGGTTCCCCAAAAAGTTAGAACATGAGATGGGTCTTCGCCAAATGATTCTTAGCTGAAAAATAGGAATTGACTGCTCCAGAAAGGATTTGCAGTCCTGGATTCGCCCACCAACAGTTGCACATGTTCCGGCATTACGACATATCCAACCACCAGAAAATTATGTTTTTGCCGGGCTTGTTCAAACCCATTGAGAAAGCAATCCCGGCGCCGCGCAGTGCTTAACGACTGGCGGCGGTAACAACTGAAAGTGATAAAGTGAAGATGGTTGGCGCCGTAGTATCGCTTGAGCCCTTTAGTCGCGAGCGAAAGTTTACGCCGAAGTCAGACGGGTTCCCGCAGACCCAAACATTTTGTGCAATGATGTCTCGCCCACTCATTGCGTGCGCAATGACGTGGGGCACCCTAATCGTCTGGGGCACCCGCCCTGACCCCACCCCCAATTAGCACGCACCTGGTTATAAGAAATATTGACCAAAAGGGCTAGTGGAAAGATGAAGACGGTCAAAATAATCGCAGTAGTCTCGATACTTTTCACGCTAACAGCGGTATCCGACTCGCGATTTGTCAAGCGCCATCTCGCCGCTCTAATCCATTTTTCTCAGGAGCACCATGCGAATTTGTTGGTTTACGATCAGTATGACCAGACGCGTGGCTTGGCGATAATAAGCTCCGGCATCGTGACGGACATCCCCACAGAGCTAGCATCGTTTCAGAACCCCAAGCCTTCAAGGACGGCCCCCTCGCTTTCCCCCGATGCTAGCCAAGTGGCCTTTGTTCAGAGTTCCGTAGGAAGTGAAGCGAAGAGCCAGCAGGAGATTTGGATCTTCAATCTGAAGCGGACAACTGCGAAGAAAATCGCACAGTATCCGCACGTTATCTCTGTCACGTGGTCGCCAACCGGAGATGCGCTAGCAATAAACGCTGGCGGTTGCCAATTGAGAATTCTTGTGCCTGCAACCGGACAATCGAAGTTAATCGCAACTAACGTCTCATCGGGTGTCGCATCATGGTCGCCCGACGGGCACAAGCTCGCATATGAAGCAGCAAGCTGTACCGGTGAGACCCGCGACTTCCGGGTGATTGTGGTTGACTGGGAAACGGGTCGAATGGATATGATTGTAAAAGGCCGTTATCCTTCTTGGTCCCCGCGGGGTGACCGAATAGCTTATTTAAATGAACCTAAAAAGATGTACTTGTCCGTTCCCCCGCGTGGCGGCCAAAGCAGCCCTCTCATCAAGGGACGGAAGGGGGTCCTCGGAGATCCTATACTGTCCGGCCCTGTACTTTGGTCGCCCGACCAACGCTACGTAGCGATCACCGGTTATTACGATGGAGGGACGTCGATAACGCTAGTCGACTTGATTACCAACAAGCAGACTAGCCTCAATCAAGGAGGAGACTGGTTATTGGCAAGTTGGAGGTAAGCCCGCCCCGTATTTGTTCAAGATTTGAATCCCTTCCGCATGCGAAGGAGTACGCGCTAAAATGCGACATAAACGATCTCAACGAAGCTTTGCGCCTTGCCGGTGTACCTCCACAAGCGACAATCGCTCAACTTCGAAAGCTGAACCTGCGAATAGACCGTGCTGTCAAATCTGAAGACATTGTCGCGCTAGATGATTCATGGCACTTGCTCCTCGTGGCTGGATGCCCAAACAGGATACTGCTCGGACTAATGCAACAGTTCATGTGGCGCACGCGCCGATATGAACTGGGTCTCATGCGAGATGGGCAGAATGTGGCCCGCGCCACCAATGATCATGAGCGAATTCTCGCCGCGCTGGAGAATTGTGAACTTGATGAAGCCTGCACTGCACTCAGAGTGAATATGCAAACCGGCCGGCAGCCTATCTTGGATTGGCTCGCTCAGAGGGCCACAGCCAGAATTACTTGAAGGTGCCGGAACACAATAGCCTCGAAGAGCTGGTGCGTGGCTCGACCGACTTCTGCTGGGCGCAAGCTCCGCAACGCGTAGTGCTAGCCCGTGCAATATGTTTCACCATCGGATCGAATTGACGATTCTCCAGCAAGCTTGCGGAAAAGCCTTGCGACTGACAAAAAGACAAATTGCGTGAGAATTGCCGCTTAGTGATGTGATAGTGCTCTCGTCAGGGGTGTTTGGGAGTTCTTGCGTTATGCAGGCCGATACCTGTCAGCGTTAAACGTTTTATCCGCGAATGCGTCATACCACTATCCACAAGGGATAGCCGGTTTGCGGCGCCAAGTAACGACAACTGGTAGAGCTCCAGATGCGAGCCGTCTCTCGGTTACCGGCAGAGATGAAGTGTAAAACAGAAATGGAGTAACAGACGGGGGCTTTTATGAAGGTTTCAATATGGATGCGACTTCTTCGGTTAATATCCGTGATCAGCCTCATCTTGTCGATGACCAGTATGAAAGCTTTCGGACGGGAAAAAGCCAGCCATCCGCTCGATATTGACTCTGCTTACGGGCTGTGGTGTTACCGGACGGCATTTACCACTGGATTACAAGGGGAGTTGCTCATCACTCGTGAGGGCAGGCATTGGCACGGAGCTATCGGCGATGCCAAGGCCGAGGCCAAAACTACGGGACAGACCTTCCGACTTATTTTTCCCAGAGAAGGGGGCACCTTCCACGGAGCTCTCAACGGAGGCGTTTTGCATGGATTCTGGGCTCGTCGCGCCATAACGGAAGACGCCCGCTATCCATCGGGTCAGTCTGGCTCCTACGCCGGGTCTCTCACGCTGCAGCCCGTAGGTCGTAACCGATGGCGGTCACAAGTGCGACCGTTGGAAGACACCTTCACCCTATATCTCAAGATTTTTCGCGATAAGGATAACAGGCCAAAAGCAGCCTTTCGCAATCCTGAACAGAACTCCCACGGTGCGGCCATGCAGTTCACAGTGTTGTACAGCGGGGAGCAATTGCAGTTTAGCGCCCAGCCTGATGCAGGGCAGCCGGAAGCGACTCTTCACGCAAGAATGCTGCGCGATCCCGAACGCATTGCCATCTTCTGGACCGACTTGAACCGGACTATTGAGCTGGCCCGGATCACGCCGGATGAGGCGGTTAGCTTCTTCCCGCGCCCACTAGACTCCACCAAATACGCTTACCACGCACCATCACCGGGTAAAGACGGTTGGGTAGTCGCAAGCGCGCAGGACGTCGGTATGGATGAAGCTGCATTGGCTCGCACGGTGCAGCGAATCATTGATATTGATCCAGCGAGCGGCCGGCCCTGGTTAATCCATTCAATTGCCATCGCCCGACGTGGTAAGTTGGTGCTCGATGAATATTTCTATGGCAATGGTAGTGAAGAACCCCACGACACGCGCTCCGCGAGCAAGACTTTCTCGTCAGTCATTCTCGGTGTTCTCAAGAGGGAAGGAGCAAGGATTTCGCCGGATTCGAAAGTCTATGAAGTAATGTCATCACTCGGCCCCTTCGCCAATCCTGATCCGCGCAAGGCCAAAATTACCTTAGGTCATTTGCTAACCCACACCTCAGGCCTGGCGTGTGACGACAACGCCGAGACTTCACCCGGTAACGAAGACAGGATCGAGGCCGATCGCTCTCGCCCAGACTGGGTGAAAGTCACGCTTGACCTGCCTATGAAGTTCGAGCCCGGCACACATTATGCCTATTGCTCAATGAACATCAACCTGGCTGGCGCCGCTTTAAGCCACGTGACCGGGGATTGGCTTCCCGCCCTCTTCGACCGAACCGTCGCCCGCCCGCTGGACTTCGGTCCCTATTACTGGAACTTGATGGGTAACGGCGAAGGCTACCTAGGCGGAGGAGTATTCGTGCGCACCAGGGATTTCCTGAAAGTCGGGCAAGCTTATCTCAACGGAGGCGTCTGGAACGGAAAGCGAATCGTCAGCGCAGCCTGGGTTAAGGATTCACTTGCACCCCACGCGCATATTTCTCCGGCTACGACTGGGCTCGAGGGCGACAATTTTCGCAATGTCTATTACGACGTGGATGAAGGCTTGGCCTGGCACATGGTCGGCGTGAAGTCGGGCGACCACGTATATCCGGCCTATCACGCCAACGGAAACGGGGGGCAGCTTCTTCTGGTGGTTCCTCAATTTGACCTGGTAGTAATGTTCACCGCCGGCAGCTATCAAACTGGGCTATGGAACCGCGAGCGCGACGACATCGTCGGCGGAATGATTATTCCCGCCATCCTCGACTTAAGTCATAAAGCTTTCTGATAGGCCCAACGGAGGCGCAGGATAATAGATGCAAGGTCGATCGCCTTCACTGCCGAACTTGGCATCACGATCAAAAATTAAAGATTGGAACGAATGTTCGTATGGAAAGGCTTCTCGCAGCTGCTGCGAAACCTAGAGGGCGGTCGGAAGCGCTCTACGGTTCGTCAAAGAAGCGTTTGAGGTTGATAAACCCGGAAGGTAAAAGATCCTGTTTATTCTGAGGGATTTCATCCAAGATGACGCCAGCCTCGACTTCCAAACGCTCGCCGCGCTCAGGAGTTCAGGACCCAGTGCCTCAATTTAGCGGCATGCAAAGTTCAGGTCGCCACAGATGGGCTCGCAACGCGTTATAACGGTTCATTCGGAATGCACATTACAAATTAAGGTGGAATTGAAATTTTGCGCTCAACCAACCGACACAAAAGTTTGCGCGATCACATAGCAAATAATATCCATCTCAGCAAAGTATAGGTAATAATCTCGCGTTACGCGGGCTACTCAACATGAAAGTCCTTCCTTTCGGTACCTTCAACGGGGCACGGCTCAAGGGAATTGACCTGGATGGCTTGTCGTTGGCCGAATTCGTCGACCGTCCTGAGGACGTTATTACACGCCATACCCACGAGGGCGCACATTTCCAGTTCTTGTTGAAAGGTTCTTATATAACGAGCGCAACAGGGCTAAAGGGCATTTGCGGCCCACCCGCGGTCATTTTCAATCCCGCGGGAACTACACATCATGATCGGTTCCGCACTCGCGGAGGGGCCTTCCTCACACTTTCGGTCGCACCGGACCTGGCAGATCGGGTTGGAAGCCATCGTGCCCTTAACGAGCAAGCAGTCGGGTTTTCCAGCGGGGAATTGCCTTGGCTGGGCGGGAGACTTTGTCGTGAGCTCCGCCAGTTGGACGCACTTTCTCCGATCGTGATCGAGGGACTAGCCCTCGAACTTCTGGCGAACGTTTCCCGCCAACAGGTTGGTCACAAGTCAACGTCTGCGCCCCCGTTGAGCGCCGTCTTCCAACAAATCCAGGATTGTTACCGCGAAAAGCTTACGTTGCAGAAAATTGCTGCAGCAGTCGGCGTTCAGCCTCTTTCTCTGGGACGCTCATTTCGGAAAACCTTCGGGTGCTCGGCTGGAGAGATGTTGCGACGGAGGCGAGTGACGCGCGCCGAAGAGCTACTCCGCCAGCGGAACGTGCCGCTTTGTGAGATCGCATTAAGATGCGGCTTTGCTGACCAGGCCCAGTTCACCAAAGCATTCAGGCGGGTCACCGGCCTTACTCCGGCGTCATACCGCAGGATCTTCTGCGCCTAAATCTTCCTCATTATGACAAAGCCGCTAAAAGTGACAAGACCGGGTCGCCAAGGCTGCGTAACGTGATTGGTAAGGCCGCGGGACTTTCGGCCAGGAGGCTTACTCGTGGAACGTCTGCATGTGACTGACGCAGTGAAGACTGTGCTCGCCCGGCACCTCGCGCGACCGAAGCGATGCCGATGGTGGAGGAGCATCGCGATGGCCTTGTGGATCGCCGCGCCAGTTGTTACCTTACAAGGCCAAGGTCCGCAACGGGCGCCGATGGCGCCGATTCGACTCGCCGAGTATTTCAAGATCCAGCGGACCGCAGGCGCCTCATTCAATCGTGACGAGTCGGTGCTCGCGTACTCCTCAGACGAAGGCGGTCGGATGGATATCTGGGCCCGTCCCGTCGTGGGAAATGGTCCAGCCAAGCAACTCACACACGTCAAAGGCCTTATCGAGTCGTTCGAGTTCTCCCCGACTAAGGACCTCCTGGTATTCGCAGCCGACATCGGCGGGGATGAACTGATGCAGCTTTACTTCACCGACTCGAGCGGAAAGAAACCCGTCGCGCTGTTCCCGGAAGATCCCAAGACATCGCGTTGCGACTTCGTCCGGTGGGCTGACGATGGCAAGACCTTCCTTTACACGTCCAGCCGCCGCGATGCGAAGCACATGGACCTCTACGAATACGACCTGGCGAGCAGGAAGTCCGCGTTTCTGTGGCAGGCTTCCGACAAACTCGAATTCGCTCTCACGAACCGCACTCACCAGGAATTTATCCTTAACGAGGAAGTCTCCGACGCTGATACGAATTTGTATGTAATTAGGCGCGGCGATAAGACGCCGTCACTCCTGACGCCCCACAAGTCGGACATTACATACACGGCCACCGACCTTAGCCCCGACGGAAAGAGGCTGTACTACACGTCCGACGAAGCCGGAGAGTTCACCGCACTCCACGAGATGGATCTCGCGACGAAGAGATCGACGACGGTGCTGTCGCCGAATTGGGATGTTTTCAACGCTCGCTTCTCGCACGGCGGAAACTACTTCTTCACCAGCGTCGATGTCGATGGGGCGCCCGAGATTACAGTCACGGGTACAAGATCCAAAAACGCGGTAACGCTCCCTGCAACCGGCTCGTCAGGGTATCTGATACCTGCCGCGTTCTCCAAATCCGACCGTTGGTTGGCTGCTCGCTTGGAAAGCGATACCGTCCCGCGGACGCTCTGGTTGCTCGATCTGGAAAAAGGCACTGCGCACCAGGTATTCAGTCCATTGCCGAAGTCGCTCAAGGAACACAAGTTCGTGGCCGCAACATCGGTGCGGGCGAAATCGTTCGATGGCCGCGAGGTGCCGGCGTTTCTCTACATGCCCAAAGGCGCGGGTCCATTCCCGGCGGTACTCGACATTCACGGCGGGCCAACCGCACAGTCGGCGCGAACTTTTCGCAATTTCACTCAGTACTTGGTCAGTAAGGGATATGTCGTGATGGTGCCCAACGTGCGCGGTTCGGTGGGCTACGGGAAGACATATACCAAGCTCGACAACAAGGACTTTGGTGGAGGCCCACTAAAGGACGTACTGGCGTGCAAGGCATGGCTAGTCGCGAATGCGCATGTCGATGGTAAACGCGTGGGTATTATGGGTACGAGCTACGGCGGCTATATGACCCTTGCGGCAGCAACGTTTGCTCCGACTGAGTTTGCCGCGCATGCCGATTTTTTTGGACCCTCCGATCTTAAGTCGCTAGTCCAGAGTTTCCCGGCCTATTGGGCCTCTTCCGCGACCTACATTTACCAGAAGTTTGGCAATCCGAACGATCCGAAAGATGCTCAATATCAGCACGACCGCAGCCCACTTAATTACGCAGAAAAAATTGAGCGACCGCTGCTGGTTATCCAGGGCGCTAACGATGCTCGGGTAAAAAAAGACCAGTCGGATCGTTTAGTCGAGGCGTTGCGCACTCGAGGTGTGCCGGTGGAGTACCTGGTCATCGAAGGCGAGGGGCACGGCTTTTCCAAAACGGAGAATCAGCTGCGTGCACTTGAAACTACGGATCGATTTTTCGATAAGTACTTCTTCGGCGACAACGGGGAGAAGATGCTCCCCTGATCCGCGAACGTCTGTATAAAACGCCAAGTGTTACTTGACTAGAGAGTTGTCAGCTGGATGAGGCAATAGCTTTGCAACCAATCTGCGCGGCACCAAAGACCTACAGGTGTGAGGGCTGATTTTCACTCGGATGCGTGGGCCTGCCCAAAGTAGATGACTGCAATGCAACAAAAATGCTGAAAAAAGGGGGGACCAGTAAAAGATGAAGCTTTTCGAATCTCAAGCGGCGAAACTGGGAAGCAGGTCAGCCGAACGCCGAACCACGACCGCGAACCTTTCTAGTGGCTGGGCTTCGCAGCGCCAACCAGTAAGTGAATCTCGACCTCGTCGCTCAGCGAACCAGGAACCGCTCCCCAACGCGCTCCATTCACACCATAATCACGACGATTTATCGTGAATGTAGTTTCAAAACCGGCAAGCTTGCCGACATGTGGAACATCGTGGACGCCCCTGACCTTCACCGGCATTGTGATCCGCTTGGTCGTTCCGTGCACTGTAAAGTCGCCAATAACGAGCAGCGAGTCCGGCCCATTTGGGCGGACCTCAGTACTGCGAAAAGCTAGTGTCGGATACCGCTCCACGTCGAAGAAATCATCTGAGCGCAACACTGAGTCACGCGCCTCATTCTTTGTGTCGATGCTGCGAGCCTGTACGGTTATCTCGACGTGTGAATTCTCCGGGTGCGCCGGGTCATAGGCCAGAGTGCCACTGAATTCCCGAAATTGTCCCTGCTCTGGTAGAACCATCCATTTCGTGATCTTAAAATTGACGTTCGAGTAGACCGGACGAATGAGATATGTGTCCGCCGCGAACGCGCTACATGCGAATACACCTGCCAGTAGGATTTGCAACCTGGCTCGTTTCACCATGACTCTTCTCCTTCGGCGTGCTTGCGAAACCTGATCTCGACGGACTGTGTACCCGACGTAACCTTAACCGGACGTATGTGTGCAAATTCAGCCCTGAGGACATTACGCGCGCGCGCCTCGCTTGTAAGCAGCGGGTCGCCCTCGAACCACAGGGTGTCGCTTTGACGGTGACCATCTGGCCACCACAGAACGAAATGCACGTGGGCGGGATTAGTACGCTTCGGATACGGCGCGGGGCGAATAGTGGAGAACTCGAAACAGCCATCCGCGGCGCTTCTCACCGTCCCTTCTAGCCGAGGGCGGCGCGTCTGCCAGTCGGGAGTGTAATGGTCCGGTCGATATAAACCTGTTACATCTGTATGGTAGGCGTAGACGATAACGTTTGCTGCTGGCGTTCGACCGTCGGCCTGAAACACTCGTCCAGCAATGAAGAGCTTCGCGCCCGGTTCGTTCCTTGCCGCGATGGGCCCGGAAGATTTGTTTGCAGTTGGTCTTTCAGGCCATTGAAATCCCCAGCTAATCGGCACCGTTAGCATCATTGCCCCACCAACCATGCCCATTGTCACTATGAAACTTCTTCTACAGGTCATGCTCCACCTCTGAAGGGAAAGACTCCGGCTCATGACAAGTGTTAACCAGCAGCGTGATTGTGAAATTCTTTCTTTCGCTTGCTAACACCAGTTACCAAGTCACCGTCTTGCTAATTAATATGAGTCTCCCAATGGCTGAGCTGATGAGCACTGCCGAAACCGACGGTGCGCTTGTCCGCCTGGCGCAACAGGGCGACCGAGATGCGTTTGGAGTGCTCTATTGTCGTTACGCGCGGGTCGTGCACGGGCTCCTCCTCGCTCGTTTGCCGGCAATGGAGGTAGAGGACCAGGCACAAGAAGTCTTCATCGCGGCGCTTCGCAAACTTAGCGATCTGCGAAAACCGGAGGCATTCCCTGGATGGATATGTGCAATCGCGCGCAATCGCGCTGCCGACTATCACCGCAAATCATTAATGTCGGAAGAGCTTTCGGACGATACTGGCGCCGCTTCACCGGGGCAAAATTCCGCGGAGGCGGCAGAGGCGTTGCGTGCCATTCGCTCGCTCCCAGACGCCTATCGCGAAACACTGATCCTGCGCCTGGTGGAGGGGCTTACCGGCCCCGAAATCGCTGAACGAACAGGACTTACTCATGGCTCTGTGCGTGTGAATCTCTACCGTGGCATGCAAATGCTACGGCGGGTGCTTGGAAAGGAGTCTTCGTCATGAACGAGTATCTGTGGGATCGCAGTGATTCGCCCGATCCAGAAGTTGCGCGGTTGGAAGCAGTCCTCGCGCAATATCGCGCTCCGTCAGACATTGTGCCGGAATTCTGCGTGGCCCCACGAAGCCAGCCGTTTGTATTTCATCCACTTCCTTTCATGTTTGTCGCTTTGGCGTCGATTCTGATAGCCGTGGCATTGCTCCCACTAGTGCACATGCTAAAAGGAGTGCCGCGTGATGCATTCGAGTTCTCCGTGGTATCTGGTTCACCCACGATCAATGACCGTCCCGCTATCCGTGGCGTCATAGCCGTTGGTGAAACGTTGCGCACTCGGGCAGCAGAACGCGCCCGGCTGCGCATAGCAGACATAGGTTGGCTCGAAGTTGAACCGAACTCGATTGTTTCAATTATCGAAAGCCGCACCGGACGGAGGCGTCTGCATCTCGAACGCGGCGAGATTCGGGCTCGGATCAACGCTCCACCCGCCGTTTTTATTGTTGAGACACCGTCCGCCCGTGCTGTCGACCTCGGGTGCGCTTACATTCTCACCGTGTCGCCTTCTGGTGAGGGGGAACTGCGCGTGACTGATGGATGGGTCAGCCTCGACCGTGGATTGCGCCAGTCACTGGTGCCGGCTGGCTCCATGGCCAGTCTCGCCACTGAAGGGCGCATCTCGCCACCGTATTCTCAAACCACTACTGCTGCGTTTCGATATGCCCTGCTTTCTTGGTGGCGCGACGAAGATGTCAGCGAAATGGATCGGCGCGACGCCACTGTCGCCGTGCTACAGGAAGCGAAAAAAGCCGATGCGCTGTCGCTACTCAACTTGATCGGACGTGCTTCTTCACGATCGGAACGATCGCTGATCTACGATCGTCTCACCGAATTGGTGCCCGCCCCGCGAGGAGTCTCGCGCGAAGCCGTCATCTCTGGGGACCGGAACGCCACAGAGGCATGGTGGCCAGTCGTGGAACGAGATCTGGGCCTTTCAAGATTAAAAAAGACGGGGCCACTAAATATAGGTGTGTACGGCCTTTAATTTGCCATGCTATAGAATTTTGTTATTCACGATAAGGCGAGGCCCGACACTATGGAAGAACCGGTCGTCACAGCCGCTCAACTCGCGTTCTCCGTCAGGCTGAAAGGTTCGTCTGATATCTCCGAGAACACGAAGCATGCCCAAGCAGCGCCATCGCGTCGTGGGGCGAGGCCAGCGTCCTGTGCGGCGCGAAGTATCTATGGCCTCACATAAGGTTCAAATCTTCACCCGTTTTTCCAAACCGCCGGAGTTATCATGACCACTCATCTCACGCTCTTCGCGATCGCCGCTTTGACCCTGGGTATCGCGCCCGCCGCGACCCGCGCCGGGGCGCCGGCAGATCAAGGACTCGCCCTGATCCACGTCCAGGTGATCGACGTCGTCACCGGACGTGTAGCCCGGGATCGAACTGTGGTAATGCGCAACGCGCGGATCGTAGCGATCGACGGCTCCGCTCGCCCCCTCCCGGCCGGCGTCATGGTGGTGGAAGGGAGGGGCGACTACGTCCTTCCCGGCCTGTGGGATTCCCACGTCCACCTCTCCGACACCAGCATCGGCGACACTGCGGGTGCTGTCGCACCCGCCTTCCTCCAGGCAGGCGTGACCACGGTCCGTGACATGGGCGGAAATCTGGGCGCGGTGGATACAATCCGGCGGCTCATAGCGACGCGCGCAATAGAGGGTCCCCACATCCTCCGGGCGGGACCCTTTCTGGACGGTCCCAAGGAAGGTGCACCGGACCGCCTCACCGTGGAGACCCGAGAACAGGGGTTCGCTGCGGCGCAGGCTTTGCACGCCGAGGGAGTTGACTTCCTGAAGATTCACAACGGGATTTCACGAGAGGCCTTCCAAGGCGTCCTGTCCGCCGCGAGGGTCCTACATATGCGGGTGGCGGCACACCTCCCGCATTCGGTCTCTGCGGAAGAGGCTGTCGACGCCGGAGTTAACACCTTGGAGCACACTGAAACTCTGCTCGAAAGCGGACTTCGCGCGCTGAACCTCCCGGGCAGGACGCCGGACGAAGGACAACTTGCGCTCAATAAGGTCAGTAGTATCGGCCCGGGATCGCTGATCATGCGGATGAAAGCCAAGGGCGCCTGCTTTACCCCGACGCTGAGTGAATATCGCAACTTCTCCGGATTGTCGGCGCAGACCTATCCGCTCGACGCGGCCAAGATTGCGCCCCCGACCCTCACCGCCTTCTGGGACAAATATTTTCCGCCCGAGCCACAGCCCGAAGCTGCACGAAAAAACGCGATCCGGCAAACGATATTCCGGGCGTTCTTTGGTGTGGTGCGCGCAATGGATCAGGCAGGGATTCCGATCATGGCCGGCACCGACTTTGGAGCCCGCGACATTTATCCGGGCTACTCGTTGCATGAGGAACTCGGTCTCCTGTCGAAGGCGGGCCTCAGCAACCTTCATGTACTACAGGCGGCGACAATCAATCCGGCAAAATGCATGGGCTTGGCCAGCGAGCGTGGCACCCTCGAGCCGGGAAAGGCGGCGGATCTCGTCGTCATAGAGGGCAACCCGCTTCAGGACCTGAGTGCCCTTGGACGGCTGCGCTTCGTTGTGGCGAACGGTCGGCTGATCACTCGGCAGGACCCGGTCACGCTTCAGTAGAATTCCGGAGGCTCGAGCAAAGCCGTGCTCTTCGTTTACAAGCTCAACGCATCACTCGCCCAGTTAACACTAGGAGTTCGAAAAAATGGCACAAGTGATAGGCCTGGGTGGCCTGTTCCTCAAGACGGCGGAAGTCGATGCGGCAAATGGGAAGCGTTGCCCATATCATTGACCCTGATGGTCGGAAAATCGAACTGTGGGAGCCAAAGCCAATGCAATGAGGACCCATATTGCGATCTTTGACCTGCCCCGCCAGCGACTTCGGGAGTACGTTAATTTGGCAAGCTCGTCAAAGCATGCACGCGAACCTGGGTCGTTATCTGAGCGCACAGCTCTCATTATCTTAGAAGGCGGACCAGGGTTATGTGCTCGGGGTCAACTCCAAGCATCACTTCGGATCCTGGCACGGCAAACCAGCCGTTGCCGGCGCCGCCGAGAAGATTGCGCAAGGCTTTGATTCATCGTCATGGCGGCGACTGTCGGCAGGTGATGGCACCAAGGGCGCGAGGCTTCATGATCGGGCTCACCTCGAACTCGCCTATCTCGACGCCGTCGAATATAACGAGGAACGTAGCGGCTTGCGAACACGGGGCTTGCTGATCCTTTGCACCATCAGCGACGGCGACCTGGCGTTCTTCATGACATGGTGTCCTGCAGAAACAGGGGATCCAGGATGAACCCGCCAATGGATATGGCGCAGATTAATTTTCTACTGCCAGGCACAAATCATTTAGTAGAGATCGATGTGGGGTATAGTGCTGCCGCTTGAAATCAAATCTTCTCGGCCTCAGTACACTGAATTTGGGAAAAGTTTGTTAGTGACGTCTGGTCCATGGCTGACCCAATGAACGGGTCACCCCGCAGAATAATCCTTTACAATCGCCGAGGTTGTCGATAATCTTTGCAAACTAGCGTAACGTTTTCAGCATTCCCGCTCGGGTGTCGACCTCGACTGTACCTGCTCAAAGGACGAATTTGATACCAAATCAAGGTTCGCAGATCCATCCGCAAGCCGGCCCCGGACTCAAGCAAACAGGACTCACAAAGCCGAGCAATTCAATTCACTTCGAGGATAACCTGATGAACGATTCCAAGCCCCGCCCGGCACATATTGCCTGGGCGATTCTGCTGATCATAGGAATAACATGTTTTGCAACCGCCAGCTTTGCGGAAGCCTCCGACCAACAGAAGGGAACAGTAAAGCACTCGGACCACGCCGAAGCTCCGCCTTTGCGTGACACCGCGCCACTGAAGGAAAAGGACGGGCAAAGGGATAAACCCATTCGCCTGCTGGGCGCCAAGAATGCAATCTCGTCAACGCCAGACACTGCTGTCCAGAGTTTCGCGGTCAGCGCTCCCACAGTCGGCAACGTTGTCAGCTTTGATGGCTTGGGCGTCGGAGGTGGCTACACCCCGAACGCCGCTCCTCCTGACACGAATGGCGCCGTCGGCGACACTCAATATGTGCAGTGGGTAAATGAGTCTTTTGCCGTGTACAGCAAATCCGGGACTCTGCTGTATGGCCCGGCAGCCGGCAACACGCTTTTTCAAGCACTCGGCGCCAGCCATCCCTGTGCCGTCAATAATGACGGCGATCCGATTGCCCAGTACGACAAGGCGGCCAAGCGCTGGGTGATGACCCAATTCTCGGTCACCAACGGCGCTTCGATTGGATACTGGCAGTGTGTCGCCGTCTCCAAGGGCCCGGATGCCCACACCAGCGGCTGGAACGTCTATGCGTTCCGCTATAGCAACTTTAATGACTACCCTAAATTAGGGGTCTGGAACAATGGCTACTACATAACTTTCAATATGTTTGCCGGCAATACTTTTGTCGGGCCGCAGTTGTGCGCTTACGACCGCTCCGCCATGCTCGCCGGTACGCCAGCCAATGAGATCTGTTTTCAACTAGGAACCGCCTACGGCGGCGTCCTGCCCGCGGATTTGGATGGCAGCACCCCGCCCCCGGCCAACTCTCCCGCCTACTTCGTTGACTTCGGCGCTAACTCCCTCGAAGTATGGAAGATGACCAATGTTAACTTTTCAGTTCCCAGCGCGACATTGTCGGGTCCGGTGACGGTGCCAGTAACGTCATTTTCCGCAGCCTGCGGCGGCGGCGGTACCTGCATTCCGCAATTGAGCACCAGCCAGTTGCTGGATTCGCTTGCCGACCGGCTAATGTATCGGCTTGCATACCGTAACTTCGGCGGCCACGAAGCCCTGGTTGTAAACCACTCAGTGACTGCCGGCAGCAGCGTAGGTGTGCGCTGGTACGAGCTTCGTGACCTGGGCAATGCTGCCCCCACCGTCTATCAACAGGGCACCTACGCACCCGACGCCAGCTACCGCTGGATGGGAAGCGCGGCCATGGATAATTCCGGCAACCTGGCGGTGGGTTACAGCGTCTCCAGCAGCTCAATCTATCCTGGCATTCGCTTCGCCGGCAGAGCCCCGGGAGATCCCCTGGGCACGCTGAGCTCCGAGATCACGATCAAAGATGGCACCGGCGCCCAGCTTCGTACCCTTAACCGTTGGGGGGACTACAGCAGCATCAGCGTTGATCCAGTTGATGACTGCACCCTGTGGTACACCACCGAATACCTGCAATCCAGCGGCACCTTTAATTGGAGCACCCGCATTGGCAATTTCAAGTTCGCCGGATGCGGCCAGCCAGCCACCCCTGACTTCAGCATTAGCGCTACCCCGGCATCGGAATCGATTGCCACAGGTACCAACGCCAATTACACCGTCAACGTGGCTGCCTCAGGGGGCTTTGTTGGAGCAGTAGGGTTTACTGTAAGCGGCTTGCCGGCCGGGGCGAATGCCGGATTCAATCCTCCAACCGTGACTGGTTCGGGTTCATCCGCATTGACCATTTCCAACATAGCCAACGGTACTTACACGCTGACCATTACTGGAACCAGCGGAACTCTCACCCACTCCACCACCGTGAGTCTGCAGGTGGGCACGCCTCCACCTCCGCCTGACTTTACGATCACTGCATCACCCTCGAGCCAGACAGTGCTGCGAGGCTCGAGCACTACTTACGGGGTAACTATAACCGGGACAAATAACTTCACCGGGACCGTAAGTTTTGCCGTAAGCGGCTTGCCATCGCGCACCACCGCCAGCTTTACTCCCAGCACCGTCACCGGTTCAGGAACCTCGACGCTCAAAATCGCTACCGGAAACAAGACGTCGAGAGCCACCTATTCATTGACAATCACCGGAAGCAGTGGATCCTTGAGCCATTCGACCGGCGTTTCCCTGACTGTCAAATAAAATCAACATTAATACAATAACCATCGCCCCGCGAAAATGCGGGGCGATTTTTTTGACGCAGGGAGGTTGTCTCCTTCCTCGCATGCTCAGCGGCCGAAGGTATTCCCGTATGGTCAAGAACTCGTCGGGAACTGATTTTGGGTCGCGCGGCTCCCTGATGGTAGTACTTTAGTAGTCCGCCGAGACGCTCGCGGCACTTTACGGGGCCTTTACTGTTGTCGACGGCACGGTCTGACGTGGAAACAGGAGCAGGTTCTGCTTGCCCTGGTGATTCCGCTCTTCGTGATACTGAAGACAGTACTGACGCAAAGCGCGTCGCAGGGAGCTTTCCCCAAAGATGATGAGCCTGGAAAGGCAATCCTCCTTGTGAACTGAAGCCGGGTGCCCGACACCATCAGGGCGAAAAATGCTCAACCCCAAACGTCTGGGTAGAAAGCCATCCCGGCGCCGCGCAGTGGTTAACAAAGACTGGCGGCGGTAACAACTGAAAGTGATAAAGTGAAGGTGGTTGGCGCGAGAAGCATCTCTTAAGCCTGGCCTCGGTGGTTCGCTGTTCAACCCCTGTCCGGTGTCCCCGGATGAACCTATCATGATGCGGCTCCGTTACACACCCCTGGTCTGCCGAGGGCAAGGCTCGCAGGAGGCTTGATCTGATCGAGCGCACACTGGCGCACTACAGGATCACCGCCCCGATTGGCGCGGGCGCCATGGGGGAGGTGTATCGGGCTACCGACACCAGACTGGGGCGCGACGTAGCGCTCAAAATGTTGCCCGCGGAGATGGCCTGCGACCCCGAACGACTCGAGCGCTTTCAGCGTGAAGCCCGCGCCGTTGCCGCCCTGAATCACCCGCATATCGTTACCATTTTTTCGGTTGAGGAAGCTGACGGCATTCATTTTCTCACCATGGAGCTGGTCGAAGGACAAGGGCTCGACCAGCGCATTCCTGAAGGGGGCCTTCCGATCCAGCAAATTATCGAGATTGGCGGCGCCCTGGCCCAGGCGCTTGCCGCAGCGCACGACAAAGGCATCGTGCATCGTGACCTGAAGCCGGCCAACGTGATGGTCAGCGACGACGGACGCGTCAAGGTGCTGGATTTTGGTTTGGCGAAAGATGTGCGTCCCCAGACGTCTGACGATTTCGCTGCGACGTCGGCGGGAGAGACGCAAGCGGGCATCATTATGGGAACGCCGGCATACATGTCGCCCGAGCAGATCACGGGCCGCGCCATAGACCATCGCACCGACATCTTCTCCCTGGGTGTGGTGTTGCACGAGATGGCAACCGGGCGGCGGCCGTTCGAGGGAACGTCTTCGGGCGAATTGATCTCAGCGATCCTGCGCGACAGTCCGCCGCTGGTGAACGAAGTACGGGCCGATCTGCCGAGCGATCTGGCACGAATCATCCGGCACTGCCTGGAAAAAGATCCAGGCCACCGCCCGCAGACGGCGCGCGACCTTGGCAATGAGCTCCGCGATGTGGCGCGAGAAGCGTCGGACACGGGGGCTGCCCGCACTTCGACTGCGCGCCCCATGACGGCATCCGCGTCGGGTGCTTATCGGGCGGACGAGGGGTTCTGGGTTGCGGTGCTGCCGTTCAAGTACAGCGGCAGTAACGCCGACCTCACGGCGTTGGCCGAGGGGCTGACCGAAGACATCGTAATGGGCCTCTCCCGGTTTTCTTATCTCCGGGTGGTCACGCCGAAGTCCACTGCTCCCTATGCCGCCGAAGCAGCGGACGCGGGCTCCGCGGGAAAGGAACTGGGGGCGCGCTACGTGATGGAGGGGAGCCTTCGCCAGGCAGGATCGAAGCTGCGCATCGCGGTGAAGCTTGTGGACGCGAGCTCCGGCACCCACTTATGGGCGGGAAATTATGAGCATTCCTTCAGTCCGGAAGCGATATTTCAGATTCAGGACGACGTCGTTCCCCGGATCGTCTCCACGGTTGGCGATGCCCACGGGATTCTGCCGCGCAACATGAGTGAATCGCTGCGGAGCAAATCTCCCGGCGATCTGACTCCCTACGAAGCGGTGCTGCGCAGCTTTGGCTTCGGCTACCGCTTCACTTCCGAGGAGCACGCGGCCATTCGTGCGGCCTTGGAACTGGCCGTCCAGCGAGCGCCGAATTATGCCGATGCCCTGGCAATGCTTGCGTTCTCGTACTGTTTGGAGTATTCCGGCGGATTTAACCTCCAGCCTGACCCCCTCGGTCGTGCGCTGAAGGCAGCGCGGAGAGCGGCCAACGCCGCTCCCTCCAACGCGGTCGCCCACAACGCCCTCGCCCGCGCGTTGTTTTTCTGCAAAGAGTTCCCGGCATTTCGAGCCGCGGCGGAGCAAGCCATCGCCATCAATCCCCTGGACAGCCCCACTCTGGCCGGACTGGGCAGCATGATGGCTTATGCGGGCGACTGGGAGCAGGGCTGTTCACTGGTGGATCGGGCGCTGCAACTGAACCCCAGTC
Source organism: Terriglobales bacterium (assembly GCA_038210375.1). GTDB lineage: Bacteria > Acidobacteriota > Terriglobia > Terriglobales > Acidobacteriaceae > JBBQWT01. The sequence continues at coordinate 48,173 of JBBQWT010000016.1, read as the reverse complement.
ATCCCGGATGGTATTGGTTCCCCCACTTCTACAATTCCTACCGTCTGGGCGACTATCGGGGTGCGCTGAACGTGGCGCTCAAGATTGATCTGCCAGGATACTTTGGCTCGTACGAGGCCCTCGCGGCGGCCTCCGGGCAGCTGGGCGAACGAGAAGCCGCGAGCAAGGCCCTGCGGGAATTGTCCATCCTCAAGCCCGACTATGCCGCGACCGCATACGAACAACTTGGGAAGTGGCATGGTCCGGAGATGGTCGAGCATCTGGTGGAGGGTCTGCGCAAAGCGGGCCTGGAAATAGCCCGCCCGCCCGCAACGGCAGCCCCGGCGCCCCCGTTGGCCGCGCCGCGCTTGCCCTGAGGATGGATGGAAAACGGACCTTCTGTCCCCTGGTTTTCTCCCTTGGTTTTCTCAATAGCTATCAGCATAGCCAAGGCGTCCTGACTGGGGCGATTCCAGAAGGAAACAAAAAAAACAATGCTACGCGAGCCAAACGGAGCCACAGCCTCACAAGCTACTAGCAAAGATGGCAAACGTTCCGTCTTTCCCCTGGTTCCTCCCCCGGCACTGTTATCGCTGCTCTGGCGGCGGCATTGCCTCCGGGTTAGGATGGGGTTGGCGGCGCGCAACCTCCACCGCGGTGATGCAGGTGGAAAGCCACACCAGCCCGGCTGCGTAGCCGGCCAAGATGTCGCTGAAATAGTGCACGCCGATATAGAGCCGGCTGAAGCCGATGGCGAGGACGATCAAGGCAGCGGCAACGACGATGGCGATTTGGGAGCCCCGGTCTTTCACCCGGAAGACCACGAGTAGGTAGGCAATCATCCCGTAGAAGACCAGCGACCCCAGCGCATGTCCGCTGGGGAAGCTATTGCCGGGGCCATACAAGAAGACATCCATACTGTTCGGCCGGGGACGCTTGAAAATGTGTTTAACCGAGGCATCCACAATTCCCGACCCAACGAGAGTTGCGGTCCAAGCCGAAAAGAGAAGCCAGTTCTTGCGAAGGAACAAGACGAGAGCGACCAGGACCGCCGTCGTAATAATTAAGACCGGTGACGCCATCCAGCCGACTGCCTCAAAAATCCTGCTCCCCAGCGGTGACGTGTGTTGATGAAGCCAGTTGAAAACGCGTAGGTCGAATTGGATGAGGGGGTCGCCATGGATTACATCTTCGGTCACGCCGGCGAACACCCATAGCGCAGCCAGGGCGATCATCATCCCCACCGTCAGATGGAGGCCCAGGTATCCGCCGCTTTGAAAACGTTGCATCGTGAACATCCATGCGCGGGGATGGCGCTCCCGGATTCGTCGAGAGACGGCAGAATCCGCGATTCGTTGAAGCATCCGCGGCGCTGCCTGGGCAAGTGAACCGGCGTGCCCTTGAAACCAGCGCACGCCGAGAAACAAAGCTACGACGAAAGCGCCGAGCAGAACCAGTGCGCGACTCCTCCCTCCGCCATATCGTTCGAGACCAGGGAGAATCTGCCCCAGGGCGATGGCCGGGGACCCTAAAATGGCCGCGCCGGTGATGTCGTGAGGGAAGTTGTTCAGCGGACGCCTCTCCGTCGCCAAAATTAGACATGGCATGAATTTGGAATCATAACCCACGCTTGTAAGACGTCAGCGCAGAGTCCATTTCCATGGACATCCCGTCAGTACTTCAATGCGATGCAGGAACGTCGATGGAGGTAGTGCTACGCCTTCGAATCTTAAGATTCAGTGCCCGTGCCGAGATTGATCCGGGCATACGGCGACTTCACGAAGCTCATTTGCACGATCAACTGGCTTCCCGCATCAATACTGCGGCTGGTCAGCCTTCCGTTGGTGAACGACAGGTGTTCGTGCGAGTTTGGGTCAGCAGCCTGCGCCGGCTCCGCTCCTGCATGTAGCTCGCTCTGTTCATGAAGATCGAGAGTTAGAGTAGTCGCCCTCCGGCGTACGTTCGTAGCGATCAATCTCAGTATCGAAGTCGCGTATTTCGATGCCAGGCCCTCAGTCTTGCCTTAGCTTCCACTCGGCCGCCTTTTGCGGCTTGCCCCAGGCTTCGTAGAGCGCGGCGTTCCATTCGCGGGCGCGGTCAAGGTGATACCAGTTCGAGACTCCCATCCATCCCATCCGGGTTTTCCGTTTGACCATTCCCTCATAGCCTTCGAGCAACAGCGGTTCGGCTTCGGCGTATTTCTTTTCCCCAGCCAGACTGGCGCCCATCAGGCACTCGGCGCGATATCGTTGCCAGTCGTCGGGCTGTTTCTTTTGATTGAAGGCCAGGACTTCGCGGGCGAGAGACTCGCTCTCGGTGAACTTGCCCTGCGACTGGTAGGCCAGCGCCAGATCGGCCGCCGACTCCATGGTGTCAGAGTTTTCGGGGCCCAGGGCGTGCCGGCGCCCCGCCAGGACCGCGGCGGCATGAGTCTCCGCCAGGGCATATTTGCCCTGGCGCTGGTACATGGATGCAAAATCCGAAAGAAAGCCAAGAGTTCTATTGTGCTCTGGACCCAGCACGCGGCGGCTGATCTCCATAGTTTGGCTGAAGAGCGGCTCGGCCTGCGCGTACTTGCCCTGCTTGGCGTAGGTGTCGGCCAGATTGCCCATGGACAACAGGGTGTCAGGGTGCTCGGGACCCAGCGTGCGCCGCTGGATCTCCATGGCCTGGCTGTAGAGCGCCTCGGCCTGCGCGTACTTGCCCTGCGACCAATAAACGTTGGCCAGATTGTTCATCGAGGTCAGAGTGTCAGGATGCTCGGGACCCAACACGCGCCGCCGGCGCTCGAAGGTCTCGCTGTAGAGCGCCTCGGCCTGCGCGCTCTTGCCCTGCCCCCGGTAGACGTTGGCCAGGTTATTCATGGAATACAGCGTGTCGCGGTGCTCGGGACCTAATACCCGCCGCTCCATCTCCAGGGTCTGTCCGAGAAGCGCTTCCGCCTCGAGATACTTGCCTTGATGCCAGGCGGCAGTGCCCAGGCGGCTCATGGTGGTGAGGGTCTTGGGGTTCTCTGCTCCCAGGGCCTTGCGGTACAAGTCGAGGGCGCGCTCCAGTTGCTTCTGTGCTTCCGGATGAAGGCCGAGGTCGGTGTAAGTCTGTCCGATGGTGTCCCGAATCTCGGCCTCTACCTCGGGTTGTGCGTCGAACTTGCCTGGGATGCTTGCCGCGGCTCGATCCAGAGCCGTCCGTACCTTCAAGTCAGGGTCGGGTTTGGTCTTCGGACCGGACTGTTTGGAGGCACTCGCCTGCGCCAGCACATCGTTTTGCAGAAAGTTGCTCAGCGCCTCCGCGGTCGCGGTCGCCCGCCGCGCCTGCATGGCCTCCCAGGTGCTGACGACGACGCCGGCGACCAGGACCAGAAACACGGTCGCCGCAGCGGACACCAACACCTTATGGCGGCGCGCAAATTTCTTTACTTGATAGCTCGCACTGGGCGATTTCGCCGTGATCGGTTTGTCTTCCAGGTGGCGCCGGATATCCGCCGCCAGTTCCGCCGCCGACCCGTACCGCCTGGTTTTGTCCTTCTCCAGGGCCTTGGCGACGATAGTCTCGATATCTCCGCGATACGCTCTGTCGATCGAGCTCAGCGCAACCGCATCGGTGAGCTGGATGGTCTGCATCACCTCATGCACCAGTTGCGACATGGGGTAGGGCATTTGATGGGACAGCAATTCATAGAGGATGACTCCGAGGGCGTAGACGTCGCTGCGCGTATCCAGGGCCAGGGGATCGGCAAGAAACTGCTCCGGGCTCATATAAGCCAGCGTGCCCAGCAGTTGGCCCATATCCGTCTGGCGGGTGGCTTTGGCATCGCTATCGGTGACGCGCGCCAAGCCGAAATCCAGTATCTTGGGCTGGCCGTTCTCGTCCACCAGAATATTGCCCGGCTTCAGATCGCGGTGGATGATGCCGCGTTGATGGGCGTGCTCCACCGCTTCACAAACCTGAATCATCAAAGCCAGGCGCTGGCGCGTGTTCAGCTGATGGGTATCGGCGAAGTCAGTCAGGGACTGGCCGCGGATGATCTCCATGGCAAAGAAGGGCTGGGAGCCGAAGCCGGTGTCGGCGGCGCCGGCCTCGTAGATTTGTGCGATGCCGGGGTGGTGGAGGCGGCCGAGGGCTTGGAACTCCTGCTGGAAGCGGTGGAGGAGGTCAGGGCTCGCCCAGGCCGACTTGATGACCTTGAGCGCAACGCTCCGACGCGGCCGGTCCTGCTCGGCTTCGTAGACGGCGCCCATGCCCCCTTGACCAAGCAGCCGAACGATGCGGTAGCCCCCAATGCTTTCCGGAAAACTGTTCGAGATGGCCGCAGGCCGTGGACCCGGAGACCCTATCGTCACGTCCAGATCGCCGCGTTGAGGGCTTAAAGTACTTGGGTCATCCGCCATTGAGTGTGCTCCTCCACCAAGAGGCGGCGGCGCCGATCAGTATAACTCCGCGAGAGGGTGCGTAACCGAAGCGGCGCTGGATGCGGAGAACAGATGAGAAATAAAAAGCGGCGAGCAAAACTTCTTGCGGATCAACGAAACTGATGGTATCAGGCGGTAGCACTCACCACCGGGTGTTGGAAGTTCACTATGCGACGTTTTCAGGAGCCCGGCAACCGCCGGGGCTCTTTGCCGCCTGGGCTTACTGTTGCGGTTGAATGTTGCCGCTGCGAAGGGTTCCGCCTTCTGTTGGCCCTCCGGAGACGGAAATGGTGAAGGTATCATTCTTGCCGGGTTCGCCATTGTCGTGGCTGACACGCTAAACGTACACGGCACGCCATTATTGGCACACGTTCCCGTGAAGGTAGCGGTCATGCCGGTAATGACGAATGTAGTGAACGCCACGCTGTGCACCTTCGCTCCGGTGGCATGGTTCACATACTGCAGGTCGCCGGAGATGGCGGCGGTCGTGGTTTCAATTCCCGATGCGCCCGCCTGGATAAATGCAGTGGGTTTGGCTCATCGCAAAGCAGGCCCTTTGATAATCCAAAGGTCGTGCCTGGAGACACAAAGAAAGCCGGATAACTATCTGGCTCGCAAAGCTTTGTGCCCGGACGTCACTACGCGGCCAGTTAAAGGAGGCACCTCGGTTACCAGAAGGGTGGGCGCCTTGCAATCATTGTTCATACCCGGCAGAGCGTTCATAAGTTCTTGAGGTAAGAGATAAGTAGCTCTCTCCTTTACCCCCTTCCCCCCAGAGCCGATCCACTTGAACTAAAGGTGATCTAAGGAACAATAGTTTCGAAGATTGCTATCTCCTCATGTAGAAAGAATCCCATGTTATAGTCCAGGTCTTGCCACCGTCATTTGATTGTTCTGACATTTGCCGCACTTTGCCCGGAGAAATCTCGTAATAGGTCCAGCGTGAGCGAAGCTGGGGATCCGGCGCCGAATATAGAACCATTTTGCCGTCCGTGAACTGGCCGGTTACCGGCGGATAGTTGGCCATGATTCCGGAATTATCATAGTAACTCTGGTGCCATTTCTTGTCCCGAAAGTCGTAGAAACTGAGACTGGTTCCGGTCTCGCTCCCGCGAAACGAAACCCAGTTTTCATGAAGAACGCATCCTCCTGCCAAGCGATTGATCTCGTTGTGCCCTACCACCGCGCCTTGCGGATTCTGGACATCAAAACTTCCCACCCAGAAGTCGAATTGGTGGTACTCCGGGGTGTTACAAGGCTTCATGCGCTCTACTGTTTCCTTGAATCGAGGTTGCTCACGCAAAGAGTCAAACTCTTTTGCGGATGTGAGTATCCCTAGAAAATAGCTGCCAGGGTGGGTCATTATTAGTTTTTCAAGCCACAGGTAAGCGTTTTCCTGGTCCCCCTTCGCAGCATATATTCCCGCTTTCGACAGCATAGCCATTCTTGTCGGAAATGAAGGCTGCTGACTGACCTCCAGCAGCTTCGTATAGGTGGCGAAAGCTTCATCCCGCAAGCCAAGATTCTCCTGCGCCTGTCCTAGACCTTGCAGTGCGAAGAGATTGCGAGGGTCAGAATCAAGAATCCCGCGGAACGCGACAGCAGCCTCATGGTTATTTGACGACTTGAGAAGTGCGGCGGCCTCTTGCATAGTGGGTACATGGGGGGCTTGGGATGATGCCAGTGAGACGAGAAAAAAGAGCAGCAACAGAATCGGGCTCAGTTTTCGGGCGGTCATAGATAACTCTCCGTGTCTAGATGAGAGCGCAGGCTGAACCCCGGATACAGCAAACGAAAGCTAAATATGACAAAAGGCGAGCTTCGTTTCTGGTTAAACGATCTAAAGTAATCGTTCATAGGACATGCTCCTCGTAGTCTAAGTAGTCTGCCGCTGGCATGCTCACTTAGGGAACGCATCCAACCTGGCAGCAAAGATCTGGCAATCGAATCCGAAGTCAATCTTCTTGCAAATAGAGAAATAAATAGTTTTGCCATCTTTGGCCCAATGAGGGGCGGTAGCTCGTCCTTCAGTGGCGGCAACGCGTTGGACGTGCTCTCCGTCCGGATTCATGATGTATATCTCATAGTTTTGATTCCGATTAGAGGCGAAAGCGATCTTGGCGCCATCGGGCGACCATGCTGGCCAGCCGTCGAACGACGGATTGTTGGTGAGATTCCGTTGCTCTGAGCCATCGCTGTTGGCCACGAAAACTTCAGAATTGGTCTCGCCCAACATCCTGCGGAAAGCGATTTTCCTGCCGTCCGGTGACCATGAAGGATAGGTGTTAACCCCTCCGTAAATAAGCCTGGTGATACGGCGGGTGCTCAGTTCGATCGAATAAATTTCAGAGGGGTTCTTCTTCGGTGGTTTCAGGTCGTCGTCAGTGCAGTAGGCAACGCTTTTGCCGTCAGGCGACCAATTGGGATGAATCGTGCGTAGATCGGCCGGAGTTAGAGGCTCGACGCCAGTGCCGTCGGCGTTCATCAGATTTATCTGCTCTAAATCCCCTCTGATCAAAACAAATGCAATCTTCTTTCCATCGGGAGACCAGGCCGGGTCCTCGTGATTGGCATCGTCGCTGGTGATTTGGTGCGGACTGGAACGGTCGAGATTCATGGTGAAGAGCTGCTCTTTGCCCGCCACCTCAGATATCAAGACCATGGCTTTGCCATCAGGCGAGAGAGAGGGATCCCCATTCATGGAATGGCTGAATTGATACGCCAGGGTTATGGGAGAGTTTTGCGGATTCTGTGCTTCAACGGGGGCGCGTGATGCGATGATCGCAATCGCGAGAAATGATAGCCGCTTCAATGAATCACAATGGGACGTTGGCATGACGAATGGACTGTGTTTCGCTTGTAAGGTTAGCGTAGGTTGCTTGGTTTGAAGCGACTTTTCAATATCAATGCGTACGGTAGGCAATCTTGCGGCAGAGTTACTCTGTTCCACTCCGAACGATGATTGGACATCAGACCATAGTCAAGCAGGATAAGACGATACAGCCGGCAGTTCCAGGTCAGCAAATCAGGATAAAAGAGACCATCGGAGTCCGAAGTTAAAATGAATTGGCGCGAGTTAAGAGGACCAAGAGTTAAAGGGACAAAGAGATGAAGATAGCGGTGGTTGGGGCGACAGGTAAGACAGGGCGCGCCGTGCTAACCTGCGCGCTGGCTCAAGGACACGTCGTCACGGCTGTTGCGCGTCATCCGGAGCGATTGTCACCAGACGAGCGGCAGACCTTGATTCGAGGGGACGTCCTTTCTCCAGGCGGCCTGTCCGGCGCCTTTGACGATGTGGAAGCCGTCATAAGCTGCATCGGACCAGAAAAGAACCTCTCGCCGGGAACACTCATGTCGACTGGTGTCGCCAGAATTCTCGCTGAATGCAAACGTGCGAACGTTCGACGATTTGTAATGCAAAGTGGAATCGGCTTGAGCGACGGACGCGAGTTGTCGTGGGCCAACCGCCTGGTCATCCGCGCTTCAGGCCTGATATTCAGTGCCGCAGTTGCTGACAAGGCGGCTGCGGAGCGCATGGCGCAGCACAGTGATATGGAATGGGTCATCGTTCGCCCGGTCGGATTGCTGAATAAGCCTGCGAAGGGTCGCTACACGGCAGGTCCGTTAGCACGCGTTGCCCCACTCCTCCCGCTTTCCTTTGGTGACTGCGCCGACTGCCTGCTGCGTGCGGCGATAGCAGAACCCGGCTGGATCGGGAAAATTGTGAACCTAGGTTCCTGACGCGGAAATGAGTATGCCGCGTGTAGTGGTTGTTCACCGATTTAACCGCCAGATCATCAGGTTCAAGTAAGACGCAAGACCAACCCACACCAGGTAAGGAATCATCAGCCAGCCCGCCGCGGGGGAGTGTCGAATAAACACAGCGGTGGTGGCCGCTATGGCGCACCACAAGAAGCCGATTTCCACTAAGGCCACACCCGGTTTGCGCCATCCCAAGAAGATGCCGGACCAAGGCCTCCCCATGCGCTAGTTTTATACGCAAGCGCTAATCATGGTGAAAATAGAAAAGGTTACCGTCCAAGTCCTTTACGGTGAACTGCCGCAATCCCCAGGATTTTCTTTCCAGGGGATCCACGATGTTGGCGCCTCGCGACTGCAATTCCTGGTAGGACGCGTCGATATCTTCAGCGAATACCCAGTGAACGGCAGGTTCGAACGGCGGCTTCTTCTGGCGAAAGAATATCGCCACGTCACCGCGAGACACTGCCCCAATCTCTTTGCCGAGGTATAGCCATCCGATCTCAAAACCGAGTGCATCTCTGTAATGTTCTTGTGCGCGTTCGACATCAGCGACCGGCAACTCCGGCACGGGATGTCCAATTGAATTAATTTTCTCTCGTGCTTCCATAACGGATCTCCTTGCTCTCAAGCAATGCCACAACCAGCGCGCATGAAGAGGCTACCCGCGAACTTCGCCCCTGGTCACGGGCAAGTAGCTCCTGGTCCCTTCGTCCTGGCTGCGAGTTTACCCCAAAGCCTGACTCCATCAACCCGGCTGAGGTGCTATTCTTTCCGCGCTATGAATATCGAATGCATCACCCCGATTTTGAATGTTTCCGATATCTCCGAAAGCTTCAAGTGGTTTGAGAAGTGGGGCTGGAAAAAGTTGTGGGACTGGGGGACCCCGCCGGCGTTTGGGGCGGTGGGTGCAGGACACTCCGAGATTTTTCTGTGCCAGAATTGCCAGGGAGGACGCGGGCGAGGCGCGAACACCGCCACCTTCGGGCCAACCGGTGACGAACAAGCGGACAAGGGCGTCTGGATGTCTGTCTTTGTGGATGATGTCGAGGAGGTTCACCGGCAGTGTGTGGCTGAGGGGTTGGACGTAACCTTTCCGCCCACCGACATGCCATGGAACGTTCGCGAGATGCACGTCAGGCATCCCGACGGACATGTATTTCGCGTCGGCCGCGGCATTGCGGCCGGAGCATAGAACCAAGCCGGCTGAGCACAGAGTAATTGCCGAAACTCGCCTTTTACACTTACAACGTCAAGTCAGCAGTGTATTCACGAGGTCTAGCTCCGATTACTTAAAGGATAATCGGCGGCAGCTATCTTGATGGCGAGCCCCCAGCTGGGCACAGGCTCAGAGGTCGCTGTGGCAGAATGAGGGTCATGTTTCGACGGCTGACTGAACGCAAGGAATGGAAGTTTTTCGCCGTGCTTCCGAAGGCGGATTTCAGTCTGGCGGCCGCCTGGTGGGCGGCCCTGCTGCTGAGAGGGATCTTGCCCGCGGTGTTCGCGATCGCGATGGGCGTTCTCGTCGGCGCCGTGCAACGCGGCAATTCTCTCGCCGGTCCACTGGCTTTTGCCGGCACGATTTTCGTGCTGCTGCAGGTGCTCACCCGATCCATCAGGCGCTCAGTTCCAACCTCGGCGATCGCACCGCCGCATGGCTCTACGACCGGTTGACTGAGGCATGCGTCCGCCCGCCGGGCATGGGACACCTCGAAGATCCGGCGCTCACCAGCGATCTCACCGTGGCGCGCGACTTCGACCTGGGGATGACCGGCCCGCCGCTGTCGATCTCCATGGATTTCATCGCGACCGGCATGGTCGAGATGATCGGCGGGGTGGCGTCCGCGGTGATCCTCGCGCGATACGCATGGTGGCCGCCAATCCTGCTGGCGGGCGCGTGGTTGGCGACGCACTGGCTCCTGCGCGAAAGCGGAGTCTGGCAAGATCGCAACACCCTCGAAGTGCGCGCCGCGCAACGCGACGCCGATTACGCCTACCGGCTGGCGGTGGACCCGCCGGCCAGCAAGGAACTCCGGCTGTTCGGCCTCGCCGGATGGACGATTGACCGTTTCATTGCCCGGCGCACTCGCCTGCACGAGCTTCAGTATGCGGCCACCCGTTTGCGCGAGCGTCCTGTCATCTGGAGTGTGTTGCTGGTCGTCTCCGCGAATCTTCTGGTTTTCTGGATACTGGCGGGCGCGGCCGCCAGTGGCCGCATCAGCCTCGGAGAACTCGTCGTCTACGTGCAAAGCGCCATCGGAGTATCGATGATCGCGTTTGGCGGCTTTAGTTTTGCGCTCGACGGATCGGCGGCGCCAGTGGCAGCCGTGCTCCGGCTGGAACCGGCGATGAGTGCCGCCGGGGGCCTGCGATCCGGAAATCGCTCCGCCGACGCGAAACCAGCGCGCGAGATTCGTCTGCGCGAGGTTACCTTTGCGTACCCCGCGAGCTCCGGCTCGCCGGTCCTGGAGCGCTTCGACCTCACCATTCCCGCCGGGTCTTCGCTCGCCATCGTCGGACAAAACGGCGCCGGCAAGACCACCATCGCCAAGCTGCTGTGCCGGTTGTACGATCCGCAGTCCGGCGCGATCGAGGTCGACGGCGTGGATATTCGCGAATTCGATCTGGCGTCGTGGCGCTCGCGCATCGCCGCCGTGTTCCAGGATTTCATTCGCCTCGAGCTGCCGCTGCGCGACAACGTGGCGCCGGCCGGCGCGCCGGACGATGTCGTAAGCGCCGCCCTGGATTTGGCCGGGGCCACAAACCTGGCCACGCTGGAAACGGTGCTGGCCCGCGGCTATGACGGCGGCACCGACCTATCGGGCGGCCAGTGGCAGCGCATCGCGCTGGCTCGCGCGCTGGCGGCCGTCACCCTCGGCGCGGGTGTCGTGCTGCTCGACGAGCCCACCGCCCAGCTTGATGTGCGCGGCGAGGCGGAGATATTCGATCGACTGCTCGCCGCCACCCGCCAATGCACGACCATCCTGATATCGCACCGCTTCTCCACGGTGCGGCATGCGGATCGCATCTGCGTGCTCGAGCAGGGACGGGTCATCGAGCTCGGCGCCCACGATGAACTGATGGCGCTGGCCGGACGCTATCGCACCATGTTCGATCTGCAGGCGCAGCGCTTCACCATCCCGAACGAGGGCGAGGAGGGTGCGACGTATGACGTCCTCTCCTGATCAAGATCGCATGATCGATCCGCTGCCTCCGGCGTTATCGTCGATGTGGCGGTTGTGCAAGCTGGGGTATCGCCACGAGCCGCGCCTGATGCTGGTGTCGTTCGGGCTGTCGCAACTCGCCGCGCTGCCCGACGCCCTGCTGGCGTTGTGGCTGATGCTTCTCGGCAAAGGCATCCTCGAGCACCGGCCGGGTTTGCTGCAAGGCGCGGCGATTGGCCTCGGCGTGACCACCGCCGCGACCTGGTTTCTGCGCACCGTGAGCACCCGCGTGCAGCGCCGCTTTCGCGATAAGGTCACCATCGCGCTGGAGGCACACGTGGCGCGGCTGCAGGCGACGGTCGCGACGGTCGCGCACCAGGAACGTCCGGATTTCCTCGATCGGTTGTCCATGCTCCGCAACCAGGTGTTCGTCCTCGACCACATGTATATGTCGCTTTTTTCCACGCTGGGGTGGATCCTGCGGCTGGTCGTGACCATGGCGCTGCTGGCGTCGATTCATCCCGCGCTCATCCTGCTTGCGGTGTTCGCGCTCCCCACCGTGGTGATGTCCACATGGCGGCCCGGGGTGGAAAGATCGGCGCAGGAGCGCGGGGCGCAAAGCAACCGGCTGTCGCGCCACCTGTTCACGGTGGCCACGACCGCGGCTCCCGGCAAGGAAGTGCGGGTCACCGCCATTGGGGAGCGTCTCATCGCTGAGCGCCGAGCGGCCTGGGAGCGTTGGTATGGGTCGGTGTCAGCCGCCCGGCGGGCCTCGGCGCTGTGGCATGCGATGGCCTGGGCGATTTTCGGTTTGGCGTATGCCGGCGCCATCGTGTTCGTGGCCTCTGGCCTGGGCGCGCCCGCCGCCCAGGTGCTGCTCGTGCTCGCCGCCGGCGCGCGGCTGTCAGGATACATCGGCGCCGCAGTCGGCGAGATTGGGTTCCTGCGCGGATTTTGGATGGATGGCTCGCGGCGGCTGGCGTGGCTTGAGGACTACGCCGCCTCGGTCGCGGCGGCGGGCGACCTGCCTGCCCCCGCCGAGCTGCACCGCGGCATCCGGCTCGACCACGTCTCCTTTGCCTACCCCGGCACGTCACGCGTGGTGTTGGACGATGTCTCCTTGACCCTTCCCGCAGGCACGGTCGTCGCCATCGTTGGCGAAAACGGCGCGGGTAAGACGACCCTGGTCAAGCTGCTGGCCAAGATGTACGAGCCGTCTTCAGGTTCGATCCTGGTGGACGACACTCCGCTGGCACGCATCGCAGCCGGCGAGTGGCGAGCGCGTCTCGCGGGCGCGTTCCAGGATTTTTTCCGCTTCGAATTCACCGCCGGGCACACCGTCGGTTTGGGTGATGTTCCCCGCCTCGACGACCAGCCCGCGGTGCTCGCTGCCGTCAGCCGCGCCGGCGCCGGCGACGTAGTCGCCCGCCTGGCGTCAGGCCTCGACACCCAGCTTGGTCCGACATGGCCCCAGGGAGTCGAACTGTCTTTCGGACAGTGGCAGAAGCTGGCGTTGGCGCGCGGCTTCATGCGTGATCACCCGCTACTGCTGATCCTCGACGAACCTACAGCGGCGCTCGACGCGGAAACTGAACACGCACTGTTCGAGCGCTACGCAGAAGCGGTGCGCGAAGAGAGCGGCAGCGGCCGCATCACCATTCTGGTCTCCCACCGTTTCTCCACAGTCCGAATGGCCGATTTGATCGTCGTGCTCGACGGCGCCCGCCTCGTGGAAGTCGGCTCGCACGATGAGCTGATGGCTAAGTCCGGCCAGTACTCGGAGTTGTACCGCCTGCAAGCCGCCGCGTATCGCTGACCACGAGAATTAGCCTGCGCGCTCGAACAGGGTCACCGGTTCGTTGGTTGGAACGGAGCACTGGGTAATGTCATTGAAGTGCAAAGGCGCAACACCCGGGGCAAATTGATTCTTAATAGGATTCCTGCCCCAGCTCCATTCAGGCCTAAAATAGATAGATTATCTGTTCCCAATTGAACACGTTGAGACCTGAATGAGCGAAGAGGGACCAGCGTATAAACTCGAAGGGTTAGAGCTTGACGACGGGTGGATCGTAGACGCGCGGATAGGGGCGAGCGCGGATGCTACCGGGGGACAATTCTCGTGCGGCTATCCCGTCCAAAAGAGAGACGGCAGCAAAGTGTTCCTGAAGGCCCTCGATTTCTCAAGGGCATTGCGATCGCCTGACCCTGCATCGGCGTTGCAATCCCTTACCGAAGCATACAACTTCGAAAGGAATTTATTGAGACAATGCAAACAACGAAGAATGGATCGAATTGTTAGCGCAATCGCGGACGGAAAAATAACCGTTAACGAATCATATCTAGGCGTAGTTCAATACTTGATTTTCGAACATGCCGAAAGCGATCTTCGGTTGCACCTAAATTCCATGGATAAAATTGAAACGGCTTGGAAACTCCGATCCTTGCACCATATTGCAACTGGCTTAAAGCAATTGCACGGGTCAGACATAGCACATCAAGACTTGAAGCCTTCGAACGTACTGGTATTCAATGATGACCTAGGCGACACTTCTAAACTGGCTGACCTTGGTTGTGCCTCCGTAAAGGCTTCTTCTTCTCCTCGGGACAAATGGCATTCGCAGGAGATCCGACTTACGCGCCTCCCGAATGTCTTTATGGGTTCGAGCATCCAGAATGGGTTCGTAGACGCCTAGGATGCGACGCTTACCTTTTGGGAAGTATGATCGTTTATTTTTTTACCGGTTTAAGCATAACCGCCCTTATTGAATCGAGAGTCAATGAATCACACACTTGGCGTAGATGGGGCGTTTCGGGTTGATCTTGTTAAATCAGGGGCGCAGATCAGCAGTTACGCTGCGACCCACCGAATTCTACCCTGTGCCATCCGGCGGGTAGAGCTTCTCGAACTCCGGCTCCCCTTTTAACACCGCGAGGTCGGGATCGCGGCGGGCCCAGTTGGCGTCTTGAAATCCTGCATCCCAGGCTTTCCTGAGCGCATCGAGGGCTTCCTGTTTGCGCTTCAGCAGGCAGAAAACGCAGGCTGCGTTGTAGAGAACCGTGGCCTCGTTGGAGCGAAGCGCGACTGCGAAGGAGGCCTCGCGGAGGGCGTCTTCCGGGCGATCCATCTGCGCGTAACCACCGGCCAGAAGGATTCGCGCGCGCGCATCTTCCGGCACTTTCTTGAGATGGTTCTCCAGCGCAGCCGCCTGCCGAAGACGGGTATTGCGCAGCGCTTCTTCCTTGCCCAGCGCGCCCAGAGCGTTGTTGATCGGTATGTAGCAGTTGTAATCTTCCCCACTGGCCTCTAACGCCGCATCCGCTACCGCTACCAGTTCCTGATAACGCCCCGCGGCGAATAGAGCGCGGCAGAGCAAATAGTAGCCGCCCTCGCAATCAGGCTTACGGTCAATGGCTTTGCGCAAGCATTGGATCGCGTCTTCGTAATTTTTGGCGGCATACAGGATCCAGGCTTGCGCCACCAGCACCTCGGGCAATTGCGGTTGCAGGCCCACCGCCCGTTGCGAAGCCGCCTCGGCGCGTTGCAGCCAGATGGGATCGCGTCCGTAGTTGTAATGGGTTTGGGCGCACACATTGGCGATGGCGGCATGCGCCAGCGCGAAATCAGGATCGAGCGACACCGCATTCTCCAGCATCTGCAAGGCAAACTCCAGGTCCTGCCTGGTCATGCGCCGCGCGTAGTTCTTCCCCCGCAGGTAAAGGTCATAAGCCTGCAGATTTTCGGTGGGCTTGGCGGCCAGCTCTGCCTGCTCTTGCGGCGAAAGGGTGATGCGCAACGCCTCGGCGATCTTGCGCGCAATCTCGTCCTGCACCTCGAACACGTCCTTCATCTCCCGATCGTAGCGCTCCGACCACAGGGGGAAATCGGTTTGGGTGTCCACCAGCTGCGCGTTAATGCGCAAGCGATTTCCGGAGCGCCGCAGACTACCCGCCAGCACGTAGGCCGCCTTGAGCTGCTGCCCGATCTGCGCCGGCGTCACCTGCTTGTCGCGGTAGGCCAGCACGGTGGGGCGGGAAAAGATGCTTACCCCTTTGATCTTGGAAAGTTCGGTGATGATGTCTTCGGTGATGCCGTCGCGGAAGTACTCATCTTCTTTCACTCCGCTCAGGTTCTCGAAATAAAGCACGGCAATGGATTTCTCGCTGGCCTTGGTCACTCCGCGCGTTTCGCCGGCTTCGGCGGTGCGTTTCCGGCCCGATTCAATGTCCCGCTTCAGTCTGCTCAAGTCGGTCTTCACGTCGGTAGCGTTCTGGTAGCGAAGGTTGCGGTCTTTTTCCAGCGACTTGTCGATAATCCGCCGGAAATCAGGGGGCAGCACCGCATTCGCCTGGGTCACTGGCGTAGGGTCGCGATTCAGGATGGCCTCATAAATCACCGCCGAAGTGTCGCCCTGGAAGGGCAGAACTCCGGTCGCCATCTGGTACAACACGGTGCCCAGGGAAAAAAGATCAGTGCGCGCGTCCACCAGTTGCCCGCGGGCTTGTTCCGGAGACATGTAAGCCACGGTCCCCAGCGTGGTGCCGGGCGAGGTGAGGTCATTGGCATCGCCTTGCGTCTCCTGCGCAGAGTGCGCGCCGTTGCCGGCGCCGGTGCGCCGCAAGCCTTCGACCTTGGCCAGGCCAAAATCCAGGACCTTCACCTGCCCGCGGTTAGTTACAAAAATGTTGGCGGGCTTAATGTCGCGGTGCACAATGCCTTTGGCGTGGGCCGACTCGAGGGCGTCGGCAATCTGGATGGCGACGGTCAGTAATTTTTCCATCTCCACCGAATGCTGGCCGATCATCTCGGTCAGGGTCTGGCCTTCGAGCAGCTCCATGACGATGAAGTGCTGCCGTTCGTACTGTTCGATGGCATGGACGGTGCAGATATTCGGATGGTTCAGAGCAGAAGCAGAGCGGGCCTCGCGCTGGAAGCGTTCCAGGGACTGGGCGTCCTGCGCCATTTCCGGCGGCAGAAACTTGAGCGCCACGTTGCGGCCCAGGCGGGAATCCTCCGCCTCATAGACCACTCCCATACCGCCGCTACCCAGCTTGCCGAGAACCTTGTAGTGCGAGATGGTTTGACCGATCATGTCTGCGGAAGGCAATGGTAAGGATTAAACGCCATCCGGTCAATGTGACAGTGGCATGACGGTTTGCTGCGCGCCTGCCAATAGTCCGGCTCTGGAAAGGTTTACGTAAAGTGCAGGCCGGTCAGCGTGGCATTGAGATTCAAGGGTGTTCCACCGGGGCTGCGCTCAGGCCCTTCACATTCTGCTCCAGAAACTGCCGGATAGCCGCCCATATCTTCTGGGTCTCGCCGGCAGAGAACCCGCCATGATTTCCGCCGGCAACGGTGTAGAGCTGGTTGGGTACTTTTGCGGCATCCAGTGCTTTGTGCAGGCGCACTGATTGCGAGTAGGGAACCAGTTCGTCCTTGTCGCCGTGTATGGTGATGATCGGGGGATTGCCGGGGTTCACGTAATTGACGGGCGACACGCGCTTCGCCAGTTCATCGGCGTTGGGCTGGCCGCCAAACCAGACGACCGCATATCCCTTGGCGTTCGCTCCATGCAGTTCGTCCGCAACATCGGAGATACCGAACCAGTTGACGATGGCAGCCGGCCGAGGGTCGCTGTCGGTGCCCGGATTCGCCTTCCAAAAGTCGTCCTGCGGCGTGCGGCACTCGCGATCAAATCCCGCAGCGGCAGTGAGCATACCGGTGGTGAGCGCAAGATGGCCTCCCGCCGACCCGCCCTCCACGACGACGCGCTTTGGATCGAAGTTGAATTTCTTGGCATTCACGAAGACCCAATGCAGGGCACACCTGCAATCCTCCACCGCGGCTGGAGCCAGCGAGACGCGGCCCAGCCGGTATTCGACGTTCACCGCGGCGAAGCCCATCTGCAAATAGGGCATCATTTCGAGAACGCGCTCCTCCTTCGTCCCCTCGATCCAGCCACCGCCATGGATCACCACAACCACCGGGGTGGGCTGCGGCCGGTCCACCGGCTGGTAGACATCCAGTTTGTTCTCGTGGCCATTCGCGGTGTGATAGACGATGTTCGGATGCACGTCGAAACGGGTCAGATCGACGGCAAATGAGGCAGAGCCGTTTTGCGTCACGGAGATTGAAGTAACCAGCAGGAGCAGCGGAAACAGCAGAAGTCTGCGCACGATAATCCTCGAATGACAGGGAATGCAGAGCCGCCCGCCACCAAAACGGCGCCGCGCGGCCGGGCTTAGAGCGCGAGATTACACAAGCCAGCCGCCAAGGTCAAACCGCCGCAGGTTTCGGTAGGCAAGCCTGGGGAGCGGCAGATCGGCGTACCGGCCCAGACATTTGTGAGACCGAGCGACTGCAATGTATCTTTGGGTCCGCATTTAAATCCAATCAAAAGTTCGTGACTTGAGAATTGGGGCGGCGGCAGTTCTGCCGCCCCGGGGAGAGAAATCAGATGTCCAGTTCGAGGTTGCAGGGGAAGACGGCGATCATCACCGGGGCTACCGGAGGAATCGGAGAAGCCACCGCCAAACTATTTTTGCAGCAAGGCTCAAATGTCATGCTGGTGGGCCGCTCCGCCGCTAAACTGCAGGACACGCGCGACCGCCTGGCGGATGACAAGCGTATCGCATGTTCGGTTGCGGATGCGGCTGACGAAGCTGCTACCGCCGCGGCCGTCGCAGCCACGGTCAAAGCGTTTGGCGGCGTGGACATCCTGCTGGCCAACGCCGGCAGCGAAGGCTCGGTCAAACCCATCGAAGCCATCACCATGCAGGAGTTCGAGCAACTCCTGCGCATCAACGTCTTAGGAGTGTGGCTGGGAATGAAGCACTGCGTTGAACCCATGAAGCAGCGCGGCGGCGGCTCCATGATTGCCCTGGCGTCGATCGCGGGCGTGAATGGATTCCCCGGCATGGCCCCTTATGTTGCCACCAAACACGCGGTGTGTGGCCTGGTAAAGTCAGCGGCTATGGAACTGGGTGGGTCGCGCATCCGGGTCAACGCAATTGCCCCCGGACCGATCGACAACCGCATGATCGATTCGCTCGAATCCCAGATGTCGCCGGCAGACCCCCAGGCCTTTCGCGCCGCCTTCACCGAGCAGATTGCAATGAAGCGTTACGGAACCAATGAAGAGGTCGCTCACCTCGCACTGTTCCTGGCCAGCGAGGAATCCTCATACTGCAATGGAGGTGTGTACCTGATCGACGGAGGGTATTCCTCCACCTAGGCTCAGCCACTTCAAACCCGGCACCTGTCAGTAGCTCGTCCTTACCATGAAGCCCGGCGAAAGCCGGGGCTTTTTTTATTTGGTGCGCGGAATCGGTTTGCGCTAACAAAATGTGTCCCGCCAAAACGAGTAAACAGCTGCAAGTCATCGGAAACGGTTTTCTGTTGTGTCGGCTGGCTCACTCACGGTAGCGCGGTATAGTCTCCGCATTCGCTTGCTTTATAGATTCGCGCCGTGCTCTGCGACTGCGACCACCACGAAGCCCAGCGGTCATACTGGGATTGCGGAGCGTCAGGCCCCCATTGGCCGGGCCCATTCCTGTGGGTCAGCTGGGTCAAGCTGCTCAGCGCCCGGCTCGCTATCGCATGATCGGGATTTCTCAGCAATGTAAGCAGGATGGGGACTGCAGTGCGAGTTCCTGTGCTTCCTAGCCCGGAAACCGCGTTCTCCACGGTGTCGGGGCTCTGCAGCAGCTCCACAAGCAGCGGCAGCGATTTTTCTCCGGCGCTCTGGGCGGCGTAGGCGACATAACTCCAGAATTGTGGCTTCTTGCGAGCGAGCTCCAGAAGCAGCGGCGTCCACTCAGGATTACCGCTTCGGGCGAGGAATCTCGCGGCCTGCTCCTGCTCGTTTCCTGCAGGCTCTTTAACCAGCAAACCGGCCAACGCGGCCATGCTGCGCTTCGTGTTCAGCTTATGCAACGCCAGCGGCGCAAAAGATTTGAATTCTTCGTTCTCTGAGAAGCCAAGAAGCGTCGTTTCCAAAGAGGAAGGTGCAACCGAGGCCAGGGTGCGAGCCGCCTCGAGCCGTTCTGCTCGATCTTCGGAGTGAAGCTGACCAACGAAACTCTTTAATCCGGCTGGGTCGAAAGAACTATTTTCGTCGACCCGGAAATGCAGCCCTTTCCGAACCTCAAGAGTCGCGGTTGTCGAGGGGAAATAGGGACCCTGTGTTTCGGAGTATGGCAGACTCCGGAAAGCCTCGATGTCGTATTCACCCGCTGCATCGATGGGGTGGTCGTAGTTCAGCAGAACGCGCTCAATCCGGCTCTTGCCGGTCGGGAGTAGTACGGGGGATGAGAGACAGCTGCTAGCAAAACCACCTTGGGGATCGCACCCGTAGCCAGTACGCGCATCAGGCAGAACCCGAATCGCGAATCCGGCGCAGAATGAGTTGGGGTCGGTTTGGGGAATAAATTGATCAACCGAGGCGTTGTTCGTTACTTCGAAATACAGGAACACCGGCTCCCCCGGTGAATAGGTCTGCTTTTCGAGATAGAACTTTCCAGCCACCTGGGCCGCGCCGATGGCGGACCATAAAAACAGCGAAGCCAGTACCCAGCGCCGAAGCATAGGTCATTAGACACCAGGTACGGCGATTCAACCCCAATTTCGACCGATAGTGGTTATATTCCCGACCGGAGCGAGCCACTGGCAACGGGCTGGAAATAAGCCTGCGACAAATGGGATGAGTTGTTGATTTGATCAAATCCGGCGATGACCTGGTTCGGACATCGCCCACTGTCATTATCCTGTGAAGTTCGAGAGAGCTGCCCTCGCAGCCAGTTCACCACTCTTAACGATGAGTCTCTTCCCCCGGCGAGTTGGGAACATACCTAATAGCGGAATAGCAGGCTGAATCAGGACATCGCATCCACTGGCCGAGTCGATGTACTGCCGTGTGTAGATTGCATTTGCGAAACCTCCTCTCATAGTTACTCGGAACCTCCGTCCCAGCGAACCACGCAGCCACACATCGGAACCTATTACTGTGCGACATTCCCGCGCGCGACATACTTGCGAAGGCAGAATGCAAGTCATCCCTCCATCCATGTACAACTCTGAACCTATCAAAACCGTGCGTCTCAACCATGGCATGGCACAGCTCGCTTCAATTGCACTGGCGAGGTCGCCGGATTCCAGCACAACCGAATGTCTCGCCGGCATCGCAGTCACAACTACATGTAAGGGAATCTGCAGGTCATAAAATTCCCGGGGGAGATACTTCCGGCAAAAAGCCAGAAGCCGTCCCGGCAACAGGAGGTTGGGCCAGAAAACTTCCTCCGCCAAAGCTTGAATCGCATCGGCATCTTTGCCGGAAGCGTAGAGAGCGCCGATCAAGCTTCCTATACTCGTGCCCGCTATTATGTCTGGGGTCAAATGCTGCCGCGCCAGAACTCTGAGCACTCCGATATGGGCCATCCCCCGAAACGATCCGCCACTTAAAGCGAGGCCGACGCGACGTGTGGTTTTTGGCTGCATGGTAATGAAGGGGGATATTGCGTAGCGCGGTTATGGCGACGGCAAAATTTCAGTTCAACGAAGCATCTGCTGAGCAAGCGAGGGTCTTGCCGCGCGGCGAGAAGTCAAGTTTGCGGCACGTGATTTCTCGAACGGCAATCAAGTTTAACTGCGGCGAGAATACCCATCCACCTGCACAACTCCTGGCGCCAGGTTGGAGTCACTCCTCCTCTATCGCCCGGAGTACGGCGTCTTGAGTAACTCCGGAATCGCGTACCGCCTCAACTCCAGGGCTAACCGCGTCTCCTCCCACCGCGGCAGCAAGAATGTGGAGGGGTTGAATCACTTTATGTTCCAGGCTCTTTGCAAGTTCAGCGGCGTTGCCTAGAACCCGCTTGAGCCCGGAAGACATCGCCATATCATCGCTGGTAGCGCGAGGCGGCGTCGAGCGAGCGAGCACCTGCTTGATTTGATCCTGCAGCTTAGCTGCAAGGTCACCGCTCAGAAATGGCTTATGAGTCGTGTCTTGGGAGTGCATCCGTCCAAATTCAGGGAACTCGACAGCGTGCCCCTGGTCTTCAAGCACAAACGCCCAGAGAAAATCATCAATATCGATCTGTTGAGCACCACGCCGCCCTGCCTCATAGCGCGCTAGAAATATCAATTGCCTGGCGCGAAGTGAGTACCTCTCAAACATGACAACAATCCCCATTGGCGGCTACAAGTCGAGCGCAAACGATTTGCTGGGTCCGATCTCTGTTCCAGGAAGGACATCGGCGTCATTATACATAGTAGCTATTCATATCGAGGAACAAAGAAGGGCCCTCCAACTTGCGATCTGGCAGCGCGGTTTTAAAGACAATCGAATCGAGGACAGCGACGATTAGGCCGTTCATCGTAACCTCATGAGCAATAATCCGCTGCGAGCTGGTCGAGCTGCTTCCCCCAAATGGATTCGTACTGTTCGGCTCACGCCGCAATCATGATTCATGCGGCGCCACCGGCCGAAGGCCCTATGTCTCATAGCCCGTTTTTCAGCGGCTTGGATGCCCCTGTTCCCAGCGAAAAATCTACCCTCCTTCCAGGGTAATCTAGCTCCGCCACAGACTCCGATGTACGCTGCCGGCATAAAAGCCGGCGCCGCTCCATGTTATTCTGAGGCGGTTTTACCAGGGATGTAATTTGAGCAGAGCACACCTGAGATTCATGACCGTAGTTCTGAGTTGGAGCAGGGTTTGTGCCGGAGTACTGATTGCGGTCTTCCTTCCGGTGACTGCGATCGCGATGGGGGCGGCCCGCGGCAAAGCAAGCCAGCCCAGCTCATCGCTGTCGGATTCACTGGATCGCTCTTATCAAGAACAGCTGCACATTTTATATGTACATGGCATGTCGTCTGACGGTCCTCGCGACTTCGATTCCTGGGGGCTTCGCAAGAGCATCTGCGAGCACTTGGGGAATTGCAATTCGCTGGCCGGCGAACTGGATACGCGCGAGTATGCCGACGAAGGGGTATTCGCGCTCGACGCCCCGCCCCCGGGCCTTGCCTATCTCGGCCACCCGGTCTGGGACAAGAACACACCCGCGGAGTGGAACGCTTCCGCGCCTTATGTTGACCATTGGAATTTGACCCGCAAGAGCGGACCCACGGTTTACGTCGATGAAATTAACTGGTGGCCGCTGGTCTTTGCCCTCAAGTGCCGCCAGATCGTCGAGAGTGATGCGCGCCTGGTCGGTCCCAACACGAAACGCCTGAATCTCTGCGCTAAATCTGAAGTGGACAAGGCCGCTCCCGGCAGGTTTGTGTCCTACGCGTGGATTCAACCTGAGGATGTGCAGCGACTCAACCGCATGCCGCTACGCGGGGCGCTGGTCAATCGCGCTCTCAAGAACAGCATCCTCGACTGGGGATTTTCAGACGCCATGATCGCGGTGGGACCGCTGCGTCCTTATCTGCTCGCGGGAATTCGCCAGTTGGTCCTGAAATCGACGCGTGTGACTCTCAACGGTTCCCGGGGAGGCCCGGTGGCGCTCAGCCCGGAGCAGGAGTTTGTCATCGTTTCCCACAGCCTGGGCAGCTACTTGATTTTCTCCGCGCTCGACGTGCAAGCCGCCCGCCTTAACCCCCCGGCGTTGGAACAAAATCAGGGAACCTTCACCGACATCCTGAGCCACACATCGATGGTCTATTTCTTCGCGAATCAATTGCGCCTGCTGGAACTGGCCGACCTCGACATCACTCTCAGTGGAGATATGACTGCGCACCTCGAAAACTGGGGCCGGCTGCGCACCGCCTACTTGCTCAGCGCCGGAACCAAACTTAAAGACGCCGCCCCGCCGCAAATCATCGCGTGGAACGATCCCAGCGATCTGCTCACCTGGGAGGTGCCCACGCTGTCATCGGTCTGCGTCCACAATCGCAACGTGAAGAACGCTACCCACTGGTTCTGGCTTTTCGAAAGTCCCACCAAGGCGCACGATCGTTACGCCCATAACCCTCGTGTAACCAGGGAAATGTTTAAACCCACGCAAGCCAATGATGGCTGCGGCAAATCAGCGGATTTCTGAAAAGCACGCCAAGACAGGCAAACGGGTCCGCTACCCGGCCGCACTGGGCAAACCGAGCGCGCGGGACGCTTCGGCGGCAGTCCAGATGGACGCTCCCAACAAGACTAAGTCCTTGATCAAAAATTGCCCCGCATTCCCCAGCACCGGGAAGCCATGGCTAAAATGCATGGCGCCAGGAGTGGAAAACAAGAAGCTTAGCGTCAACAGAAACGTCGCGATGGCTCCCAGGCTGCCGAAGAACGACGCCCTGGGAAATATCGGGCGCAATGCCAGCAGGATGGCGACCGTGATCTCGATGGTGCCGATCAAGTTCGAAGCCGCTTGCACGCTGAGCCAATGGTACATCCAGGACATCAGTGGGCTGTTCGCAATTAATGGCCGGATGCCCGCTGCTTCCGCGGAAGTGAACTTCAAGACTCCAATCAGCAGCAACACCACGACGAGTCCATAGCGGGAAACCATGACTCCGGTACCTTGCAGCAATGGTTCCGCTCCCACTACAGATCCGAAGAAATTATCAGTACTTACCCCGGCTTGTTCGTTAGTCAAAGTTTGCATATGCGGCGTGAGACTTCCATGGCGGTCAGAAGTTTCACAATCCGCGGGCGGTGGAAAATTTCACGCGCCTGCGAAACTTTTCACCAGCCCGCGAATCACATCGTCCAAATGGAATTACGCAGGAAAATGCGAATCGGCGCAATGCTTGCATTAGCATCGTTTCCAGTTTGCGCACAGACACCAAACCACCTGCAGACGCAGCGTTCCGAATACCTGAGGAGAGCGGTGTACCAGCCGGTCGATTGGCGGCCGTTCGGCAAAGAAGCGTTTGCCGAAGCGCAACGCTCGCACCGGCCAATTCTGCTGGATGTCGGCGCTATCTGGTGCCCCTGGTGCGCTCGCATGGATAAGGAAAGTTACACGGTTCCCGAGACCGCGGCCTATATCAATCTGCACTTTGTCGCGGTCAAGGTTGATTACGATCAGGCGGGGCTGCTGGTGGCCCAACTGCAGCGGGCACAGGCGTTCTTGAACCTGCCGGCCGGGCTGCCGTTAACCTCATTCATTACCCCTCGGGGTGAGCTCTACTACGGAGCTGGATATCTGCCGCCGGTGCGTACCCCGGACAAGGCGTCGCTCAAAGAGACGCTGGCGGAAGCCCTGCGGATATTCCTGGACGAGAAGACGCTCCATGCCAACAGCTACCAGTTGAATATTGGGGACCTTAAGCAGGCGGAGAAAATTTCCGGGCTTGATCAGCCGGGCAAAAAACATTTTTCGCAATTTTCAAATTGATGAATGGAGAGAGCACATGAAAAATTTACTCGCACTTTCGGCCTTGACCCTGCTGCTCGGGGCCAGTTCCTTTTCCGCTGATAACCTGAAACTCAACCAGAGGCTGAATTACAGCAGCGATAGTCTCGATGGCCCGCTCATCAGCAGCGATAACCCCACGGCGGGGGCACTAGCCGGCAAACCCAACTACGTCATTATTTACGGGGAAGGCTGCTTCAATTCCAAGCGCCAGGCGAAGCGCACGGTTGAGCTCTATGAGAAATATAAAGGGAGAGTGAATTTTGTGGTCGTTGACCTCGACCAGAAACGGTCCGATGCCCAGCAGCAACTGGTCAAGAAGTTTTACCAGGGATCAATACCGCACGTGGTCGTTCTTAACAGCAATGGCGACGCGGTTTACAACTCGGCGGGCGAAGTTCCATCGGAGAAAATCTCCGCCATTCTCGATAAAGCTTTGCAGTAAATCTTGAAGTCGAAAAAAACAGGCCGGAATTGCCCGGCCTGTTATTTTTTTATTCTGGTCTCGAACGTAAACACATCGGGGCGGGCATAGTGGCCGGAAACGTCCATCGCCATGACCTCCTGGTCGATTTCGGAAAGATCCAGGTCGGCGATGATCAGTTCTTCGCGCTCGAATACCGGTTCAACGATGTAGCGGGTGTCGGGCGCAATGATGGCGCTGCCTCCGCGCTCCACCCATTCACCGGCCCCCTCGGGCGGCATATCCGGTAAGAGCTCCGCAGGCAGATCGCGTCTTTGCATTAATAAGCCTGCCGCCAGCACGAAACATCTGCCCTCGAACGCATAGTGGCGGCTGGCCAGTTGATGCAGGCCGTGCACCGTGGGCCATAGGGCAACGTGAATGCATTCACCGGCGTTGTGCATTGCCATGCGGGCCAGCGGCATCCAATGTTCCCAGCAGATCAGGCCGCCGATGCGAACGCCGCGCGAGTTCACCGAATTCAAGCCACTGCCATCGCCGTTTCCCCAGACCAGGCGCTCGGTGTAGGTAGGCACCAGCTTGCGGTGGTGGTTTCCCAGTTCGCCTTCCGCGGTGAAAGTCAGGATGCTGTTGTACAAAGTGCCGTTGCCGGGGCCTGAATCCACCCGCTCGTTAATGCCCATCATGATCGCCATCTTCAGGTCGCCGGCAATTTCGCACAGGGCCCGCGATTCCGGGCCGGGCACCGCGATGCTATTTTGCCGCAGCCGGGCAAAAACCTGTTTGCTGGGCGAATGGTTCCAAAACGCTGCCTGGGGACACACGTCCAGCCATGCGGGATAGCCGGGAAGCCAGGTTTCGCCGAAGGCCAGTAATTCAACATCTTTCTGGTGTGCGGTTTGGATCAGGCCCAGCGCCTTAGTGAGACTGGCGTCCTTATTCATATAGACCGGCTCGGCCTGTGCAATCGCAACCTTGATACGGCGATCGGGGACGGACAGTGCGGGAGGGGAAGATGGGGTCATTTAGTGTGTTCTCTGATCATGTAGCCGCGGCGGTTGGCCAGGCCGCAATTTGAATGTATCGACCACCATCTTCAAGAGAAAAAGAGAGTGAACTGATTGGCAAGTCCCGGATCTGGAGTTTTACAGAATTGTAAGATGCGAGTCTAATCGGGTGCAACCGCGGGTGGCTACTTGCGATGCCAATCTGGCGCAGCCGGCATCTTCAGGGTAGCCCACGTCTCTAAAGCAAAATCGCCAGGACATCGGCGGCGATATGCTGGGCTGATGAAACTTTTGTGATGTTGGGGAATCGCAACCTTGGTTGTTTCTGCGGGGCGCTCATCATGGTGCGTCGAACGATGAATAAATTCCGTTCCATGCTGACCGGCTGGAACCTGGAGCCCGAGTATCTGTGAACGCCAATGCGCAGCCGCCCCGCCCCGCCGAAGAAGCTGAAAATGCTCTGATCGAGCAGGTCTGCGAAGGCGATAAGGAAGCTTTCTACAGTTTGATTCAACCCTACGAGCGGGCTGTATTTGTGATGGCATATTCAATACTGCGAAATAGAAGCGACGCCGAGGAGGTCGCCCAGGAAGCCATCCTCAAGGCCCTGGCGCACCTGAAGGGATTTCGACGGGAATCGAAGTTCAGCACCTGGCTAATCCAAATTACGTTAAACGAAGCGCGCATGCGCATCCGTAAAGACAAGAACCATCTTTACGATTCGCTCGATGCATCTCAAACCGGCGAGGAAGGCGATTACATCCCGAGGGACTTCGCCGACTGGCGCAACATCCCCTCTGAAGAACTGGAACACAAGCAAGTACGAGCTGCACTGGAGAAGGCCATCGCGTCCCTCGCTCCCCGGTACCGCGAGGTATTTATTCTGAGGGATGTGCAGAACATGAGCATCGTGGAAACCGCCGCCGCCCTGGGAATCACCGAAGGAGCCACCAAGACCCGGCTGCTGCGCGCGCGGCTGCAGTTGCGCGACGCGCTGGCCCCCGGGATCGATGGCGGTTGGAGTAGTGGAAATGGAAGCTGGAAGAAAGTGAGGCCCTGGTAACCGTGCCGACAATCGAAATCAGCTGTCAAGACGTCTGGAAAGAGATCTCGAACTATATCGATAACGATATAGATCAGGATCTGCGCCGCATATTAGAGGAGCATTTCGAATTGTGCGAACACTGCAGCGCAATTCTCGACGGCGCACGCAACGTGGTTTGCCTGGTGGGCGATGGCAGGATGTTTGAATTGCCCGGCGGTTTCAGCCGGCGCCTTCGCGACCGCATCGATCATGAGTTCTTCAAACAAAGCCGTGGGCCGGAGTAGATCGGTTTTGGGGGAAGGGGTGGGGACCATTCCTTCCGTCCCCGCCGCCTCCAGGCGACTGGACGCACCCGGTGGCGGAACAATACCTGCACAGCGATTGAACAGTCTGCTGAACTGAAACCGGTGGGTTCACTCGAAATACCGATGGAGCATAAAGCAATGACCAAAGGCCGCATGGAGGCCTTCAGTGATGGCGTGTTTGCCGTCATCATCACCATTATGGTGCTGGAAATGAAGTCCCCGAACGGCCCAGGTCTCGCCGATCTCCGGCCGCTTTTGCCGGTTTTCCTCAGCTATGCTCTGAGCTTCGTGTACCTCGGCATCTACTGGAACAACCATCATCATCTCCTGCAGGCGGCGGAAAATGTCTCCGGGGGAATCCTGTGGGCGAACCTGCATCTGCTGTTCTGGCTGTCACTCACCCCGTTCGCCACCGCCTGGATGGGGGAGAACCATTTTGCGGCGCGGCCGGTGGCCGTGTACGGAGTGTTACTACTGTTCTCAGGCTTCGCTTATTCCATATTGACCAGGACGCTGATCGCCCATCACGGGCCAGAGTCAACGCTGGCAACGTCGATAGGGGACGACCGCAAAGGAATGGTATCCATCGTTGTCTACGCCGCCGCGATTCTGTTGTCATTCGTGCAGCCGTGGATCGCCTGCGCCGGCTATGTCCTGGTGGCGATCATGTGGCTGCTCCCCGACCCACGCATTGAGAAAAACCTGAGTCACTGAGACGCTAGGACGAAGAACCATAGCTTGACGCGAACGTTACGATTTAATACGGTGTCCGAATGTCGATCACCCGAAGGCAAGCTCTTAAAACCACGGGGGCGGTAGCGGTAGCCGCCATGCTCCCGGCTGGCGATGCAATCGCCCAGGATTCCCATTCGCCGCCGCACGCATTCTCCACCTCCAGCGTCGGACCTGTTTGTCTTGCCGATTTTGAGCCGCTGGCGCGGGCGAAGATGCCCACGATGAGCTGGGAATACATTACCGCCGGGGCCGCCGATGAGCTTACGGTGCGCTGGAACAAGGAAGCCTACCAGCGTATTCGGCTCAAGCCTCGGATTCTGATTGACGCTGCTCATCTGGATACGCGGGTGACGTTGTTTGGGCAGGAGCATCCTTACCCGATTCTCCTGGCGCCCACATCGGCGCAGACGTTGACCCACCCTGACGGGGAGCTGGCTACCGCGCGTGGCGCGGCGGCTGCCGGCGCCGGCATGGTGCTCAGTTCTTTTTCCAGCACCAGCCTTGAAGACGTGGCTGCGGTGGCCAAGACGCCGCTCTGGTTTCAGCTTTATGCGCAGACCGACCGCGGTTTTACCAGGGAACTGGTGCGGCGCGCCGAGGCTGGCGGCTATCGCGCGTTGTGCCTTACGGTCGATACCCCGATCTCCGGCGCGCGCAATCGCGAGACCCGCGCCGAGGTGAAGCTGCCGCCGATGCCTAACCTGAAAGGTTTCAAAGGGATTACCCCAGGCGGCCTGCGCACCGGCTCTCTGCAAATTTTTAGCAGCATGCTCGACGCCTCCCTGACCTGGAAGGACGTCGAATGGCTGTGCTCATTCGCCAAAGTCCCGGTTCTGGTGAAGGGAGTGCTGAACCCCGACGACGCCGACCACGCGGTCAAGTCCGGGGTCGCGGGGATCATGGTCTCTAACCACGGGGGACGCAATCTCGATACCGTGCCCGCCACCATCGATGCATTGCTCCATGTCGCCGATAAAGTTGGGGGACGCGTGCCCCTGTTCGTCGATGGCGGCATTCGCCGGGGGACCGACGTTCTCAAAGCCCTGGCCTTCGGCGCCAATGCGGTGCTCATCGGCAGACCGTACCTCTTCGCCCTGGGCGCGGCGGGCGAGACCGGAGTGACCAATGCCCTCAACATATTGCAGCGGGAGTTGAAAATGGCAATGGTGCTCACCGGCAGAATGAACATCGCCGCCATCGACCGTTCGGTGATCTGGTCGTAGGCAGAGATCGCTTTACCCGGTCATTTTTTGTAGGCGATGACCGCGCTGGATGGCCCGGCGAGATGGAGTGCTTCAGAGCGGCGAAAACCAGCTTCTTTAGTTTTTACAGTTGCCTTCGACCCTGTCCGCAACAATTTCAAGAAGTCGCCTAAGACTCTGCTGGCGAGCGAACATTCCTTATACCTTGTCATCCTGGAGCGAGCTCTTGCTTCTTGTTTGCGCGAAGGACCTCGCGTTTTCTTCTGCTCTTGAATTTGCTTTCAGGCAGAAGAAGTCAACGGCAGGCGCCCCGTAAGTGCCGCACCTGGAGGAACCCTTTGTTGGCTATACGGCGGCGGATTCTATGGCAACCAATACCCGGGGGGCCCCGAGATGCAAAGAAAACACAAGGTTCTTCGCTCAAACAAGAGGCAAGGGCTCGCTCCAGAATGACAATCCATGAGGGGTCTTTCCTAATTTAAATTTTCTTGTGCAACTTCTTGAGACTGTGGCGTTTCAGTACAAATGCAAATGCTTCGCTGGAATATGAGGCAAGAGCTCGCTCCAGAATGACAAGTGCAAAGAGGGTGTCCGCTGGCTGGGTTCTCTAATGCAACTTCTTGGGGTTATTGCTGAGAACAACGGCAAGAGCAAAAGCCAGTGTCGTTGCACTTCGCCCTCGGCCCGCAAGGGTGTCCTCTGCAGGTGGTTGGCGGATGCTGGAAATTTAAAATACGATATGTGAATGCGGTTCCGCCACCGGCCTGGTCGAAAGGCCACTCCACTGCGCTCCACTATGCGCGTTTTCACGGTCCTGTTCTTCGCGCTGGGCTTGCCAGGTGTTCTGCTGGTGTTCGCGCAGAACGTGAAGTCCCGTCCCCGGCCCGACCCTGCGAACGGCGAGCGCCTCTTCCAAAGCGGCTGCATCGCCTGCCACGGGAGTGACGGCAAGGGCGCTCCGCTCACATCCACCGCTTTTACGCGGTCGGAAAATTTTCCTGACTTCACCAAATGTGATCAGACCACTCCCGAGCCGGACACGGCGTGGAAAGATGTGATCGTCCACGGCGGTCCGGCGCGCCGTTTTTCCCAGATCATGCCGGCTTTTGGGGAGTTGCTCAGCTCCGACCAGATCGATGATGTCATTATTTACCTGCGCGGGTTATGCACCAATTCCCACTGGCCCCGCGGCGAATTGAACCTTCCGCGCGCGCTGCTTACCGAAAAAGCCTTTCCCGAAGATGAAGTGGTGATCTCCAGCGCCATCAACGCGCACGGAGCCCCGGGCGTGACCACTCACATCATTCACGAACAGCGTTTCGGCATGAAGAACCAGATAGAAATCGATGTCCCCATAACTTTTCAGGACCAGAACCACATCCGGCAGGGCGGAGTGGGGGACGTCAGCTTTGGCTTGAAGCGCGTGATGTATTCCAACCTTCATTCCGGCTCAATCCTGAGCCTGCAGGGAGGAGTGATCGCGCCCACCGGAGACCGCGCGCGCGGATTCGGCGCCGGAACCACCACGTTCGAGCCCTTCGCCGCTTTTGACCAGTTGCTGCCCGCTCACACTTTCTTGCAATTTCAGGCAGGAGCCGATCTGCCGCGCCACCCCGACATCGCCCCCCAACTGCTGTTCTGGCGCACTGCGCTGGGCAAGAGTTTTGCCGCCAGCCAGGGATTGGGGCGCCTGTGGACTCCGATGGTTGAATTCACGGCCGACCGCGAGCTCAGCGCCGGGGCAAAGACCAACTGGGACGTAACTCCGCAGATGCAAGTCACGGTCAGCCGGCGGCAGCACATTCGCGCCAGCATCGGAGTCCGCAAACCCGCGACCAACACTGCCGGCCGCCCCGCCCAGGTGATGTTCTACCTGCTTTGGGACCGGGCTGACGGAAAGTTGACCGAAGGTTGGTAATGCACAAAAAAATCTGCGGCGGAATATTCACTCTGGCGGCGCTGATCGCTTTTCCGATTTTTGTGCGAGGCGGCGGCAAGCACCCTGACCTGAAGCCGGAGTTTCAAACTTCCGACCGCTGCATCGCCTGTCACAACGGGCTGAAGACCAAGTCAGGCGAAGATATCTCGATCGGCTTTGACTGGCGCGCCAGCCTGATGGCCAACTCCGCGCGCGATCCCTACTGGCAGGCCAGCGTGCGCCGGGAATCGGCCGATCATCCGGAATCAATGCCTGCCATCGAACACGAGTGCTCCACCTGTCACATGCCGGTCAGCCACCTGGAGGCCAAGACCCAGGGCGTGCCCGCGCAGGTGTTCGCTCACCTGCCGTTCAATGCCCGCAATCTGGGCAACGCCGCCGCCGAAGACGGGGTCACCTGCTCAGTGTGTCACCAGATCGCAAAAGAAAAACTGGGCACGCGCGAGAGTTTCAATGGCGCATTCATGATCGCCACGCCTGAGGCCAATGACCAGCGTCCTGAATATGGACCCTTTTTTATCGACGCAGGACACCAACGGGTGATGCAATCTTCCACCGGCGGCTTTGTTCCCACTGAGGCGGCGCACATTCGCGACTCGGCGTTATGCGGAACCTGCCACACCCTTTATACCCAGTCCCTCGGCCCAGGCGGGAAAGAGACGGGCGCTTTTCCCGAGCAGATGCCATATCTTGAATGGCTGCACAGCGACTATCCTGCCCGCAGCAGTTGCCAATCCTGCCACATGCCCGAGGTCCCCGAAGCGGTGCCCGTCACCGCGATTTTTGGAGAGCCGCGCGCGGGGATGCGCCGGCATGAATTCGTGGCCGGCAATTTCTTCATGCAGCAGATGCTGAATAAGTATCGCGACGATTTGAGCGTCGCCGCGCTGCCCCAGGAGCTCACCACCGCGGCCGCCCGGACCATCGCCTTCCTGCAAACCAAGGCCGCGCGGGTAACTATTCGCAGCGTGGAATCAAGTGCCCGCGGCGTAAGCATGGAGGTTCTGGTGGAGAATCTCAGCGGACACAAGCTGCCAACCGCGTATCCGTCGCGCCGGGCATGGCTGCACGTCACCGTGCGCGATGGCCATGGCAAGACCGTATTTGAATCGGGAGCGCTTAACCCCGATGGCTCGATTCAGGGAAACGACAACGACGCCGACCCGCTACGTTTTGAGCCGCACTATCGCGAGATCACCAGCCCCGAGCAGGTCCAGATTTACGAACCCATCTTGAAAGATTCGCAAGGCCGCGTGACCACCGGCCTGCTCTACGCGGTGGGGTACTTGAAAGACAATCGCATCCTGCCCACCGGATTTAACAAGCAGACGGCCGCGCAGGATATCGCGGTGATCGGCGATGCGGCCAGCGACGCCAATTTCACTGACGCCGGAAGCCTTGTCCGCTACGTGGTCGCCGCCCCCGGAGCGTCGGGTCCACTTCGCATCGAAACCCAGCTCATGTACCAGCCCATTGGATTTCGCTGGGCCCATAATCTGGGCAAGTATGGCGCCGCCGAACCCCAGCGGTTCTCGAAGTATTACGACTCCATGAGGTCCACCACCGCCGTGGTGCTGGCCAGCGCCGAAATCACGCGGTGACGCCGCAGGATTTCCGCGCACCACGCACGGTGAATCACATACCCATGATGCGGCTTATCCAGTCGCCGTCGACGCAATGGCCGCCGGCGGCGGATGGGGATTGATGCCCTTGAACAGCAGCCACAGCACTATCGCTATTTCCCCCAGGAGCGCGGGCGATGCGACGCGGGCTACAACGCGCTCGTATTGGGGAAACAGCAAGCCGGTCAAGCTCATGGCGACATAGGCCAGGCCGTTGAGAACCAGCCACAGGCCCAGCGGGCGGGGAAGAAAGCGCGATTTGTAGACGAAGATTCCAAAGGGAAAAAGCCACAGGCCCCAAAAGATCTCATTAACCATAAGGCCCTGGCGGTGCAGTCCCAGGAACAGCATGCCCAGCTCGTCCAACTGATGTTGGTCGAATGTCCCCAAAAGAGATCCGCCGCGGAAGAGGGTCAATGCCGCGATGTTGTTCAGCACATTTACAAACTCAAACGTCGCGGATACAAGCACCAGATTCACCATGAGTGAAGCCTGCGTCTCGCTCACCTGCCTAAGCAAGCGATAAAGAGCCCTCACACAGAAGATGAAGGCGACGGCGGAAAATATTTCAGCGAACATGCCGGCGCGAAAAAGCATTTCGGAAGCGCGAATGTGGCTGGCGGTTGCGGCTGCGTCCCCGCGCACCATCAGGACGCGGGGAACATATATGAGGGTGAATACCCCGGGTATACCCATTAACAGATACAGTGCTGCGGCGACCCGCGCCCTATGGTTGGTGGGCTGCATAATTATCGCTCTTTTCGTCACGCTCTGTGGACTGCCGGCATCGTGAGTCATGCGTGCGGTTGCGCCACTCCCGGGCTGGTTTCATACCTGGTTGGTTTGGCTGGTGGATGGGCCGCTGCCCCAGCGGCCGCGCATGAACTGCCGGATTCGTTCACGCTCTTCCGGGGTGCGAGACCGTGAGCCGCCGGAACGGTGGCATCCCAACCCGCCGAACAGGATCCGGCACAGCGCCAGCAGCCCCAGGGCTTGCCAGAAGGTAAGTTGGCGAAAGCCGAAAAGCGGCGGCGCCAGCCAGTTCCACAGGTGAAGTACGGCCTCGCCCCCAAGGAAGATAAAGAGCGCTACCCCCAGAATTGCCAGCGGACCTATGAAAATCATTCGCCTTCTCATGTTCGTTCCCTCATGCTTTCGTAGAGTCGTCGTAGATGTCTTGTAATCTTTCGCGCAAATGCAGCACCGCGTAGCGCTTGCGCGAAAGCAGCGTATTCACGCTTACGCCGGTTGCAACGGCGAGGTCTTTGAAACTGCGTCCTTCCAATTCGTGCGCGACAAACACCAGGCGCTGCTCTTCCGGAAGTTCATCGATCGCCAGCTCCAGTTCATCGAGAAGCACGTTGCGCGCGTATAGCGCCTCTGGACCGGCGTCGGGCGACGGCAGCAGGTCTTCGAGTTGCAGTAAATCGTTATCCTCGCCGCCCGCTGCAGAGTCGCTGAAGCCTTCCGGCTGGTGTTTGCGAAAAAGGTCGGTAATGCGATTGCGCGCCACGCTGAACAGCCAGCCGGTGACGTGCTCGATCGGCATCAGCAGGCGGTTGGCCTTGACCAGCTCATAGAAAACATCCTGCAAAATGTCTTCAACGTCACGCGGGTCGGCCACCCGACGGCGAATAAAGTTGCGCAGCCGCGATTGCTCCCGCTTGACCACTTCGGAGATCCGCTGGTCTTGTTCGAGTGCCATTCGCTCCCCGCTTCTCCGTGCCCCTCCGTCTACCTTTGTAGACGAATGAGGGAGACAGATATTGTAGGGGTCGTTGAATTTTTGAGGATGGCAGGTCAGATGATCGGCGGGTTCCGATTAGCACATCGCCACTTTTCGCGACGGAGTGGACGCCGAGTCTTAGACGCTTAGATGACGCTGAAATGCCTGGCTATCGCGCCGGCAGTCTTCATCCGCTTGTCCTGAAAGAACGAGCGATCTGACCTATCCTCATGTCTTTACCGCAAACAACATCAGCCAGATGCCAAGCGTGACCTCGGCGATAGCCATTGGCGCCCACCCATATTGGAGTTTCGCTGCGTGCTGGGGAAAGATCAGGCCGCCAAAACAGATCATGGTCACGACCACCGAGGCAAATACGCCAAAACCTGCCAGGACCCTGGGGATATACCTCGATCTAAAAAACAGGTAAAAGAACAGGAGCGAGCCGATACTGAAGAATATCGCGCTGATGTTGTACACCGCGAAACCCGCGTCGCGCATCAAGCTCACCAGGGCCTGCGATGAGCCAGTTCCCAATGCCGCGCTCGCAGTGGTCGAGGTGTAAAGACGAAGCCTTACAAAACTCACGATCATCCCGGCGCCGCCGATGAAAGATTCTCCCAATCGCATATACATTGCGAGCTGGGCCAAGAACTTGTCCACCGGCTTGAGGGTTACGTAGAGAGCGAAGGCGAGCAAGGCCGCGCTCATGGTCTCGATCAGCTCACTGGAAAGCGCGAGGCGGTATAAGCGTTCCGACGCCGCCACTTTCTTCGCTATTTCAGCGAAGTCTCCCGTGCCCACGATATGGGAGATTGTGAGTTCACCGGCCAGGCCGGTGACAATCAGCCAGAGCAGAAGGAAACCCGCAACTCTGGCGTAAATTCGTTGCGTTCTCGCGTTCACACTGTTTTCCATTTCACTATGGATCATTGCACCAAAGCCACCATTCCGGCGGAAATGTATACCAGCAATACAGGCGAAAATTGTCCCATTTGGATCCTCCCTGGGTCTACTCCACCGATCCCGAGAAATATCCCGTACGTGACCGTACGGTTACACCCGGGCGTCTTGGCCGAATCACCACCTTGCGAAAGCCTTCATCGTCGGCCGGATTCGTCGGGTAGTACGCCAGTTCGTAGGAGGCTCGAAGTTCTTCGGCGATTTGCCGGAAGTAGGATTGAGGCTCAGTAGTTTCGGCGTCAATATGCATTCCGCCGGTCTCCTTGGCAAGCCGGTCCATTACGCGGATGCCATATTTGTTGCGTGCCGTGAGCTTGCCGTGTTCTCTCTTGGTGTAGCGAATAGTGTCCACGAGAACGTTGGCGCTTTGCGCTGCCTCAATCGCGGTCATCATATCGTGCGAGCTGGAGTTGTCTTCTCCATCGCTGAAAACCAGCAGCGCCCGCCTTCCACTCTGGCTCGCCAGCTTCTCCGTGACCGGATAAAAAATGGAGTCGTAGAAAGCGGTGCCCATGTCACGTTTTTCTTTTGGGCCCAGTTCGGGAAAGTGATTGTCATCATGCCGGTACTTTTGCAGTTGTTCCAGCAGTTGCGTGCTGGATTGTGAGAAATCGCTGACCAGCCGGATATGGTTGCCGAAACAAACCAGAAAGACGCGGTCTTTGGGGCCCAGCACCTGATCGAGAAAGACCCGGAGGTCATGCTCGTGCTGGCGGGAAAACTGGTCCTGGCTGCCGCTGAAGTCCAGAACCAATCCCAAAGTCAGGGGCAAATCGTTACTGCGAGCCAAAAACGAAATTTTCTGCGGCGCGCCATCCTCGAAAACCTCGACGTCGTCTTTGGTCAAGTTATCAATCAGGGCGCCGCGGGCATCGCGCGCGCTGAACGCGACGTTGACCAGTTTTACCTTGACCCGGATCGGCTCCTGCCCCAGTCCGATTCCCGCCGTGACCAAAAGCAGGCAGAGAATCAAGCGGCGCGCGAATCCGTACATCAGAGACGAGACGTTGTTAGTCATGGTGACGACTTATTGCCGCTCCCTTGGTTAGGCAGGTATTGACGAAGGCTCGATTTCTTGGTGCCAGCGATGCCAGTTGATTCCTTTCACGAGAAGCCAGAACGTCATCGTTCCTTCGCCGAGCAAGGCGCTCGCTGCCACGATCGGTGCGAGGTGACCGGCGAACGGAAGGGAGAAAAAGCTGGAGAAGCTGGATACCAGGTAACACAGGCCGGTAAATGCGAGGAGTCCACCCAAAACACGCGGGAAAAAGCTGGAGCACAAAATTATGTAACCGATTGAAATGACGTGGCAGCCGAAGAAGACAAATCCCATGTTACTTGCCTGAACATTCATGGAAAGCACTGTGCTTATCGACTGCCCAGTTCGGCTAAGGCTGATTAAAGTGAGAAACAAGAGGCTATTCAATCCGCCGAGCGTGCACCCCACCAAACTAACCACCAGCCCGAACAAAGCCACGCTCCGGTTTCGCGGAACTAAGAGCTCGTACATCAGAACGGTGACGCCGAGATAGCAGACCGTGGCGATAACATTAGCCGCGCCTGCCTCCTGGAGAGCCCACTCGCGCGCGAGAATGTTTGCAGTTGTCGCTGCCGCATCGTGTGCTACGACAAACTTTCCTCCCACCAGGAAGGAGAACATCCCCCCGACGATGGTAAGAAGCCAGAGCAGGCCTGCTAGGCGCGCTGTTCTGACCGGCCGGTTTCGATTGGTTTGTATTTCATTATTCATACAGCTCCTTCCTTAATTAGACAGTCGGGCTCTGTGATAAATCGCCGGTAGTCGCGACATGATTACTGCGGTGGCTCGTAGAACGCGTGCGTATCTCAGAACGCCGGGTGAACCAAAGTTGTGAAACACAATAGCTTTCATAAATCTCTTTAAAGGGTGGATATAAGAATCTTTCTTCTGAAGGTGGATGACACCCTAGGTTCATTGTTTACTCCTTGGTCCTAGATGAGAGGCAGCCACATGCCCGTGGTGGCCGCAAGAATTCCGACGCCCATCGCGACGGTCAATATAAAGAGCCCGGCTGCCATCGCGAACCGGCCTAGGGCGCCGGCACGGTCCTGTATGCGCAGATAAATTTCAAGAACGGCAAGGGGCAGCAGGTAATCGGCGAAAGACCAGTAAGTGAGGAACGCGCCCATCTCCCGGCTTCCGCCCGGATGAGCTTCCCACTGCCGCTGAAACGCCTGCGGATCGAAACCCGCGGGGCCAGATGTAAGGAACACCAGGAGCATGAGTCCCACGCGGAAGAACCATACTCCGCTCACCACCATGAACAGACGAATCGCCCAGCGGCGGTGAACAGCAAATTTGCCGGCAAGAGCATAGCGCAAGGCCAGGGCCGCGCAGAGCATGATCAGGACGGCGTTAAGGCTGATAGCCAGGTGTTGGGCAAGGTTGCCAACGCTTCCCCGGACCCAGACCATATAAAGAGCGGCAATGCTGATGGCGCAAGCGGAGAGCAAATATACGCGCCCATTCCAGCGGTGAAAGGATGGCGCGAGGTCTCGGACTCCAGGACTAAACTGGAGCGCTCCACAGGCAACAATGATGACACCCGACAAAAGATGCATGGCGACGGTGAAGTTGCCCATGGTATCGCCGGGGACGTGCCCATGCGGCATGAGTCTATTCCATCCTGCCAAGTCCCCGCGCACAGCCGCACCACCATAGAAAGACGCAACATAAATCGCGAATACCAATTGACCAATGACGGCGACCAGGAACCACAGCCGGGCTGCGCTTTGCAATGCTGTGTCCGCAATGGAATTCAGTTCCAAACCGCGCGCGAATTCGCACCTCACGGGCGAGACATAGGTAGTCATAGATACGCTCTCACTTCCAGCACTAGATCGGCCCTTGAGAGCGGCGCAGCCGCACCGCCGCGGTGAGAAATACCGCACTGAGCGCCAGTCCCGTCCACAGGCTGGGGCTACTCAAAGATGCATAATTGAGCTGCATCAGATTGTTCTTCATGGCGAGGCCCGTCGCTGGGGCTGCCATGGCATTCGTGCCACCCGACAGGCGATATATCAGCATGCCGGTAAAATTCGACGAATTGAACGCCACTTTTTCGACCACGCCGATCGCGACCACCGGCATCGCGGCCCAAAGAAACACCGCGCGCCGCGCCCAGCCCGAAACCAGCAGCATCCAGCTGTAGAAAGGCGCGTAAAAGAGGCCGTGCACGACCACCAGATGGTAGAGCAGGCCCATCGACATGGTGAACCCCGGGGCCTGCGTCCATAATGTGGAGACACCTTGGCCGCTTCCCAGCAGCGACGCGGTCAGCAAAAGCATGATCAACTGCGTAAGCAAGGTGACGGTGAAGGCGAGCACCGGCAGAATCAGGATGGGGATGGCGGCCTTGGCCAGCACCGTGGTGACATCGGAAACCGGCAGTGACTTCCAGAACAGGATGCTGCGATCGCGGCGCTCGCTGTGCAGCGCGTCCAGGCAATAAAACAAGGAGACAATGGTCATGGCCGCAAGAATCACGGCTTCAGCTACCTCGTAAGGCTGCTGGACCAGCGCCTGCTGGTTCATCGCACCCAGCGACGAGGCGGTTCGCATCTTGTCCGCCAGATGAAACATGCTGATCATGAAACCGAACAACACCAAAGCGGAAACCGCCAGGGGAGCGACATAGAGCGAACGGTTCTCCCAGAATTCACGCCGCAGCGACCAGTACAAAGCTCTGGTCATCGATAACACCCCGGAACCCGGTTGCTCTGGGGGGAGAGAAGGCTGAAGTCCGCCATTCGATGGAATCGTCATTGGGCCGCTCCCTGGGACTGCCTGGCTGAATTGGCGATCACGGCCACGAACAAGTCGGCGACGCTGGGGGTGCGCACTTCGCCAAACTCGGCCAGTCGCCGGCGCTCTACCCTATCGAACAGCATGATGCTGCGCCCCAGCGCCGGGCGCTCGTGCATCGGTTTAAGCGCCCGCGCCGCCGCGGCCTGCTCGGGATGCACCGTCACTTCCTGGTAGCGCGATTCCAGCTCTTCCATGCTGCAATCGAGTACGATGCGGCCGCGGTTGATGAACATGAGATCGGTGAGCACGTTCTGAATCTCTTCCACCTGGTGCGTGGCCACCACGATGGTGCGGCTGCGATCGAAGTAGTCGGTCAGCAGGGAATCGTAAAACTGCTTGCGAAAAATGATGTCGAGTCCCAGCGTGGGTTCATCGAGCACCAGCAGCCGAGCGTCGATGGCCATCACTATGGCGAGGTGCAGCTGGGTCACCATGCCCTTCGACAATTCTCTGACTTTGCGTGCGGGCGTGATGGTGGTTTTGGCAAGAAAACCTTCAGCCCTGGAGCGGTCGAACCGGGGATGCACGCCGGCGACGTAGTCAAGCGCCTGTGAAACCCGTGCCCAGCGCGGCAGCACGGCGACGTCGGAAATGAAGCAGACATCGCGCATGAGATGATTACGCTCGGTCCACGGGTCGCGGCCCAGCACCCGCAGCTCCCCCTGATAAGAACTGAGGCCGAGAATGGCGTTGAGTGCCGTGGTCTTACCGGCGCCGTTGGGGCCGACCAGCCCCAGGATGCGGCCTTCTTCAACCCGCATATTGATTCCGTCCAGCGCGTGGGTTGTGCCGAAGGCCTTGCGCAGGCCGCGGGCTTCTATGCATGCCATGGCATTAGCGTTCCTCGTCTGAAGTTTTTGGCTTGGCAGTTTTCGATGGAGTGATTTTCGGCTCTGTGGTTTTGCCCCCGGAAGCGTCGTCCAGGAGTTGTTCCGCCGTCAGCCCGAGCCGCTGGATGGTGGCCACGACTCGCGGCCATTCTTCGCCGAGAAATTTCCGCCGTTCGCCCTGCAACAACAACTTGCGCGCCCCGGCATTGATGAACATCCCCAGGCCGCGCTTGCTCGCTACCAGGCCTTCGTCCACCAGCTCCTGGTAGCCTTTGAGGACGGTGAGCGGATTGACCCGATACTCGGCCGCAACGTTGCGCACTGAGGGCAGCGAATCGCCTTCCTTGAGCACTCCGTCGAGTATCATCGCGGCCACGCGGTCGCGAAGCTGGCGGTAAATCGGCTGATTGTCGTTCCACTCACGGTCCATCCTGTTTTCCAGAGTAACCCTTAGCGGGAGATGCGCTCCAGTTATTTAGTTCGCCGCAGGTCAAAGAGCGCGTGCATCGGCTTGTCGCCCACCATGTAAGTCCATTCCTCGGTGTGGTGGTTCTCATCGATGATGGTGAACACCGCGTGGTGCATGTGTCCATGCTTCACGCTGCCGGCCACGTCGAGAAAATCGAACTCGATGGTCTTGCCGTCGGGCGAAACCTTGCCCACCATGCGCGGCCGGTTTCCCGCGTCACAATAATGGGTGAGCATCAGGCGGTCAGCGTCCAGGTAAATCATGGTGATGGGATCGTCCGGTCTGCCGCTTACATTCATTTCATGCATGAGCGCGTTGCCCATGGATGTGGTCCGCAGGGTGACATGCACGGTCTTGCCGTCCACCTCAGGGGCTATCGGAGTGGTTGCATGGCCTTCCCAGGTACCCGAAAGGGTTTTCATCTTGTCCAAAGACTTCTGGGCGTCGGACTGCGCAAAGGCCATGGCGGAAAGCGACATCAAAGCTACGCAAAGCAAAAAACGAAGAGATTTCATTTTTGGTTCTCCTTGAAGAATCTAAGTTCCTTACAGCACTGTTATAGTTAACTATAAC
Source organism: Terriglobales bacterium (assembly GCA_038210375.1). Lineage (GTDB taxonomy): Bacteria > Acidobacteriota > Terriglobia > Terriglobales > Acidobacteriaceae > JBBQWT01. Next base: position 6,824 of record JBBQWT010000016.1, on the reverse strand, counting down.
ACTATATCTCAAGTCAAGATATTTCCTCATATTTCTTTGGTGATATAGAAATTGAGGTGAAGTAAGCGAATACCCGGGGCTCTAGGAAAGAGAGGCGACCAGCGGGGACGTGAAACATTAGGGAGATAGCAACCAGGAAACCGCTACAAGCAAGCAGTCGCCCAATGGGATGTCATTCTGACGCCCCCCGATTTTACCGGGGTGAGGATGAATCCCTAATCCTGTGCAAATTCTCAGCTAATCCGACGGTTCATCTCCGCCGAATACTGACCACCGTACGATGACGGTCGAACGCGGCGCCTGATCCGAACCAGAGGGCCGAAAAAGTACCCGGGGAGATATTTGTGGAACTGTAGGGGCCCTTCCTCACCCCGATAAAACCGGGGGTCGTCAGGATGACACGGTTGATGGGGGCGGAACTCCAAGCGGCGGCGCGGAGACGCTGTCAAATTTATCTGATTCGCGATCATCTCCCGCCGGCGGCATTGAACAAGACGGCCAGGGGCGCGACGCGCTCCGGCTTGACGTAGCGATTCACCATGAATCGCTTGCCATCCCGGGCCACATCGTAGGCGATACGGCGGGCTCTGATTCGACTTGAAGCATTGCCGCCAGCAACCGGGCCCAATCGAAGATGGTTGCTGGCAGCTTCTAGGTGTCTCTATCAGGGGTGAAATAAAACCACGAGCGCTTATTTGTGGCTGGAGTGTGTAATTCGGTTCAGCGAATCCCTGCGGCTGTCGGCCACCGTCGCACCGAAAAACTCGTCACGATCCGCTTTGCTCATCTTGCTGAAGTTCGAGTTGACTGCGTTGGCCCATTTATCCAGGCTCTCCGCATTAGGATAGGCGACCACCAGGCAGCGCAATGAAGGCGATCCGGTGTTTACATATTGCGAATCCACGCCTACAAAGCTGACGACGCCTTGCTTCACCATTTCCGCCGCCATCGGCCAAAGGTATTTTTTCAATGCCGCGGTGTAGGCGTCGGGATTATCGGGCTTGGCACTCTGGCAGACCACGCGAATAAAGGCCGGCGCGGCGGCGTTGTTGCCCATCAAATACATTCGGCTTTGCAGCAAAAGGTCTTCGTGCCTGGTGGAAGCCACCTGGGACGTTTGGGGACCACCCTTGACCAGTTCATCCAGCACCCTGGTAATCCCGGCGAGCGAGGTCGAGGTCCATACCGATCCGTGGGTGTATCCCTCAGGGGTGTGGACGATGTTATCGAAGGTCGTGTAATTCAAAATCGTGCCGTTGGCGACTAGCTTGTCCGCAATCGGCACGAAGGACTTGACCGCGTCGTCATTAAATTGCTTCCATTGGGTCCGCGGCACCTGAAACTGGCTGACATACGTGTAAATTACCGGCTGTTCCTCTTCCATTTGCGAAACCGCAACCGGCATGTTCACCACCGTCGCTATCAGCGACAATGCCAGGCATCCTGCAATTTTTTTCATCATGATCTTTTCTTTTCCAGTGAACGGCATTCCCCAAGGCGAATGATTCGAAGACTTTTCTCGGGATCCCCAGCGTGACTGGCGCGAGGATCGCAGGGGCCTGAATTCAGTGTTTCGAGAGCAGAAGAGGAAGAGTTCGCGTTGCGGGCCGATTCGACAGGCACTTACAGTATGGCTTCTCTCCATGTATGTCAACGTGGAAATAGACCGCGTGGAAACTTAACCAAGCCGCATCGCGCCGCCGGCAGCGGAAGATTGTGCGGTGTTGTATGATGACGCGATTTCAACGTCCGGAATGAAAGATGGCGCCCAATGCGGTTATTGATTGGCGTAGTGATGCTCGGTCTCTGCCCTATACTTCCGGTCGTGTGCCAGGACCTGGTGGCGGTTGCGCCGCAGGCAGCCAAGGTGGAATATGAGGACGCCCATATCCGGGTAGTGCGCTTGCACATTGCCCCCGCGGCTACGCTGCCGATGCACGACCGTCCAGCGCGGGTCGTGATTCCGCTTACCGCCAACGACGTAACCGCAACGCGCCCCGACGGCGCCGCCTCTCACGTTAGCGCCCCCGCCGGCAAGGCCTCATGGAGTGAACCGGCGCGGCGTTCGATCACCAATCTGGGTGGTCCGCTGGAAAACATCGTGGTCGAGCTGAAAAACGCCGCTGGTCCGGCGTCGCCGCTGGCGCAGCGTTCCTCGCCCCTGCCGGCTGGTTACCTCGACGAACGATTTCATCACTGGCAATTCGAGAACCAGTACGTGCGCGTCTATGACGTGCGCATTCCGCCGGGCGCAACCACTGATTTTCACGTTCACGCATTCGACACCGTATTCGTTCAGGTTTCCGGCGGGGTAACGTCCGCGCAGTCGCCGGGAAAAGAGTGGGAACGAGCGCAAAAAACGGTACCGGGAACAGTGGGGTTCAGCGCCGATGCGAATCATCCCCGCACCCATCGCGTGCGCAACCACGGACCGGCCGAATACCATGTGATTGCCGTCCAATTGTTGCCGTAATTGCCGGCAAGACCTTCCACCGCCAACAATATATTCCTGCGATTCCAACAACTGGTATAGCATCGCATGGAACCTATCCCCTAGGCGGGATGATCGAACTCAACTCTGCAGCAACGAATGGAGAATTAAGTGAAGAAAACTTCAATAGGGCTGGTATTGGCATTGCTTTCGCTGGTCATCGCGGCGCCGGCCAAAGAAAAAATGATGGGTGGCGGCGTCGCCCAGGCAATCACCGCACTCGAACAAAAGTGGGTCGAGGGCTCTAAGACCGGCAATCCTGCCATGGTCGCTCCCCTGCTGGCGGAGAAATTCATCAATACCACCGCCGAAGGAAAGGTGAGCGGGAAAGCCGATACCGTGTCCCATATCAAGGAAGCAAAGTGGGAGACCAATGAGATCGGTGATGTGAAGGTCACAGTGTTCGGAAACACCGCCATCGCGACCGGAAGCTGGACCGGCAAAGGCACCGTCGAAAATGGGAAGGCGATCGATACTCACGAGCGCTGGACTGACACCTGGGTGAAAATGCCCAGTGGCAAATGGCAGTGTGTCGCCAGCCAAGGCACGACCGTCAAGATGTAGAGAAGGTCAAAATACGAAAGCCCGGGGGAATCGGGCTTTCGTACCAACCATCAGATCCGGAAAGTGAAAAGGGAAAGAGAGCGACCGGAAAACACTCAGGCCGGCTGCAATGCGAAATAGTCACGCCCATCGCGTGCGCAATGATGGAATATAAATTCATCTTCGTTCAATTGTTACGGTCATAACCCCCGCGGACGAGTCACTTGGGTGAGTACACATACAAGGCGGAGAGCACTCGTACAGCGTTATAAGCGTATGCATTCCCGGAAGGTGTAACGAAGAAGTGCGACAGGGAGAGCGTGCCGGCGGGATCACTGGGCCGTATTTTTCTCCACACTTCGCGGCTGCCGGTCACGGCGTCAATCCGGAAAATGGTGGCTGAATCCTCGCTTTCCGCCACCGCGAAAAAGTGACTGCCATCCTGGTCCCAATCGATCGGCGCCTCTCCTTCCTGCAACGGCGCCGCCCGGGTCGCGCCGGTGGCCAGATCCACAATTACACTTTGCGCCCAATCCATACCGGCACTGCCGCCCTGCAAAACGAACTTTCCATCGGGAGAGACCCGGTTCCAGGACTGCGCGCCCTCGCGGCTGGTTAATGGAGTTGCCGCGCCCCCGTCCAGGGAGAAGCGGTAAGCGCGTTGCATTGCGGTCCCGGAATGTCCTAGAAAGACGAACGCCCTGGCGCCCGGCATCCAGGAAATAGAACTGTGGTCCAACTGGACCGGGGCAACATCAAAAGTGCGGGGTTCGCCGGCGCCGGTCGGCAGAATGCGCAACCGGGTGGGCTGGCTGGGGACACCCGCGACGACATATTTCCCATCAGGCGTCATGCCAAAGATACTGCCTTCTCCCAACTCCACCGCTGCTGAGCCATCCAGGTGGCGAAAAAAAACAAGATAATCGTTGGGGGTACCTGGTCCGGACTCGGTGAACGCGATGGACTTTCCATCGGAGGAAACGACGCCATTCACGCCGTGTCCCAACACCGTAACGTTGCGCTCCGGGGCATCGGCCGGAGACGCCACCATTTGTGCGCTGCCAATGTTTTCGTGCGTGAACAGAAGCCGCCCATCCGATGCGATGTCCCAGACCGTGACATCGCCGGGTACCCCAAAAATTCTACGCGCCTTGCCAGCCAGAGTGACGGCGTGCACCGTCCGTTCCGCCGACTGCGTGTCCAGTCCCGCGGCGGCAAACCAGAGCTGTCGTCCATCCTGCGACCATGCCAGACCGTCCACCGCGCTGGCTTCAGCGGTGAGCCGCCTGGCGCCCCCGTTGGGCTCGGTGATGGAAACATAGCCACGATCATCGCCAAACAGAGGATGTTCGAGGAATGCGACCACTTGTCCGTCAGGCGAGATGCGCGGGTGACTGATGTAGCCGCTGGTCTTGAAGAGTACGTTGCCGATGGGATATTCGAGTTGTTGCGGGCCCCCGGGTTTGCGGACCACGGCGAACTGCTTGCCGTCTCGGCTGATATCAGCGTCCCACACTGCTTCCAATATTTCACGGGGCGTGCCCCCGCTCGCCGATAGCCGGGCCAGGGTGCCAACGTGAATCCAACTCGTGGTGGGGATTCGTCGAACGTTGATCAGTGCGGCCAGGTCTCCCGCGGTGGAGGCGCCGACCACCAAGGCGTTCTTCAACTCCAGCGGCCGGGCGTTGTGACCACCGACTCGGGTGGTGAAGACTTCATAGGGCCGGCCTTCCCAAGCCGCGCTGTAGATCACGTTCTGCCCGTCGGGGGTAAAACGCGCGCCCTTGATATAACCGCGCTGGAAGGTCACACGTTCGAAGCGGGCGGGCTCAACCCCGATGCGAGTGCCGGCAAGATAAGCCGCGAGGGCCGCCGCCATCACGGCAGCCACTGCAATGAGCGTTCCCATCCGAGGGCGGGCGGCGGCGAGCGCCGGGTGGCCCGCCGTGGAGTGCGGGGCGCCGCCCAATGCCTCGAGCGCGAACCCCAGATCTTTAGCCGATTGGAAGCGCTGCTCCGGGGATTTCTCCATGCATCGCCGCATGACCCGGCCGATGCCCGCGGCAATGGGCGTCTCAGTTTGGGAGAAATCCGGAGGATCTTCCTTCAGGACCGCCGTCATCGTTTCCGCGGCTGTGTCGTGCTTGAACGCCCGCCTGCCGCTGAGCATCTCGTACAGCACCGCTCCGAAGCTGAAGATGTCGCTGCGGTGATCCACCACCTCGCCTCGAACTTGTTCCGGCGACATGTAGCCGGCGGTTCCCAGCGCCAGTCCCGCCGCGGTCTCGACTCCGTTTGGGAATTGAAGAGGTGCGCCATCACCAGGCCTTCGCGCCGCCTGCGGATTCTGTTTGGCCAGGCCGAAGTCGAGTATCTTTACCCGCCCGTCTTTATTGACGAACAGATTCTCGGGTTTCAGATCCCGATGCACGACTCCTTTTTCATGAGCAGCGGCAAGGCCCTGCGCAATTTGGATCCCATACTCGACGGTCCGTCGCAGCGGCAGTGGACCGTTGGCCAGTATTTCCCGCAGGGTCTGGCCATCCAGCAACTCGGTAACAATGTAGCGGATTCCGCGGGCTTCGCCGATGTCGTGGACAGAAAGGATGTTGGGATGGTTCAACGCGGCTACAGATTTTGCTTCCTGCTCGAAGCGCAGCAGACGCTCTGCGTCAGCGGCGACCGCCTGGGGGAGTATCTTGATAGCAATTACGCGCTCCAGGCGGGTGTCGGTGGCACGATAAACCTCGCCCATCCCTCCCGCGCCCAGCGGTGACATGATCTCGTAGGGGCCTAGGGTGGTGCCTGGGTTGAGGGCCATCTGCGCCGCCATTATAGCCTTTTGAAAAATTCTTTCGTGACCTGCAAGCTCGCTCGCCTGCAGTCGAAATGACTTCGCGGTGGCGAAATGCGAGGGCGCCAGTTCCCGCGGGGCCAGCGCTAAGCTATAAAGCGGGGTTAGCGCAACTCAGAACGATGACTCGTTTGCCGGTGCGCGTCTGCAACACCTATAATCCGGGTATTGATGGCCATCACGCTGGGCACGAAACTGGGCCCCTACGAAATCATTTCCCCTCTGGGTGCCGGCGCCATGGGAGAAGTGTATCGAGCGCTCGATACTCGCCTCGATCGTACCGTCGCCATCAAGATACTGCCGCCGCATTTTGCCGACGATGCCACGCGCCGTCAGCGCTTCGAACGCGAAGCCAAACTAATTTCCAGCCTCAATCATCCCCACATTTGCACCCTTCATGACGTAGGCCGTGAAGACGGCCTCGATTACCTTGTAATGGAACATCTGGAAGGGGAATCGCTGGCCGATCGTCTTGAAAAAGGCCGGCTGCCGGTATCCCAGGCGCTTCTCTTCGGGGCTCAGATCGCCAGCGCGCTCGACAAGGCGCACCGCCACGGTGTGACTCATCGTGATCTCAAGCCGGGCAATATCATGCTGACCAACTCCGGCGCCAAGTTGCTTGATTTTGGCCTGGCAAAATCCGGGCCCCCGATGGCCGGGGGAGGCGCGCTTCCCGATGCGGCCCTGACCGCCACGACTGTGACCATGCTGGGCTCGATTGTTGGGACTGTGCAATACATGGCGCCGGAACAGGTGGAAGGGAAAGAAGTCGATGCGCGCAGCGACATCTTCTCGTTTGGCGCCATCTTGTACGAAATGGTGACCGGAAGCAGGGCGTTCCAGGGCCAAAACCTGTTCAGCGTGGCGGCGGCGGTGGTGGAAAAAGAGCCGACGCCGATCCGAACCCTGCAGCCGCTTACGCCGCGGGCATTGGAC
>JBBQWT010000015.1:0-93782 GCA_038210375.1 Terriglobales bacterium | reverse complement strand
GTACCCGCCGCCACCGGCAAGAAAGCAGCGGGGAAAAGCGTCAAGGCAGCCATCACCGAGATGGAGATGGCGCAGGCCAAAGCCGACCTCGCCGGCGACGCATCCTGGGCAAAACAGAACATGACCGAAGACTACACCGGGGGAACCAGCTGGGGAGCATGGCAAACCAAAAAGGAAATCCTGGATAATTTCGCCGATACAAAAAATAACAAGTCCACCAAATTTGACATCAGCGATATCAAGGTGCGGGTCTACGGCAATACGACGGCGGTCGCCACCTCGCGACAGTCCTATGACTCAATGATCAAAGGTGAGCACCGCTCGCGAACGATTCTGACCACTAGCACCTGGGTAAACCGGAACGGTTCCTGGAAACTCGCGGCCTCCCACAGTTCTCAGGCAGATCAGAAGATCGGGGACTAACCCTCTCCGCAGTTTCCCTGTTTTACCTTGCGTCCAGCCGCTGAGAGCAATCAGCGGTTTTTTCATGCTTGCAGCGTTCCGATTCAGTGACTTAGATGGTGGGCGCTGCAAGGACTTGAACCTGCGACTTCCACCGTGCGAATTTTGCATTCAAGTCCCAAAACCCTTTTCTTGTCTTGCTATTCCGCGAACCACCTTCGAAAATCTGGCCTATTTTTGACGTGTTTTGGTGACGAATTGTTGACGAGTTTCATCCGGGCAGACCTGTTCCGAGTCCGAATTTTTCGCGCTCTGCCAGCGCCCAAATCCATCTCCCTGCTCTTAAATCACCCGGGACACTGGCGGCAGATTGCGTCGTGGCCACGCCGATTTCAGTCGGCTAGCAGCCATTACAGCTGGTATAGATGTAATTGTTAAAGATCCATTGCCCGGGGATGTGGGTCCATAGGCGCACGTACACGATGGTGCCGTTATTAGGCAGACCCGGCACCGTACCCGTCAGCGAGCTTGCCGGGAACTGAGGATTGCCCAGATCCTTGCCTCCGGGCGTGCTCCCGACGTGAATGGCATATTTATCGACGCTGCCGGCCCCTGCATTCCAGGTGAAAGTTGGGGAGGTGGTGTTCAGGGTCGTCCCGGGAACCGGACTGGCCATCGTAGCCGCCCCGGAAGTGGCGCAGGTGCAACTGGTGTAGCTGTAATCGTTGAAGAGATATTGGCCGGAGATATGGGTAAACAACCGAATGAAGACGGTGCTTCCGTTCCCGGGCAGATTGACGAAGCTGTAGCTGAGGGTACTGGCGGGCACATGTTGGGTGCCCAGGTCGGCTCCTCCCAGCGTGGTTCCGGCGTAGATGGCGTATTCATCGACGCTGCCTACCGCCGCATTCCAGGTGAAGGTCTGGGAGGTGGTGGCGAACGTGGCTCCCTGCACCGGGCTGCTGATCGTAGCCGCGCCGTTCGCAGTGCAGGTGCAGGCTTGGTAGGTGTAGTCGTACGACTGCCACTGGCCGTTAAGGTGGGTCCATAAACGTACGTTGATGATGCGGCCGTCTCTGGGCAGATTGAATAGCGAATAAGAAAGAGGGCCGCTGGGGGCCACATGTTGCGCGCCCTGGTCGAGAGTGCCTGGACCGGTGCTGCCAACATAGATCGCGTACTCATCAATGCTGCCAGTTCCCGCGTTCCAGGTAAAAGTCTGGGTGGTGGTGGCCAGGGTCGATCCCGGAGCCGGGCTGATGATCGTGGCCAACTGAGAAACATTGCAGGTGCAACTGGTAAAGGTGTAGTCGTTGCTTACGAATTGGCCGGAGAGGTGGGTAAACAGCCGCACGTAGACGGTGCTGCCGTCTCCGGGCAGGTTGTAGGTCGTATAAGACAGTGTGCTGCTGTCAAAATGCATGGCATCGATCTCGGAGCCCCCAGGCGTGGTGCCGATATGAATCGCATATTCATCCCCAGGTGTATCGAGGTTGCCCACCCCCGCATTCCAGGTGAAGGTCGCACTTCTCGAAGTCAGCGAAGATCCCGAGGCAGGGCTGGTTATCGCCGCGGGGTTGTCGTGCAGCAGGATCGATACCGTATTGTCAGAATAATCAGCCACCGCAAGATCGAGTTTGCCGTCACCGTTGAAATCGGCGACGGCCATCGATTGGGGACCTGCTCCGGTGGGGTAGGTTGTCTGGGCTAAGAACGTGCCATCACCCTGGCCCAGCAGGATCGATACCGTCTGGTCATAGTTATTACCCACGGCGAGATCGAGTTTGCCGTCCCCATTCAAATCGCCGATGGAAAGCGAAAAGGGACCTGACCCGGTGGGGTAGGTTGTCTGAGCTAAGAACGTGCCATCGCCCAGGCCCAGCAGGATCGATACCGTGTTGTCACCGTTATTGTTATTTGTTATCGCGAGATCGAGTTTGCCGTCGCCGTTGAAATCCGCGACGGCAATCGTTTGGGGACCTGCTCCGGTGGGGTAGGTTGTCTGAGCTGAGAACGTGCCATCGCCCTGGCCCAGCAGGATCGATAGCGTGTTGTCACCGTTATTTGCCACCACGAGATCGAGTTTGCCGTCGCCATTGAAATCGCCCGTGACAATCGAAACGGGAATAGTTCCGGTGAGGTTTGTTGAGGCCTGAGTCACAAACGTGCCATCGCCCTGGCCCAGCAGGATCGATACTGCGTTGTCATTAGTATTAGCCACCGCCAGATCGAGTTTGCCGTCGCCGTTGAAATCTCCGATGGCAATCGAAATGGGGTTGGCTCCGGTGGGGTAAGTTGCCTGGGCTAAGAACGTGCCATCGCCCTGACCCAGCAGGATCGATACTGCGTTGTCATTAGTATTAGCCACCGCCAGATCGAGTTTGCCGTCGCCGTTGAAATCTCCGATGGCAATCGAATAGGGGTTTGATCCGGTGGGGTACGTTGTCTGGGCTAAGAACGTGCCATCGCCCTGGCCCAGCAGAATCGATATTGTATTGTCCAAGAAATTAGCCACCGCAAGGTCGGGTTTGCCGTCGCCGTTGAAATCGCCGGTGGCCACAGCGTAAGGGATAGTGCCGGTGTTGGCAGTTCCACCTCCGAACCCAACTCCGGTGGTCGGAGCGGCGATCGGGAAATAAATGACATTAGAGACCGGGTCGGCAGCGCCGGCATTGACCACCGTGATCGAGGCCGTTCCCGCCACCGCCACGTTGGCCGCCGGCACCGAAGCAGTCAGTTGATTCGAGTTGACGAAGGTGGTGACCAGCGCCGCGCCATTCCAGTTGACCGTTGAATTCGGCACAAAATGCGTGCCATTGACCGTTAGCGTGAAAGCGCCCGACCCGGGCGACGCCGCGTCCGGAACCAGCGGCTGGTTGATCAACGGAGTGGGAACCGCCGGGGCGGGCCCCGCAGTCGGCGTAACCGCACCTGCGGACAGCGCAAATGCCAGAATCATTATCAGGAGCATTGCTCGAAAGGAATAGCACTGGAACTGGAAACTAATAAATTTGCTGATAGTGGTATAGCGTATAGAAGTTTTAGCCCGGAGTAACATATGCTTCCCCTTAGAATTTCCGTACTATAGTCGCATAATATGGAATGCTGCAACATCAGACCTGAAAACCAGTAAAAGTCAAACAAGCCGTCTTTCGGGTGGTGTCTCAGTTTGAAATTGGTATCCGGGCTGACCTTCGCAGCAACAGACCCACTCCCAGGCAACTGCACGATTGATCGGCATCGGCAAGAAGCTGCCAGCAACGAGGGAAGCCGGGCAGCATAAAGAGTTTCCCTCGAAAGATGGCTTGTTCGGTTATACCTGGCTCAAAAGAGAAGATGTACTGCCACGCGAGGAAGTCTCGCAGGAACACTAAGGCGGGTAACCATACGGGAGCATTGCGTCGCATGAAATATCGCCTCATGCCGCCATGCCCTCACTAATTCGCAAGAGCAGCAATATCTTCATACGACCAAGCGTGATCGGATATGCTTGCTTCCATCGCCGGGGTCACGCGTAGCGTCTTGTGGATGCGGGCAAAGTTGAGAGGGGTGCTGATTTTCAAACGCTAGTATTCGACTGGGCCAACTCGAGCCACATATGGCTTAAGGAAACAGTGGCGGACATCGAGTGCCGATCTGTCAGGTTGCTCGCGTTCTCACACCAGCGAACAGAGGCAACGTCTTTCCGCAAAAGTCCCCACAGTGACCACAACCCGCGATTTTCAAGTACTGGTAAACTGTTGATATTACTCACGCGGAGGGATGTGTGAGCGGTTGAAACAGACGGTCTTGAAAACCGTTGTACGGGAAACCGTACCGGGGGTTCGAATCCCTCTCCCTCCGCCATGATGGATTGCCCTGCGCGCTACGAGAACCCACCTGAGCAATCAAGACAGGCTAAGTCTTTGCCGCATAGGAGCAAAATCAATTGCGTCGCGGTCGGATAGGGGTTCTAAACCGCTCGCAGAACCACCACCGTCATATCGTCAAACTGCTTGGCGCCGGCGACGAAGGCGTCCGCATCCTGCATCACGCGCGTGATGGTCTCGGCGGGAGAAAGATTTTCACAGCGCTTTATCGTTTCGATCAGCTGTTCCTCTCCCCACTCTTCGTCCCCGGTATTCATGGCTTCGCTGATGCCGTCGGTGAACGCCACCAGGGTGTCGCCGGGCTGCATCACGATCTCGCCTTGCTCGTAGGTAAAAGTTTCCAGCAGACCCACCACCGTTCCACCCACTTCGAGATGGGTGACCAGCCAATCGGATCCGTCGCGGTGAAACAACATGGGAGGATTATGCCCGGCGTTCACGTAGGTGAGCTTGCGCAGGGCAGGGTTGAACTGCGCGTAGAAGAACGTCGCATAACGGTTGGCCGAGGACACCTCGTACACCTGCTGGTTCACGTTGCCGACGATGGCGGCGAGGTCGCTCGAATTGCGCGTCACTTCGCCGCGCAGCGAGGCCTGCAGGCTGGCCATCATCAATGCGGCCGCAATTCCCTTGCCCGATACATCCCCCAGCGCAATGCCCAGCTGGCCGCCGGGCAGCGCCAGAAAGTCATAGTAATCCCCACCCACACCGAGCGCCGGGCGGCAGGCGCCGGCATATGCGAGGCCGGCAATCACAGGAAATTTCTGGGGAAACAACCGCTCCTGCACCTCGCGGGCGATGGACACTTCCATATTCAAGCGCTCGCGTTGCGCGACCTCGACCGCCATGGCAGACACCAGCCTCGCATTTTCCAGGGCCAGGCCAGTCTGGCCCGCCACCGATTGCAACAGGCGCACATCGCTGCCGGAATAAGGCTGCTCGGAAAGCTTGTGGCCGAGGCTGATGAATCCCAGCAACTGGTCCCGCACCGCCAGCGGCAATAACAACTCGCTTTGCAGGGTGGCGAGATTGGAACGCTCTTCTTCGCTGGCTTCGGGTTGGCGATAGACCCAGGAGTCGGGATCATCCAGATAAACCCGGGCGGGCTCGGGATGCTCGCGCAGCCGCGCCACCGTGCTGGCATTCTCAGGGAACACGACATCCGGCTCGGCCGGGTAGCCCAGGGCAAATGCGGGGCGGTACATTCCGGAGCCGTTGAGCATGACCGCCACGCGGGTCACATGCAGCGATTCGGAGATGCGATGGGCCACGGTTTCGAGCAGCGGATGAATTTCGACAAAGCTGCGCACACTCTCGCTCAAGTCGCTGAGGATCAGCTCGGCGTTGTAAGCTTCGCGGAAGAAGCGGCGATCGGTCCACGAGCGCAGCTTTTCCGCCGCGCGGCGCATGACCAGCACGGCCGCGAGTCCCAGCGCAATTGTTTCTTTCCTGGTCGAGCTGTTACTGCTGGCATCGGTGGCCATCTTAAGCGTGGCCATGACCACGACCGCGGTAAGCACCAACTGCAAAACGCGCACGCCATTTTTGGCCAAGGCATACTGCAGGCCGGTGCGCACCACCAGGCGGACATCCATGGCGCGCTGCACCACGATGACATAGGCCAGCGCCAGGGGGAAAACCATCAGGAGCGCCAGCGCGCTGGCGACCAGCCACTCCGGCAGGGGATGTCGGCCTGTTTTTGCTATGAAGAATTGGGTGATGCCGAGGAATAACGTCGGAGTCATGGCCACAGTGGCTCCCCAGTACAGGACCTGCAGCCGGCGTTTGGCATCGGCCGTGGCCGTGGAGGACTTCATCCCGATCGCGGTGAAGAAACTCGATACCGAGGCATAGACCATCGTCACCGATAGCCAGATAAAATAATGGGTCCAATGGGCGAGCAGCATCACCCGGGCGTAACTGGCAATGCTTAGGACTCGGATGGCAATATTAGGCACTCCCAGGATTAGTGCGGGCGCCACCGCTAACCAGAACAGCAATCGCCAGATCTGGCGCAATCTCGATTGGGCGGGGAATTCCTCCGGAAAGAGCCTCCCGAAGAAATACATGAGGATCGGCCATGAGTAGGCCAGACCGGCATGATAGGTCATGGCGATCTCCCGTATTCCCGGGCCCCAGGCCTCAATTTTGTGGGCCTCGAGAATATGGGGGAAGCTCAAAAGCAGGCCCAGCAAAAGCCACGCCAGGGGATCGCGGGGCCGCAGCGCGGCCACCCAGAAGCCCAGCAGGATGCAAAATAGCGGCAGGACGATCTGCAACAGGACGTCAACCAGCAGATACCCGGCCCGCGTGTTAGCCCTGGTAACCGCAAGCTGGATGGTAGATTCGGTTTTGGTTGCGCCTTCAGACCTCTGCACCGTCACCGCGAATGGCTTGCCCGGCTGTGCGTTGGCATACTCTTCCTCGCGAATGGCGGCGCCTGAATTCGCGCGGCCATTGATGGCGACAACCACGTCTCCCGGGCGCAAACCGGCGGCGATGGCGGCACGATCCACAAAATCGATCATGGGGCCGGAGTTATTCGTGGCAAAATACGGCAGATCAACCCGGGCGTCGCGCAGAATATCGTGCGAAAACCTGATCTGGTACAGCATCGCGCCCACAAACAAAAGGGCCAGGCACAGATACTGCACAGTAGGAAGCCTTGGGACTGGGGGGCGAATCATTCGCGTCATTCTATCCTGTGCGTTCGTGGCGCGCGATCTTTACTCGGGCCGCCGATCAGGAAATACAAACAGCGCGCCGCGCCCTGGCCGCAGCCTTGAATAATTCCGGAAACTGAAACAGTTCGCCATTTGTTCCCGGCGGCGCCGGATCTGCGGAGTAGAATGTGCCCATTATGCGAACTTATCTTTTTATTGCAGCCGGCTTTCATGGTCTTTCGTGACCGCGCGCACCTTCTGCTCCAATTCAATCTCTCTGCCCCTGCCGAATGACTTTGCGGAAGACCAATCCGGGTTCGCGTTGAGTTTTGTGAGATGGCGCCGGGGTTTGGGCATGTTCATCCTGCCTGACCCGCTCCGCTTTATCTTTCTACTCGCGGCATTGGTGATTGCTGCGCCGGCCTACGGACAATCCGGCGGCGGTGTGGCGGGGAGCCAGGCATCTTTCAAGGTGGTGCGTTCTGTTTCCGGCTCGCGCGGCTCACAGCAGGCGGGGCGATACGTCATTGCAGATCCGCGCACAACCTTCCATATACCCGCCGACAAACAAGCCATCGTCTATTTCGACTGGGATGGTCCCCTGGGCCGGCATCACTTCGAAGGAATCTGGAAGGGCCCCGACGATAAGATCGCGTTCACTTCAAACTTCGACTTTGAAGTGAAGACCCGCCGTTTTGGCGCGTACTGGCAATTCGACTTTCGCCCCGAGCTCAAACCCGGTTTCTGGACCCTGGAGGCGCAGATCGACGGCGAGGCCGCAGGCTCGCACAAGATCGAGCTGGTAGTTTCCGGAAACGCCGCGCCCCCGGTGGTAGCCGGCCCACCGCTGCTGACCTCCGCCCAAATCTACGAACGCGGGTTGAAATCCACGGTCACGATCGAAAACCTCGCCGCGGACGGACGCAAGCTCCGCACCGGCTCCGGCTTTGTCATCGGCGAAGATGCCATTCTCACCGCCTTCCAAGTCATCGATGGCAGTTCATCGCTGCGCATTCTTTTGCCGGATGGCAAGTCCGGGGACCTGCAAGGCGTGTCCGCCTGGAACCGGCTGCAGGATTGGGCGCTGCTCCGCGTGAAGACAGAGGGCATTCCCAAACTGACGCGCGCCCCCGCCGCAGGGGCGGTGGGCGATCGCGTGTACTCGTTCGACCAGCCCACCCCGGGCAACCGGATTTTAGTGGATGAAGGCATAGTTGGATTGCAGACATATCCCGAGATGGGTCCGAGAATCAACTTGACCAGTCTGGCAACGCCGGGCTCGCAGGGCGCGCCGGTGCTGAACGAATATGGAAACGTGATTGGAGTGCTAGGCGGCAGCCTCACGCCGGGTATGGAGAACATCACCGAATCGCGCAACACTTTGGCGCTGGGCGGAACCCGCGAAGGCTCGATGGCAACCCCGGTAACGGCGGTCCCCACGGAAAGCGCCGGCGCCCTCAAGTCGCTGGCGGAAATCGCGGCGGGCGGTGAATTCGTGTCCCCGGTAAAAAGCTTTCCCAGCCTGATCTACGGCTCGATTGGGACGCACATCGATGACTCGTCCCCGTTAGTCTCCCCATTCATGGAAAGGCAAACCGAGTTTTCCCACCGCGACAATACGTGCCTCATCCTGCTGGTGTGGGCGCCGCACGAAAAGCTGCGCGACGAGGTGTCGCTGGCCTTGTACGACATTCACAACAAGGTGGTAGCTAGCAGCAAGCCGCTAAAACTGAATGTGGAGAAGGGCGTAAGCGCCACCCAGAAATTCGAATTTCCTCTGGCTCAGTTGCCCCAAGGCGTTTACCGCGCCGATGCCTTGGTGAATAAAGTCCCTGTCTGGCGGGCGTTCTTGCGTATCACCGATTGAGTGCGAGGATTAAGGGTGACTTTAAGGCTGATGCGCCTCTGATTGTCGATGAATAGGCGAGAAATAAGAATGAGGTTAGAACAGAAATAGCCGCTAATCTGAGCGTGAGGTTGTCGATCGACCTTGAACAAAGTCGAATTAGGCCGCCGCCGGGTCTGCGCTCAGGGCCGCCTCACTCCACGCTTCAAATAAAGCCGCCCATGCCAATCCTTCAATTGGCTTCTATTCCCGCAACTTCTTCAACATCGACACCGCATTCTCGTTTTTGGGATCCAGCTTCAGCGATTTCTCGTAATTTTCGATCGCAAGCTTCTTGTCTCCGGCATTCATATACGCCTCGCCCAGGCTGTCGTATGCGTTGGCGTTGCTGGGGTACTCATCCACGTTCAACTTGAAGACCTTGATTGCCGCGGGCAGGTTCTTGGCCTGCATCAGGCGAAAGCCGAGGTTGTTGAGCGTACCCGGCCCGTACTGGTATTGGGTTGAGCCAGAGTGTTTGAGTTCGATAAACCAATCCAATGCCGCAGGGAGGCCTTTAATCGACTGGATGGCCCGGATCACGTCCCCTGCCTGATGTTTTTCCCCGGGGAACTTCCATCCATATTCATTGCTGATGGCTTCGACGAGGTACTCGCCCAACTGGATGCCATTGTCGGAGTTGGCCATGATGGCCACTCCGCGCCCGGTGTCGCGATAGGCCGTCAGGATGGCCTGGAAGCCTTCGTCGGCGCCGTCGTGGCCGAACTGCGCTGGATTTCTTGGAAGTAAAAAAACCCAGGCCTACGGGGCTTTCCGGATCATTAGTCTGCGACTTCAACATCTCCTGCGTCATTTTCTGCGAAAGGATGCGGTTGGATTTGCCATTAGCCGAGTTTGCGGTCTCGATGGCGAATTTTGCCAGGTCGCTGGCCGTGGTCCACAGGCCGGCGGCCGCCATCTCGGGATAGATGTGGCGCTTGCCGGGAAGTACGCTGCCATCCGATTGTGTGCCGCTGGCGGCCATCGCCATGCGCGCCGGCGGCAGAGGCTGTTCGAACGTGCTGTCGGCCATGCCGATCTTGTCCAGGACACGCTCCCGCATGATCTGGGGAAACAGTTTACCTTCGGCTTCGGTGACCAGAAGCTGTTCAACGGTGACTCCACCGCCGGAATACTGGAACTTCGTGCCGGGAACCATCTCCACGCGCACCGGCTTGGTGTTTGCCGGCTTCGCGCCATCGAGCACCTGCACCACGGTGGGAATGGGTTCCGCTGTGGTGTGAGTGGCCGCATCGGCAGAGGCGTAGCCAGGAAAGCCGTGCACGGTCAATCCCGCGGTATGTGACAGGATGCGCCGCAGCGTGACTTTTTGATCACGCGTGAATTCATTTTCGGGAAGCTTCCAGGTCCGTAGCTTGAGGTTTACATCCTCATCGAGCGCGAGCTTGCCCTGCTCGACCAGCGCCAGTGTTGCGGCGGCGGTCACCGGCTTGCTGATCGAGCCGGCCTGAAACAGGGTGTGGGTGGTGACGGGATGGTTGGAGCCCGCTTCAGTCACTCCGTATCCCCGGGCCCACAGGATTTTTCCCTGATCGAACACCGCAACGCTTAGTCCGGGCACGTGGAACAGCTTCATCATTCCGGTCAGGTCAAGTTGCCGCGGTTCTTCACCTTTGCCCATGGGGATGGGGGCGAAGCCATGCTCGATGCGCTGGATATGCTGGGCGGTGGTGGGTTTCGGCGCGGCGTGCACCAGAGCGGGAATGATGAGGAGTGCCAGGAGAAGTCGCTTCATCGGTTGCCTCGTGGTTTCAGTTTCGGGAGATGGTTTCGAGCGATTTGCATGCGGTGTGCTTCGGAATTCGCTTCGCGAGGTAAGCTCCAGGTGAGAATGCCTGTGCCATAGACCTGAGGCCCAGCGCAAAGAGAGCGGACACATTCGATCATGTACTGCTCTCCGCTGGCTTGCATCACTCTTGCCAACGATGGGCTATTTGCGCGGACGCGATTCCGGCGGAACCAGACCGGAAATGCGATAGTAAACCACGAGTTGGCCGTAGTGTTCCCCAGAATGTTCCAGCAGGCCCCACGCCATTTCTCCCAGGCGGACCTTCTGGTTGGAATAGGGGTCGGTCACCAGATTATTCATGCCTTTGTCACCCGCGGCGGTGATGGCCTTGGCGCCATCTTCAAAGGATTTCTTCAAGAAGGCGACTACAGCCGCCTTGGTCCTGTACTGATCGCGCCTGGGGTCATCCATGGCTGCGGGTTTGGTTCCGGCGGCGGCGCTGGCGAATACGAAGTTTGCGCCGGCTGCGTGCAGAAGCTGTTCAGCGAAGCTGCGTTGTGCCGGGGTAGGCTTGAAGTCGTACTTATCCTCGGGGAAGTATTCGGCCATGGCAATCAGTTTTCGTCCCACGTCGTTCCAGGATTGCAGAAGCGATTGCTCCGGTCCGGGCGGCTGCACATTCTGCTGAGCATGGACTGGCGTCAAAGAACAGACTACGAGAATGAAACCAAACATTGATGAAATCCTTTTCATGGTTACCCTCCGGTGCAGGACGATTCTATTCTTCGCTGCTCCTTGAGTGGATAGAAAAACCGGTCTTGAACGGTTTGTATGGGCTCAGGGCTCGCGCAACAAGCGGCCGTCAAAACGGTCTACAATAAGCGGCGTAAATCAGGAGGTTCTTATGGCTGACGCTCTCGAACGCAAGATGCCACCGCTTTCGCCACACATCACCGTATCCGACGCCAATGCCGCCATCGAGTTTTATAAGAAGGCTTTCGGGGCCACCGAGTTGAACCGCCACGCGGCCCCCGATGGCAAGCGCGTCATGCACGCCGCCCTCGACGTAAACGGCGGCACGCTGATGCTCAACGATGAATTCCCGGAATACACCGGCGGCAAGAGCAGCACTCCGGAAGCGCTGGGCGGCACGCCGGTCACTATGCATCTGCAAGTGGAGGACGCCGATACGGTTTACAACCAGGCCGTGGCGGCGGGTGCGAAGGTGAAATTTCCGCTTATGGACCAGTTCTGGGGAGACCGCTACGGTCAAGTGACAGACCCGTTCGGCCACTGCTGGTCAATCGGCTCCGCCAAGAAAAAAATGACCAGCGGCGAAGTCGAAGAAGCGGCCAAGAGCCACTTCAAGTAATGGACCATCGCGGCTCACCTGCCGAAAGCCAGGAAATACGAACATGCAGAATTCAGCTCTGGGAATCCGGATGCATTCGGGCTGGGGAGTGCTCGTCGCCGTTTCCATAGAAGCCGGCTTGGTAAAGTTGTTAGAACGCCGGCGGATCGTGGTTACGGACGCGAAGGTCGCCGGAGCAAACCAGCCCTATCACCATGCCGCCAAGCTCGGCTTTGCTGACCCGGAGAGCTACCTGGCGACCTCTGCGGCAATTTCCCATCAGTTGGCCGCAGCAGCACTGGATTACGTGGTGCGAGATTTGCCGACGCGCGGCTATAGCATCGCGGGCTGTTGCATCCTGCTTGCAGCCGGGCGCCCTCTGCCGCCTTTGGCCAAGATTCTCGCGTCACACCCGATGATCCATACCGCTGAAGGCGAATTCTTTCGCACCGCCGCCCGCAGCGCCTGCGAGAGTTTGAACATCACGGTCACGGGCATTCGCGAGCGCGATCTCGAACAGCGGGCGGTTGCAATCTTCGGGGGCCGTGCCGCACTTATAAAAATGGGCATTGCAACGCTGGGCAAATCAGTGGGACCGCCTTGGACCAAGGACTATAAGAATGCGGCCCTTGGCGCAGCCACGCTCCTCAGGACTTGAGTAGCGGCTCCCGGAGATTCGAAGATGCGTCGACGGTCGGCTCATCCATAAATTCTATTATCCCCGCAAGCATGGTTGCGCAGCGGTCCACGTGGCTATGGCCGTCGCGCAGGCACCGCTGGTGGCCGGCCTCGGCGATTCGTTCCCTGGCCTCATCATCCCCTAGATATTTCCGGATCTTTTCCAGCAACTCTTCCCTGCCGCTGTACAGGACGGCCTCTTCATCTTCCCGGTACAGCGCCTGAATTTCGGGGGTACGGGGGGCGAGCATCAATCGCTTACACGCCGGAATCTCGAAGCAGCGCGACGTATAAGGATCGTGGTTGGTTCCGGAAAGGAAGACCAGCACGATTTTCGAGCCGGCCACATGCTTGACATATTCTTCGCCGGGGATTCTGTCGATCGGAGGGTGCAGCCGGCGGATAGGAGATTCGCCCGGCAGCTCTTCCCAGCGATTTCCGAAAATTCTGACGGCCACGCCGTTCTCCAGCAGGTAGCTGAGGGTTTCACCACGCCCGTCGGGTTCGTAGTGTCCTGTGAACAGCACGTCGTGATGGTAATTTCCCGGAACCACCGGTATGGGGTGGTGAAGATCCTTTACATAAAAATGCTTGAGCAGGCGGGGGTTGGGAATGTGCGCATCGAGGGCATGCTTCACGGTGCGGGCACGGACCAGATAATTTATGTCGCACCACTTGGCATGCGCCAGGTAATGCCGCCAGCGCAAAAACTTTCTGCCATCCTCGAAGGGGTTGTCGTGGTTATAGCTGACCACGACGGTTTGCGGATGGCGCTGCTTGATTAGCCTGACCGTGGACGCATACACATGATGGCAAATGAAAAGAAAAACCGCCTCGGGCCTGACTTCATCCACCATTGTGATCAAATCGCGATTCAATCGATTGATGGCGGGACCGAACTTCAGGCTTTTCTGCACGATGCCACGGCCGCGGGCATAAAGGTACGGCATCGTCTTGAAAGGAATTACGCTGGCCCCCAGCCGCTCGAAGCCGTCCGCCAGCGCCTGTTCGTTATAGGAGTAACGCCATTCGCCTGACAGGACGATCTTTAACCGACGGGTAGTGGTCGCCTCGGAAGCGGTCGCGATATGGTTCTTATCCACGGGGAAGGGTAAAGGCAAAGTGCGGCTAGGGAACGCGATCGTAAACTTCGTCGTGACGGAAATCTCGCACGGCCAGGCTGGTCACCTTGCCGGCCGTGTCACGCTGGAAAATGTAGGTGACCCCGCCATCGGAACCTTCGGCAAAGAATTCGCCGGCGGAAAATGGCAGCAGGTGCGCGCTATCTCCGCGCGAAATTTGCACTGACAGTTCACCGCTGGCAGAGGACACGGTGGCGATGGTCATGACGCCGGCGCGAATCTGGCGCTGGTAGGTCCCGGCATACTCCGGGTAAGCGCCGGCATCGACCACCGCCGGCATAGGATGGCGAGGGATTTTTTTCATCTGGGCGTCCGCGGCGGCGGCGCCATGCAAGGTGTGGCTTAGCAGCCAGGCTGCAAAATCGGGCTCGCGATAGGCGTGGTTCCAGGAGTCATGGTGGACACCTTCATACTCGTAGTACCTGACGTTGCCGCCGGATTGGCGCAGCGCTGCATACATCCTGCGCGATTCCTCTACGGGCACGGCATCATCGGCGTCCCCGTGAAAAATCCATACCGGGGTCTTGCCGATGGCGCGAGCGGTCTGGTCAAAAACCCCGGGCGCCTGGTTGTGGACCGAGTCCCAGGCGGCGCGCAGGGCCCCGCACACCGGGGCGATGGCGGCGAATTTTCCGGGAAAATGGGATGCGATATACCAGCTTCCGTAGCCGCCCATCGACAGCCCCGTGAGATAGAGCCGTTCCCGGTCGCCGTTAAATTCCTTTACCGACTGGTCGAGCGCGGCCAGCGCCATGCGCGCCATATCATCGTCGGCCCACCAATGCTGCCAGGGACACTGCGGCATCACCACGATAAACGGATAGCGCGCGGGATTCTGCCGGATGGCCGAAGGCAGCCCAACATCGCTGCTGGCCAGGCCGTCGCTGCCACTTTCACCGTAGCCGTGCAGGAAGAGGATGATTGGCCATTTCTTTTGCCGGGCCCATTGAGCCGGAAGATAGACCTGGAAGTGATATCGGGCGCCGGAAAAGGCAAGGCTGCGGTCGAGGAAACCAGTCTCGTGAGCCGGCCTGCTGCTGGAGATATCAGAATGCCGGGACGTTGCGAACGCCGGCGCCACGCTCACCATGACCGCGATGGCCGCCAGCAGGAAGTATGGCCGCGTGCGTTTTCCCGAGCAATTTCTCATCGCCATTATTTTGACAGGGGCTTGAACGCCGTATTGTTCATCTCGCTGGAGGTGCCGCCGGCGGCGGGCACGTAACACTTGGTGGCGTAGTCCATCACCATGCGATCGGCGTTGAAGCGCCAGCCCAGGGTGCGGATGGTGCGTTTCATGCGCTTGATCCATTCCCGCGGCAAGCCGTCGCGGTCGCGAGCGTAATACAGGGGAATCACTTCTTCGCGCAGGGTGCGGTACAAATCTTCGCCGTCGCGCGCGTCGTGAACGTCTACATTGGAATGGGTGCGGCCGGTGCCGATGGCAAAGCCGTTGTAGCCGTCGTAGGCTTCGGCCCACCAGCCATCGAGCACGGAAAGGTTGAGGCCGCCATTGAGCACCACTTTCTGTCCGCTGGTGCCGGAAGCTTCCAGAGGGCGACGCGGGTTGTTCAGCCAGACATCCACGCCCTGCACAAAGTGGCGGCCGACGTCGATGTCATAGTCTTCAACGAAGACAAACCGGTCGGAAAATTCGGAATCGCGCATCAATTCCGCGATCTGCTGCAGCATGCGCTTGCCCGGTTCATCGAGCGGGTGCGCCTTGCCGGAAAAGACGAATTGCACCGGCCGCTTGGGATCGTTCACCATCGAGGCCAGGCGCTTGATGTCGGCGAGAATCAGGTCGGCCCGTTTGTAAGTAGCGAAGCGGCGGGCAAATCCGATGGTCAGGGCGTCGGGGGTGAGCACGCGTCCCAGGCGGCGCAGGTTCTGGGCAGATTCGCCCCGGAGCTCGGCTTGTTCGACGGCGCGGCGCCGCACAAACTCCAGCAGCCTGGTTTTGAGACCAAGGTGAGTTTCCCAGAGCTCGCCATCATCCACGGATTCGATGCCTTCCCAGATGCGGGCTTCACCGCTGTGCTTGCGCCACCCGGCTTCAAGATGACGGTCGTAGAGCCGCGACATCTGCGGAGCCAGCCAGCTGGGCACATGCACTCCGTTGGTGATGTGACCGATGGGCACCGCATCTTCGGCGGTACCGGGGAAAAGACCGATCCACATGGCGCGAGATACTTCGCCATGCAGCGCGGAAACCGCGTTGGCGCGCCGCGACAGCCGCAAACCCAGCACGGTCATGCAGAATTGTTCCGCATGGTCGCCCGGGTTTTCGCGTCCCAGCGCCATGAGCCGCTCGTGCGAGAGGCCCAATTGCTCGCGCAGAGGACCAAGATGTTCCTCGATCAATTCCCCGCTGAAGCGATCATGTCCGGCGGGCACCGGGGTGTGGGTGGTGAAAACCACCTCGCGCGAGACCCGTGAGACGGCGCCGTCAAAGCCCAAACCCTCTTCCTGCATGCGATGGAAAACCGCTTCGAGCACCGCGAAACCGCTGTGGCCTTCATTCAAATGCAGCACTCCCGGAGTAACGCCCATGGCTTTCAAGGCGCGAAACCCTCCGACACCGAGGATCATTTCCTGGCGAATGCGGATACGGCCGTCGCCGCCATACAGCCGCGAAGTCAGCTCGCGGTCTTCGGGGGAATTGCCTTCGACGTTGGTATCGAGCAGCAGAAGATCGCAGCGGCCCACCTTTACCCGCCACACCTTGGCGCGAATCATGTCGTGCAGGGTTTGGATGTGCACCATCACCGGCTCGCCATTGATTCCGATGGCCGGTTCCATGGGCAACTGGTTGACGTCGGTTTGCAGGTACTCTTCCTGCTGCCAGCCGGTTTGATCGAGCCTCTGCCGGAAATAACCCTGGCCATAGAAAAGGCCGATGCCCACCAGGGGGATACCGAGATCGGAGGCGCTCTTGATGTGGTCACCGGCCAATACCCCCAGGCCGCCGGAATAAATGGGGATGGATTCGTGCAAGCCGAACTCGGCGGAAAAATATGCTACCGGCCGGGGACGAAGAATACCGGCATGGCGCGCTCCCCAGGTCCGATCGGCCTCGATGTACTCGCGCTGCCGGCGGTACGCGTAATTGATGCGGCTGTGCAGCACCAGCTCGCGGGCCCGGCTCTCGATGCGGTCCAGGGGAATTTCCGCCAGCAGCGCCACCGGATTGTGGTTAAGCTGGGTCCAGCGCTTCGGATCAAGATCGAGAAAGAGGCCGATGGAATCCCGGTCCCAGCTCCACCACAGGTTGCGCGCCAGGGTCCATAGCCGTTCCTGCAGGGGCGCGATAAAGCGGTCGAGGGTGCGGGCTTCGCTGACCACGGGAGCGACTTGCGCCGCGGCCTCGTACAGCGCGCGAATTTCGTCTTCACGAAATACGCGGGGCTCGATGGTCTGCACCACCAGCACGCCCTGTAGAATTCCGCGCTCGATGAGCGGCACCCCCAGGAACGATTCCAATTTCTCTTCGCCGGCTTCAGGAAAAAACTTGAAGCGCGGATGGATGCTCACATGCTCCACCGCCACCGGCTTTACCTCTTCGGCCACTAATCCCACCAGGCCTTCGTGCAGCGCCAGGCGTAAGGTCCCGATGGATTGGGGCAGCAGCCCCACTGTGGCCGCCAGCAACAGGTGCGCGCGATCGGGCTCCAGCAGGTAGGCGGAACACACGTCGGTCTGAAACCGCTTGGCGATTAAAGCCACCACGTTCATGAGGGTTTCTAAAGGACGGCCACCCTCCCTGGTGAGGTCGGCGATTTCCTCCAGGGTGAGGACGAAATTGACTTCACGCGGCTCTGCAATCTGGGTCACTGGATTCCTTTGAATGCGGTCAACTGCCTGTTAGAAGTTTATCCGCAAAGCTCTTGCAGTTGGTGTTTTTATGAAGCTCGGACGCGATCAAAGGCGCCGATTATTTTTGCCGCCATCAAAATTTGAGGTGGAATGGCAATCGCGTTGAGAGATGGGTTGCACTTCCGCAGAAATCTCAAGAAGTCGCATTAGGAAACGGCACAAAATCGGCGAAGACGAATTGCTCCCGCTTAACGATTTCACCGGCGGCAAACTCCACTGGCTGGCTGAACATGGGCCCGTCGTAGACAAAGGTATGGAACTCGCCGTTTTCACCGCAAGGGTCGATTCCGGCGGGCAACGCCGCCAGCAAGTCGTGATCGAATTCACGGCCGGCGAATTCTTCCCGCAAAACCAACGTATCCCCGCAGGCCAGCCGGGCACGCAAGCCACCTTGAATCATGGCCTGGGCGAGCGCGGTGGTGGGTGTTTCCCACACCGGAAACAATAGTTCCAGCCCGGACTCCTGCAACTGCTTCTCGCGGTATTGCCTGATCTCGGTGAGAAAAAGGTCGCCGAAGGCCACGCATTGCACGCCTTCCTCCAGCGCTGACTGGCGCGCGGTTTTCATGATTCGTTCATAGTCGGGGTTGGAACACGGCCAGGGCAGGTCCACGTCCCACAGTGGCAAGCCCGCGGCCCGGGCCTGGGCCACAACCAGGGAGCGGCGCACTCCGTGCATGGCCACCCGCTCTGCCGCTCCGTTGAAGGACGTCAGCAGTCCTACGACCTCGTATTCCGGCAGCTGGCGCAGCAGGTGCAGGCACCAGGCGCTGTCTTTGCCGCTGCTCCAGGAAAGTAAAACGGGCTTCGAAATTTCCGCCTCCCGGCAAAATTCGTTGGCATTGAATTGACCACGATAGTGCCGCACTCCGCCAGAGTTCGGAGTCTAGATCTCGATGGCCGGCCAGTCGCCGTTCCAGCTTAAATGGTTCAAGTGCAGCCATGCCAGGCCGTTGGAAGTTGCATAGGCATGGAAGACGATGGTGTCCCCTTGCACCGGATCGAGATAAACCGTCTGCCCACCGGGACCGGCCCATTGTCCGTCTCCCGCCAGCAGTTGGGTGACGCCGCCCTGCATCATGGGTACGCCGTCCCTATCGACGAACGGCCCGTGCACCGAGGTGGAGCGGCCCACCATGATGCGGTAAGTGCTGTTCGCCCCCTTGCAGCAGAAATCATAAGAGACAAACAAATAGTAGAAAGCCCCGTGATGCACCAGCGAAGGCGCTTCGATGGCATTGTTGCCGGGATGCGCCGCCAGCGCATACATCGTCCGATCGGCAGTCGAGCGCATGCCGGTCGCGGGATCGAGGCGAACCTGCTTGATGCCGCTCCAGTAGCTGCCGAATGTCAGCCAGACGCTGCCGTCGGTATCAACCAGGATGCTGGGATCGATGGTGTTGTAATCGACGCTGCTGTTGGATTGGATGACCTCGCCGTCATCCACCCACTTGTAGGCGGGGTTGCGGGGATCAAGCGTGGTGTTGCTGGCCTCTCCGATGACCGACTGGTTGGTGCCGAAGATCGAGCCCACATAATAAAGATGATATTTGCCGCCAAAGAAAGCCGGTTCTGGCGCCCACAGGTCGCGGATCCCGGGCGCCTTCACCAGGACCCAGGCGGGAATGTCGGTGAAGACGAAGCCGCAAAGAGTAAACGTCTGGCGATCGGCGGAGCAGCGCACCGGCAGGTGTCCCCCGGGATTATTGAAGTCGGTGGAGTACACAAACCACGAAGAATCCTGGCGCATGATGCTGGGGTCAAGGACTCCCGAGACATCTGATCTCAAGGTATAGGTGTCGAGGATGGGATTGAGATTGGCCGCCGCCGGGGCGGCCGCCGGCGCTGAATTGAGGCCGCCGCCCGCACACGAGAGCAGGAGCGATAGCAACAGCAGAATTGCGGCGGTCTGCGTGGGTTTGGACATGGGGCGCTCAGCTGATTGTATGCCGCCGGAAGGCAAAGGATGAATGCACGCATGCGCCGCGAGGTGATGGCGGCGGAGACGCCTCCCTTCCACTGCTCGTCATTCTGACGATCCCCAGTCTTTCGGGGTGAGGAAGAACCCCTGCTCTGCGGCAAATCTTCGCGCGACCCCGTTTCTATTCACGATCGCTTCGCTAAAACAAGAAGCAAAAGCTCGCTCCAGTATGGCAAAGGGTGGGGCGTTTTCGCTCGTCGAAACCTTTTATGCAACTTCTTGAGTTTTGCGCGGGACGGGCAACACCAACTCCATTGCGAATTTTGAGCGTCTTGTAGGAAATGCGACAGCAACCCCATTTTCACGAACAAAAAAATCCCCCCGCAAGCCACGGCCCGCGGAGGGATTGAGATGCGCTCTGCCAACCAGGCCTAGTGAGGCAAGCCCGAGGGTGGGCCGCCGGCCTTCGACGCTGCCGCGGCTCCTATAGCGCCGGCGTTAGGCCCCGCCCCGAGAGTTCCCTTCACCAGGGCCGACTGACTTTCCACGTTGATACGGCGTTCCGCCAATCCCGGGGGCTCTTTGACCAGCTGTGCGCCCAAGGCCAGCTCAGCTGGGTTGAAGCTGGAGGTGTCCGAGGTCTGGACGTCGATCTCAGGGTTGTAACCTTCCGCCTGGTCCAGGGCCACCTCCGAAATTTCGCCCGCCGCCACGCGGCTAAGTTCTTCGTCCACCTTGGAGTTGACCTTCCTGGCGTCCTTCGCGATTTTCTTGAGGTCTGCGTTTTTCTCGATGCCGATTTCCAAGGCGCTCTTGCCTGCCCTCATCTCTTTGGCGATGTCAGCGAATGAAGTATTAGTCTGGCTGGCGATTTCGTGCGCGGCGAAAATCTGTCCATAGACAAGCTGGGTGGTTTTGCGCTCTTCCACCAGTTGGCTGCGGCCCACTCCTAGTTGCTTGGCCATGCAGCGGTTTACCACCCGGCGGCCGTTACTGTCGGATGCGACCAGGCTGATCTTTTTAACTTGTTCGTCGAACTTCTTACCTTCTTTATCGGAATTGCCGGCGGCAAACAGTGCCACGCTGGATAAAACGGCGAATGCAACAATCAGCTTTTTGGGCATACAAATTCCTTCCTGTAAGAATTGCAACTAACGGTCAATTCTTGCCGTCAGTATAGCCGAAATTGGAGCAGGGATTCGCCATTTGCAGCGCGGACGGTGGATCTTACAGATGCTGGTGTTTGCACCCATTGGGTCTTCCGCCCGCCTCAAAAAAATATCCCTCTAATGTGTAGCTAGAGGGATATCAATCAATAAGGTTTTGCAGCGATCTAGTGAGGGCCTCCGCCGCGGCCGCCTGCTGATCTCCCGCCGCCTCTTCCCGACCCCGCACCGGCATTTCCACCTCTTCCCGAAGCCAGGGCACGCGCAGCCAGGCCGGGTGGCTGCTTAACATAGAGGCGCGCCTGTGAACGCTCGGCTGGGCTCAGGTTGGCGGTGTCGGCTGGCTGGTCATCGCCGCCGGGATCATACCCGTCCGCCCTGTCTGCGGCTACCTCGGATTCGTCGCCATCGGCCACGGCCGCAAGCTCTGAATCCAGCTTGGAATTCAGTTTTTTGGTGTCTTTCAATATCTTCTTCAGATCGACCCCTTTTTCCATACTGATGGCCAGCGGGCTCTTGCCCCCCATGGTTTCCTTGGCAATCTCGGCAAAAGAGGAATTGGTCTGGCGGGCGATCTCATGCACCGCAAAAATCTGCCCGTAAACAAGCTGGGTGCTCTGGCGCTCATCCACCAGTTGCTTGCGCGTCACCCCCAGCTCTTTGGCCATGACCCGGTTTACGACTCGTCGCCCGTCCATGTCAGAAGCGAGGAGACTGATTTTTTTCAGTTGCTCATCGAGCTTCTTTCCGTCGGCTTCGAACCTGCCATCCTTGTCAGGATTGACTCCAGCCAACGTGGCGAGGCACGTCAACGCGATGAACATGGCGACCCGAGCTTGGTGAGTCATGATGATTCCCTCAAAGGACAAACCTGAAAAACTGGCGGCTATTAATAAAGGTCGCCGTCCTGATTGCAGAACATGTTGCCACGCCTTGGGGCGTGGGACCCTATTCTAACCCAGTTGGGTTGGACGGATCGGCTCAATCGCGGGCGAAGGTACTCCCCCGTCCTCGCCTGCTTTCCCGAGTGGTTACCCGCCATGTGAACCCTGCCGGCTACCTCCCGACCGGCGCCGCCTGCCATATAGTCATCACAGGATCACGGCCAACCACAAGGACAATTCCGGGCCAAATTGCGGGTGAGAGTATCATTACTTTCGTTACTTACCGAGTTAGCATAATGCCGCTAGAATGGGGGAACTAATCAAAGAACCAGGTGGGTCGCAGAAGTCCTTGGGGAACTCGAGGCCTTGAATTTACCAAAGCGTTACTGAAATGAAAAAGACGAAAACTAAAAACTCGGTCCGGCAAAATGGCTTTAGTCTGCTGGAATTGCTGGTAGTGGTCGCGATCATCCTCGGGGTGGCGGCGTTTGCCGGCGTGTCCATGCAAACTGCCCAAAAGAACGGCCGCGTCGACGCCGCTTACGCAACCACTTTGCAAGCCATACGGAAGTGCGCGCAGATTGCCGTAGGCGAACGCGTGCAGTGTTTTGTCACCTTCTCCACACCGCGCACCATCGTGACCCGAAAAATTAATGCGGGCATCACTACCGTGGTGGGTTCAATTGATCTGCCCACAGACATGGAGTTTCGGGTTGATATTGGCTTGCCTACCGGCATCGGATTGACTCCGGATGGATTTGGTGCCGGCATCCGTCCCCTTGATTTTTCGATCGATTACGGGGGCGTGGGAACATCCATCTATTTTCAGCCTGACGGCACCGCCCGTGACAGCGTCGGACGCATTAACAATGGCGTGATGTACATAGGGCGCCAGGGCGACCTTCTCAGCTACCGTGCAATTACGCTTTATGGTTATACCGGCAGGGTTAAGGGATGGCGCTTGATTCCCAAGGCGGGAGGAATTCGGCAATGGCAATAGGCCGCGGGAAGCTAATTCGTCATCGGCAGTACTCTGCTGCTGGTGGAGCGCGCGGCTTCAGCTTGCTCGAAGTCATGTTGTCAATGGTCATCCTGACGGTAGGAATTGTCGCTTTACTGGCTCTTTTTGCCGGTTCGCTGGCTACGATGAACCTGGCGCAAAAGGACCTGATCGCCAACCAGAAAATGCAGGATGCCCTGGAAAGTATCTACAGTGCACGCAACACCGGTCAGACGACTTTCGATTCCGTACAGAACGTCGCCAGTGGCGGTGTTTTTCTGGCTGGCCCTCAGGCTCTTCTGGCCTCCGGACCCGACGGTTTGCTGGGGACTGCGGACGACGACACGAGCCAACCCGACACATTAATTTTGCCCGGCCCTGACGGGGTCTTAGGCACGTCAGATGACGTCAAGATCGTGCTCAGCGATTACAAGCGGACCATTACCATTAGCCCTGTCTATCGGGCTGGGGGCGCCCTTAATCCAGACATTCGCCAGATCGTAGTAACCGTCACTTATCCCTCACCGGAATTGGGATTGAGAACCTTTACCGTAGCCGGGTTTATTTCGAGGTTCAGATAGGCCGCAATCTTATGCTAAAGCGCCGCAAGACCTCTGGTTCGGGATTTACGTTGATCGAATTGCTGATTTCCATGGCGTTGGGCTTAATCGTGCTTACCATCGCCACTTTGCTCTTCAAGGGTGGGATGGGTGTCAGCTTCCTCGTGGGCCAACGAGCCGAGATGCAGCAGAACGCCCGCGGCGCCATCCATACCATTGTCCATGATATAAGCTTGGCGGGAACCGGTTTGCCCTCCGGGGGAGTGCAATTACCGGCGGGTGCGGGCTCAGTCGTCCCCAGGTTTGACTGTAATCAAGCTGGGGTCTGCAATATAGCGAACAATAGCTTTCCCGGAAACCGTCTCAACCCGATCATACCCAACCCAGGCGCCGGACCGACCATCATTGGAGCGGCGACCGCGGCCGTGAGCACCGCGCATACTGATGACTCATTCGCGCTCAACCAGTACCCCCTTTTAAGCATTAGCGCTTCTGGGGGCACGATTAAGGTGGATTCGCGCACTACTCCTATCTTGAACGATCCCGGCAGGGGCCTTCAGGTGGGTGATCTGATCATGTTGACGAACAGCAATGGCAGCGCAATTGGAGAGGTGACGACTTTTGATGCATCGGGAAACATCAATTTCGCTGATAGCGATACCTTGAAGGTCAATCAATCGGGGGCCGCGTTCGGAAACATAAAGTCGCTTATGTCCGCGGGTCCTCCGGCGGCCTACCCTTCAACCACTGCCATCCGCATATTTTTCATTACGTATTACATTGAGGTGGGCGTAGGCGCCGATGGGGTGCTAGGCACCGCGGATGATACTCGGCGGTTAATGCGACAGGTCAATGGACTGAATCCCACCCCGGTTGCAGATAATATTGAGAACCTCCAGGTCACTTATGACATTTTCGACGACGCCGGAGGGACAGCGATTGCCAATACTCCTGACGCCAACCTCAAGTACAACCAGATCCGCAAGGTAAATATCGCGGTAACGGCGAGGAGCGCGAGCCGAAATTCGCCGACCGTAATCGATTACCAACGCTTAACCCTGGCAACTGCCGTAAGCCCCCGCAACCTCAGTTACCACGACCGCTATCAATAAAGGGGCATTCAGATGCATATCCATACACGCAAGCGCCGCCCAAAGTCGGAAGAAGGCTTTACTTTGGTTGCCGTTCTCATGTTCTTGATTCTCCTGTCCGGCTTGGCCGTCTCTTTGATTTACATCGTTAACACCGAACACAGCATTGACGCCTCCGACCTGGGCAACACCGTAGCGTATTACGGCGCCGAAGCGGGCATGGAGCAGATGATGGCAGACTTGGGAAGTCTGTACGTTAGCAAGGCGTCGCCCACGGCCGCCGACATCGTGGCGCTCGGATCTACTCCTCCGGTGCTGGCGAACCTGAGTTTCCCTGAATATACCCTGGTCGCGCCCGCCAACCCGGATGGCTCCCCGGTTTCGACGGAACACCTCATAAGCTCAGGGCCCAATGCCGGATTGATCGCGCAGATCATCGATTTAACCCTGCAGGTGAAGGCCCAGCGAGTTTCAGGACAACAAGTCAGAATGACCCGCGCAGTGGAAGTCGCACTGATCCCGGTTTTCCAGTTTGGTGTCTTTTCCGACAGCGACCTTAGCTATTTTCCGGGCCCCGCATACGATTTTGCCGGCCGGGTGCACACCAACGGCAACCTCTTTTTGGCTGCCGGAACTGGCGTAACCTTCCATGACAAGATCACTGCGGTAAAGGAAGTAATCCGCCAGACTTTGTCGAATGGGTTAAGCACAAGTTCCAGCTATTCCGCCCCGATTAAAATTCCCACTGCCCCAACCGGTTGCGATGGAGCGGCGCCCGCCTGCCGTAACCTGGCATTATCCGAAGGCAGCCTGGTGGGAGGCCTAGGCAGCGCGCCCAACGTGGGGCCGCCATCCTGGACTACGATATCCACAACCACTTATAACGGGGGAATACTAAACGGCAAGACCGGCGCCAAGTCCTTGACCTTGCCCTTTCTGGGCCCGGGCACGACCGCCATTGAAGTTGTGCGTCAACCCCCCGCGGGCGAAGACCCCACCGGCATCGTCTCCCAGTCCCGGTTGTATAACGAGACCCAAATCAGGGTCCTGATCGCGGATACCGCCGCCGAACTGCCGGGCGGAGCCGGAGATGCACAAAACGTGGCGTTGGATAATGTCGGAACGTTTGCCGCTGGAGTTCCGGTGGATGGGGCGTCCGCTGCAAATACCACTTATTTCGCGACCGGTACGACCGGCCCAACCGATGTCGATTGGATCAAGCCGCCGGGAGTAGCTGGTTCGACCTGGCCGCTTATCAACGGTTTTCTGCGAGTAGAGATTCGTAAGACCGACTCTACCTACCTGCCTGTAACCCAGGAGTGGTTAAAGCTGGGCTTCGCGCGCGGGGCCCTGTCTCCGAATTCGGAAGCTGGAATCGCTAATAGCGTGAACCCCAACGCCATCCTGATTTTGCAGAAACTGGCTGACCGCGCGGGAACTGAAACGTCTGATCCGGGGCTCGCCAAGAAGGGAGCCGGCTCGACTAAAAACTGGTATCCCATCAATTTCTACGATGCCCGTGAAGGGGAAGTCCGCGATACCGCCAGCGCCGGCGCGAGCTGCGCAGTCGGGGGGGTTATGAACGCGGTCGAGCTCGACGTAAAAAACCTCCGGCGCTGGCTGGGTGATGCTACCGGAAGTGGCCCTCTAACTGAAACGGCTTCGCAGAATGGCTACATACTGTATTTTTCCGATCGTCGCGGAATGCTGAATAATGCGGCGGGCCTTAAAAGGGGAGAATTTGGATACGAAGATCTGGTCAATCCGGCGAGCGCGGCTGGGACTCCCAATGGAACCCTCGACTCAGGGGAAGACGTCAATGGCAACGGAACTCTGGACACCTATGGCGCAACCAACCTCGGCGATGGATTCGGAGTCGCCAATGGAAATCCTACAATCCGGCTTGCGGATTGCACTAAATCCGCTCGCAAGAACCGCGTCACCGCCGCCCGCCACGTTTTAAAGGTGGAAAATGGCGTCTTGGGAAACCTGCCTACCTCAGTCACCGGAGGGGGATTCACCGTCGCCAGCGAGCAGCCTGTTTATGTTTTAGGCAACTACAACGCTAATGCGTCAGGGTATGCCACTCCCGATGCTCCCTCAGCGGTGATGGCTGATGCGGTAACCCTGTTATCCAATAGCTGGAGGGACTACAACAGTTTCTCCAATGCCACCAACCCTGGCGGCCGAAACGCCAGCACCTCGTGGTATAGGACCGCCGTCATTTCGGGTAAAAACATTTCATTTCCGCAACCGTCATTCGCCGGGGTTGCCCAGGATTTCGGCACCGACGGCGGTATCCATAACTTTCTCCGCTACATTGAGAACTGGGGTGGACAAACCCTGAATTATGAAGGATCGCTGGTCAGTTTTTATTATTCAGAGTATGCGGTAGGCGTCTTTAAGTGCTGCACAACCGTGTATAGCCCCCCAACCCGCGCGTATGCGTTCGATACTGATTTTCTTACCCCCTCGAAGCTTCCTCCCGGCACCCCTCGGTTCCGCGATATCGCGAACATCGGATTCAGGCAGGATTTTACTCCGAACTAGACGCGCACTTATTTGCCTAATCGAGAGACTTTCGAGGATCAACCGGGTTTGCACTAACGGAACCTGAACTATCAGATTAGGAGGATTCAGTATGCGAAACAAGAAGCAGTACTTCATACCTTTGGTAATGACTGCCGCCATCGGACTCAGCACCCTGGGCTTCAGCCAGACCACCCCAGCGACCACCACCACAACTACCACTACACCCGCCACCACCACCGATCCTGACGACGGCAAGAAGGACATTAAAACCGATCGCAAGGATTTGAAGGGTGACAAAACTGATTTGCGCAAGGACAAGAAGGACATGAAGGCCGACCGCAAGGCCCAAAAAGCCGAGCGCGCCAAGCTGAAGTCCGACAAAGCTGCCGGGGACGCCGCGGCGGTGGCTGCCGACAAAGCTGCCCTCAAAGCAGGGCGGGAAGACATGGGCGGAGACAAGAAGGACATGAACAAAGACAACAAAGACCGCAAGAATGACCATCGCGACCTGCGCCACGATCGTCGCGCTCGCCGCAGAAAGTAGACTCAGAACGTGTGATTCAGGCCAGAGATTTTTTCTCTGCCCTTTTTCATGCGCTGGCCCTGGCGCCCCCCGTCTTCAATGTCGGTGTCTCTGATATCCGCATTCGAACAGCCAGCGAAGGTGAAGGCACAGGATCACTTGGTCACCCAGGTTGTACGCTTCGGCCCGCCTGCGTTTCAGCTTCTACGAAGATCTCTAGTGTTGGTGGAGCAACGGACTTCAGGTTTAGGTCTCAACTAGACGGTTGCGAAAAGAGTTTTTGCTCTTCGTTGAAAGCAGTGGGCTTTCGCCCACTGAATATTTGATCTCTAACATTTGGGCTTCCGCTCCGAATGGCTGGTGATTGTTACAGAACGAACGTTCGCTTCTAATCTGCCGCAGTCACGGTGGCGAACCGTAAATTATCAATTGGGTCATTGCTGCAAAAACAAAACTTTCCACGGCCGCCAGGGTTACCACTTAAGAGAAAACCTGAACCTTCAGGTCAGGTTAGGAGGACTACAGTATGCGACACCAGAAACGATATTTTATTCCAGCGATCTTGACCGCGGCCCTGGGCTTGAGCACCCTGGGCTTTGGTCAAACCACCAACGACGCCGATCGTGATAAACATCCCGATGTGCGCACCGACCGCCACGACGTTCGCAAAGACCGCCGTGACGTGAGACGAGACAAGCGCGATCGCACCAAGGATCGCCACACCCTTAGGGAAGAACGCCGAGAGGGCGACACCGCCGGCGTCGCCGCCGCGAAGGCCGATCTGAAAGGCGACCGCAAGGATGCCAATATGGATCACCGCGACATCCATCACGACCGCAAGGACGTTCGGCACGACTTGCGCAAACGTCATCGCAACGCGGTCAAGCGCGACCGAAAGGAAGACCGTCGCGAGAACTAAGCTGGGTTGGCAGTGGAGGGCGGAGAAGAAATTTTCCGCCCTCTTTTTTGTCTCTGGGATTTGTTCCTTCTGATCGCGTGCTCGGGAGTTCTGGCCGAGCCTCTAATTCAATCTTCGGGAATGGTCGATTCCACCAGCAATTGCACCGGCGGCACCGCCATGTCGAGCATTTCCGCGCTGGGCTGGCGCGCCTCTTTCAAAAACGCGATTTGCTGGTCGTGCCATGCGCGCGGCGCCTTGCCGCCGTTTTCCAGATAGAAAATTGCCTGGAGGCCTGCGCTGGCCACCGCTGCCAAATTCCTGGAGACCGGCATGATCTCCTTCAAAGGATCTGAGTTCTGCAGCACCGGCTGCAGTTGCGCGTCATTATCTTTCCAGGTGGTCAGCCAGGTTTCGACGTTGCGCGCCTCGGCGGTGCCGCCCTTGCGGTTCCGGGAATGCAGATAAGCATTGACTATGCCCGCAAAAACCCTGCCGCGATCACTTTCCGGCCGCACCGTATCCACCAGCCGGGTCAACGGAATCGTGCTCACGTACTTATTCCCGTGGTTGCGGGCATATTGTTTTACCGGCTCCAGAATTTCGGCCAGTATCTGCAAAGTCTTAATGTCGGGCCCGCCCGCCAGGCGTTGCAGCATGGCGGTGTAGGTGGAATGATGAGTGACGCCGTGCCAGTCGAGATCACGGCTGACCGCTTCCATGCGGCGATACATGGAACTCTCATCGCGCACATTCTGCGGCGACCACAGGCGTTCGGCGACGGCCGCGGCCCGCGGCCAGATGCGTCCGTCAATGTTTTCCGGGCTCACAAATTCCGACCACATGCAGGCCTCACCGCCGATGATCCGTTGTTTTTCGGCGGCGGTCATGCTCGTGGCCACGTCAGGATCAAGTGGATCGATGGAGTAATGATAAGCAGCCGGCTGCATCAGGTCGAGGTAATACCCGTAGGAGAGAATGCCCTTGTAGCCCAACCGCGCCGCCTTGGCCAGGGATTCCTGGCCGCGCCAGGTTTGCACCACGATGTCGGTGGGCAGATCGGGGTGCAGAACTTCGTCCCACCCCGCCATGGTCTTGCCGTGTTTCTTCACCAGTTCCTGCACCCGCTTGTTGAAGTAGGCTTGCAGATCGTGCCGGTTCTTCAGATCGTGCAGCTTCATGAAGGCCTGGATTTGCGGGCTGCCTTCCCATTGCTTGCCGTTGACTTCATCACCGCCCACGTGGAAATACTGGTCGGGAAACAGCGCCGCCATCTCACCGATCAACTGGTCGAGAAACGCATACGTGGTTTCGCGCGTCGGATCCATCGCCGGATTGAAAACACCCCAGTGGCGCTCGATCTGGAATGGCCCGGGAGCGCTGGCCAGCTCGGGATAGCCCACGAACCATGCGGTGGTATGCCCGGGGATGTCGAATTCGGGGACCACCCGGATGCCGCGATCGCGCGCGTATTCAATCACGTCATGCACGTCGCCGGCGGTGTAAAACATTCCGTCGGAACCTTTTTCGGTGAGCAAAGGAAATTTCTGGCTCTGCACGCGGAAGCCCTGGTCTTCTGACAGGTGCCAGTGCAGAACATTCAACTTGACCGCCTCCATGCCATCGAGGTTGCGCTTGATCACGTCCACCGGCATGAAGTGGCGGGCGACGTCGATCAGCAATCCGCGCCAGGGAAACCGCGGTCGGTCTTCGATGATCACGCCCGGCACGCCGTACCCGGTGGGTGCTTTTTCCACGAGTTGCAAAAAGGTCTGCATGCCTCGCAGCACGCCTAGAGGGTTGGGAGCGTCGAGCCGCACCGCGTCCGGACCGACTTCGAGGCGATAGGATTCCTCTTCCCCCAGGGCCTGGACTTCGGCGCTGGGACCCGTGCAGTTGATCACGAATGGGGCCGCGGATGCGCTGGCCGCCGGGGAAAACGAAATATGAGTCTGCAGGTACAAGGTGTTCAACATTCGCGTTGCGGCGCGCTGCAACCGGGGCTCGGTGTTGCCGTGGATGGCAACCGCAAAATTGGGATTGATCATGAAACGTCCCGAAGTCAGATGGACGCTGGCCGGCATGGGCATCAGCGGCAGGCGATCGCCTTCGCTGGGGTTTTGCGCCCCGGCGAAGACGCCGGTTGCCAGCAATACAAGCAAGACCGTAAAAATTCGCATAATCACCCTCGATAAGAATTTTGCGCTTTTATTTTAATGCCTGCGGCTGCACCGAACGCAGCGGGTAATCAGAATCGGCAGCCACTCAGTCGCTTGACTGGGGGCCGCGTTCCCGGCCCCAGGTTCTATTTCAGTTTGACCGAGGCTGCGCCGGTGATCTGCATGGTGGCAGGGTTCTGTAGAAAAACCACGGCGTGCAGGTTCTCGACCCGCCATTCCGGTACAAGCTTGAGGACTTGCGAGCTGGAAAATTTTCCGTCGTTCAGCTCGCCGATCTTGCGCAGCTCGCGCACCACGGCGGCGTGGCGCAAGGTTCGTCCCCCATTTTCTCCCCGGGCTACTTCAGTGGTGAGGTTATCTTCGGTGATGGCCAGCATCACCTGGGACTTCTCGGCGCCGCTCACTACGACTTCAAGCTTTTGGGTTCCGTCCAAACTCAACCCCACCTGGGATTGCGCCGGCCGGCTGGCGGCATCGGTGATTGCCTTGCGCGCCTGGCCGGTGTCGTTCCCTACAAACTGCGCGTGTCCGTTCACCACCATTTGCGGGGTATAAACCGAGTCCAGGCCAAAGCGGTTCGAATAGTCATTCTGCCGGTGGCTGAACTTCGCCGAAGAAAACCGGTCGGCCCATCCCAGATGGTTCCAGTAGTCCACATGCTGTCCCAGGGCAATCACGTCCGCTCCGGGGATTGCCTGCTGGTTGAGCTGGACCAAGAGCGCATCTGCCGGCGGGCAACTCGAGCACCCTTCCGAGGTGAATAGTTCGACGATCACCGGAACTCGCCTGGGCGCGGCAGAAGGGGCTTCGGCGAAGGCGGTGAATATTCCGAGAATAAGAAATACGACGAGGAGGAAATATCTGGAGTTCACAGGACGAGAGGTCATAGGGTTGGATTAATGGTAACTGAAACCGCGTGCCTTTTGGATTCCAGAGCGGAGAGTCATGCGGCAGTTTGTAATCTACCTTTACGGAATATGAGCCATGCCAGGAACTGGGCCGCGATAAACAGTATCGCTGCAATAATTCTGGTTTGCGTTCCAATTAATGCATTCACGTCAAAGCCAGATACCCGCACCTCAAGGTAGGGTAGTCCGGAGAGCACCCACAGCCTCTGCAATCCAAAGAAAAGTATGCATCCAATGATTCCCTGGGCCGCCCAACGCATCGCCTTTTTCATGCCGCCTCAACTTCGCTGTCCAAGGAGTGCCACTAATTATGTCTAAGCCTAGAACGGCAGAACCGCATCATTTTGCCTTTTGGTGGAAGCAGCGGCCCTTCAGGCCGCTGAATAGTTGCCTCTTATTAATTGGGCTTAGCCCCGGTGACGAGTCCTTGCAAATCAAAGGGCCCATCCTCATCTCCAATTGGGTTTCCGGTCTTTGTGAATACCTTGATTGCTATAACACCCCGAGCGTCTGTCGCATCCTTCTAACCAAGCAAGGGTTCGAAACTGGACGATAAAGGGCAGCGTAGCCGTGTATTTTTACACAGGTATTTGATTGTCGTCACAGCGGCTGAAGCCGAAATCCTTAAGAGCATCTATTCAGCGGCCTGAAAGGCCGCTGCTTCCACCGAAAAACAAAACCGTACAGGTCAAAAATTATCGAATGTTTTCAGGGCGCGGGAGCGGCGGGGTTCAACTGCTCCAACCCGGCTTGGTGCAATTGCGAATTGAGCTTCGGTATCTCGCCTGAAATCAGTTCCTGCCATTTGGACATGGCCGCTTGCAGGGTCTTCTGATCGTTAGCCAGTGCGCTCAGGCGTTCAGGAGTAGGCGCGGCGTCGGCGCTCTCGATGGCCGATGCGATCGAACTGAAAGCGCCTTGCAGATAGCGCAGGCTGGTACGGTTGAGGTCGAGCGCCTGGGTGGCGGCGCCGAAACCTTCAGAGGGCCGTCCGGCGATGCCCGCCATTTGGTCTTTGAATTTTCCTAAAGCCGCTGCGATCACCCCGTTACCCACTGCTTTGGCTTGCAACCCATCAAGCTGTTTGGAGAGCCTGCCTTCCTCGGCCAGCGCGGCCGCGATCTGGGCGGACGCCGCCAGCGCTCTTTGTGCCGCCGCAAATTCCTTCTGCAGGTTGGGGCAGGCAGACGGCATTTTTACTTCGGGAGCGCCGCATCCGCTGGCCGCCAGGCGTGGATCGATTTTCAAGAGCAATGGCTGTTCAAGGTGACTGCCATCGGACCACAGACGCACGGTGTAGCGGCCCGGCGGCGCCCATGGGCCCACCACTTCGCGCCGTCCGCGCCGCAGTCCGTGCAGCGGCGATGAAAAATGAAGATCCCAGACGAAGCGGTGCATGCCCGGCGCCGCCGAAAGTGTTTTGGCGGGATGGATCCAATACATGGGAATGTCGAGTGTCTTCTCGTCCACCGGCGTGACCGGGTCATCGCTGGCCAAGCGGCGGGCTACGGTTCCGGCGCTGTCCAGAATTTCCAGCACCACGCCCGGGGACGCTGCGGAACTCGCGGCCGCGGCAGCAGGAACGTAATAGTCGATGATGGCGCCGGCCGGAGGGTTTTCGCCGTGCGGAATTTCCGGAGGATAAGGCGTCCCCTGATCGGAACCCGGACGCACCCGCAACGCAGTCTGCGGTTTGAAGAGCTGTAGCGCTTCACCCGGCGAATTGCCGGCTTGCTGCATTTGCCGCAGCGGGGTTACGTCATCCAGAATCCATAGCGCGCGGCCATGGGTAGCGATCACCAGGTCGTCGCCGGTCACGGCGATGTCGCGGACCGACGCCACCGGCAGGTTCAATTGCAGCGGCTGCCACGCGCCGCCGTCATTAAAACTCACGTACATGCCCAGCTCGGTGCCGGCGTACAGCAGCCCTGGGCGCTCGCGGTCTTCGCGCACCACATTTACGTATGCGCCTTCAGGAATTCCCTCGGAGATCGATTGCCAGCTCCGGCCGGCATCGCGCGTGCGGTAGATGTAGGCGCGCAGATCTTCGAGGCGATGCCGGTCCACGGCCGCGTAAGCGATGTTCTTATCGAAGCGCGAGGCTTCGATCGTGCCCACCTTGCTCCACGGCGTGAGCGCCACGGGAGTGACATTCTGCCAGTGCCGGCCATCGTCCAGCGTGCGGTGAATCAGCCCGTCGTCGGTGCCGGCCCAGATCAAGTTGGAATCAAGTGGCGACGGCGCGATGGAAAAGACGACGCCTTTGCGCGGACTGGCGAGCCCTGACTTCGCCGTAATAGGATCGAGATTATCCGGCACGCCGGGATTTTCCCGGGTCAGGTCAGGGCTGATCTCATCCCACGATTTGCCGCCGTTGATGGTGCGGAACATGGACTGGTGCGCGAAGTAAAGCTTGTGATGGTCAGCGGGAGAAAATACCAGGGGCAGCGTCCAGGTGCTGCGGAAGGGCGCATTCTTGACCCCCGAAGTTCCGGCGTCGATGGCCGGAGAGACGTCCTGCTCCTCACCGCTGGCGAGATCGAAACGTGACACGGCGCCGCCGAACACGATATTGGAGTCGGCGGGGTCGGGCGCGAGCATTCCACTTTCGCCGCCCACACCGATAGGCCGCCAGTCACGCTCCGAGGGAGCGGCAAAATTGCTGCGGCTGGGCACGGTCATCGCGCCGCTATCCTGCTGCGCCCCGTACAGCCAGTAGGGAAAACGGTGGTCTACGCTTACCCGGTAGAACTGCCCGGTGGGCTGGTTATACCAGGAGCTCCAGGTCTGGCCGCCATTCAGGGTGACGATCGATCCCTGGTCGGTGGCCACGGCCATGCGCATCGAATCGCCGGGCGCGATCCAGACGCTGTGATAATCGTCGCCGCCGGGCGCGCCTTTGAATGCGGTGAAACTATGGCCGCCATCGATGGATTTATAAATCGAAGTATTGGAAACGAAAACCACGTCGGGATTTTTCGGATCAACGGTGATGCCGCCGAAGTACCATCCCCGGCCCCAGATTCGCCGTTCGCTATCGGCCCGCACCCAGTGAGCGCCGGCATCATCGGAACGGTAGAGACCGCCCTCTTTGGCATCAACCATCAGGTACACGCGGCCGGCATCAGAAGGCGCTACCGCAATCCCGATGTGGCCCAGCCCTTCCGAGGGCAGGCCATTTCCTAGCAACTGCCGCCAGGTGACGCCGCCATCGGAAGATTTATAGAGCCCGCTGCCCGGCCCGTTGGAGGGAGGATACACATTCCAAGGCGGCCGCCGCGTCTGCCACAAAGACGCATAGACGGTGCGCCCATCCTGCGGATCGCTAGCAAGGTCGATGGCGCCGGTATCATCGTCTTTGTACAGCACCTGCTTCCAACTCTTTCCGCCGTCGGTGGTGCGGAAGACGCCGCGCTGGTGATTGGGTCCATAGGCGTGTCCCAGTGCGGCGACCAGGACGATGTCAGGGTTGCGCGGGTCCACCACAATGCGTCCGATCTGGCGCGAATCTTCGAGTCCGATATGAAGCCAGGTCTTACCGGCATCGGTGGATTTATACATTCCGTTGCCGTAGGTGATGTCGGAACGCATATCGGCTTCGCCGGAGCCGGCATAAATCACGTTGGCGTCAGATGGCGCCACGGCCAGCGCGCCGATCGATGCGATGGAGGATGAAGGACCGCCGGCCGGGCCATCAAACATCGGCTGCCAGGTCGTGCCCGCATCGGTGGATTTCCAAATCCCGCCGCCGACCGCGCCGGAATAAAAAACACTGGGATTGCCGGGGACGCCGACCGCGCTCAAGGTCCGGCCACCGCGAAAAGGGCCCACCAGCCTCCATCGCATCTCCGCGAAGTTGGAAGGCGATATGGATTGAGCGGCTAGCGGCGCATGGCAAGCCACGCCCAGCAGCGCAAAGGTGACCAGGATTTTTCGGTTAAGCAGCACATAGGCTCCGGGGAGATGAAATGAAACGTTGAGGATATAACAGCGCGGCGTCGCCGTGTAAGAGTCTGTGTCCCAACCAGAGCGCTCGATTCGGGAGATCTCGTTCTTTTATAGCGGTTCCATAGCCGCTGTATCCCCTTTTCGATCTTTGCCGACGGAGAATCTCGCCATCTCCAGCATCCTTGCTTTCTTTCTTAAAAGATTGCTAAGGAACGGCTCTTGGCAGCCCCCCACGGGCTGTCATTCTGACGACCCCCGGCTTTATCGGGGTGAGGAAGAATCCCTACCCTCTGCCAACTCTCAGTTAACCCGATGGTTCATCTCAGCCGAATACTGACCACTGTACGGTGGCGGTCGAGCGCGGCGCCGGACCCGTACTGCAAGACCGAAAAAGCCTCCGGGGAAATACTTGTCGAACAGTAGGGGTCCTTCCTCACCCCGATAAAGCCGGGGGTCGTCAGGATGACACCGGGGAGGGGGTTGGAGATGGCGAAATTGTTTTAGTTGTGACACAGACTCCTAAGCCGGGTTCACGCAGGGCGCATGAAACTGCAATCCAACTTATCTATTAAGGAGTCACGTTCAAGGTGACGGTTTGTACGCGAGCCGAACTGCCGCCCACCATGATGTCAAACATTCCGGGCTCGATCACGAATTTCATTTCCCGGTTGTAGAACGCAAGTTTATCCGGAGTAAGAGAGAAAGTGATTGAGCGCGTTTCGCCGGGCTGCAGAAAAACGCGCGCGAAATCTTTCAACTCCATCACTGGCCTGGTCACCGAGCTCACCCGGTCGCGAATATACATCTGCGCAACTTCCGCGCCGGCTCGCGTGCCCGTATTCGATACATCGACGCTGACCGTCACCGTTTGGCCATTGGCAACCGACTCCTGCGAGAGTTTCAGGTTGCGGTAAGTGAAGGTCGTGTAGCTGAGGCCGTGGCCGAAGGGGAACACCGGCTCCTTGCTGGTGAAAAGATAGCCGCGGCGCGCCGATGGCTTGTGATCGTAATAGTCGGGCAACTGGCCGGTGCTGCGCGGAAAAGATACGGGCAGCTTGCCAGACGGGTTGAAATCGCCAAAGAGAACGTCGGCAGCGGCGGTGCCTCCCTGCTCGCCCAGGTAGAAGCCCTCAAGTACCGCGGGAACATTTTCCGCGATGTAGGGTATGGCCAGGGGACCGCTGTTTTGCAGGAACACAATGGTCGGCTTGCCGGTGGCGAGGATGGCCTTTACCAGGTCATTCTGCCTCCCGAGCAACTCGATGGAGTCGCGGTCGCCGAGATGATTGTCGGCCCATCCTTCTTTATTGGTGTCTTCGTTGCCGCCCAGCACCAGCACCACGGCATCGGAGTTTGCCGCGACCTGTGCGGCTTCGGCGATGAGGCGCTGGTCGTCCGCGGGGTCGCTCAAATCCGCATGGTCCGCCCACCACACTCCTCCCTGCCTGGTGATCTTGCACCCTTCGGCATACGCGACCGTCGCCGAACCTTCCAGCTTCCTGCGGACGCCGTCGAGGATACTCACCCCCGGCGTCGCATCGGCGTCGGTATAGCCGCCATAGTGAGCGCGATTGGCGTTGGGACCAATCACCGCGATCTGTTTGAGCTTCGCGCGATCCAAAGGCAGCACGTTGTGCTCATTCCTCAGCAGGGTGATGGATTCCCGCGCCATGCGCAGTGCCAGGTCCTGGGCTGCGGCGGTGTGCACGACACGCTCGGCGGCGTCAGGGTCAACATAAAAATTTTCGAAGAGTCCCAGCATGAATTTAGTGCGCAGGACGCGTCCCACCGCGGTATCCAGCACGCTTTCCGGCAGCTTGCCGCCGCGAACCGAATCGGCCAGGGTCGCGTAACACTTGCCATCGGGCAATTCAATATCCACCCCGGTGGTGATGGCGAGGATGGCGGCCTGGGCGCAGCCGGCGACCACGTGATGGCGGTCATCCAGATCATTCACGGCAAAATAATCAGAGACAACCACTCCCTGAAAGCCCCACTCCTGGCGCAGGA
Organism: Terriglobales bacterium; assembly: GCA_038210375.1. GTDB lineage: Bacteria > Acidobacteriota > Terriglobia > Terriglobales > Acidobacteriaceae > JBBQWT01. Next base: position 56,545 of record JBBQWT010000015.1, on the reverse strand, counting down.
CTTTTTGCAGCAGAAACGGATTGGCGTGGCTGGGGATGCCGTCTATCTCGTGATATGCGGGCATGATGCTCTGCAGGTGCGCATCCTGCACCGCCGCTTGAAACGTGCGCAAGTGGTTCTCGCGCAACTGGCGCTCCCCCATATTGATCGGGGCGGTATTGGTTCCGCCTTCGGGCTGACCGTGTCCCGCAAAATGCTTGCCGGTAGCAATCACATGGTTGCCGTCGATGACGCCGGACTCGCCCTGCAGTCCGCGGACGGTCGCGGTGACCATGCGCGCCGTCAGGTAGGGGTCTTCACCGTAACTCTCTTCGGTGCGGCCCCAGCGCGGTTCCCGCGCCAGGTCCATGTTGGGGCCGAGCACGTGCTGAAATCCGCGGGCGCGAGCTTCATGCGCCGCCGTGGTAAATACTTCCTGCACCAGGGCCGGGTCCCAACTCGAACCCATGGCCAGAGGCTGGGGAAAGACGGTGCTGCCGGCCTTCATGTGGCCGTGCAGAATCTCGTCATGAATGATGGCGGGAATTCCCAGCCGCGTATTTTTCGCCAGGTAAGTCTGGATGGCGTTGGCATAAAGCGCTGACTCCCGCGGCGTTCTCTTGCCGCGGGGATTGGAAACGTGGCCGATGCCGTCTTTCATCTCGGCAATTTCTTTGAGCGAGGGTGTGGTCAGGTCAGTCCATTTCGGATCGGACTCTTTCTCGAGCGGCGGCCAGATGGCGCGCACCTGCGCGACTTTCTCTTCGAGCGTCATCTGCGCCAGCAGGGACGCGACCCTCAGATTCACCGGTAAAGTGGAATCACGGTATGCCTTGGAATCTGGCGCGGCCTGGTTGGGTCGCGGGATTCTGCGCGGTGCGGCGGCCATGCCGCAAAGAGATGTGCCCAGCAGAGCGATACAGGTCGCGCGAAACACATTCGGGGTGAGATGCATCACTTCTCCTTATCGAACTCCCATTAATATTTCCATCGTCCACTGGTCGAGGCGTTCATAAAGCAGCGGCTTTTGGCATATGGCTTCGCGGTCAGCCTCCCACGCCAGCAGCGCCGCCGCTCCTTTCTTCGTATACTTCGCGACTGAAGGATGTTTGACCGATGCAGTTTCCAGCTCCCGCAGCAGTTCCTGAATTTCGCGATCGCTGTTCCAGCGTTCCGCCTTTTCCTTGAGAATCAAATAGGTTCGCATGCATCCCCGGGCAAAGTCGGGAATGCCCGATGCGTCTTCGCTGCGATAGGCGTGTGCGTCGAAGTGGCGGGAGCCATCGTAGCCCACGTCTTCCAGAAACTTCACGGTGAAGAAACTGGCCTTGAGGTTGGCGGAGCCGAAGCGCAAATCCTGATCGAAGCGTCCGGGCATCTGGTCGTTCAAGTCCACGTGAAAAAGCTTGCCTGCCTCCCACGCCTGCGCGAGAGCGTGCATGAAGTTCAGCCCCGACATGGTTTCGTGGGCAAATTCCGGATTGACGCCGACCATGTCAGGGTGGGCGAGCGTGGGGATGAACCCTAGATAGGCCGCGGTGGTGGGGAAATAAATATCGCCGCGCGGCTCGTTGGGCTTGGCTTCGAGCGCGAATCGGTAACCGTATCCCTGGTCGATGGAATACTGGCACAGGTAATCGATGGCGGCTCGGGTGCGCTTGATTCCCTCCTCGGCGCGGCGGCAGGCGTCGGTTTCCACGCCATCGCGCCCCAGCCACAGCACGAAAATTTGCGCTCCCAGCTCGGCGCCGAGGTCCATGGCGCGCATGGTCTTCTGGATTGCGTAGGCGCGCACCGCGGGATCGTTTGATGTAAAAGCTCCGTCGCGGAATATGGAGTGGAAGAACAACGACACCGTGGCCATGGGCACGACGATGCCATGGCGGCTGCAAGCGCTCTTGAAATCGCGCACGATGCGGTCGCGCTCCGCGGGAGTCGCGTCAATGGGGACCAGGTCGTTGTCATGCAAATTCACGCCCCACGCCCCTGCCTCGGCCAGCAACGCGACGGCGTCGGTGGGTTCGAGGACGGGCCGCACGAAATCGCCAAAGGGGTCGCGCCCACGGTTGGCGACAGTCCACAAACCAAAAGAAAATTTATGCTCCGGCCGGGGTTGATACTGATCTTTTGCCGCCATGCTTCGCCTCTTTCACATTTAGTGTTTGATTGTGCCGGCCGCGACTGGCCCGATCAAATATTTTTCAACGCTGGATAAATACTGCGGTAGCGCCGGTACCCCGCCTGCATCAAATCTGTCGCGGGACCGGGTTCGATGGTTTCGAGGACGGCGACGACCGCGTCACAGGCCTCATCCACCGAATTCCATACGCCGGTCCCCGCGCCGGCCAGGATGGCCGCTCCATAGGCGGCGCCTTCTTCCGCCTGCAGAATTTCGACGGGCATGCCATAGACATCGGCCTGCACCTGGCGCCACAACGCGGAGCGCGCGCCTCCTCCGCCCAGCCTGATCTTGCTGACCGGCACATTCATCTCGCCGAAAATGGTGAGTGTATCTTTCAAGCTGAACGCGACGCCTTCCATCACCGCGCGCAGCACGTGGGCGCGCCGGTGCGATGCGGCCAAGCCCAGCAGCGCCCCCCGCGCGCCGGGGTCGAGGTGCGGCGTGCGCTCTCCCATAAGATACGGCGCCCACAATACGCCATCGCAACCCGCGGGGGCCGTCGCCGCTTCGGCGGTCAAGAGATCATAGGGATCCACATTCTTCGCGGAATCGATCTGCAGCAGGTCGCGGAACCAGCGCAGCGATAGCCCCGCGGCCTGGGTCACGCCCATTACGCACCACCGTCCGGGTATGGCGTGGCAAAAGGTGTGCAGGCGTCCTTGCGCATCCAGCGCCGGATGATCGGTGGCGGCGAAGACCACTCCGGATGTTCCGATGGTCGCGGACGCCATTCCCGGCCTGACGATGCCCATGCCCACCGCGCCCGCCATCTGGTCGCCCGCGCCGGCGACGATGGGGACATCCGCATCGAGACCCAATTCAGACGCGATGCCGGACCGCAGCTTCCCGCAAACGGTGGGGGACTCAAACAACGCGGGCAGAACATTCTTATCGATGCCGAGTTTCCCGAGAACATCGGCCGACCACTGGCGGCGCGCAACATCGAGCAGCAAGGTGCCCGAGGCCTCGGCGACATCCATCGCGTAATCGCCGGAGAGACGAAAACGAACGTAATCCTTGGGCAGCAGGATGTGGCGGACGCGCTTCCAGTGTTCCGGCTCGTGCTGCCGCACCCACAACAGCTTGGTAAGCGTGAAGTTGGTGAGCGGTCGATTGCAGGTCAGACGAATGATCTCATCCAGGCCAAAGCGAGATTCGATTTCGCGCGATTGCTCGCCGGTACGCTGGTCGCACCAGATCAGCGCGGGCCGCACCACCTTGCCAGCGGCATCGAGCATGACCGCGCCATGCATCTGTCCGGTCAGGCAGATCGCGGTAATTTTTCCCGGCGCGGCGGCCGCTGCCTGGGTGATCGCGGCGCACGAAGCGCGAAACCAGTCAGCGGGGTCCTGCTCCGCCCATCCAGTTTGCGGCGACGCGAAAGCGACATGTTCGACTGATGCCGAGCACACCACCGCGCCGCGATGGTCGATGACAACAGCGCGGCTTCCCCCCGTGCCAACGTCAATGCCTAGACAATAAATACATCCCTCCGTAACGGTTCAATCACTGCGGCGCTGCACCATATCAATACCCACGGCCAGCACCAGGATGAAGCCCTTTACGATGTCCTGAATAAAGTCGGGAACATTCTGCAGCGACATTCCATTGTCCAGGCTGGCCATGAACAACGCGCCCAGGCAGGCGCCGATCACGGTGCCGCGGCCTCCGGCCAGGCTGGCGCCGCCGATCACGCAGGCCGCGATGGCATCGAGTTCCAGCAGGGTTCCGGCATCGGGCGAAGCGCTGCCCACGCGCGCGGTGTACACGGTTCCGGCCACGGCGGCCAGCGCCCCCATCACGCAGAATGCGGCGAGCACGTTGCGGCGCGGATCGATGCCGGAAAGGCGGGCAGCCTCGACGTTGCCGCCGATAGCATAAAGGTGGCGTCCGAAGCGGGTATTCTGCATCACCACGGTGGCGGCAAACAAGCTGAACAACAGAATCACAACCGGCACGGGAACGCCGGCATAGGAATTCAATGCCTTGATAAATCCCACCACCAGCAACACCGGCGCGATGATGCGCAAGGCGGTTTCCAGCGGTGTCCACGACGCCAGGCCGAGGCTGGAGCGCGACCCGCGGCGGCGGATGGTCCACACCGCGATTGCCACCACGGTCACAATGGCCAGAATCCAGCCAGCCTCTGGGCTCAAATACGATTGGCCGATACGGCGGAAAGATTCCACCTTGATGGGGAAGGTATTGCCGCCGCTGGCGCCCTTGGTGGCGCCCCGCCATGCCAGCAGCCCGCCCAGGGTAACAATGAAAGACGGGATGCGCAGGTAAGCGACCAGCGTGCCTTGCAGCAGGCCCACCGCCAGGCCGGCGAGAAGTCCCGCGGCCAGCGAAGGCAGAAGGCCCCAGTGCAGGGTGGTCTGAGTCAGCACCGAAACCAGGCCCGACAGGCCTACCAGCGAGCCCACCGACAGATCGATGTTGGCGGTCACGATGATCATCACCATGCCGATTGCCAGAATTCCGGTGACGGCGGTCTGGCGGCTGAGGTTCGATATGTTGCGCGCGCTCAAGAATGTGCCGTGGGTCAGGTAAGCGAAGATGGCCCACATGCCCAGCAGCGCCAGCACGATGACGAACGAGCGTGAGCTGACGAGCGGCACGCGGCGTGCAGCCGGCGCTGCAGGGCGCGATGGGATTGGCGAAATACGAGCGGTCGTCACTGTGCTTCCCTCCCCGGTGGTTCTGGTGGTTGAAGCCGGCTGATGCCGGTGGCGCAGGCCATCACGTCATGAGCGTTGGCATGGCTTCCGGTGAATTCCCCGGCGAGCCCGCCATCGCGCATCACCAGGACGCGGTCGGCCATGCCCAGCACCTCCGCCAAGTCCGACGACACCATGACGATTGCCATCCCGGCACGCGCCAGCTTATCGATTTCCGCATAAATTTCCTGCCGCGCGCCCACATCGATGCCGCGCGTGGGTTCGTCCAGCAAAAGGATGCCGGGCCCGGTGAGGAGCCATTTGCACAACACAACTTTTTGCTGGTTGCCGCCGGAAAGCGTAGCCGCCGTCACCAGGGGAGATGGCGCTTTCACCCGCATGGATTGATAGAGAGGCATCGCCGCCCGCAGCTCCCTTGCATCATCGGTAAATACCCGGCCGGAGAGGCGGCGCAGCGATGGCAGCGTGACATTGCGCACGATCGATTGCTCCAGCAGCAGCCCGGAGCTTTTGCGGTCCTCGGTCACGAAGGCGATGCCATGCGCAATGGCGTCGGCGGGCCGCCGCACGGTCACCGGTTTTCCATCGACCAGGATTTCGCCGCCGCGCCAGGGCGACGCGCCAAAAATGGTGGCCAGCATCTCGGTTCGTCCCGCACCCATCAGGCCGGCGATGCCGAGCACCTGGCCGTGATAGGCCTTCAAGGTGACTTTGCTGCCGCCGTGAAGGCTGCCGGACACTTCAAGATTGCGAACTTCCAGCGCCACCGAACCCGCCACGCGGCCGCCTGCGGGAAAGAGCTTGCTGACGTCGCGGCCCACCATCGCCCCAATCACCGAATTTTCATTCCAATCGGCGGTGGCGGCGGAGCGCACGGTGCGGCCGTCGCGCATGACGGTGATGCGATCGGCGAGGCGAAAAACTTCTTCCAGGCGATGCGAAATGTAGATAATGCTGTGCCCTTTGCTCTTGAGCGCGGCCAGGATTCGGAAAAGCGCCTCGGATTCGGCGTCGGTCAGAGCGGCCGTGGGTTCATCCAGAATCAGGATGTGGGCGCGATGGGAGAGCGCTTTGGCGATCTCCACCATCTGCTGTTGGCCTACGCCCAGTGAGCCCGCGCTGCGTGCGGGATCGAGCGCAAGCCCCAAGCTGTCGAGCAGATCGCGCGTCTGGCGGAACAGCTCCGTCCAGCGGATATTCCCCATAAACCCCGCGGGCTCGCGGCCCAGAAAAATGTTTTCCGCGACGCTCAGTTCCGGTGCCAGCGATAGTTCCTGGTGAACGATGGCGAAGCCCGCGCGCGACGCGTCCTGCACGCTGCGAAACAGGCACGCCACGCCATCCATGCTGAAGCTTCCATCGAAGGTCCCGGCGGGATAAATGCCGGAGAGAATTTTCATCAGCGTGGATTTTCCCGCGCCATTCTCTCCCACCAGGGCATGAATCTCACCCTGCCGCACGTCGAGTGACACTTCATCGAGCGCCCGCACCCCGGGAAAACTTTTGCCTACGCCAACCACCCGCAGGCGAATGGCGGCCGGAACGGTTACGGCGGCGGGATCCATCACGTTCATTTAGTTTCCTCCGCTGGCCATTGATTGCGTGGGACCGCCGAGTACACTTCGTCGAATTTCAGGAAGCCATCTTTGATCACGGTTTCCATCAAGTTCTTCTTATCGACCACGATGGGCTCGAGAAGGATCGACGGTACTTGCTTTCTGCCATTGTCGATCAGCGCGTTGGTGGTCACCGGCGCATGGCGCGCCAGCGCCACCGCGGCTTCGGCGGCGCGCGACGCCAGCGGGTTGATGGGTTTATAAATGGTCATGGATTGGGTGCCGTTCAACACGCGCTGGCAGGCCGCGAGGTCGGCATCCTGCCCCGAGACCAGCACCTTGCCCGCCAGCTTTTGCTCTTCCAGGGCCTGCACCGCTCCGCCGGCGGTGCTGTCATTGGAGGTGAGCACGGCCACCACGTTGTTCGACGCCTGGGTCAGCGCATTCTCGGTGTGCCGCAGGGATTCGCTGGGCAGCCAGTCTTTCGCCCATTGGTCGGCCACCACCCTGATCGCTCCCTGATTGATGGCCGGCTGTAACACCCGCATCTGCCCGGTACGCAGCAGATGCGCATTGTTGTCGGTGGGCGAGCCGCCAATCAGGATGTAATTGCCGCTGGGAGCGCGGTCGAGCAGGTACTTCGCCTGCATCTCTCCCACTTTTTCGTTGTCAAAGGAAACATACAGGCTTACATCGCTGTTGCGAATCAGGCGGTCGTAGCTGAGCACCGGGATTTTCTCGCGGGCGGCGCTGTCAACAATGGTCGCGGAAACATCGCCGTTGTGCGGCACCACTACCAGGACGTCCACGCCCTGGGTCAGAAGGTTTTCCGACTGCTCGATCTGCAGGGCGTCGTTTCCATTGGCGGATTGCACCAGCACGTCTGCCCCCAACTCGTTGGCTCGGCGCACGAAGACGTCGCGGTCACGCTGCCAGCGTTCCAGTTGCAGCGAATCCATGGAAAAGCCGATGAGCATCCGCCCCGCTTGGCGCGCGGGCTGCGCGTGGCACCCGGCCAGGGCCAGGGCCACAGCCGCCAGTGCCAAGGGCGCGGCGAGAACGAGGATTGGACGGTGGCTCTGCATGGAGAGGTCGGAATAATTGTTTTCAGGGTGCAGCGCGAGCGCGGATAATAGCACACGAGCCAGGCAAAAAAGGGCTCATTCCCGAGCTCAGGCCGCTGACGAAGAAAGTATTTTCTCTACTTGTTCGATATGGTTGATATCGTGCCCGGCCATGTGACGCACCAGGTCTCGCACCGAAATCCGCCCGCGCTCTGCGTGGATGCCGTGGCTCTTCCACTGCGAATCGGAAAGTTTTGCCAGCAATCTCAGATTACTCTCGCGTAAGAGGCGAAAGAGCTGCAGTATTTCTGCCGGAGACGCAGAATCTAAATCACCCATGCACACCCAACCTTCCTGGTCGAAGGATTGCAGCGAGCACCCGGGCTGCTCAATCATCTTGCGGTAACGCCAGCTGGTGACGATCTCATCATCCACCAGGTGGCCGATGATCTCAGCGACGCTCCACTTTCCCGGCGCGGGCGATCGGCGCAGCGCGTCGTCTTCGGCGCCGGCGATTAATCGCGCCAGCGTAACCGGGGCCTGGTGCTGCATCGCCAGCGGGTCTTTGCCTTCGGTGAGCTCCAGGTAACGCAAGCGATATTCTTCGTCGTTCACAAGTGCACCTCAAGTCCGGATCTTTATCAGGAGCTAAAATTCAATCCCTGACATCTTAAAGAGTGGCAGATGGATCTTGAAGCCAATTCAAAGAGTAATCATGATCACAAAAATTTCGGCCAATGACGCAAATCATTACCAGTGGGGAGAGGTTTGCGAAGGCTGGCGGCTGCTGCAAGATCCCGCGCTTGACGTGATCGCAGAGCGCATGCCGCCGGGTTCGGCCGAGGTGAAACATTATCACCGCCACAGCCGGCAGTTTTTCTATGTACTGGAGGGCCTGCTTGAAGTTCGCGCCGGCGCCGCACGATTGCAACTGGCCAGCGGCGAGGGAGTCGAGATACGGCCGGAAACGGTGCATGAGATCTGCAACACATCGGCAGCCAACGTCATATTTCTCGTGGTCTCCCAGCCCTCGGCCCGCGACGATCGCGTGCTCATCCCCTGATGCAAGCTTCCCGCTATTTTGCCGGCGGCTTCTGGTGATCGTGAAAACTCTCTACCGGTAAGCCGGCGCCCAGCCAATCCTCTTTCCCGCCTGCGTAATCGCGCACATTTCCATATCCCATGGCCGCCAGTTCACGGGCGGCATTCTCAGAGGCGTGTCACGTCGGGCTGGCGCAATAAACCACGATATCCGCGCCCTTGTCGGGCAGGCGCTGGGGGGCAAGCTGAGCGATCTGGCTAGTTGGAATACTAATCGCTCCCGGCAAGTGCGCGTGATCGTAGGCGGTGCTGGCCAGGGTTTCGACCAGAATGAATTTGTCTTTCTGGTCGATCCTGGCTTTCAGGTCTTCCCGGCTGATGTGTTTCACTTCTGATGTCATGATGTCCTTTTCTTCGCTACGCGCGACAAGCGCGGCCACGGCCTCACTGCGATCCAATCTTATGCTAGCCAGCGCGCTCCGCAACCGAAGAATTGGCATGCTTGATACACAGGGGCGCGAAGGGTTAGGCTGTCCGCGGAGGTTCTTATGCCATTCGGTCAAGCGCTCTTACCTGAATTTGACGAGGAAATGAAGAACACGCGGAAGATACTGGAACTGGTTCCCGAAGATAAATTCGACTACAAGCCCCACGAAAAATCAATGGCGCTGGGCAGGCTGGCCAGTCATATCGCCGAGCTTCCCGGCTGGACCATGAGCGTTCTGAATGATGATGTTTTTGAGGTGAAGCAGGGCGATAAGCCTTTTCTTGCGGGCTCCCGCCGGGAGCTCATGGAAAAATTCGACCAAAGCGTAGCCGCAGGCCGGAAACAGATCGCGGACGCGAACGACGAACACATGGGGAAAATGTGGAGCTTGATGTTCGCGGGGAAACCGGTGTTTTCCATGCCGCGCGCTGCGGTTGTTCGCAGCATGATGATGAACCACATGATTCATCATCGCGCCCAACTGGGGGTTTACCTTCGCCTGAATGAAGTCGAGATCCCGGGCATGTACGGCCCGTCGGCGGATGAGATGAAGTTCTGGGCGCCCCCCAAACCGGCCTAGCGCAGGACAAGCAGGAAACCGGCGCGGCTTATTCCTTCGTCCGCGCCGGGGGCTGCAGCAGTAACTCGCTGAAGCGGTGGAGTTCGCCGTCGCCGGCAAATGCCCACGAGCTGCCCAGTTCACCGGTCAGCACCGCGTTGGTTTCCGCCAGGGTTTTTCCCTGGTGCTCGTGTTGAAACTTGCGCCAGTCGGCTTGCACGCGGTGCAGCTGGGTGGAATCCGCATCAGCCCGAAAGCTGCGTAGCGCTTTTTCGGCGGAGCCATATTCCGCGGTTACATCCTGGTGCAGATAGCCCCGCAGGAATTCTGACAGGGCGGCGAATTTTCGCGGTGCGGCCATCTACCGGCACTCCGGGTACGACGTCAGCACATAGTAATCCTGCCCGGCCCACTTCAAGACCACAATTGCGTGCGAGCAATCCCGGGGCTGCGATTCGCCGCGGCGAATGAAATCGCCGATGGGATGGCCGGCGTCGTAATTCAGTACCAGGTTGGGGTGCCCGCCCGGCGAGTTGAGCCAGCGCTGGATGCGCGGCTGGTTATCCGCGATGGCCTGACCTACCGCCGTCTCGGCGGTGGCACGATTGGTATAACTTGAGGCCGCCGGAATATGGCTCTCGGCCTGCAATCGCTCCCCCAGTTGCTCCGGCGTGCGCCCCACATGGCGCTGCAGGGTGTGCCCCCCAAATCTTGCATCGGCTGACAGGTCGTGCCGGTTCGTGGCGGGAGGTGAAGCTTCTTGCTGAGGAGAAATGCGCTCCGCCGCCGGTGGCGCATTAGTGCAGCCCGCCAGCAGCCCAAGGGCGGTCAAAAAAACAGCGACGGCCGCGCGGTAACTTGCCTTCATGGCTGTGATGGTAGCAGGTTCACCCACTCACGAACCGGGATGCGCCTTCAACCATCGCTCAAGATTTTCCGACTGCCGGGCCTTGAAGTTGATGCACGCGTTCGACTGCTCCACTCCCAACTTCAACCCGCGCTCTTCCCCCGAGACATTCATGGACTCGAAGAAATGCCGGGCTGCGTCGCGCGGGCCGGCATCGCAAAACTCCCCGACGACCCCGCCGAATCCCCCGCCCAACTGGGAGATGGAACGCCGCTTAATCTCGGCATAATTGGCTTTCACAAACTCCATAGCCAGGTCGCGTCCCACGGGATTGGCAAACTCACCAAAGATCAGTCGAGGCATATCCTGCGAGCGCACCTCCGGCGACATGGCGAATTCCAATGTGCGTTTCACCAGCGCAGGGTCGCGAAAATGGGAGAGCGAATTCTGGTAGCGGTAAAATTCCGCCGGATTTTTGGCCGTCTTGCGCCTGGCAAGAAATTTGTCATACAGCGCCGCGTCCCCGGTCGTGGAAAGCAGGGTGAAAGCCATCGGCACCTGATCGGGCGGAACCGAGGTTGGATTTTTCATGAAAGCGTCGAGCACACTGCGCGCTTGCGCCAGCACTGCCTGGTCGCCGCTCTGCCCCAGGCTGAGCATGACCGCGTTGCGCAACTGCTGGCGGTCGGAATCTTCTCCCGGAACGGTCTTCATACCGAGCTCACGGATCAGCGGCTGCAACAACCCCCTCACCCATGCGTCAAATGCGGAAATCTGGGCCGCCGGCAGAATGTCCTCATGCAGATATTCCAGCGGGCCGAGCACGAGCTGCATCACCGCGGAGGATTTTTCCTGGCGCAGATTTTGCACCAGGTCGAGGAATCCCGACGCATCCTGCGTCCCGTTTTCCACCAACAGCCATTGGTCGCCGACGAATGCCATCCGCTCGGCTGGGGAAAGCGCGGTTTCGACGTTGCGTGCGAGCTCAGAGAAATCAGCGGCATCGTAGGCCGTGCGGTAATATCCCGCGCCGCCGGCGTTGACGAAGTACCAGAGCGAGCAGCCGTCCACTGTCAGCACCTGCCGTTTTTTCGTGATCAGCTCGCAACTCGCTTGCGCGGAGGCGCCGGTTTTGACGCATACCGGTATCTGCCAGATCTCGGGCGATCCCTTGCGCAACTGTTCGGGATCGACAAACAACCGCCGCTGGCGGATGGCGATCTCGGTCTTGCCCGACTGGCATCGTCCGCTGGCGGAAAGCAACGGCGCCCCCGCCTGGTTCACATACGTGGGCATCACCTGATCGATGGGCTTGCCCGAAGCCGCGGCGATCTCGGTCCAGAAATCCTTGGCCTCGGTGTTTCCATATTGGTGGTGCTCAAGGTAGCTGTTCACTCCTTTGCGGAAATTTTCCGCGCCCACATAACTTTCCAGCATCAGCAGCACCGCCGCGGTCTTGCCATAGGCGATGCCATCAAACAGCGCCGCAATTTCTTCGGGAGTGTTGGCCTCGGCGTGAATCGCCCGCGTGGACGCCAGTGAATCGAGGCCCAGCGAGTCATCGCGGTTCTGCGAATCCTGCAGGTCGACCCGCCATTCCGGATGCCACCCTTCGAGCGGCTTCGAGCTCATCCAGGTGGCAAACCCCTCGTTCAGCCAGATGTCGTCCCACCACTTCATGGTGACCAGGTCGCCAAACCACTGGTGCGCAATCTCATGGGCGATGGTGACCGCAACGTTCTGGCGCGCGCCCTCGGTCGCGGTCTTTTCATCGATCAGCAGTGCGGTCTCGCGATAGGTGATGGCCGCGGTGTTTTCCATGGCGCCGGCGGCAAAGTCGGGAATGCCAAGCTGGTCCAGTTTTTCGAACGGATATTTGATTCCGTAATACTGGTTGTAGAAATGGACCACATGTTTGGTGGTCTCCATGGCAAAACCCAGCAGCTTCTGTTTGTCAGGGGTGGCGCAAACCCGCAGGGGAATACCATCGACTTCGCCCTTCTGGCAAGTCAGATCGCCCACCACCATGGCCACCAGGTAGGTTGACATCTTCGCGGTAGTGGCGAACTTCACCGTGTGCTTGCGCGGACCGGGGCCAGGTGTGTCGGAGACCTGGCGTCCGTTGGAAAATGCGGTGTCACCTTTATCCACGACCAGGGTGATGTCGTACGTGGCTTTGAAGGCGGGCTCGTCAAACGATGGAAAGGCGCGCCGCGCGTCGGTATTTTCAAACTGGGTGGTGGCGTAGTTGCGGTCCTTGCCCTTGCTCAAATAAAAACCGCGAAGCTGGTCGTTGAGAATGCCCGTGTACCGCATGGAAATGGTGGCGGCGCCCGCCGGGATGGGCCGGGATGTAGTAAGCGTCACCTGCTCTCTTTTCGTGTCGTAAGTAACTGCGGGCGTCCGTACCTCGCCGCCCGCGGTAATCTCAATCTTCTGGATCTTGATCTCCGCGCTGTTCATGGTGATGGTCGAACTGGGGGCGGATAACGTCACATCCAGAATTTCCTCGCCGGTAAATGTCGCCGCCTTCAAGTCGGGCGTAAATGTGAGCCGGTAATGACTGGGCAACGCATTGGCAGACAGCCGCTGGGCGATCGCCAGGGAGTTCAGCAAAATGAAAGCCACCAGGACCAGGGCGAACTTTTTCATACTCCTCCAGAATGACAGGGTCGGCAGACAGCTCGAGAAAGCAGGGAAAGCCCCCCATGCTTGGACGCGCTGTACATCAAAACGTTGGAACGAGGGAAACGGGAGGTTTGTTCCCTAACGACAGAATTTTACTGAAGGAATATGGAACTGCCAAAGCGCGGGCCAGGGCGGACGACTTTCGCACGGGCCGTGCTTTGAAGAATTTCCTGAAGCTCACCGTTTAACGAAGTCTTCGAGAAAAGCCAGGGCGCGCGGATCGCCCGATTCCCCCAGCCAGAAAATTGCTTCTTTCCGCAGAATGGCGTTCTTATGTCCGCTGGCCACCTGGATCAACCGGGGAACGCCTTCTCCCCCGGCCATCTGACTCAATGCGAACACTGCTTTTTTCTTGACCTCCACTTCGGGATCATTCTCCATCGCCTCAGTGATAGCACTTTCCGCTTTCTTGCCTGCCCGTTGGGCCAGCCAGAAAAGGGCCTGGGCGCGGACCTGGGATGCGTGATCGGTTTTTGCCATGCGGATCAGCTCGTCGATGGCCTCATTTTCCCCGCTTTGAGATAGGGCGAAGGTAGCATGTTTGCGCACACGGTCATCGGGATCGCGCCGCGCAAAGTCGCGCACGATTTCGAATCCCTTTCGGCCGCGCTCGTTCCCCAGCCAGAACAAGGACTGCTCGCGCAAATGTTCGCTGTTCCCTTCTCCGGCGAAACGCTTCAGCATCTCATCCGCCATGGGATCGTCATGCAGGGCGATGGCGCCGAGTATTTCCTCGTTGCTTCGGTGTTTGTGGGTCTGGCCGGAACCTTCCTGGTTCCCTTGGATCATGGCGGCCAGCAGGCGCAGGCTGTCCTGTGGTTTGACGTCGCCCAACCAATAGAAGTCGAGCCCGCCGGCATCCAGACCGCAATCCGGGGTCGCCGTTCTAAAGCGGATGACTTCGCCCTTCTCCGCGCGCAACAGCACGTAGATTTCGTGCGCCGGTGCATGCGGCACGCACGTCCCCCCGGTCGAGTTGTAGTAGCTGCTGTCGCGGCCTTCAAGGTGGCAGCCACTGCAACACCCCTTCAACTTTTCAAACTGCGCGGAATCCTGAAAACAACAGATGAAGCGTGGTTTGGGGATGGCGGGAACCGAATACCCGATCCACGCCGTGGTCTTCTGGCCGCGCACCAGACTTTCCACGTTTTTTTGCAGGTCAGAACCCGGCGGCAGTGATTTGACGTGCGCGTTGATTAACTGGGGCGGCTGTTGCGCGTGACCGGCTGCCGCCAGCGCCACCACGATCATCAGGATTGCTGTTCGAAATTTCATCACTCACCTTCTCGTTTTCAGGCTCAGTGCTGCAGGATTTCCATCATGTAGTCGCTGGCATCTTTGCTGTCCATCACGGCAAGTTTTTCCACGATGCGCCGCTTGGTATTGGGATTTTTCTCCTGTCGTGCCAGGTCGATCAGCGCCTTGGCATTGTTGGAGATGAACAGGCCATCGAGCGCCGCATTGCGGGTATCCTCATCCTGATTGCGATGGAAGACCTCCACCAGGGCGGCGGCGGAATCATGGCCGCCGGAGATGCCCATGTCGCGGATGGCCTTGATGCGCAGCCTGGCATCCTGCTCGGTTTTTGCCACCTGCCCAAAGTACTCCGCGTCGCCATCGATAATCATGGCGTCGAGAATGTCTGACTTGAGCTCGTGGGAGGCGGTTTCCTGATAAAGCTGGCGCAATTCCTGTCTTGCGCCGGCGATCGCCAGGCCCTGGACCGCGGCCTTCATCAACTCAGGCTGGGTTTCAGACCGGGCCGCTGCCAGCAGATGCAAACGGTCATTACCAATGCCATACGCCTGCAGTATCCGGCGTTTCACCTGGCTGCTCGATCCAGAATAGATTTGGGCGAGCGTATCGAGGCTCCGGCCCCCTCTCACTCCCAGGGCCTGCACGGCCTTCTCCTGCAATTCAGGATGAGTCTTGCCGCGGGCAATGTCGCCCATCAGCGCCTGCGCCTGTGGGGAATCGCTTTGCGAAAGCACAAACAACGCGCGCGCTTTGAGTCGCTCCGAGTGGGCGCCGTTCAGAAAATTAGCCACCAGAGGTAGGGCGCGTTCTTCGTCATGATCCATCAGGCGATTCAACGCCAGCAGTTTGAGGTCATCGTCCTGGGTATCGCCTCGGGGAGGGTCTTCCGCTCCGCGCAATTCAATTTCCAGCGCACCACACTCTTTAAGCCAGCGGCTGTGTGAATAGTTGCGCCGCAATTCAGCGCAAGTACTCAGGGCGTCGCTGGTGCGGCCCGCCTTTTGTTGGGAGAAAGCCTTCCAGTACAGCGCTCCTTCCACGCGGCGGCCATGGATTCGTGAGGCCTCGTCGAATTTCTCAATGGCCTTCTCCCAGTTGCTTTCATTCATCGATTGGGTGCCATCGTTATAAAGCTCGGTTTCGCGGGCGTCAGAGCCAGCCGCGGAGCGGCTTCCGCTCCGGCCGGCTGACTGGAAGGACTCTGCTTCGATTTGCGCGGTGGCATTGGCGCAGGCGAATGCCGCTATTAAAGCCAGCCCTGCCAAGAACAGCGTGATCTTGTTCCTCATAAGATTGCGACCTTCCTTTTGGTTATTTCTAGGTTCGTCCCTGTGCCGGCGGTGCCGCTGGCGGGTGTTTCCGTTCGCGTGCTTTTCCGCCCACTACCTGCATCTCGAACAGGATGCCCTGGGCTTCCATGCGTTTTTTGAATTCATTCACATCCTTGCCATTAAGTTCAGTGGGTCCATTGGCAATCTCAAGCAACACCCGTTCGAGGTCATTGAGGACTTTGCTCACCCCCGGATCGCGTACTCCTTGTGCGCTTTGCCGGTAGAGCCGGTTGGCGTTCAGCAGTTCGCGGGCCCGCTCCTGCTCGCTCGCGATGTTCAACCTGCCTCGGACATCGCTGTTCATGAGCTCGACCAGCATCATCTGCGATTGCTCAAGGTGATCGCCCACCGCAGCCATGACCACGCGTTCTCTTGCCTGCCGCGCATCGGGCGTCACTTGCGCCGCCCCCGGCGGCGGTGCCGCCGGACGGCCCCATCTGCCCGCCAGAAAAGCGGCCACCAGCAGCACCGCCATAGCGCCCGCCCAGCCGGCCAGCGCCCAGGGGGATTGCCCAGGCGCCATCATGTTTCTCCACCACGACTTGCGTTGCTCGGGGAGAAGTACGCGGACACGCTGCCAGACCTGCGCGCCATAATCCTCCCCGCGCTCCGGCACGGCGGAGACCGGAAAACTGTTCAATAATTCCTGGATGCGCCGGTATTCATGGCGGCATTCTTCGCATTCCGCCACGTGCGCGAT
This sequence comes from Terriglobales bacterium, assembly GCA_038210375.1. Taxonomy (GTDB): domain Bacteria; phylum Acidobacteriota; class Terriglobia; order Terriglobales; family Acidobacteriaceae; genus JBBQWT01. The sequence continues at coordinate 40,173 of JBBQWT010000015.1, read as the reverse complement.
GTGTACCGCGGATTCCGGCTCATCGCCGTAATGCATCATCACCATTTGTTCTTCCGAAAGATGACTGTTCACTGGAGTCAACGTGTCCTCAATGCGGGCTCAAGCGCCCGCCGCAATTTATGTACTGCTCGAAAAACACTTTGCTTGGCTGAATCGGGGCGCAGCCCGAGCACCTTGCCGATGGCCTCCATCGATTGCCCTTCCATGTGCCGCATGATGAATGCTGCGCGTTCGTTGGCGCTCAAGCCACTCATGGCCTGCTCGATGCGTCCCGCCATTTGCCCGCTGAAGGCCAGGCGCTCGGGCCCGGGACTGGAACTTGCGATCTGCACCTCGTTGCTCTCCAGGTCGGGCTCGTCAGCGATCTGGTAGCTGTACACATTTTTTCTTTTACCTACCAGGTCCAATGCGCAGTTCACCGCGATGCGGTAGATCCAGGTCCCGAAGTTGGCGCGCGATTCGAACTTATGAAGGTGGCGATAGCCTCGAAGAAACGTTTCCTGCACCACTTCCTCCGCATCCTGTTCGTTGCCGGTCATGCGAAATGCCAGGCGAAAAACCACCTTGCTGTGGCGCTCCACCAGCCCGCCGTACGCGTTCTTGTCGCCGGCGAGCACTTGCGCCACCGCCGCCTGATCGTCCTCATGCATTCGAGTCATTAGACTGCCACTTTGCCCTGTGGTTATGCGGAATGATAAGGCCGAGGCTAAACGCGCCGCGGCAAGAACTTATGATTTTTCGAATTGTGACACCAACATCTAACCCCACTCGCCTTCCCTCGCTATCTCAATTAGGCTGAAGGTAAGGATTTCGATTCGATGATTCATCTCTCCGGCGCCGGAAAACGATTTGGCCACAAGCTGTTATTTGACGGCCTGGACCTGATGATCACGCCGCGCGACCGAATGGGCCTGGTGGGCGGCAACGGCACGGGAAAATCGACGCTGCTCAAAGTGCTGGGCGGCATGGAAACCCTCGACTACGGCGCCATCACCACCGGCAAGGGCACGACCACCGGCTATCTGCCCCAGGACGGACTTACCCTCTCCGGCCGCAGCGTGTTCGCCGAGTGCATTGCGGTGTTCGACTATGTGCGCGCCATGGAAGTCGAGCTGCAGGCCCTGACCCATAGCATGGCTGAGATCGCTCCCGGGGACCCTGAATTCATTCGCGTGGCCGAGCGCTTCAACGTGGTCGAGCATGAATTCCAGTCCCATGACGGATATGCGATCGAATCCAAAGTGGGCGCGGTGTTGGGCGGCCTGGGCTTCCACACTGAAGACTGGGGACGCCGCACCGAGGAATTTTCCGGGGGATGGCAGATGCGAATCGCCCTCGCCAAGCTGCTTCTGCAAACCCCCAACCTGCTGCTGCTCGACGAGCCCACCAACCATCTTGACCTGGCGGCGCGTAACTGGCTGGAGCAGTTTCTGCTCGATTATCCGCACGCCTTCGTGGTGATCTCGCACGACCGCTATTTTCTCGATGTCACGGTCAACAAGATCGCCGAAATATGGAACCGCAAGGTGCATTTCTACAGCGGAAATTACGACAAATACCTGCAACAGAAAGATGAGCGCCGCCAGCAGCTCGAATCTGCCTATCGCAACCAGCGCATCAAGATCGAGCAGCTCGAGGCCTTCATCAACCGCTTCCGTTACCAGGCCACCAAGGCCAAGCAGGTGCAAAGCCGCATCAAGGAGCTGGACCGCATCGAGCGCCTGGAAATTCCGCCGGACGAGAAGCTCATCAAGATCAAGTTCCCCCAGCCCAAGCCCAGCGGGCGAACCGTGGCCGAATTTACCGGGGTATCGAAAAATTATGGCGCCAAGCATGTCTTCAGCAACGTTGATTTCGTCATCGAGCGCGGCGACCGCATTGCGCTGGTGGGAGACAACGGCGCGGGAAAATCGACACTGATCAAGCTGCTGGCGCAGATCGAGCCGCTCTCCTCCGGCTCTTACCGCGTCGGCCACAACGTGGAACTCGATTACTTCGCGCAGGACCAGTACAAGGAGCTGAACCCAGCTGCACGCGTGCTCGACGATATGAGCAGCGTGTCCACGCGCTCGACGCAGACTGAACTGCGGACTCTGCTGGGTTGCTTTCTCTTTTCCGACGATGACGTGTTCAAGCCCATCGGCGTGCTGTCGGGTGGGGAGCGCAACCGCTACGCGCTCGCGCGCATGCTGTTGCAGCCCTCCAATTTCCTGCTGCTCGACGAGCCCACCAACCATCTGGATATCCGCGCCAAGGACGTACTGCTGTCCGCGCTCGAAGATTTCACCGGCACCGTGGTGTTCGTCTCCCACGACCGTTACTTCATCGACAAGCTGGCCACCCGGGTATTCGAGATCGGCGGCGGCGCGGTGAACATCTTCCCCGGCAACTACGAGGACTATCTGTACCGCAAAGAAAAGAGCGGCGCACCGGCAGGGGTGGCGCCCTCCGCGGAGCTCGCTCCACAAAACAACGGTGGCGTGAAGAGCCCGCCCGCCGCCGCGCCGCAAAAGCGGGTTAACCCCATCAAGCGGCAACAGTTGGAAGATAGGCGCCACGAGCTGGAAGAATCCATCGCCTGGCTGGAGTCAGTAATTATTGAATGTCAAGACGCGCAGCTATCGTTCGTGAGCGCGAGCGAAAGTGCGCGCCTGGCCAACTTGATCGAAACCAGTAAAGACGAACTGCGATTGGCGATGGAGGAGTGGGAGAAAATTGCTATCGCGTTGAGTTGAATTTCGATTCATCTCACCCACCGCACCATCAGCACGATCTGGTCTTCTAACAACTCTTGCTGAGCATTTTGGAGACGCCACAGATCGAAAGCTTTAGAGGTTGATGACACACTCCGCTTACGGAGCCGGAAAAGGGTTAAGCAGCGCAATAGAGTCAAAGGCAGGCTACGCGTAAAGGCTGAGCGTCGATTCATTGCAGACTGCGGCGAGGCGGGCGGCGCGGGTTGCGTCAAGGAAACAAAAGGTTTCTCGACTGCGCTCGGAATGACAATTCACATAGCAGGGAAGCCCGGTTTGCCAATTCCTACAGATAACTCAGCCAGGCATCATTGCGGCGCTGTTTCAGCGCGGCATACCAGCGGCACAGCGGGTATAACGTAATGACCACGATCGCCCACACCAGGTAAACCACCGGCAGCCCGTATCCCCAGCCGGGGGGCGGGGTGATGGGAAATTGAAAGATGGCGTTGGATTCGAACATCCAGTGCGCCTGGCCGTAACGCGCATAGCATAGGATGACCGCCAGGATGTGGATCAGCGGCACGTGCAGCACGTAATAAAACATCGGGACCTTGCCGACCACAAGTGCCGGCCGCAGCCATGATGGCGTGCGGCCATCGATCGCCCACAAAAAGATCATCGCCGGCCCCAGGGTCATCAGCAGGTACAGCAGCGACGGTGGATATTTATTAGTGTTGAGGAAAGACAACACGGTATAGATCGGAGCCCGCTGGTGACTCCACGGACCAGGATCGCCATAGATATTGATGGCGCGCAGCACCACGAACGCGGCGGTAAGCGCGCCCCCCAGCCGCAACAGGAAAATTTTGCGGCGTTCCGGCTCCCAACTGTAAACCTGGCCGAGGCTATAGCCCGCCGCGGTCACGCCAACCCAGGGGATGAGCGGGTACAACGCAAAAATCTGGTGGTGTTCATTGGCCCAGACCAGGTTGGGCGAATGCAGAATTGACCACAGCGGGTTGTTGGATTTGATCGAATCGAACAAATTATGGGTGGCGATCATCACCACTCCGAAAGTGGCGACCCAACTCGGGGGAAGATGGACGAGCGCCGACAATACGATCATCGACCAGCCCAACGCCCATAAAACAATCAACAAAACAATGTGATAGTCGAAATTGAACTGCCATCCCAGGCAGCGCATCACCACCAGTTCCAGGAAGATCAACCACAGGCCGCGGGTAAAGAGGAAGCGCGACAGCTCAGCCTTGCCCTTGCGGCGCAACGATAGAAAGGCGCCGGTGCCGGTCAGCATAAAGAATACGGGCGCACAGAAATGGGTGACCCAGCGGGTAAAAAATAGGGCGACGGTTGTGGTGGCGGGGTCGGTGGGATTGAGTCCCGAGTTGCCAAAGAAATCACGCACATGGTCGAGCGCCATGATGATCATGATGACGCCGCGAACCACGTCCACCGATTCGATGCGAACGCGATTCCCCGCCGGAATTTCTGCCGTAGAAGACATCGTAGCGGCGCAGTGTAACAAATTTCTGGTGCGGGACGAAATTCCAATAATGAATTGTCATTCTGACGGGCCCGGCTTTACCGGGGCGAGGAAGAACCCCTGCAGATCCCCGAACCGTGCCCTATTGGTTGCACATTCCTGCGGTATTCAAGAATTCCTGCCTGGGCGATACTTCCAATAATTCTCGCTACTTCAGCCCGCTCACCACGTACAACACTGAAATCGCCCGGTAATAGGTTTTCACATAGATCTTTTCGTTTCCGCTGAACACCAGGTCCCGCGAGCCGATGATTCCCGCGGCGTCATTAGCGGCGATAGTCACGAACGGGCGCCGCTCGCCGCTAATCAAATCGAGTTTAACCACCGGCACCGGGGTAGTTGCGTCCTGCGGAACGACATAGACCGACTGGGTGAGGGAGCCGCCAATCACTCGGTCGGCGGAGGTAAGTCCGGGAATCGACCTGGCCTCGCTCCCATCCACGGGATACAAACGGTACAAGCCGGTGGCATCACGCGCCGCCACAAAATCGGTGTGGGATACGTTGACCAGTTTTCCGGTGACGCCTTCGCCGGTGAGCGGCCGCGGTTTCTGGCCGTCGATATCCTGCACCCACATGCGTGGGGGACGCCCGGCTTCGCTGGCAGAGACGATCAGGCGCTTTCCGTCGCTGGCCGGCCACGCGTGGTGGTAGCTGAATCCCCCGGCGGTCACGATGCGGGGTTCGCCGATACCGGTGGGCAAGAGCTGGACCTTGCTGGGGTCGCTGGGCAGGATGGAAGTGACCCACTTGTTGTCCGGCGAAATGCCACCGCCCATGCCCATACCCACCAGCACTCCCGGCGTTCCATCGGGCTTGGCGACATACAAAGCGTAATCCGCTCCCGACAACATGCTGGCGTAGTCGTTAAGCAGCATCAATTTCCCGTCGCGCGAGACGTCTTCGACGTCCATATACTGGAGCCAGGTGAGCTGCCTGCTTTGGCCGCTCTGGGTGTCGCCGGTCACCACTTCTCCGCGAAAGTCTTCGCCGGTCAGCAGCACACGGCCATCGGCGGCAACGTCTTCGATCAGCAGGCTTCCGGGGGCGGTCAATACCGTTCGCTGCCGCCCGGAGCGGGTCACAGCGTAGAGCGCGCGATCGAAACGGTCGGCCGCCGTGAACCAGATCTCGCGGCCGTTGGGCGACCACGCCAAACCTTGTTCGGCCACCCACTCCCGGGTCAAATCCTTCTTGTTGCCCTTCAGATCGATGATCGCGACGGCGCCGCGATCATCGCCGTAGAACGGATGGTCCATGAACGCGATCACGTCTCCCTGCGGCGAGAAGCGTAGATGACTGACGTAACCATTAGTCTCATACAAGACTCTCCCGATGGGATACTCCAGCCGCACGCGGCCATTCATGACCCGCGAGATGGCGAGGTGCGAGCCGTCAGGGGCCCAATCGGCATCGATCACGCCCTCCAGCAGCTCGTGCGGCTCTCCACCACCGGCGGGCAAAGTGGCCAGTCGGCCGGGCGTGGTCCACAGCCGCGCCAGGGCGCGATCGAGCGCCACCGCCATCTCGCCGGTCCGCGACACCGCCAGGATGTCCCCGGAGGAAATCTCAAGGTTGCGGCGGTCAGCACCGCTCACCCGCGTGGAATACAGCATGAGCGCAGGCTTGTCCCATGCGGCGGCGTAGATGATGGTCTGGCCATCGGCGGCAAAGCGCGCCGTTCTTATATATCCCTTGCGAAATGTCACCTGGGTATAAAGCGGCGGCGTAGGATGCGCGAGCCAGCCCCGCAACGCCAGCCATCCCGCGGCCAGCGCCAGTACAAGCGCCGCCAGGGTGGCGGTCTTCCAGTTGCCGATGCGGTGCTTCTCGCGAAAACTTTCCGTCGCGGCCTCGCCGTGGCTGCTGCTCGACAGGTCAATATTGTCGAGAGCGAAGCCCAGGTCGCGGGCGGATTGGAAGCGCTGCGCCGGATTTTTCTCCACGCAGCGGCACACGATGCGATAAAGCGAGGGGGGAAGATGCAATCCTCCGTTGGCGAGATCAGGAGGCTCTTCCTTGAGGATGGCCGCCATGGTCTCCGCGGTGGTCTCCCGGCGAAAGGCGCGGTGCCCGGAAAGCATTTCGTATAGCACCAGCCCGAAGGAAAAAATGTCAGAGCGATAATCGGCGATGTTTCCCTTCACCTGTTCCGGACTCATGTAGCTGGCGGTGCCCATCTTCCTGCCAACTTCGGTCACCGCCAGGTCCGCAGTGGTGCCGTCGGAGCCGGCCGGGGACTTCGCCTGCGCCAGCCTGGCCAGACCGAAGTCGAGTATCTTCACCCGGCCCTCGCGGGTGACAAACAGGTTTTCCGGCTTCAGGTCGCGATGCACGATGCCCTTATCGTGTGCGGCCGCAAGGCCCGACGCGATCTGCACGCTGTAGTCGATGGCCTTGCGCACCGGGAGAGCGGAGCGATGCAGTAGATGTCCGATAGTCTCGCCCTCAAGCAATTCTGATATTAGGTAAGGGATGCCCTCGTGGGTCCCCACATCAAATATCCCCATGATGTTGGGGTGATTCAGAGCGGCCACCGCGCGCGCCTCGAGCTCGAATCGCTGCAGGCGCTCGGCATCGAGCCCGCCGGGCTCGGGCAGAATCTTGAGTGCGACGTCGCGTCCCAGCCTGGTGTCCCGCGCCCGGTACACCTCACCCATTCCACCCACTCCAAGAGCAGTGCGGATCTCATAAGGGCCAAGCCGGGCACCGGGCGCAAGTCGCATGAAGGGGAGGATATAGCGGTTGCCGGGCGGGAAACAAACAAAAAGAGGAGTCAGGGAAATTTGAGGAGGAGTGACCGCCCCGGGCCAGCTCGTCCAAATTCCCACCGAGGCATCATTCCGACCGCCACCGACGATCCTTAGTCTCTGGGAGGCGGCAGAAATCCAAGCGGGTTGTGGTCCTTAACCGCAGCCTTCCGTTGACCACCCTGCGTTGGAACCGCACTTTATCCGCACCCCCGTGCCGGCATCGATACAATGGTTCGGGACCACAGGCGTAAGAGCTCGAGTTTGATACGGGGAGAAATGGCATGCCGAAGTTTGTAATCGAGCGGGACATACCCGGAGCAGGAAAACTTTCGAAAGCTGAACTCCACGCGATCTCCCAGAAGTCATGTTCGGTCTTGCGCAACCTGGGCCCCCAGATCCAATGGCTTACCAGCTTTGTGACCGACGACAAGATCTACTGCGTTTACATCGCGCCGGACGAGCAGACGATCCGCGACCATGCCAGCCTGGGAGGATTCCCGGCCAACCGCGTTTCCCAGATTAGAAACGTGATCGACCCCACCACCGCCGAAAACTAAACACCAGGGACTCACGAAATCCCCACCTCATGCCCGACCTTTATAATTCTGCCTCATGAACATCACACCTGGCGCCCAATTCGGCCCGTATCATATCGGCGGGTTGCTGGGAGCGGGTGGCATGGGCCAGGTGTATCGGGCGAAACAAAGCAACCTCGGCCGCGAGGTGGCACTCAAGGTACTTTCGTCGGAACTTGCCGCCAACCCCGACGGGTTGCGCCGTTTCGAGCAGGAAGCGCGCTCGGCTTCCGCGCTGAACCATCCCAATATCGTTTCCATTTACGACGTCGGCAAGGTGGGGGACACGGCTTACATCGCCATGGAGCTCGTCGAAGGAAAGACCCTGCGCGAATTGCTCGAAGCGGGCCCGCTCCCCATCAAGAAAATTCTGCAGGTGTCCGCACAGATTGCCGATGGGCTGTCAAAGGCGCACGCGGTGGGCATCGTCCATCGCGACCTCAAGCCGGAAAACATCATGATCACGCGCGATGGCCTGGTCAAGGTCCTCGACTTCGGACTGGCACGAGTTTCGCCGCTGCCTGATCAATCGTTTTCGGAAACCGCTACTCTGGCCTCAGGAACCAATCCCGGCATGATTCTCGGGACCGTGGGATACATGTCACCCGAGCAGGCCAAAGGCCAACCTGTAGATTTTCGTGCGGACCAGTTTTCCCTGGGCGCCCTACTCTACGAAATGTGCGCGGGAAGAAGGCCGTTTCGCGGCGAGAGCTCTGCCCAAACCATGGCGGCCATCATCGAGCAGGATCCCGAACCGGTGGGAGACCTCAATCCGCAGACGCCGTCTCCCCTGCGCTGGCTGATTGAGCGCTGCCTGCAAAAAGATGCGGACGATCGCTACGCATCCACTCGTGATCTGGCGCGCGAGCTGCAGGGCATCGAGCAGCATCTTTCAGAAATCGGAAAGACTTCGGCTGCCTACGCTGTGGCGCTGCCGGCCTCCCGATCCGTGGCCGCGAAGAAATGGTTTTATCCGCTGGCACTGGTTTTGCTGGGAGCGGTAATCGGCGCGGTCAGCTCCAGTTTTTGGTTTCGCAAGGCTGAAGCGGGCGTTCCCATTCTCCGGACGATTACCTTCTCCGGCAGCGATTACCTGCCTTCAATATCGCCGGATGGCCATACCGTCGCTTTCGTTTCCAGGCGCGATGGTACCCGCCGGATATGGCTGAAACAATTCACCGGTGGGGGAGAAGTGCCTCTCACCACGGGTTCCGATACCCTGCCTCGGTTTTCGCCCGACGGTTCCATGATCCTGTTTACCCGGCGCGAAGGCGATGAGAGCTCCATCTATCAAATTCCCCTGGTAGGCGGTGAGCCCAGAAAACTGATTGATGGCGCCGTTGAAGCTGACTGGTCCCCCGATGGAAAACAGATCTTTTTTCTACGCGTGAACAATCCCGTCGGAGAAATCATAACCACAGCCGGGGTTTTGACCGTCGCCGACGGCGCCATTAAGCAGATTGCCTCTCTGAAGGACCTCTTCGCCTATCCACGCTGGTCGCCCGATGGACGTTATATCGCAATGGTGAGACGCGTGGGCGGCGGGATAGTGGGCCTCTCACACAAAGACTTTCTACTTCTCTCTCTCGATGGCGCCCAGCGAACGATTGCGTCGCCATTTTCGGGTGGGGAACTTTCGGCGCCGGCTTGGGCGGAGAAGGGTCTCATTTATTCCCAGCCGGAAAGCCCGTCCGTGACCTCTCCCAATGAAGGCATGAGCTCGAGTTCGGCCAGCCGCGTGGTCCTGCAGGAAATTGATTCGCAGAAGACCCGAATACTATTCACCAACCAGGTTCCCATTTCGTCAGTTGAAGTGGTCGCGCCAGGACGGGTGATGTTCGATGTCGTAAATTTGCGGAAAAACCTTAAAGAATTTTCACTGGGCGCAGGCGCCGAGCCGGCCGGTAAGCAACCGGCCACCTGGCTCACTCACGGCAGCAGCGTTGACCGTCAGCCTTTCTATTCTCCGCAGGGAGACTGGGTATTATTTACTTCGAATCGCAGCGGCAATAACGACATTTGGGAGGTTTCCAGCAAGAGCGGAACCATCCGGCGCCTGACCGACAATGAGGCGGATGATTGGGACCCGGCCATGACACCCGATAGCAAGCACCTGATATGGAGCTCGAATCGAACCGGGCACTTCGAAATCTGGATGGCCGATGCCGACGGCAGCGCCGCCCACCAGGTGAGCAACGACGGCTACGATGCGGAAAACCCAACCGCCTCTGCCGACGGCTGGGTGGTCTATACTTCGGGCAATCCGGAGAAAAGGGGAGTCTGGAAGGTCCGCTGGGATGGTTCGCAGGCGACCCAGTTGAAATCCGGATCTGCCGCCTGGCCTGATATTTCCCCCGACGGGAAGTATGTCCTTTTTCACCTCCCGAACGCCAGCGGATTTGGGACCTCGATAGATTCTGAAATCCGGGTGGCATCCATGGCGGATGGCGCCCTCCAGCCTTTTAAATTCTTCGGCGCCCGAGCGCGCTGGACGCCCGATGGCAAGTCAATCGCCTTTCAATCCCGCGCTTCCAATAATGGGACGGTGTACGCGCAGGACCTCCCTCCCCGCACAAATGCAAAGCGGACTTTGGGGAGCGTCGAGCCCGGGGAAATTATTGACACGTTCGAAATCTCCCCCGACGGCAAGCGCATGATCATTTCGGTGACCGATGTCACCCGCAGTTTAGTGATGGCCGACGGAGTCGCGGGAGTAAGTCCGGCGCCTAGAACAATGAAGTAGCCCGGTGTCACAACCAGAGCCCTCGATTTTAGGAGTTCTCGTTCTTTAGTGGAAGCAGCGGCCTTTCAGGCCGCTGATAGTCGCCCCCGATGAATTGGGCTTTTAGCCCCGGTGACGAGTGCTTGCATAGCACAAGGTTCCGTCCTCATCCTCGTTGGGTTTTCGGTTGTTGTGGTTATCTCGATCGCTGAAAGGCGCCCCGAGCGTCAGTAGCCCGGAACATGACTTCCGCCCGGGCCCTTAAACCGCAGCCACAGTTGACTCGCGCTCTGCCCGCACCGCAATCTCACGCAACATTCCACGGAATATCCAGCGATGCACCGGAAAAAGCGCATACCAGTACATCAGCCCGGCCAATCCGTGGGGATCAAAAATTGCGGTTTGCCGAATCACCGAACCGGCGCCGTTGGGTTCCACTTCGAATTGCAGCCAGGCGCGGCCCGGCACTTTCATCTCGGCCGCCAGCCGGAGTTGGCGATCGGGCTCAAAGGCTTCAACCCGCCAGAAATCCACGGACTGGCCCACCGCCAAAGTATTGGCATGGGGACGTCCGCGGCGCACTCCCACTCCCCCGGCCAGCAAGTCGAGCGCGCCCCGAAAACGCCACCAGAAGTTGGCGAAGTACCAGCCATTGGCGCCGCCGATGCGGCGGATGGGTGCAAACGCCGCGCCCGGCGGGACTGATACCTCGATGCTGCGGGAATCGACCAGCCGCGTGCCGAATTGCACCCCGCCCCACGCCGCCGTTTTGCCACTCGAGGAAAGCGCATCTGACCACCGCGTGGCCGCTAATTCTTTGTCTTCAAAGTGCAAGGCCCGCGCAATGGCCTCGCTAAAACCTTTTGGTTTGATATCAAACAACTTTAGGGCCGACCGATCTCGGACCAGGGTGGGGTTGCGCATGCTGTCCACCAGTTTGCGGCCAATGCGGGCATAGACGGGAGTGACCAGGCCCAGCCACAAGCTGGATAAGTGCGGGGTCAGCACTGGCACCGGAATCATCCACCGGCGCAATCCGCTCTGCCGGGCATATTCCTGCATGATTTCGCCGTAACTGACCTGGTCAGCGCCGCCGATTTCAAGGACTTCGCTGGTTTCAACCGGCAGAGCCAGCGCCTGCACCAGGTAAGCGATCACGTCTTCCACCGCGATCGGCTGGGCCTTCACGCCAACCCAGCGCGGGCAGATCATCACCGGAAGGCGCTGCACCAGGGCGCGAATCATTTCAAATGACAGGCTGCCGGAGCCGATCACAATGGAGGCGCGAAACTCAACTGTGGGGATCCCCGACCTGCGCAGTATCCCGGCAACCTCCTGGCGGCTTCGCAGGTGGGCTGACAGTTCCTGGTCCTGGTTCCCCAGGCCGCCAAGGTAGATGATGCGCTGTACTCCGGCTTCCACCGCGGCATCAGCAAAGTTTCCTGCCGCCAGCCGGTCTTCTTCCTCAAACCGTCCTGCGGAACTCATGGAGTGCACGAGGTAATACGCGGTGCGGACTCCCAGCAGCGCGGGCTTCAGGGACGCGCGGTCCAGGCAATCCCCCTGGACAACTTCAGTGGCCGGTCCTACCCTTGCGGCGAGAAACTCAGGCCGCCGGGCGAGGCAACGAACCCGCCAGCTCGATTTTTCCAGCGCATGTAGAAGCCGCCCGCCTATGTAGCCGGAAGCCCCGGTCAGCAGGATGAGCGGGCGTTGATTTGTGCCTGCCCCCGGTTCGTCGGGACCAGGTTGGAACAATCGGTCATCCGGGGTTTCGTCCATTCAATTAGCTTCTTGACCACAAAGCATGATTCCAAGCGTCAGCATGGAACTTTTCCCAGGTGTGTTTGCAGCCGTCGAAGAAGTGGCGAAATGGTCAGGCCCTGAACCAGGATGGAGAAGACAACTACCACGTATGTTGCCGCGAGCAGCAGGTTGCGCTCGCCCGCCGGTTCGCGAGGCAGCGATAGCGCAAGAGCCACCGCAAGCGCTCCGCGCAATCCTCCCCAGGTCAGCACCATTACGTTTCCCGAAACTCTCTGACGGCAAAGCGACAGCGTCCGAACCACTGCCGTCACGCTGGCGAAGCGGGCAAACAGCACCACCGGAATCGCGATCAGGCCAGCCGTCAGCAGCGAGCGGCTCAGCGGAAGCACCAGCAGTTGAAGCCCCAGCAGGAGGAAGAGTACGACATTCATAATGTCGTCGACTAACTCCCAGAATGTCTCCAAGTGGTCGCGGGTAGTGGCGGACATGGCGAAGCTCCGCGCCGTTCCGCTGACCATCAGCCCTGCGGCGACGACCTCGAGCGGAGCGGAGAGGCGAAGCTCATCGGCCAGCACATAGCCCCCCATAGCCAGCGCCAGCGTTAGCATAACCTCAACCCGATAGCTGTCGACCATCCGGATAAGGCGGTAAGTAAGGTACCCTAGCGCCATCCCGAGCGCGATTCCACCACCCGCCTGCAGCAGTAGCAGGGCGCCAAAAGTCGTCGGCGAAGGCAGACCGTGATGAGTGGAACCGGACTGCGATGCGCCGAGCAGAGCCACAAAAATTACGGCGCCCACGCCGTCGTTAAATAGCGATTCACCTGCCAGCTGACTTTCGAGCTCCGGGGGTGCGCCGACGCGCCGCAGCATTTCAAGCACGGCAATGGGGTCAGTCGGAGAAATCAACGCCCCAAAGAGCAGCGCCTCGGTGGTGCCAATCGGAATGCCGGCGAGATAGAGTGCCCCTTTGAAGAGGAACGCCACCACCACAGTTGAAATCCCAGTCGCAAAGACCGAGAGACTGAGCACCGGGACCCGCTCCCGTCCCAGTTGCGTCAGGTCGAGCTGGAGCGCCCCTGCAAAAAGCAGAAACGCCAGCATGCCGTGCAGCACCACCTGGTTGAAATCGATCCCCGCCACCATAAGGCTGGCTTGGGCCCGCAACGAGGGGACGATGTTGCCGCCCAGGATGAGAGCAGAGGCCGCCGCCAGAGACAGCAGCATTGTGCCGATCGTGGCCGGCAGGCGCAGCACCCGATAGCTGAGGAAGCTGAACAGCGCTCCCAGGGCAACCAGAATACTTAGCAGCGCAAACGAAGGCATCATGGTGGCTATCTAAACCATAGACGATTTGTACCAATCCCATCAGAGGCGCCGGCGGACCGACTTCCCCGGTGGCCAGGCCCACCGAAGTACGGGTTTACATCGCCGGTGGTGGTATAGTGACTGGCGAACTTTGTGATATCAAAATGCTTTGAATCAGGCCTCACCAAAACATGTAATTGGGAGAAGTCTATGAGTCGTCTCAGTGTACCCAAATTAGTTCTAACCTTGGCGTCAGCCTTGTTCTTGGCTTCGTGCGCCGGTAATAATCCCGTTACCCCTCCCGCCTTCACTCCAACATTCACTAACTCCAGTTTGAGTGGCAGCTTTGTTTTCACCGCGGCAGGCACCGATCCTGTGGATGGCGATTATTTCGCCGCCGGCAGTTTTACCGCCGATGGCGCCGGCAACCTCACCGGAATTGAAGACGTCAACCTGGGCTCCGGCGTGGACGCCAGCGTGCTCGTCTCCGGCACTTATATTATTAATGCCAACGGCAGCGGCACCCTGAACCTGGTGGACGCCAGCGGTAATAAAGACACCCTCGCCGTGCAGCTTGATGCCGCCGGCGGCACCGTTCTTTCTTCCTTCGACGGCGGCCCGTCCGGCACTCTGGAGCGCCAGTTTGTGGTCGTTCGCTCCGGCGCCTACACTTTTTCGGTCTCCGGCAGCGATAGCCTGGGCGCCCTTTCCATCACCGGCACCTTCAACGTGGATAGCCTGGGCAACGTGACCGGGGGCAAGCAGGATGTGACCGAAAACGGTATTACCACCACCGGCGTCGCTTTTACCGGCTTCATGACCCCCACTTTTGACTTTGGCCGCGGCCGTATCCTGTTGGGCGGAAATTCCTACAGCTATTACGTGGCCGCCAACAACAAGATCATTCTGGCTGGGCTGGATGAAACCGTATTCCTGCACGGCGTTGCCACTAAATAATCGGCGAGTTACAAATCGTGCGCCACCATGGGAAATTGAAATCGTGAGAGTCATAAAATATCAAAAACTTTTCGGGAGAAAAATATGAATCATTTTCGTTTTGCCAATACTCTGCGCTTGCTGATATTTGCCTTGATGATCTCCGTCATGGGCGGCGCTCTCTCTTCTCTTCGTGCCGCCGACCACCGGGAAGCTCCCAAGGTGGACGGCATTCAAGAGGGCGACCTGACTGATATATTCGCGTTTACCGACCCACTGGATCCCACCCGGGTGGTTTTTGTCATGAGCGTGAATCCCTTTTCCGCCCCCAGCGAAGCTACTACCTACAGTTTCTCTCCTGACCTGCTTTATCAATTTAAAATTGATAATACTGGTGACGCGCGCGAAGACCTGGTGATCCAGGTTGTGTTCAGCGGCTTGGGCACGAAGCAAAAGGTCTCCGTTTTTGGCCCCGCCGCTCCCGTTACCACCGGAGTTCGCAACCAGCTATTGACTTCCGCCCCAAGCGCCACTGGGACTTTCGGAGCGGTCTTTGGCAGCCCCACCGGCGTGCTAGGTTTCGCGGGATTGCGCGATGACCCGTTTGTCTTTGACGTGGGGCAGTTCTTTCGCATTCTCAACGGCTCTCAGGACCTCTTCCGTCAGGTTGGCTCTTCGTTCCGCGGACGGCCTGTTCGAGCTGACGGCACCAGCGGCGTCGATGGTTTTGCCGGTTTCGATGCCACATCCATTGTGATCTCCGTCCCCAAGGCCTCGGTGCGCGGCGCCACTTCGAAGATCAATATGTGGGCCACCGTCAGTTCCCCCGCCCCGCCTCGCCGCGGCCCGAAAAGCTGGATCCAGTTTGAGCGCGAAGGCCAGCAGGCTTTTTCCAGCGTCTTCATTCCCGGCGGTGCGCCGCGTGATCTGATCAACGAGGAAATTCCCGAGCACGATGTCGCGAATTACTCCAGCCTGGTCCCCGATGCTCTCACCACCACTGACAACGACGGTACCGGCAACACCATCGCCGGACGCGCCGCGCTTCTGACCGCCCTCGGTCTCACCGCGCTTCCCAACGGCGCGCCACTGTTGCTTCCTTCTACTTTCGTGAACACGGATAAGGACCTGTTGCGCAAGGCGCTCCTGCCTGACGTTTTGCGTTTAGACCTGGACTTGCCCTTCGCCACCCAGGCGATTGGACAGTTCGGCCTGCAGAATGGACGCAAATTAGCCGATTCCGCCATTGATATCCCACTGCAACTGCTGCGCCAGTTGGCCGATGTACACTTTCCCGCTTCGGTTACCGGGGGAGGGCCCGTGGGGAGCCGCGTAGCGCTTGAGTGTTCCGCCTTCCCCAATTGCCAGGATCGAAGAGTGCTGGTTGTAGTCCAGGGGACAAACTGGATCAAGCCCGATTCCAAGGTCATTGACATGACTGACAGTGGAAATGATCGGGCCTACTCGCTGACTTTTCCTTATGCCGGCACTCCTCATCCGCTGCCGGGAGATCCGGGCACTATAGGTTTCCCACCACAACAGTAAATAAAAGCGTATGGGGAGGATTCTCCAATCCTCCCCATATTTTTTTGCCTTGGTGAGCCCAACGTTGGCCCCTACCTTTTGCGGCTCTTGCCAGGATGGTCATTTGGCCCCTCTTGCTTGAGCGAGGCGAGATTCCGCTGGCTGCAGTGTTCCCTATTCGGGACCCCGTTCTAAATATATCCACTCTTCCAATCTGCTGGTGAGCAATTGCTACGTATAAATGAAGAGATGTTACGAAATTTCATTTCGAGGGAGACCACCCACGAAAAGGTTCGCTGCGTCGCCCAGCAGATTGTTGGCGCAATCGCTCGGTTGAAATGCGATGGAAAAACGTTCTTATGAGAACATCGGGGCGATTGCAAGACTGGATGTCAGGCTCTCGGACACGCCCTTATATCGTTTTTCTTTCTCTGGCAATTCTGCCATTGATATTATTTCTCACCCTGGCTTCCCGGGCAGTTCAACATGAAGCGGAAAAGCGGGCTTTTGAGGATAACGCGCAAATCGCCAAGCTCACCGCCCGGCTGACGGTGGAAAAAGTCACTGCAAGCAAGGAATTCCTGGATGCATTGGCCTCCCGCCCAAGCTTGCAGCACGCATGGGAACGACGTGATCTCACACAAATCGCCATTCTATTGAAACATGCAGCGGAGTTGCGCCCAGACTTTGTTTTCGTGAGCGTGATCGATCGCGATGGCACTCTGCGCGCTATCTACCCTGATGATCCCGAGGTGGTGAACAGAAATTTTGCGTTTCGCGATTGGTACAAAGGAGTTAGCCTTCACTGGGAACCATATGTCTCCGGCGTGTACAAGACCGCCGCGGAACCGCATTCACTTGTCGCCGCCATTGCAGTCCCTATAAAAGATGCGGAGGGCAGGCCCTTGGGTATCCTGATGGCGCCTTACGGCGTTTCTACCATTGGGAGTTGGTTCCAGCAGACTGCACCCTCCGCGAGCGCCCGTAGGATAGAGGTGATCGATCAATCGAGCCATGTCCTCGCCAGTGAGCGAATCGATTCCTCCAGCCGCATTGCCGACCTTGGCAGCTTTGAGCTGACGCGGTCCCTGCGCGACGGGCGAGAAGGCCAGAGTGTGTTGCGGCGAGACGGCGAGGAAACTCTGGTAGCCTACGTCCCAATCCCTCGTCTCGGCTGGGGAGTACTGGTGGAGCAGCCCAGAAAATCTATTTTTCTTTCCATGCGGGATTTTACCCAACACCTAGTGCTGCTTGGCGTCGTATTTATTGTTCTGGCCGTGGTATGCGGGTGGTTTGTGGCGAGTCTCTATCAGGAAATAGGGAAACGGAACGAGCAAATTGACACTCAGAACCAGCAACTTCAGCAGAGCAACCTCGAGGTAAGGCAAGCCAGCAATCTGAAGAGCCAGTTCCTAGCCACTATGAGCCATGAGCTCCGGACGCCCTTGAATGCCATACTGGGGTTTTCCGAGCTGTTGCAGGGGCAGTCCGCGGGGCCTTTACTCGACAAACAACAACGCTGGGTCGAGCATATTCACAAGAGCGGACGTCATTTGTTAAGCCTCATCAACGATATTCTGAACCTTTCCAAGATCGAGGCGGGGAAAGTTGAGTTCGACCCAGAGAGATTTTCCGTAAATGACGTGGTGGCAGAAGTGGTGGCCGACACCAGCTCGCTGGCCTTGTCCAAGCGGATAAAATTTTTCGCCCAAGGTGAGCTTCGGTTAATCATCGAGTCAGACCGACTTCGCTTTAAGCAAATTTTGTACAATCTGGTGAGCAACGCGATCAAGTTTACCGGGGAGGGTGGCGAAGTTTTTGTAAAATCCATCCACCAGGGAGAGATGGTTCGCATTTGCGTAAAGGATTCTGGAGTGGGCATTGATCCTGAGAACCACAAATCGGTTTTCGATGAATTTAGCCAGTATTCGGTCCTGTCAGGCATAGGCGGTACCGGCCTCGGTCTCGCCATCACCAAGCGGCTGGTCGAACACCAAGGTGGAAAAATTTGGGTCGAAAGCGAGTTGGGCAGCGGTGCATGCTTCTTTTTTGAGTTGCCTGCCGCGGTTGCCACCGCCGAACCTGAGCAGGGCCTGATGCCTGGCGGCTATCTTTCGCAGGCAACCGCTGGTGCCCCCGGTGGACGATGACCCCCAGGAGCGCGAATTGCGACAAAATCTGGCCTTTTTTCGTAAAGATTTCTAAAGCATGATCCAAAGATCATGTTGAACTGGTGCTCATATTGTCAGGAGTTTCAGGGGCGACCAGATAGCTGGTGACGCTCAGGTGCGGCTCGCCCTGACCAACCAACAGGCAGAGGCTCCGCGAAAACAAGTGGAAATGCTGCGTTCCTGGCGAAGTCTCAAGACGAACATGCAGCGGCTGTTATGGTGCGTCATTCCAATGTGAGCACAACAGAGCCGCACTACATCAAGAACTCTGCGCAGGAGCGCCGAGCCGCAGAAGCAAAGAAGTTAGTGAATATCTCCGCACAAAGGGAGCGATCAGCCGCAACTCTGAGTGCAGGATTAAGCGCGGCGCGAAAACAAGTTAATTAAAATGCTGAAAGTTCAGCGAGTGTTCAGCGGCGCGAAACGCGACAAGGCATCTGAGCCCTTTGCTAATGAGGCCTTCTTCTTTGTTTACAGTAGTTTGGCGGAGAGGAGGGGATTCGAACCCCTGATAGAGCTTTAGACCCTATAACGGTTTAGCAAACCGCCGCCTTCAGCCTCTCGGCCACCTCTCCGGCGGGCAACTTACCAGTCCTAATTATAGCCCACCGCGTGGCCG
Organism: Terriglobales bacterium; assembly: GCA_038210375.1. Classification (GTDB taxonomy): domain Bacteria; phylum Acidobacteriota; class Terriglobia; order Terriglobales; family Acidobacteriaceae; genus JBBQWT01. The sequence goes on along the minus strand of JBBQWT010000015.1, from coordinate 21,540 downwards.
GCCCCTTTTGTTCCCTGGCAGCTATTCTCTTTGGCGCCGCGCGCCATTCCTACAGGATTTTTTTGCCGAAGGCGGAGGCGGCCAGCTCCACCGCCAGCTCGGCGGTGCGGTTGTGCTCGTCGATTACCGGGTTGACCTCGACGATTTCGAAGCTGCACATTCTTCCGTGGTCGGCGATGATTTCCATGGCCAGGTGGGCTTCGCGGTAGGTGGCGCCGCCGCGCACCGGGGTGCCTACTCCGGGGGCGTCTTCGGGATCGATCCAGTCCATGTCGAGGGACACGTGATACCCGGCGACCCCGCGGCCGGCTATGCGCAGCGCTTCTTCGATCACGGTGCGCATGCCGCGCTCGTCGATATCGCGCATGGTGTAAACCTCGATGCCGGCGCGGCGAATGTTTTCTTTTTCGGCGGCGTCAATGTCGCGGATGCCCACCAGCACGCAGTTCTCCGCTTCTACCTTGGGTGAAAAATTGAAGATATTGGCCAGCTCAGGCGGGCCCAGACCCATGATCGCCGCCAGCGGCATGCCGTGGACGTTGCCCGATGGCGAGGTATTCGGGGTATTGATGTCGGTATGGGCGTCGATCCAGATTAGCCCGACCTTTTCGTCCTTGCGGCGGTGATATTCGGCCAGACCGGCTACCGTGCCTGCGGCCACCGAATGATCTCCGCCCAGGACCAGCGGCACCTTGCCCGATTCCAGGGTGTTGACCACCAGCTCGGCAAGCTTGGTGCAGGTGGCGGTGATTTCCTTGAGGTACTTGGCCGAGGAGGAGCCCTCTTTTTTCTGCTCGGCGATGGCCACCGCCACGTTGCCGCCATCTTCAACCATGTGCCCGAGGGCTTCGAGGCGCGCCTGCAGGCCCGCCACCCGGACCGCTGACGGACCCATATCGACGCCGCGGCGGGATTGCCCGAGATCTAACGGGATCCCGATCACGCGAATTTTTTTGCCGTGAAAATTTTTTGGTGGCGCTGTCGAAATTGCTTCATCTTTCATAAAGTGCATCTCTCTGGGGCGGTCTGATCACGCCTCGCGCTGTTAACTTTGTCGCCGACCAAATTTCACCCAAGCAGATGCAAGAGCAAAAGAAAACGCGAGGTCCTCCGCTCAAACAAGAAGCAAGGGCTCGCTCCAGGATGACAATTCATAAGGGGTCTTCGCTTATCCACATCTCTTCATACAACTCCTTGAGACTTCTCCCAGCAACGTCGCTGAAACCCGAACCTAGAGCTCGCTCCAGGATGACAAGGCTTAAGGGGATTTCGCTTATCCATTCCTCTTCATACAACTTCTTGAGATTTCTGCCGCGCCTCTTCTGCGGATTCACCCGCAGGTTCGGGGATTCGCCCGGCTTAGCCGCCACAAATCAACGTTCCTCCCGCTTACGGGTAAATCCGGTTCAACGTGCGCGCGAACGGGATGGTTTCTCTCACGTGCTCTAGTCCGCATATCCAGGCCACTGCGCGCTCTATGCCCATGCCAAAACCGGCGTGGGGGACTCCCCCGTATTTGCGCAAGTCAAGATACCACTGGAACGAGGCTTCGGGCAGCTTGTGCTCGCGAATGCGCTGCAGCAGCAGATCGTAGGAACCCACGCGCTGCGAGCCGCCGATGATCTCTCCGTAGCCCTCGGGGGCGAGGACGTCCACGCACAACGCCAGGTCGGGGCGCTCGGGGTCGGGCTCCATGTAGAACGCCTTCACCACCGTGGGATAGCGGTGCACCATGACCGGACAGTCGAACTGCGATGAGATGTAGGTTTCGTCGGGGGCGCCGAAGTCTCCTCCCCACGCAAACGGATGGTCGAGTTTTCCGGCGGCGTGGGCCTGGTTGAGCATGTCCACGGCTTCTTCATAGCGGATGCGCGGGAATGGGGGCTCGATTTTTTCCAGGCGATTGATGTCGCGGCCGATGATGGCCAGTTCGGTGCGCCGCTTTTCCAGGCAGCGCTTGACGATGAACACCAGAAAATCTTCGGCCAGGTTCATCAGGTCATCAAGCTTGGCGTAGGCGACCTCGGGCTCGACCATCCAGAACTCGGTGAGGTGGCGGCGGGTCTTTGATTTTTCCGCGCGAAACGTGGGCCCGAACGAATAGACCTTGCCCAGCGCCATGGCTGTGGCCTCGATATAAAGCTGCCCCGATTGGGTAAGGAAAGCTTGCTCCTCGAAATACTCCACCGGGAAAAGGGTGCTGGTGCCTTCACACGCCGCCGGCGTGAGAATCGGCGGGTCGGTCAAGGTGAATCCGTGGTCATCGAAATAATCGCGCGCGGCCTTGATGATTTCGGCGCGCACCCGCAGAATGGCGGTCTGTCTCGAGCTGCGCACCCACAGGTGGCGATTTTCCATCAGGAACTCGACGCCATGGTCCTTGAGCGAAATGGGGTAGGGGTCGGTGTCGGGCACACGCGAAACCACCTCGACGCGGGTGATGTCTAGCTCGTAACCGCCGGGCGCGCGCTGGTCGGCGCGCACTTTGCCCGATGCGATCAGGCTCGATTCCTGGGTCAGGTGCTTTACGGTTTCAAAGACCTCGGGCGCCACCGCATTCTTGGGGATCACTCCCTGCACCACCCCGGTGCCGTCGCGCAGAATGGGAAACAGAAGCTTGCCGCTCTGGCGCAGGTTATAGAGCCATCCGCGGATGGTCACTTCCTCGCCGTCATGCTTGCCCAGATCGGCGATGGTCGAAACCGGCGGCTGGGTTACATCGGTTGCGGAGGCGTTCGCCGGCGGTAAAGCGCCGGACTGGTGCTCGTCGGGTTTCTCGTTCTCGGGATTTGCGGGTGTCGTCATATCAGAAACTTTTTTGCTGGTGGCGATGGGTAAGCATGGATTTTGATTTCGATTCGCGATCACTAATGCGCGGCAGCCGTGGGTTTTTCCATCATCTCAAAGGCCGTGCTCATGCCGCCCACGACGTCGGTCGGTGCTTCCCTGCCAATTTCCAGCATCAGCGGCGGAAGGTGCGGCGCGGAATGCAGTAGTTCCAGCGCTTGCGGCCAGTCAATGGTGCCGGCGCCGGGCCACAGATGAGCATCGCGGTCACCCTGGTTATCGTGAATGTGGGTGGCTTGAATGTGGTCGCGCAGCAGCTCGAAATCGGCGGCGACACCTCCCATGAGGTTGGCGTGCCCGATGTCAAAACAGATGCCGACATCTTCAAATCGCCCGGCACGAATCAGTTCCAGCAGGTGCTCCGGGGTGGAAAGTTCGTTGCGGATATTTTCCAGCAGCAGGGTCACGTTCAGCGGCTTGGCGAAGGCGCGAAGATGTTCCACGGCGGTGATGGCGAACTCGAATTTATCCGGGCCAAACGTGTCCCTGCCCGTCCCGATGTGCTGCACCAGGAACTTGAACGGCAGGTGCTCGGCGACTTCGATGGCCCGCTTGATCTCGTCCATGGAATCGATGCGATTGCGCTTTTCAGGGTCAACCAGGTTGACGCCGGGGCCGCCACTGCGTCCCCACTCGGCGTCGCTGTGCATTGGGGAATGCAGCGAGCGCAAGACGACCGAGCTTGATTGGAACCATCCGGCGATCTCGCGGATGTGGGCCCGGTCGGTGTAATCGAAGTGTCCACGCGCGGCGAAAATCTCGATGACCTGCGCACCGCCCCGGGCGAAACCATCCAGCATTCCGGGGTGCAGCCGGTCTTTGGTATACACATGGGTGGACATTCCGCGCAACATCGGGTTGCCTTTCGAAAATCGGAGTATTCAGTCTATCAATATCCGCCTACTAGTATCCGAGGGCTTTGCCGTTATTGCGCGCATCCGAAGCGCCCAGCAACTCGCCCGTTTTTGCGTCCACGGCGATGCATTCGCCGTCACTCCAATAGTCCGTGGGTTCAAACTTGTGTCCTTTGCCCTGCAACAGACGCAGGGAGTCAGTCGAGAAACCGCGTTCGATCCGAAGTGAGTCGGGATACCACTGGTGATGGAAGCGCGGCGCGTTGACCGCCTCCTGTATGTTCATGCGGTAATCGACTACACCCATAAGAATGTTGGCGACGGTGGTGATGATCCGCGGGCCGCCGGGCGAACCCAGCACCATCAACAGCCGGCCCGCTCCAGGCGGAACCTTGCCGCGCGGACGCATGCCCGGCAGGTCCTCGCTTTGATCATGCCGGACCACGATGGTCGGGGCCATCGCCGACAAGGGACGCTTTTCCGGCCCGATGGAATCCGCTTCGCCCTGGATCAGGCCGTAGCTGTTGGGCGAACCGGGTTTGGCGGCGAAATCATCCATCTCGTCGTTCAGCAGAAATCCCAGGCCTGGCAGCGTCACCCGCGAGCCGAAACTATCGTTTAACGTGGTGGTTACTGAGACCGCATTGCCCGCGGCATCCACGATCGAAAAATGGGTGGTGTGTTCGGACTCGCGAATAGAGCCCGGGCCTCCCGTAAGTTTGTGTGTCCGGGCCACGCGGTCGAGCGAGCCGAATATCCCTTCCGGACGCATGAGATCTTTGCTGGGCGTGGCATGGGCGGGATCGATGGTTTCGCGCCAGGCGGCGCCGTAGCGCTTATCAATCAACTGCGCGACTGGAATCTGGCTGAAGTCGGGGTCTCCGAGAAATTCGGCACGATCGAAAAATGCCCGGCGAAAAGCCTCCGTAGTCAGGTGCATGGAATCGGCGGAGCGGCTGCCCAAGGCGCGCAGATCGAAGCCTTCTAGAATGTTGAGAATTTGGATGAGTGTTATGCCGCCGGACGATGGCGGCGGTGCGCCAATGATTTCGAGGCCCCGGTAAGTTCCGCGGATGGGCGCGCGCTCCCTGGTTTCGTAAGCCGCAAGATCGGCGGCGGTGATCAGGCCACCGCCTTTCTGAATGGCGGCGGCAATTTCGCGCGCGAGATCGCCGTGGTAAAAATCGTCAGGGTTGCGGGCGACCCGCTCCAGGGTACGCGCCAGTTCAGGTTGCTTGAACACGTCGCCGGGCTCGTAGAAGTTTCCGTCGCGCTGGAAGATGCGCCGTGATTCCGGAAAATCTTTCAAATGCTCGTCGGTAACGATCTCGTGCGTGTCTTCGTACGCGAGGGTGAATCCCTCGTGCGCCAGCCGGATGGCCGGCGCCATCACCTGGGCGAGAGGAAGTCTTCCCCACTTTTTCAGCGCGGCAGTCAATCCCGCAACCGAGCCGGGGACGCCTGAGGCACGGTATCCCACCAGGCTCGCATCTTCAATGATTTTGCCCTTCGCATCGAGATACATATTGTGCGACGCGGCGGCTGGGGCTTTTTCGCGAAAGTCAAGAAAGTGGGCCTCGCCATTCGCCATGCGCAGCAGCATGAAACCGCCGCCGCCGATGTTTCCCGCCTGGGGATGCACCACCGCGAGCACGAACGCGGTGGCCACGGCGGCATCCACCGCGTTGCCTCCGGCGTGCAGCATTTCTATGCCTGCCGCCGAGGCCAGGGGATGCACACTCACTACCATGGCATGACGCGCGCGTACCGGAGAAAAGGGAGCGCCCCAGGCCGCCAGCGACAGCAGCAAAAAGAGGATTGATAGGCGAGTGATATTTGACGGGAAGCGTTTGCCCATTGGTAGTTCGCCGTGCGCCATTCTAGTCTTTTGTACCGGGGGCCAGTCGAGCATCGTGCAAGGCGGCCGGTTTGCGGTTGCCGCTGGTTCAAATTACCATGAGCCGTCCCGGCAAACTTCAACCTATCATTATTATGGCCCCATCCGATTCGTCCAAAGCGCCCGCGGCTCCTGCCGATTCGCCCACCGTCAATGTTTTTGCGGTGCATGGCGTCGAGCCCGAGATCCAGGCGTACGCCATGGCCAAATACTCGCGGTCGGCGCTTTCCATGAAGGAATCGTTGCGCGATCTCAGCGAACAGCGCGCCGAACAGTTCCTCAATACGTTTTACTTTCAATATGGACACCGGTCGATTGCCGACCTGGCGCATCTGGCCATGGCGGTGGAGCGCCTCTCATTGCTGGCCGCCATCGTGCTGGTGGATGAGTCGCGCTGGGATGGGCAGGAGCGCTCCACCCGCTACCAGAACTTTCGCAAGAGCGGTTATTACACTCCTGATTTCGGTGGAGACGGCAAGGCAGCGGAGCTTTACCGCAATACCGCCACGTTTTTATTCGCGGAATACGAAGCCTTCTCGCAGCTGATGTTTGAACATCTCGCCGGATTGATTCCGCGCCCCGAAGACATGAAGGCCGACGCCTACGAGCGCACGCTGAAAGCCCGGGCCTTCGACCTATCCCGCTACCTGCTGCCCCTGGCCACCAACACGTCGCTGGGACAGATCGTGAATGCGCGCACCCTGGAAAGCCAGATCTCGCGGCTGCTCTCGCACACCCACGCCGAAGTCCGCACCTTGGGAACGCTGCTTCGCACCGCCGCCACCCAGAACGCATACAACGTGAATCACGAGGCCTATGGGGGACTGGTGGAAGAGATTCGCGCGCTGAATCAAGACCTGGGGGAGCGCGCCGAGCGTCTGCTGCTGAAAGAGGTTCGCGTCGCCCCCACCCTGGTCAAATACGCCGAGGCCAGCCAATACGCGATGACCACCAGAACCGAGCTGCGGGAGGCGGCGATGAATCTGATGGGCAATCTGGCGGTGGCGCCCTCGCAGCCGGTGGAGTTGATTTCCGACGACCCGCTCGAGACCGAGCTGGCGACCACGTTGATTTACCAGAACTGCCACTACAGCTACGCCCAGATCCGCGACCAGGTGGCTGCGCTTCCCGAAAAACGCTGCCAGGAAATCATTGACCTGGGGTTGCGGCATCGCGGTCCGCATGACGAGTTGTTGCGCCCGTACAGCGCGGGCCAGAGCTTCCGGTTCGACATCCTCATGGATATTGGCGGTTTCCGCGACATGCACCGCCACCGGCGCTGCATCCAGATCGAACAGGATTTCACCACCGCGCACGGCTACGACATGCCGCCGGAAATTGCGGCCGCCGACGCGGCCACGCGCTACGCCGCCGCCATGGAACGAGCGGCCACCGCGGCAAAGAAACTGGGCGGCGCGACAGATGATCCGCTGGCGATCACACCGGACGCGCAATACCTGATCCCGCTGGGATTCCGCAAGCGCGCGCTCTTCAAGATGGATCTGGCCGAAGCGCTCTACATCGCCGAGCTGCGTACCACCCCCGCTGGCCACTATTCATACCGCAAGGTCGCGTACTGCATGTACGAAGAGGTGGCCAGGGAACATCCCGGCCTGGCCAAATATTTTCGGGTGAAAGATATTACGGAGCCGGTGGATTTGTTGAAGCGATGATGACCTTACGAAGGCGAATAAAAGACGAATACAATTAGGAATAATGAAAAGTAGAGCGCAATTTGATGAGATTGGTTACTGGTCTGAGATCAAGCTCGATATTCTCAGGGATTATGCTACCGCGTACTCGAAGATTCTTTCCGCTCAAACAAAACCTCGATTCGAACATGCCTATATCGATGCTTTCGCTGGCGCTGGACTTCATTTATCCCGCACCACCAATGAATTTGTTCCGGGCAGCCCGCTGAACGCTTTGCGAATAGAGCCGCCATTTTGCGAATATCACTTGATCGACATCAGCCCGCAGCGTGTTGAGAGTTTGCAAGAATTGATCGAGAATCGTCCTAATGTTTATTTTTACGAGGGCGATTGCAATCACGTTTTACTCGAGAAGGTTTTCCCTGGATTGCGGTTCAAGGCTTATCGTCGTGGTCTTTGCATTCTTGACCCCTACGGCTTGCATCTGAATTGGGATGTAATGCTAACCGCTGGACAGATGAAGACTATCGATATGTTTTTAAATTTCCCAATCGCTGACATGAACAGAAATGTCTTATGGCACGATCCTGTTGGCGTTCCTGCTGAACAAATTTCGCGAATGAACAGCTTTTGGGGCGACGAAACCTGGCGAACCATTGCGTACTCAACTACCGGCAATCTGTTTGGTTATCCGCAAAAAGAATCTAATGAAATCGTGGCGGAAGCATTTCGAAAGAGGCTTAAAGAAGTCGCAGGATTTCAATTTGTCCCACGCCCATTACCAATGAGAAATTCGAAGGGCGCAATTGTTTACTATCTTTTTTTTGCTTCCCAAAATAATACCGGCGAGAGAATTGTTCTCGATATCTTCGAGAAATACCAGCGCAGAGGTGAAGGCTAGTGTCACTTCAATCATCGATCGAGTGGACTGACGCGACGTGGAACCCAGTGAGAGGTTGCACGAAGGTAAGCCCTGGATGTAAGCACTGTTACGCCGAAACTTTTGCAGAAAGATTCAGAGGAGTTAAAGGGCATCCTTTCGAACAGGGTTTCGATTTGCGATTGGTTCCCGAAAAAATTGAAGAGCCACTGCGCTGGCGAACTCCAAAAATGATATTCGTCAATTCCATGAGTGATTTGTTTCATGAGCAAATTCCAACGGAATACATAGCCCGAGTTGCCAGCGTCATGGTGAAAGCACATTGGCATACTTTTCAGGTGCTTACCAAGAGGCCGGAAAGAATGTCATCGCTTTTAAGCACCACCCTTGCCTTTGCATCCTCTCAAAAGAACATCTGGTGGGGTGTCAGTGTAGAAGATCGAGCTTTCGGCATCCCTAGAATCGAACACTTGCGAACCGCCCGGGCATTAACTCGTTTTCTTTCTATAGAACCCCTGCTTGAAGATGTTGGGGAACTGAATCTCGAAGGCATTAGTTGGGTGATTGTCGGTGGAGAAAGCGGCCCGGGGGCTAGGCCGTTGAAAGAGGATTGGGTGATTTCGATCAGGAACCAATGCAAACGAGCGGGAGTGCCCTTTTTTTTCAAGCAATGGGGCGGGGTCCGAAAAAAAAATGCAGGGCGGCTGCTTGAAGGAAAGACGTATGATGAATTTCCCGGTGTTCCCGACTGCAAGGATGGGTCCGTTGTTTTAGCTTCTAATTAGACCCAGAAAGGTCACAGGTTTCGCTATTTGTTCGCCTTTCATGAACGCGCTATAATTCATCTGCGCTACCGCAAGCATCCATAGAGCCAATTCCGAACAAGAATGAGAAACATTTCGGGCTGGGCAATTAACTCATATACTCCCCCATTACTGGTTGTTACCACCGCACCGCGAACTATAGCTGCACACCAACCCATGCACTACACAGGAGAAATACATGGCTGACGAACGCACCGAACGAGTACGGGCAGTGGATTTGGCGATGGCGCAGATCGATAAGCAGTTTGGTAAAGGCTCGATCATGCGGCTGGGCACCAAAGAGGTGCTGCCCATCGCGGTGATTTCCACCGGGTCGATCTCGTTTGACGCGGCGCTGGGTGTGGGCGGGTTTCCCCGCGGGCGCGTGGTTGAAATCTTTGGCCCGGAATCCTCAGGCAAAACTACCATCGCCCTGCAGGTCATCGCCGAAGCCCAGAAGGCCGGCGGCATGGCCGCGTTCATCGACGCCGAGCATGCCCTGGATCCGATCTACGCCAAAAAACTTGGGGTGGACGTCGATAACCTGCTGCTTTCCCAGCCCGATTACGGCGAGCAGGCGCTGGAAATCGCCGAAGCCCTGGTGCGCTCCGGCGCCATCGACGTGCTGGTGGTGGATTCGGTGGCCGCCCTGGTGCCCAAGGCTGAACTGGAAGGCGAGATGGGTGACAGCCACATGGGCCTGCAGGCCCGCCTGATGTCGCAGGCCTTGCGCAAGCTTACCGCCATTGTGGCCAAATCGCGCACCTGCCTGGTTTTCATCAACCAGATCCGCGAAAAAATCGGGGTCATGTTCGGCAATCCCGAAACCACCACTGGCGGCCGCGCGCTGAAATTTTATTCCTCGGTGCGCATCGACATCCGCCGCATCGCCGCAATTAAAGATGGCGACCAGGTGGTGGGCTCGCGCACCAAGGTGAAGGTGGTAAAAAATAAAACGGCGGCGCCCTTCCGCGAAGCCGAGTTTGACATCCTTTACGGGCAGGGCATCTCCCGCGAAGGCGATTTGCTGGATGTGGCGGTGCTCAACAACCTGCTGGAAAAATCCGGCTCCTGGTTCAGTTATAAAGGCGAGCGCATCGGCCAGGGACGCGAAAACGCTCGTACCTTCCTCAAGGAAAACAAAGACATCACCGCGCAACTGGATGGCGAAGTGCGCAAGGTGCTGGGCCTGGTCTCCGCCGCGGACAGCGCGCAGGTGATCGCCAAGCAGGAATCGGCGCCTGACACCCAGGTCAAACCCGCGTCGCGCAGGTAGAAGATAAGGGTGTAGTCCCGCCGTAACCCTCGCGAACCTCCACGAACATTGTATAAACATCGCAACACTTCTAAACTCATTATCACCGGCTGAAGCGGGCCGCATGGATACTCGTGACGGTATCCCGGTGTGGCCGTTGCCACACGCGACCGTGACCGCTTCTGGTATAGCGCCTTAGCGCCGGCGCGGAGCTAAATTTTTTATGGCCCTGGGTTTTGGCTTCAACAAAGCGAAGGTGATGGCGGCGGCGGACAAGTTCGTCCAGCAGGGCAAGCTGCAAAACGCCATCAACGAATACGAAAAAGTCATTAAGGAAGACCCCACCGACCTCACCGTGTTGAACACCACCGGCGATCTGTGGTGGCGGCTGGGCAAAGTTGATCAGGCGGTCATTTATTTCAAGCGCGTGGGCGACGCCTACGCCATGCAGGGCTTTCTGGTGAAAGCCATCGCCATGTACAAGAAGCTGGCGAAGCTCAACCCCACCTCCACCGAAAACACCCTCAAGCTCGCCGAGCTCTACGCGCAACAAGGCTTGAACAACGACGCCCGCGCTCAATACATGCTGGTGGCCGACAGCTTGCTGCGTAATCGCGACAACTCGGGAGCCGCGGAAATCTTCAAGACGATGTTGAAGCTTGATCCCACCAACGTCGCCACCCAGTCAAAGCTGGCTGATCTTTATATCAAGCTGGGCAAGAAAGACGACGCCAAGGCAATTTACTTTAACGCCGCGCAAACTCTTTATGAGCGCGAATTCAAGGAAGCGGCCATTGAGGCCCTGCGCAAGGGACTGCAGATTGACCCGGAAAATGTCGATGGCCTGATTTTGCGCGGTAAGATCGCCGCCGACGCCGGCGACCCCGCGGGCGCGGTCGGCTATTACGAAAGCATTCCCGGTCTTGATGCCAACGTCTGGGGACTGCGCGCCTTGCTGGCCGCCAAGCTGCAAATGCTGAACTGGGTGGAAGCCGAGCCGGTTGCCCTCAAGCTGCTGGAAGGCCATCACGACGTAGCAGGCCTCAGCACCCTGGTGGACAAGATGATGGAGGCCGGTGAAGCGGACGCCGCCTTGCGCGTCTATGACAACTACACCAACGCGTTCCTGACCGAAAATAAAGAGGCGTTCCGCAATAATCTCGAGCACGCCATCGGTAAGGTGAAATCGAATCCGCGCTCACTGGAGCGCTTGCGGTCCCTGTTCGAGAAAATCGGCGACACCACCCAGAGCAATGAACTGAGCGAACTGCTGGCGCATGCGTATGTGGAGCAGGGCCAGCTTGAACAGGCGCGTGATCTGTATAAGGAACTGTCGCAAAGCGAGCCCCAAAATCCTCTGCACTACCAGAACTACAAGCAGGTGCTTGGCAAACTGGGAGAGGATGTGAGCGCACGCACGCTCACCCCCCAAGAAGCCGAACAGGCATTCATGGCCGACGAAATGTCGCCCGAAGCCGCACCCGTCGAGGCGGCGCCGGTCGCCGATTCCAATGATCCGGTACACGCCGCCCTGACCGAATCGGAATTATTTTCCTCATATAATTTGCCCGCCAAAGCCGTAGCCGCGCTCGAAGCCGTCCTGCCGTCTGACCCCGGCAACGCGCAATTAAATACCGAATTAGCGGCGCTGTATTACCGGGTGGGCCGATTCGCCGACGCTGCCCGCTGCTGCGAAGCGCTGACGTATATCTACAACGAAAACGGCAACCCCAAAAAGGCGCAGCATTTCGAGGAGCTGGCGAAGAAGTATGAGCGCCAGGCCGGCATCCAGTCGGACGCGCAGGACAAGGCCGAGGCGCAGGCGGCAGCCGCCCAGCCACCTCCCAGCGCCGCCGTGCCGCTACAACCGCCGCTCGCAGCCGTGCCCGAGTTCGACATAGGCTCGGAATGGGACACCATGGTTTCCATCGAAGCTTCGGCAGTGCCTCCATCGGCTCCGGTTGCGGCTTCGGAAGCGCCGGCGTTGAAACCGCTGGCGGGCCCACCGCCGGCGATTACTGAAGAAGTGGCTGATGCGATGGATGAGGCGCGGTTTTATATTGCCCAATCCATGTGGCCGCAGGCGCTATCCGCCATCGACCAGTTGGACGCGCTGGTTCCCGGATCCGGCACCGTCGCCGACTTGCGCGCCCGAGCCAATGATGGCTTGAAGGCGATGCAGACGGCGGCGGCGGAGAAGATACCCACCGCGGAGGAAATGACCCCGGCGTCCGCGTCTCTTGGCTTCGAAGAATTTGGAGTGCAACCGGAGGCCGCCCCGCCCCGCCAGTATCCGGTCCCCAACGCGGTAGTGGGAAGCATTTACGAGAATGCCAAGCCGGTAACACCTTTACCGCCGGGGTTAGGCCTTCTTGCTTCTCCGCCTGCCGCCCCCGCCCCCGCAGCCGCTGCCGCCGCACCCGCGAATGCAGCACCGCCCGCCCCTGCCGCCGCAGGATTCGATTTTGGCCTGGACGACGCTCTGGGTGAAGACTTCGATCTGAAGAGCAGCGACCTCAAGAGCAGCAAGGAGGCCATGGTGGCGCAAGCCGCTGCCGCAGTTCCGCCGCAACCATCCCCGCCCCCGCCTGTTTCTCCAGTTGCGATGCCGGGGGCGACGCAGGACGCAACTCCCGCACCGCCGGCACCCGCGCCCGCCAGAACCGAATCCAGCGCACTGGGCAGCATCTTCGACGACTTCAAGGAAGAGATGGAGGTTCACGACCAGGGGAACGAAGACCCTGAAACCCATTACAGCCTGGGCATCGCGTTCAAGGAAATGGGATTGCTGGACGAAGCCATTGGCGAGCTGCAAACCGTGTGCCGCGCGATCGAAAACGGTACGCCCTTCGCGCAGGCAGTGTCGGCTTACACCTGGCTGGGGCAGTGCCTGGTGGAAAAAGGCGCAGCCCAGGCTGCCATCCCGTGGTATGAAAAAGCCTTGCAGGTGGGAGGAATCGACCAGCAGACCAAGCTGGCGATCAGCTACGATCTGGCTTCGGCCAATGAAGCGGCGGGCGACGCCCCGGCGGCAAGGAAAATCTTTATGCAGGTTTACGGATCAAACATCGACTACCGGGACGTCGCCGAGCGTCTCAAATCACTGAAGCCTTAGCGGGATGGCAGCCCGCTTCAATGCCGTCGCGATGGCGCCGCGCGAGCAGGCAAGACAGTTTGCGGAATTGCGGCAAGACTTGCACAATCATCTTTTGCATCCTGAGGACCGGAAAAATCTCGGCGCTCCGAACCCACCATTGGAAAATCACAAATCCCTGAACGATCAGCCCGATGCGCCCCGGCAGCCAGCCGCCGGGCCCGGAGAAATGGCCCAGGCTCAGCCTTCGGCGCAGCGGGATTTCTGGCCGCAGCGCGTGTTCACCATGTTTTTTGTAGTGTTCTGTATCATTCTGGGAATGAGACTGATGGTCCTTCCCTGGTTGCCCGATTGGACGGCCAATCACCTGCTCGATTATTACCCTCCTCTTCGCAATTTTCTGGGCCTCGACATGGTCCGCGGCGCGGTCTCGGGAGTGGGCCTGATCGATGTCTGGCTGGGGTTTAATACCGCAATCAACTACCGTGAAAATGGATAATCCCGAAAAGAACGCAGAGCTCGACGAATTGCCGCGGGAAGACACGATTGCCCCGCTGGCCTATGAAAACCGCGCATTTCTCAACAGCCGTGATGGCCGGGCACTGCGCATCCTGGCGGAATATTCCGAGCCGCTCTCCCGTTTTCGGCGGGAGCGCATTCAGGACACCGTGGTTTTTTTCGGCTCGGCGCGCTTCCACAGCCTGGAAACGTCGCAAGGCGCGCTGCAACTTCTTGCCAAGCCCGGCGGGGCCGAGCCCGCGCCTGCGGAAGAGCAGGAGAAGCTGCGCCGCGCTCATGCCGCGGTCAATATGGCGCGCTATTACGAAGACGCGCGCAAGCTGGCGTCGATGCTCACCACCTGGACCTTGACTCTAAAGTCGAGGCGCCATCGCTTCGTGGTGACCTCGGGCGGCGGCCCGGGAATCATGGAAGCTGCCAACCGCGGCGCCCATGAAGCCGGCGGCAAGACCATCGGCTTGAACATTCGCTTGCCGTTTGAGCAGAAGTCGAACCCGTACATCACTCCCGAACTCAACTTCGATTTTCATTATTTCTTCATGCGCAAATACTGGTTCGCCTACCTGGCCAAGGCGCTGGTGGTTTTTCCCGGGGGCTTCGGCACCCTCGACGAACTGATGGAAATCCTGACCCTGGCGCAAACCCACAAGCTGGCCAAGAAAATCCAGGTCATCATCTACGGCAAGGAATACTGGGAAAACATCATCAACTTCAAAGCGCTGGCCGATGCCGGAGCAATTTCTCCCAACGACCTGAAATTATTTGCCATGGTGAATTCCCCGGAAGAAGGATTTGCCATCCTGCAGGAATCGCTGATTCGCGATCACATGCAACGTCCGCAGCCCCAACCCGCGGAGCACGAAGCCGAACCCGATATCGCCAAGACCCTGGATTGAGGCATCGCGTAAGACCCAGCTTCACCCTCCTTCACCGGTGGATAATGTCATCAGCTCGGGAGAAATCCAACCCCTCTCCAACTGTCATCTCGACCGGAGTCCGCAGGCTTTTGTGCGGCGTAGTGGAGAGACCTCGGGGCGGCTGTTGATCTTGCGGTTGAATTCGATCTTCATGCGCGCATCATCAAAACCCTGTCCTCATCTCAACTGTCATCTCGACCGGAGTCCGCAGGCTCTTGTGCGGCGTAGTGGAGAGACCTCGGGGTTGCCTTTGATCATGCGGTTCAACCCAGTATCTGCAGAGAACCAACCCGGCCCCGCATGTTCAGCAGAGGTCGGCTTTGTTTAGCTCGCCATCGAACTGAAACAGTCGGATACCGGCGATCCCCGCTGCTCCAGCATCGACACACGCTGCCACCGTCGCCGGAGTAATCCCGCCCAGCGCCAGCACCGGAATGGTTGAATTTCTACAAGCAACAGCAAGGGCTTCCAGTCCCTGGGGCGCGCCGCCCTCCTTCTCAAATATGGGACCGAAAACCACAAAGTCCGCCGAGGCCAAATTTGCCGAAATGACTTCTTCGACGCTGTGACACGAGACTCCAATAGTGAAGTGGCCCGAAACGCGTCGGGCGATCAATCGAACCTCAGCCGGTGAAACGTCGCTGCCGGTAAGGTGCACCCCATCGAGACCCGCAGCCAGGGCGATGTCGGTGCGGGAGTTCATCAGCAGTTTGCAACCGGAGTTGCCTCGGCGACAAGCTCGAAGGGCCTCCTGCGCAAATTTTTCCAACTCCGATCCAGTGAGATCTTTTTCGCGCAACTGGATCATGTCAACCCCAGAGTGGGCGGCGGCGTGGATGTGCGCCAGGGTGCGCTCGAATTGGTGGTCGGCGGTTCCGGTGAAGTGCTTGCGTCCGGTGATGTAGTAAAGAATCACGTCAGTGGAGCCTTATAGTAGTAGAAATTGCTTCAGGCTCGCCGGTCCAGACAGGTTGACCATGCACCACAAGACTAAATGCAACCCCGAGGTCTCTCCACGGCGCCCCGCAAAGAACCGGGGTCTCCGGTCGAGATGACCATGGGATGTGGGTGGGATTTCCGCTTGCGCCAGATAAAGTCTCAAAGCAAAGACGACAACACGCGACTTTATCTTCGACAGCATCCAGCTGGACCTTAAACCAGGAGCAACCACACGTAAACTTGAGATATTTGACGACATCCGAAGTAAACAAGAAATCAGCAGCAAGCAGAATCTTATTTCGAAAGGACCGCCCTATGATCTTTGGCTCCCACATGATCGTTTACAGCAAGGACGCAGACGCTGATCGCGTTTTCTTTCGCGACATATTAAAACTAGCCTCAGTGGATGCCGGTCGCGGATGGCTGGTTTTTGCTTTGCCTCCGGCCGAAGCCGCGATCCATCCCAGCGATGGAAACGATCGCCACGAGCTCTACTTCATGTGTGACGACCTTGAATCGGAGATCCTGAGGCTTAAGCAAAGGGGCGTCATATGTTCGGAGGTGCAGGAGGCGCGATGGGGCTCGGTCATCAAAATCACGTTACCCGGCGGCGGCGAAGTCGGCCTCTACCAGCCCAGGCATCCCACCGCATTGTCTCTAAATGAAGAAAAGTAATCTATCCTTCGGCCCTCTTTTTGATGGCGCGCAGCCACATCCGGCGAATCAGCGCGCTGCCGGGATAGATGGTGCGCCAGTAGGCGGAGAATCGTTTTAAGGAGGTTGCATCCGCGGCCCACACGCGGGTTTCGGTGGTGAGCCAGCACGATTCCGGGCCTTCTTCGTCGATCACGAAATCCATGCCGGCAATGGCGAAGCCGGGCTCATGCAACGTTTTAAAATCCGCGGAAGGCAACGGGTTTTGCGGGTCGAGCCCGATCGGCCATTCGGGCGGTTGCATGATAATGATGCCCAGCACGATCTCGCGTTCGGGCTGATCGGCGAGCAGGCGAAAGCCGGTGCGCGTGGCCACATCGAGGATCGGATCCTTGGCGCCGGGGTTGAGGATGTCCTGAGGCCCGGGACGCCCAAATCGCCGCAACCAGGTGAGACTGCGGTAATAACGGATCTCGCTGCCCTTCACCTCCTTGATGGCGCGGTACACTCGCGCTTTCGATGCGTTGATGTGCACCGAATGGATTTCGTAGAACTGGTACACCGGAAAATATTTATCCAGCTCGGTTCGCGGTGCGGCGATGCGCAATTCTTTGGCAGGAATCGACCAGCCAAAATTGATGAGAAGGAAGCCCGCGCCCACGATGAATCCCGCCTGCAACCGGGTGTCGATGCCCAGGAAGCGCATGGGGAAAAGCATATTAAGAATTCCAAACGCCAGGACCGAGGCGCCGAAGTAAACGAAGCAAACCGGAATCATATTTTCATCTTAGCTTACGGGAATTCATGCGGACGAGGCGCCGCCAATCTGGGCAAAGGTGCGGGGGGACCCAGTGCGGAGGCGTGATCATGAGCTGGCGACTCGCTCCGGGCTTACTTTCGCCCTCCAAACAAATGTCATCTCGACCGGAGACCCCGGGCCTTTGCGAGGCGTAGTGGAGAGACCTCGGGGCGGCTCTTGTTGCTGGTTTCGTCCCCCTGGGAAATCGTTGCACGGGTCTTTCTATATTGAGAGCACCCGGCAAGCGGGATCTAGCGGTCGCCCTGCTCGTGCTCACTTGCCCAGCCAAGCACCGGATAACCGTTGTGGGATTTCGTCGTTATCGTGCCGCTTTTGATATCCAGTAGTACAACATCATGGGTATCCCCATCTCCTTTATATTCGTTGAGGAGCAGCTTGGTACTATCAGGGGACCATACCGGCTGAAGACCAAAATACCTGTAACCCAAAACTCTGCCTCCAACATCGTTCACTACATGATCGCCCGTACCATTAGGATGCACCAGATGAATTTTCTCCCTGGAAGGATCAACATAAGCGATCCACTCCCCCGAAGGGGACCAAGCCGGAAAACTCCCCTCTTCGAGCGAGCGGGTTTCCTGCGAAGGGATATCGAATACCTCTATCATCGGATTTTTTTCTCCCCTATAAACATCTAAGGCGAGCTTTTTCCCGTCAGGAGACCAGTTGAGGGTACCTGCAGGAATTGCTGCAAGTTTTGCTATTTGTCGAGTGGCAATATCAAGCAGTAGGAGCGACTCTCGATTCTCGCCATTAACCTCCTCCGCCAAAAAGGCCACTTTGGAATGGTCAGGTGAGACCACCGACACATTTACTTGAGTAAAATCGCCGTAGGTTCGCCATTGCCGTTCGGAGCGTGAATAAACAGCAACTGCGCAGCGTACCTTCCATCTTCTGCTGTTATCGTTCGCAACTGGAAATCCCGAACTCAAGAGAGTTGCATTTGTGTCCAGGCCCGGAAATGCGCTAGGCCCTTTGTTGCCGCCAGGATTCGGCGGAATCTGTACGACCTCTGACGTGCTCCGCATTACTATTTGAAAATCGCCGGAACCTCCAAACAACAATATCGAATTGGGGAGTGAGAACGTTCCGTGTCCTCTTGCGTGTGCACCCACAACCACTAACATCGAGAACATCGCCAGGTATACGATCTTGTTCTTGGAAAACATTTGCTCTCCACACTCAGTGCCACGATAACGAGCCGGGCCTGCAATTAAGTTCTTGGTATTTTCTAGGGAACGACACTGGGGGCAGGTCAGTACAATCGATGTCGTTACGCATATTTTCCGACCCATTCGCTCGACTCTTCTTCCAGCTTCGTATCAGTCCAATTAAATCGAAACGTGCCATCTGGGTCTACGTCATAGCGAAACCTGGTGCGCCGATCGAGAGTAATCTCTGATCGGGGTTGCTGAGGCACTTTAATACCTTGCACCCGCATCGCGGCAATGACCTCAGCACCACGTGCCGTTGAAAACTCGGTCGACATCAACCGACCATTATAAAATGTCAGCTCAAAGCGGTCTTCGACACCCGAAATTATGTAGGGCCCTGACATAGTGACAAAATCATAGGCAGGACGCGGGTCCCTGGGCGCCAAGCCCTTGTGTTCTTCCCGCCAACGACCACTCAATCCCTCTCGTTGAAGCCTATTGCGGACGTCGGAAGGGCTTTGATAGCTGCTGAAACTTCCTCCCAATTGCGTCACTCCCTTGGAGGTACAACCTAATGCAATAAACAATGTGCACATCACTCCGATGAAAGACAGGATTCGCATGGTAGACCTCGTTCTTGTACCCGACGATTTCACAGTAAGAGGCGATGTGCATTCAAACCCAAGCGTCCCCGCCGCCGCTAGCAGCCTTCCTCGCCGGAAAATACATGGCAATCGTAGAACCGTTTGAGCCAAAAATGTTTGTGACACCTAAATATGGTTAGCGTCGTCGTGTCGCTCGGGCCCATATTGAATCACCCTGCCGAACAAGTGGAACATCCGGGGGAATTGCACAAATCGCCCTTGAATTTCCCTAGGCGGAAACCGGCGGCGCCTTGGTTTGACGCTTCGCGCAAACCAGTCCCATTCCCAGCCAAGTGATAAAGATGTAAAGCAGAGCGGCTCCGGCGGTGTCAATCGAGGTAGGAGTCGAGCATACGAGAATCAAAACCAGGGAACTCATAACACTCACCCACCAGTCTGCCCGTCGATAAATCAAGCCCGCCACAAGTCCCACGATCATCGCTATTGCTGGCCCAAATACCCACAGGTTGAGGAGAAGCCCCCTCCGCAGAAGCGCTGCGGGATCGCCGTACTTCATCGCAAGCTGGGCGGAAGATAGTCTCGAAAGATCGACTGCCAATCGACCCCAGGGTGCGTAGCGAAGCGTAAGAAACCCTTCGAAACTTATCAATACAACAGCGATGACGTTACAAACCAAGATCGTCGAGATCAATCTCCAAGATGGTCTCAATTTCACCGATATGCACCTTCCGTCACTTGTGGCAAAGAAAATGGGCCACCGCTCACCAGTTGGCCTCCGTAAAGCACACTCTAACATCGCAACCACAGACCCGGTAAGCTTCTCCCTCTCTCGACCCGAAGGGTTCGCTTGTTCAACGCTTCGTGGCGTAATCGAAGTTCATGAAGGAATCGCCTCATCAACCGGCAATTTACCGATAGGTCTGCGAGGTTCTTGCTGGATCAAGTTGTTGGGATCGGACATAGGCACCAAGGGAACCAATGACTAGAGGAACGGCCAACATCGTTGCTGGAATCTGCACAGGCCTTGGAAGCCATCGGAGGGCTCGGGGAACGGTGATAGCGATGCCGGTAGCGCCGCCAGCTTGAATTCGCATGGCCGCAGGCCCTAGCATGAACGCAATCCACACGACTTCGGAAATTCCCATGCAGAATAGAAACGTCTTAGTTGGCGACATAGACATCCCGCCAGGCCAGGTTCATTCAGGCAGCCGATCAATGAATCGCATCATGACATTTACGGCTTTCCGCGGTTCGGTCTGGAGAACAAGATGGGGAGCCGGGAGCTTGACCAGCACGGCGTCCGTCCGAAAACGTTGTACCTCCTCAAAACAACTTGCACGCACCAGACGGTCGTGTTCGGCCTGGATATACATCACGGGGATTTTCGTCCGGGCTAGATCTTCTCTCATGTCGCAATCCAGAACGGCCCGAATTCGTTCCGCCAGGACTTCCGGACTTACGAGTCGTAGGGCTTGACGGACGGCGCAGTTGAGACCATCGGACGGGCTAGTCCCGATAAGAAAGTGTTCCAGCACCAGGTCTGGCATGGGAAGCCTAAAGACAAGTGGTCTTGCCAATGCCTTGAGCAGTGATGACCAGTTTCCCATGGGATTCGCAATAAATCCCGCACAGATTACCAACGCTGCCAGGTTCGGCGGGCGGGTGGCTGCAAATTGTACCGCCAATGGGGTCGAAAAGGATTCAGCTACCAGAACGAATCGACTGTTAACTGGGACTACCGCCTCCAAGTGGGGAATAAGCTGCGAGTAAGAAAGAAACCGTTGGGTCGGATACCTGGCAATATTAACGCGCAGCGTGCGCGGAATTCAGGGATGAGGTCCGAGAAAAGTGTTCCTGTTCCGTCTAGCCCCGGCAGGAGAACAATCGTATCCGGGATCAAATCTTTACCATCGGTCGGTGAGGTTCGTGGAATCCGGTTTCACGGCAAATCTCTCTAATTACAGTACCAAGTCCCCAATCCTGGCCCAAAAGGAAAAGGCCACTTTGGATTATCAAAGTGGCCTTTATTTACGCCGGCGATTACCTAATCTCCCACACACTTACGCGTGCAGTACCATCGGCCCAGCAGGGCTTAACTTCCGTGTTCGGGATGGGAACGGGTGTGACCCCTGCGGTAAGATCACCGACTTCGTATCGCGGCTGCCGGTTTGCCATCCCCGGGTCGGCAGGGTGCGCGCCTCATTTGGAGTTGCGGTGGAGCAGGCGGCACGCGCGAAAACTTGGACAAAAGATTGAGAAAGAGCTGGGTTGGTGAGTGAGGAACGAAGCCTCACAACTGAATAGCAATTGGGAATCAACAAGGAATTGTTGATGCGTTGAGTAAATTTTATGGTCAAGCCGAACGGGCGATTAGTACTCGTAAGCTACAAGCGTTACCGCTCTTCCACTTCGAGCCTATCAAACACGTGGTCTTCATGTGCCCTTCATTACCCTTAAGGGTTGGGAGATCTCATCTTGGGGCGTGCTTCACGCTTATATGCATTCAGCGTTTATCACAACCGAACTTCGCTACCCAGCCGTGCCATTGGCATGACAGCTGGAACACAAGAGGTTCGTCCATCCCGGTCCTCTCGTACTAAGGACAGGCCCCCTCAAATCTCCTCCGCCCACATCAGATAGGGACCGAACT
>JBBQWT010000014.1:0-93994 GCA_038210375.1 Terriglobales bacterium | reverse complement strand
CTACGGGCAATACTTCACCCACCGCACCGGGCACTCGATCGGCAGCAGCATTCACGCCAACGGCGCCAACATGGATAACCTTGAGACCCAGGACGAGCGCGAGATCATTCCCAACAGTTGTTTCTCGGTAGAACCGGGCATCTACCTGCCCCACTTCGGGGTGCGCAGTGAGGTAAACGTACTGGTTCGCGAAAAGGCGGCCGAGGTCACTGGCAAGATCCAAAGAGAGCTGGTGCTGGCTTGATGACTCTGCAAATAATTATTTCCTGGCGGCGGCATGCACAACAAAGCTGATACCGTAGGCCGCAACATGGGAGTCAAGGTCGCCCGGCGCGTGACCAAGCTGGCGGTGGGGTCGCTGCTTCTGGGCTGGCTGATTCCCGGCGGCGGACACTTCTTGCAGGGCAAATTTTATCGCGGCCTGCTGCTGCTGATCTCGATTGCCGGCTTGTTCTTCATGGGCCTGATGATGCAGGGCAAGATCTACCTGCTCAACTCGGGCGACATCCTGGACATGCTGGGCTTCATCGGCGACCTTTCCGCCGGCGGTCTTTACTTCCTGACCCGCGCCATGGATTGGGGGCACGGCGCCATCCAACTGGCGACCGCCGATTACGGCACCAAGTTCATCATCGTGGCCGGACTGCTGAATTTCATCAGCGCGGTCGATGCCTATGACATCGCCATGGGTAAAAAACCATGACCGAAACCATTACCCTCTCGCACCTGACCGCGGCCATCACCTTCGCGTTTTTCGCATCGATTGTCTTTGGCATTACCCAGCGCAATACTCCCAAAACCATGCTGCGTTATGGGGTGTATTGCTTCTGCATGTTTGTGGTGGGGACTGTGGTGGTGGGCTGGGCCATGTGGGTGATGAAGCGGTAGGGACTACGCGTCGTTGCGGCGCCCAAGTGAGCGAATACGCTTGAGCTTTCTTTTAATATTCCCCGCCGCCCCAGAACTATAAAAAAACAATTGACCATCTCGGTTCCGCTATCCCTTGTGGTTCCCTACCCTACCTGTGGTTGTGCCTCCACGGTGCAGGCCATAGACTGAATTCGCACCCTTTGACTTAAAGGCGTAAACCCCGGCTTAAAGCTCCGGCCGGAACCTGCGATGTGTACTCCCCCGCTGATGCAGGCCGGCGCCTCTGCTTACCGATGGAAATCCTCGACTTACGACATCTGAATTCGAATGACTTGCGTCCGCTCATGGAGTCCGAGACCCGGCGCTGGGCGCAGCGCATGGCGTGGGATTACACAACATCGGCGGAGATGGTGCTGCGCTATGTGGACGCCAAGATCCTTCCCGGCTATGCGGCCATGGAAGGCGGGCGGGCCTCAGGCTACGCGTTTTTCGTCTATGAGGGCAGCAAGGGCGTGATCGGCGACCTGTTTGTGGCGCCGGGACCGGGAGCGTCGCCCGAGATCGCGCAGAAACCGAAGAAGGCTGGAGAGGACGGGCTCGAGGAGAAACTGCTCACCCATGTCATTGAAACCCTGCAACAATCCCCGGGAGTCAGCCGCATCGAGGCGCAACTTCTGCTGCACGATGAAGGCAGCATCGTTCGTCCCTTTCTGCAGAACGGATTTCGTCGCTGGACGCGGCTCTTCATGATGAAATCGCTGGCCGAGGCCGCGCCGCGAACGGTGCGCACCAACGGAACCGCGCCCGCGGCAGCCAGCCTGGTGAACGTCGAGATCAGGAAGTGGACGGAGCAGGATTTTCAGCCCAGCGCCGGGGTCATCACCGCGAGCTATCGCGGGCATCTCGATGCCGAGATCAACGACCAGTATCGCGGGATCGCCGGGTCGCTGCGCTTCCTTAACAACATCGTGCGCTTCCCGGGGTGCGGCCAATTCGACCCGGAAAGCTCACTGGTTGCCATCGACCGCGTCACCCAGACCCAGATCGGCCTGTTGTTATGCTCGCGGGTGCGCAGCGACGTGGGCCACGTGACCCAGGTATGCGTAGTCCCGGAGCACCAGGGCAAGGGAATCGGGCGGGCTTTAATCGCGGGGTGCTGCCGCCATCTGCGTAAAAAGAAAATCAGCGCGTTGTCGCTGACCGTGACCTCGGGCAACACCTCGGCGGTGGCGTTGTACGACCGCCTCGGGTTCAAGGTGGAGCATAAGTTCGACGCATTTGTCTGGGAGCAGGCGGGCTAGGCGCGGTGCGCCTCAAGCCGTTGCATGAAGAACATTTGCCAGCGCTAGTCCCCTCACCCTTGTCGTCCTGGATCGAGCTCCCGCTCCCCGGGCTCCCTGAAAAAGGCAGGATTAAAAGAAAGCACAAGCTCCTTCGCTCAAACAAGAGGCGAAAGCTCGCTCCAGGATGACAAGGGATAGAGTAAGTCGTTGATCGACACCCTTTTATGCAACTTCTCGAGATTTTTTATGGAAAGCAAAACAACAAAATCTCGCGCAAACTCGGTCGTAAGGTGCGCAGCTGGCTTTACCCTGCGGTTCAGTGCGCCGCTTGCGACACCCAGTAGTACTCCAGGTGCTGGGGGGGAAAGCCACCCAAGGGTGAGAGGCGGCGGCCGGGCAGGCGCTGGGTCAGCTCGTCGTGCGTCCCTTCCCGGGCGACGAGCAGGTGATCACCGGCGGGGATCTCGTTGCGATCGTAACTCTTTACCTCCTGATCGCGGTAAAAACCCAGCCCGTATTCCACTTCCCGTTTGACTTTGAATACCGCAATCTCAGACTTCCTGGTCTCGATCTGGGCCAGATCCCGGGCAATGGGACGGCTGGAATATACCTCATCGATGATGGGACCGCCGGCGCGCAGCAGGAAGCCCATCAGCAGGATGAGCGGGGCCACGGTGACGAAGCGCACCATTCGCAATCCTGACCGGTGGATGGTCACCGCCACCACGGCAAAAATGAGCAGCGCCGCGCCCGCCGCCCAGATGAGCGTGCTGGTGGGCGGCACCACCCTGGCGTGCAGCAGGAACCAGGGGAGCATCAGCAATGCGGCCGCTACCGTCGCCACCACCGCGCTATGTACGAGCAGCACGACGCGGCTTACCGGCAGGGCCCGCCACCGCCGGAAATAGTCAGCGATCAGGATGGTGCAGGGCGGCACCGCAGGCAGAATGTAGCCCGGCAACTTGGACCGGGAGATGGAAAAGAAGACCAGTGGCGCCAGCGTCCACAGCAGCAGGAACTGGGGGAAACCGTCGGGCGGAAGGTGTCGAGACTCGGGGCCGTCAAGCCGGGCTCCCACCCCTCCGCCGTCGCTGAGCAGCGCTCCCGCCCTGGCGTCTTCTTCCTGCGCCAGCGGTTCCGGAACAAAAGTTTTCTGCGCCTGCGAGTTTCGCCTTGGCGTTTCGGTCGATGCATCCGCCGGCTGGCTGGCCGACATTTGGTGGTTCGCGCTTACACTCGCGCCCTGACCGCCACCGGCAGTGGCGAGGTTGCGCCCATTGCGGGATTCGCGCCAGAACCTGATCTCTCCCCGGATGGCGTCGTTGATCGCCACCACCGCGTAGGCCGTCCAGGGCAGCAGCGCCAGCGCCATCACCGGGACGTAGTACCAGAAGGGCTGCTGGTGGCGATACAGGTTGGTGGAGAAGCGCTCCAGGTTATGCTCCACGAAGAACACGCGGAAAAACGTGGGATTCTCCAGCTGTACCGAGATGTACCATGGCAGCACGATGGCGGCGTACACCAAAATGCCGGGTATCCACAGGGTGCGTAGCGCGGATTTGAAGTCGCGGCGCAGCAGGCAGAACACGATCACGATCAGGCCGCCCAGGCCGGCGGCAACCGGACCTTTGGCCAGGGTGCCGATGGCGAGAAAGATGTACAGATCCAGCAGCCAGATTTTCTTGCGAGTTTCATACCACGCATACCAGCCCAGCATGGCGATGCCGAAGGGCGCGGCCAGTTGCATGTCAGTCGAAGCGCCGCGGGCGAACCCGATGATTCCGGCGCAGGATGCGGTGATCAATGCGGCATCCACCTGGGCGCCGGGACGAAATCGCCGCATGTGGAAGAAAATGATCATCACCAGCAGCAGGGCGTAGGTGGCGGAAGGCATGCGCGCCACCCAATCCTGCGGCCCGAAAATCTTGTAGGCGATCATGGCGCGCCAGTAATACAGCGCGGGCTTTTCCAGCCAGGGTTGTCCGTTCAGGTAGGGAGTGATCAGTTCGTGGCGGTTGAACATCTCCCGGGCCACCTGGGCATAGCGGGGCTCGTCGGCGCCGACCAATCCGAAGCTGCCCAGGGCGTAGAAAAAAAAGAAGGCGCAGAAGACCATCACGGTCAGCACCTCCAGCCATAAACGGGTTCGTTCTCTCATCCGGGCAGGTCAGTGTACCAATTTAAAGCGGTCTTGCAGCGGTCTGGCGGGTCATACCGGTCGCGCCCGGCCCATGGCCTTGGCCAGGCCAATGAGGCTGATGATCGTCCAACTGCCCTCCATGAGCACGAAACCCACCTGGAACGGATGCAGCGCGGCCCACGCCAGCATGGCGCCACCCACCACGTTCATGGCGTTGTACAGGGGACGCTGCGAATCCATCCAGTGAAACTGGTGCCCGCTATAGGCGATGAGGACGATGACGGCGCCGGCGAACGCGAGCGCCTGCTGGGCAAGGGATATCTGCATGGCAACGGCTCCTGACGGGGGGCAATATGAATTAGGTTTCTTTCTTGCGCCGTTTGGCCACGCGCGCCAGGAGCTGGTCAACGCGGGCGCCGTAGCTATGGCCGCGGTCATGATGGAAGTGAAGCTCGGGCGGGCGGCGCAACTGCAGGCGCAATATCAACTGGTGGCGGATGTAACCTACCGCCGCGTTAAGCCCCGCAATGGTCTCGTCGGCTTCTTCTTCGGTGCCTTCGACGTTGATGAACACGGTCGCCGATTTGCCGCCCGCGCCCATCTGCACCTCGGTGACCGAGGCCAGGCCGATGCGCGGGTCGCCCAGCTCGCCTTCGAGGATGGCGCTGATCTCATCGCGCAGAGCGATGCTCCGGCGGTCCCTCATATGCTGCAGTGCGCGGGGTTCGGCCATGACAGTGTTTATTTTAGGGTACCGGGGGCGGCAGGACAAACCACCAGCCGCGAGCGAGGCGATACAATGGAAAACCCTGCATGCTAAGAGCTTTCTTCATTTCGCTCTCGGAAAACAAGTCATTGCGCGCCATGGCGGAGCGGTCGGCGGTGGGCCGCCGGCTTTCTGGACGGTTTGTCGCCGGCATGACCCTCGAAGACGTGCTGCAGGCGACCGCCCGCACCAACCAGCTGGGCATGAGCGTGAGCATCGATAACCTGGGCGAAAACGTGACCGACGCCGCCGAGGCTGGGCACAGCGCCCAGCTTTATCACCAGCTTCTCGACGAAATTGCGGCGCGCAAGCTGGATGCGAATTGCAGCCTAAAGCTCACTCATATGGGCCTGGACGTGGATGAAAAGCTGGCGCAATCCATCACCCTGGAGCTGCTGGAGCACGCCGAACGCGTCAACAGCTTTCTGCGAGTGGATATGGAAGGCTCTCCTTACACCCAGAAGACGATTGATTTCACCCGTAAGATCCATCCTCTGCATCCCGGCAAGATCGGCACCGTGATCCAGTCATACCTGCGGCGCAGCGAAGATGATGTGGTGGCTCTATGCCAGGACGGCATACGCATCCGGTTGTGCAAGGGCGCCTACCAGGAGCCGCCGGAAATCGCATTTCCCGACAAGAAAGACGTGGACAACAACTACGTTCGACTGATGAAAATACTGTTGAAGAGCGGCGTGTATCACGGCATCGCCACCCACGATGAAAAAATGATTGCCGGGACCATCGCGTTTGCCGAGTCGGAAAGAATCAAGCCTGAGCAGTTCGAATTCCAGATGCTCTACGGGGTGCGGCGCGACCTGCAGCAGGCGCTGGTCAAACAGGGCTGGCGCATGCGCGTGTATATCCCGTTTGGAACGGAATGGTATCCGTACTTCATGCGGCGGCTGGCGGAACGCCCGGCCAACGTGCTGTTCCTGGCGAGGAACCTGCTGAAATGAGCTCCCCGGCATTTCCCAATGCGGCGGCGATGGCCGCGGTGCTGTCGCAATTCGCCGCAGCGGTCAAGGGCGAGGTGGCGGACGATCAGATCGATCTGCTGCACTGCGCGTGCCTCATCGCGCGCACCGAGTATCCCGCGCTCGATGCTGCGGAATGCGATGCCCGGCTGGCCGGGTTGGCGCTACGGGTCGCGGCGCGGGTGCGGCGCGCAGCCGGCCATGCCGATACCATTGCCGCGCTCAACCACGTACTCTTCCGCGAAGAAGAGTTTCGCGCCAACCGCGATGATTATTACGATCCTCGCAATTCGTTTGTGAACGAGGTGCTGGAGCGCAGGCTGGGCATTCCCATCACCCTGGCGCTGGTGTATATGGAGACCGCGCGGCGCATCGGCTTTCCCCTCTCCGGCGTGGGAATGCCGGGCCACTTCCTGCTGAAACACTACGACGTGCACGGCGAGGGCATCCTGATCGACGCCTACGCGGGTGGCGCGATCCTGGCGCCCGCCGATTGCCAGCGCCTGCTCGATGAAATCTACTCCGGGAATATTTCCATGCAGCCCCAGTTCCTGCTGTCGGTGACGCGCCGCCAGTGGCTGAACCGCATGCTCAATAATCTGAAGACGGTGTATATCTCGCAGCGGAATTTCAAGAAGGCGCTGCCCTTCGCGGAGATGATTCTGGCCATCTACCCACGCTCGGCGGAAGATGTAAAACAGCGCGCGGTGCTGCGGTTCCACAACCAGCAGACGCGCGGGGCGTTGGCTGATTTCAACGATTATCTGGAGATCGCTCCCGAAGCGTCAGACGCGGCCGAGATTCGCGAGACGGTGATGTCGATCCGGCGGTCGCAGGCCAGCATGAACTAGAGCGGGTTCTCGGTGGTTATATCCGAGAACGCCATCCCCTCGATCAGCACACGTGTTCTATGAATTGTCATTCCGAGCGCAGCCGAGGAACCCTTGGTTTCCTCTGGAGTGGTCGGAGTGTCAGTCTTAATCAATGGATTCTCCCGGCATTCGCATTGGTTCTACGCGAAGCCTGCCTTTGAATATGCCTTTTTATTGGTCCAGCCATGGCCTGGCGAGCCGGCGACCGGCAATCGAGGAAGTCTTCCAGGGTTTTGCTTAAACCGACCCAGTGGGGGATTGGTGCACCTCCGGGTGAAAGTATTATTTCCTTCCGCCGCAGGAGTCAAAGGCAGGCTGCGCTTATAACCTGAGCGGCGGTTCTTAGCGTGTGCCGCTTGGTATGTAACGCGGATTGCGCACGGGAAACAAAGGGTTCCTCGGCTGCGCTCGGAATGACAATTCGCATAAAACGCGTACTTCTGTGCTAATGGACATAGAAAACGATTTTCTCTGCCCGAAGAACAAAGAGCGTGCGTTTTAATTATTTCGGCGGCGCGATCGGCGTTTCGGGTGAAGGCGGTTCGTTGCTTTCCTGGTTATTGGGCTGGAAGAATTGTTCGAGACCCAGCATACCGTGCAGCAGGTTGACCTCACCCGGAGAAAAACTTGAGAACTGCCCGGACTTCAAGGCCTGCTCCCGCTGATTTTCCGGCAGGTTCCTGAGGTCGCGGAAGGCCTTTCTCACCAACTGGCGGCGATCGTCGGGTAGCTGCCTGAGCTCCCCATGCAACTGGCGCACCGTCTGTTTCTGCGCCGGGCTCAGACTCTCGAAGGCGTGCAGGCGGTTGACCATGCGCTCCTTCTGCTCGGGTGGAAGCGCGTTGAATTGCTTCAGGCGATTGCGCAGTATCTGTTGACGATCGGGCGGAAGTTTCTTGTATCCTGGGTCATTTTCGAGGGCGCGAAGCTGGTCCTGAGGAGGAAGCTTCTGCTGTTTCCGCAGCCAGGCGCCGGCGGCCTTGTGCTGCCCGCGGCCGCCCATGCCCCCATTGGGATTGCGGTTCTGCGCCGACCCATTCACCGGGGCAAACGTCAGCGGCAGCCCCAGCAGCAGGGCGATAGCGGTAACGCGGGCGGAATGGAGATACGATTTCATTTTGACTTCAGTGAACTTTTCTCAAACCTGGAACTCTCATCCTCGAAACTCTGACGCTATGGATCCGAGCTCTTCTATCTCCAGCTTATAACGTTCTCTCCACCGGCGTCTCCGAGGGCGCAGCCGTGTCCTCATCGGCGGGGGGCGGCGCCGCGTCATCGAGCACATCGAAATCCGCCAGCAACTGGTGGTTATTTTCCAGCGCCTGCAAGTCATAGATCGCGGGACTGGTGGCGGCCACCACCGGGGTCCCGGTGGACGGGGTCGCAACCGGTTCCGGCGAAGTGCCGTGGATGCCCACACCCACCGCCATCATCAAGGCCAGGGCCAGGCCAAAAACCGGGCGCGGCAGCCAGGCGGCGCGCAGCCACGAGAACGCGCCCGGCGCACGCCGGGCTTCATCACGCAACATGGCCTGCAGCCGGGTATTGAAGTAAGGCGACGGCTCCGGCGCCTGCCACTCGTCGAGCAGATTCGTGGTGCTTTGCAGCGCCGCCCATTTTTCCGAGCAAGGGCTGCAGGAGACGAGATGCTCCTGCGCTTCAGCGGTGATGGCGCTCGGGCTCTGCAACAATTTTTCCTCTACCTGCGGGCAATTCATGGCGGCTCCTGTTCGTGCGATGAACAATCGCTGAACTTGATCTTTACATTCGGTCTTTAACCAGCTTCACTCAAGCAAACTGCTGCAATTTCTGGCGAAGCGTCTCGTAGGCGCGAAACAGCAGAGACTTGGTCGCCGACTCGCTCAATTTCAACACCCCGGCGATCTGCCGGTAATCCATTTCCTGGTACTTATGCATAAGCACCGCGACCCGCTGTTTTTCGGGCAGCGCCATCACCTGCTGGCGAATCGCGGCCAGGCGCTCGCGGCGCAACAGGCTGGCCTCGGCCGTCAATCCCGGATCGGCGACGTCGGGCATGGCGCCGGTTTCGGCATCCGGCTCGTCGAGGTTCACCTTGGCCGCAATACGCTCGCTGCGAGTGTCCCGCGCGTAGTTCAACACCAGGTTGGTGGCGATCCGGTACAGCCAGGTGGTAAACCGGGCCTCGGCCGCATAGTTGGCCCGCGAACGGTACACGCGCAAAAAACAATCCTGCGCCAGTTCTTCCGCCTGGCCCTGGTTATGGACCATGCGATACATGAACGCGACGATCTGGCGGCGATACTTTGACACCAGGTAATCGAAAGCAACATCATCGCCCGCCGACACCCGCAACATGACCTCGTTGTCATCGACGGCTTCGAGCATGTTGGTTGCAGCTGGGGAGGGTTTCGGGCCAGAATCCTCTCGTAGGCCTTGGCCGGCGCTCCTCCCCGTAATTCGATCAGCCGCGGCTCCCTTCAGAGGGAAACCCTGCTGCGTGATGGCAATGCTGGCCACACCATTAGGAACCCGTTGTGAGCCGGAAAGTTGTGGCGCGGCAGGGACGGCGGGTCCTGATTCTGAGGGTCTGGTGTTCAAGGGAGTGCGCGGGTCGTCCAAGTCGCGGGACGGCCGGGCATGGGTCTCAAAAACAGGCGGTTTAGGGCCGGGCTGGTCGGACATAGGACGCAAGGAAATGTAAAGGGCGGAACCCACTTCAAATATATGCAAATGGGAGGAAAGCGCGATTGTAAATGCTTGCGCAACGAGTTTGTAAAGGAAGCGCGAGGCTAAAAGAGGAACAGCGGACTAAATTTGTTACAATTTTATTCTCTTCTGGCAAGCGGGGCGCTTAACTCAGCGGTAGAGTGCCACCTTCACACGGTGGAAGTCGCAGGTTCAAGTCCTGCAGCGCCCACCATCTAACCTATTGAATGTGCTGAGTGAGCATCGGCCGGCTCTTCGCTTTTTGCGCCAACTCGTCACCATTGGTCACCATTCGCGAAAGATTTTCTGCCGCTTCCCGCTGATGCGCAGGCAAAGGCACGGTGTAAATTTCGAGGGTTGTAGACATTTGCGAGTGTCCCAAATGCGCCTGAGCGTTCTTTAGGAACCCTCCAATCGATAAATTGCATTTCATAGTCAGGAGTTGACTCTTAAAACAAACCGGGCAACTTCCAACCTGGAAGTTGCCCGGTAAATTTTGCCGGAATCTCGTGTTCTGTCTTTCGGCTGGTTACCCGGTTACTGGCGGGGCACGGTGCCGGTTGGCGCGCCATCGCCACCGGTGTTGCCGCCGACGTTGTTGGTGCCCTGTCCGCCCTGGCTGAAGGACAGCAGCTGGCCGCCCCCGTTGTTGTCCAGGCCGATGCCCGCATTGTTGGTCACGGTCACGTTGCTGATGCGAACGATCGTCGGCTGCCCGCCGGACGCGGAATCAACGCCGTCGCTGCCATTGTTGGAAGATGAAGAGTCCGCGATGTTCATCTCCGCGCTGGCTGCCGTGCCCTTGGCCACAAACCCGATGTTGGTGTTACCGGAAGCGTCACTGTTACGGACGATTGCCCGGGCGCCATCAATGGCTTTTACTCCGAACCCATTGAAGTTCGAACGCACGTTTTCCAGCAGCGCATTTGCGTAGGCGATCAGGATGCCGCCGCCCGCGTTGTTGCGGACGGTAGTGTTGATCATGAACAACTGGTTGACCGGACCGCCGGCGGTGGGCTCGAAATCCACACCGACTCGGACGAAGTTGGTGATGGCGACATTCTCCACGTGCAGAGTCACGCCGTTGACCGCGGCAACGCTGATGCCGAATGGCTTCGTGCCTAATCCTTCGAGTTGAAGGTTACGCAGGGTGACGTTGACGTTGGCAACGGTAATGCTGACCGCGGGGCCGCTGGCCGGAATAATGCTGGCTACCTGCCCGCCTCCGCCGTCAATCGTGATCGATTTAGTGATGTTCACCGAGCCAAATCCGCCGGCATCAAGAGCATCAATCTCGCCACCCGGGTTGGTCTTGGCGAGCGCACCGGCAAAGGTCTGGCAGGGCGTGGTGCGGGTGCAGGTGGCGGCATCATTACCCGTTCCCGACACCCAGCTCCGAACGTTCTGCGCCTGGGCAATCGAGGCTGCGGCTAGAACTACCAACACTAACGCGGTTGCTTTAATGCATTGAAAAGTTTTCATATTCTTCTCCTGTAAAGTCACTTGCTGAATTTTGAATCCCGAACGCTGCGGTCACTCTACCATACGCTTCGCCTTGAAGGTGGTTCGCGGAAAAGCAAGACAAGCAAAGGATTTGTGAATTTGAATTCAACATTCACACGGTGGAAGTCGCAGGTTCAAGTCCTGCAGCGCCCACCATCTAACCTATTGAACGCCCAGCACTGGGCTTAGCGGTTTTAGCCGATTTGGGGATTGATGTGGCGACGGTTTATCGCTCACATTCTAACCTCGCCCGCTAGAACAACCCGGCGTTGCTAAACCATTTCATTTTGCCACGCTTGGTCCGGATGCATGTTCATGATGGCGTAATGGCGAACCAATATCGATTGTAAGGTCTTCAAAACCTATAGACCAATTCCAAAGAGGGTAAGGCTGGCCAACTCGTGGCCCCTGGACGAAACTATTTATGCTGGCTTCGGGATCGCTGTCGTGAACGTTTCCGTACTTATAATTACGGAGAACCTGAATTAACCGGCCCGCTTGAAATGCCACCCCGTTAAATTGGCGGACCTCTCCCTTGAGCACGGTATTCCCAGAGGAATCTAAGGAAACCGAACGAATTACGCTGTCGGTATCGCCCAGCTGGCTGAGATCGCTCTGAACTAAGAATACACCTTCTTGAAGTATGGTGCGAAAAAGGGCTGTCTGGTCGCCAGCGAATACAAGCTCAAAGCTGGCCTGGCCGTTAGGCCAAACCGTACCAGTGCGAGCCTGCAGCAGAGGTGAAGGCATGCGGAAGGCGACCGCGGTGCCATGTTCCGAGGCATATTCGACGGTAAATGTTCCCGCCGGTAAAGGAGTCGCCAACGTAAGACGAATGCTGGTCGGGCTCGCGGTGGCGGTACCAATCACGTCGGGGCCGCCTCGAACAATATAACCATTTCCGGTTCCGGCGGCGGGCAGAAAGGTTGAATCAATCACCAACGGCGGCCGCGGCACGTGATATTCAATGAGAATCGATTGGCGGTCTGAGCTGAGCGTCGCTCGCAACGGATAAAGCGGCATCCATGTCTCATGATCCACCACGCTCCGTTTGATTACCTTCGCGAATTGCTCACCCAGCCATCTTTGCGCGTCGGCATTGATATGAATGAGATATCCCCAGTGATTCCCACTATCCGGGGAGCCGTTAAGTGCAGAGGGCATGAAATATATGGGTGAAACCAGGATGATCTCGGGATCGCGTTGCGCTGCCAATAGTTGTGCCTGGCCCGAGATCGCCAAATTTGTCTGATAAGTGAAAAGCGGAATCCGACGTGCCTGGTCGGTGATGGGCAGAATGTCGTTGTTCCAGTCATTTTTCAGGGCAATCAACTCGGTAGCATAAGCGTTAAGGAAAAATCGCCGATCCAAGGGAGGCAGCCAGTCATCAAGGCGCTGATCATTGTTTTTTTCACCTTGCATCCATGTAATTGCCGGCACGGAATATGACCAGCCGTGGGATCTGGCCTGCGCCAACCCACGCCGCACATCGTCAATGCTGGTGCGGTAATACCCTCCCGGCGTGACGAATCCGCTGCGAGGATCAGATGAGTCATCGTGTTCCTTATCGAGATTCCGCAGCCGCTTTGAACCTTGGCCGGAGAAACTGAAAAGAAAACGGACATCTGGCGGAGATCCGATTGACACCTTCAGTTGATCCACGAGGCCGCTTGCAATCGTCTCGCCAGAACCGATAATCGGTTCACCCGCGGTAACGGGCACTAGAGCGAAGTCGGAATCAGGGCGCAATTCTGGCGCCTTGCAAAACACGGGTTGCCCCTCCCGCCAGGTGTGCACTCCCCGCGCAAACTGAAAATTTCCATGCCCCGTGTCCGCCGTGGTGATGGCCGGCAAGGAATCGTCACCACTTGCCAGTGACTGGCCCATATGGAGAATGTGAGCTAGTTGGGTAAAATTGGGAGTGGGATTGGTGCCGGTCGGCGCAGGTTGCGGCGGAGCATTGGCCGTTGCATTATTTCCACCACAGCCATAACAGCCAACCAGCAAGATCAGAAATAAAGAGTAGAAACAGACAGGTTTAGCCATAAGTGTGGACTGTAATTTCAATTCGACATGCCACATCGTAACCCATCATCAGAGTTGCTAGTGGGGTGCCGTCTATTAAAACAATCCGCTTAGTTATAGACTCGGCAAGTTTGCGAAGGGTGAAGGCGTAAAAGTTGAGGTAGTCACAAATAGTCCTTGGAGCCTCTCATTTGTCCTCGCTCAATTTTATTCCGACGCTGACCCGGTACAAATCGATGTATGGAAAAGAACCTCACGCTTACTAGGGCTGTTGAGCTATCCGAGAACCCAGTTCGTACGTTTGGGAAAATGAAATTCAACTTCACGACAACCTAATACACTAAAATCCGATAACTATGGGCAAGAATCAATCTGCTGAAGAAAAGCCACAATCCCAAGAAAAAGAGCAAGAAAAGCAAGAGGTATGGCTGCACAAGCCTGTTAAGTGGGAAGCCCTGACAGCCATTGGTACAGTAATCCTCGCGATCGCAACCTCGTTGGGGGCACTTGGCGTCTATTTCGCCTATCAGCAGCTTAGAGATACTAGAGAGTCCACGAAGGTGCAACACCTGGTAGACGAAGTTCGGATGTTCGACTCTGATCGCTTCACCACCGTTAGAAGACATTTGGCAGCGAAGAGATTGAATCCCCAACACAACGCCCTTACCCTTCTTAATTCCCATGACCCGCCGCCCGAAATGATTTATGTGCTTGATTTTTTTGAGCACCTGGGGCTTCTTGAAGACAGAGGTTATCTTGATAAGCGAGATGTGTGGGATGAATTTGGCTATTACCTTATTTATTTTCAATCAGACTCGAAATATGTGATCTTGGATCTTCAAAAAAGTGATCCGAATTTGTATAGCCACTTTCAGAATATGACTCGTGATGTGATGAAGACCGAACGAACCGAAGGAGGAAGCGAAGTTGCAACCCCGCGCTCGATTCTGGAGTTTTACCAGGAGGAATTGGCGCGGCCATTCTAGATGGGCTCCAACCATAAAGCAGCGCTGGAACGCCTTGAACTCTCATTTCCATACTTTTGTTTCGAGCCAAGTTAAGAAATTGTCACCAATTCGTCACCACAACTACCTAAGGTTCCGGGATTTGTTGTACTAAGAACAAGCCGAAAAGCAAGACAAGCAAATGGTCTTGAGCATCGGGCCGGTTCTTCGCTTTTTGCGCCAACTCGTCACCATTTGATTTACCAAGTTGACCGCAAACCTGTCGGAAGTCGCAGGCTCAAGTCCTACAGCACCCGCCATCTAACCTAATCGGATGTGCTGACTGGCCGGGCAACTGCTCGAAACTTTGTGCAACCGAGAGCGGGCAGTGGCGTCGTACAACGAAATCCGTCGAGACTTGGAACAGAAGACGCCCCCGATTAAAGCCACTGAAGACGAGCGGGAAGTAATCATGGAACGTTATTTGGCGGACAATCTCGTGGAGCACAACTCCTGGAAAGCCCCGGAGAAGAAGAGCGGATCGAGTCGAACATTCAGAAACTCCGTCAGGCCGCACTGAACACTGTGGAAAAAATTTGGCGCTGGACCTTCGATTCGTGGTAATAGATTATGCTGGTGCGCCATGAAATCAGGTTATTCGAGAGAAAAGATTCTTATCTGGGCGAAGACCTACCCGGAGCTTAGCAGCAAATACTTCGAAACAGTCTGCACAGCTGGGTTGCTCCCCTCCGGCAAACCTTTGCGTCTTTATCCAATCCCCTATAGATATTTGGCTGGTGAGCAGGAACAGTTCAGCTTGTATCAGTGGATCACCGCTGACATTCAGAAAAAGCCCGACGATCACCGGCCCGAAAGTTTCCGAATTGACTGCGATTCAATCGAAGCTGGGGAAGTCATTCCCACGACTCAGGACGAATGGGGTAAGCGGGCAGAGTGGATGTTCAAGGACCCTGCGTGGCAATTCGAGTCCGTGGAAGAGTTGCAGAAAGCGCAAAAGGAAAAAAGCACATCCATCGGAATCGTTGTACCAAGAGAAATCAAGAAAGTAGAAGTCCTCGAACGTTCTGAGGAAGAAGCAAAGAGTTTCGAGCAGAAGTTGAATGATGTCAGAAAAATCCACGAGGCGAAGCGCGCACAGATCAACATGTTCGAGCAGGCGATTCCGCCCGAAATGAAGACGCTCGAATTTATGAGATATCGAATTCAGGTCTCGTGGCTCTGCAAGAACGCAGCATGTGGTTCACATCGAATGCAAGTC
Source organism: Terriglobales bacterium (assembly GCA_038210375.1). Taxonomy (GTDB): domain Bacteria; phylum Acidobacteriota; class Terriglobia; order Terriglobales; family Acidobacteriaceae; genus JBBQWT01. The sequence goes on along the minus strand of JBBQWT010000014.1, from coordinate 78,647 downwards.
TTGGATTGGGGGTTGTGCGAACTTCAGCGACGGGAGGGAGACCAGAAGGCGCTTGATCGAATGAAGGAACTGTGCAAGCTCGGCACCTATGATTTGAAGTTTTTCTTGGGAAATCTTTTTCTTCATCCCGCCAGTTTCTTGATTGTCGGAATGTGGTATCCCAAGAAGAGACACGACATGTTGAAGTTCACAGGTGGACTGGACGTATCTTGATCCGCTTGCTCATGGCGCTGACGAGAATCGAGCGGTGACAGTCGTGCACGTCCTTCTCGAAACAGGTGAGGCAGACGGTTCGATTGCGTGATGCAGCCGTTCGAACCACCTGAATCAGGTCAGTGACCCCAGCTGGGTTTTTTTGCAAATATCCCTGGTACCGCTTCAAGCATTCAACCAAGTCGGGGGCAGTGCGTCGGTTCTCTTTTGGATTTCCTGCGGACTTTACGTGGACGTACTCGATTCCCGCTTTGGACAGTTCGGTACTGAGGATGTTCTTGCAAAAACCACGTTTGTGACTCCACGGCGTCTCCCGCACGTCAGCCACGATCCCAACGCCCGCTGCTTTCAGCGTTTGGACATAGGTGTCCACGTCCACGCCCTGATAGCCGAGGGTGTACAGGTTCAATTGATCAATCGAGTCACAGGAATCCCCAGAGCGAGAGTGATCCGGAGTCTTTACGGTAACAATTCTCATTGCTCACCGTACAGTCTCAATGGAGGTACCACGTGAGGGTCGACCCGGGGGCCGCTTTAGGCGGGCCTTCCGGAGCCGAGCACAGTTTCGAAGCTGTTTTCACACTTCACCGTGACCTTGTGTCCTACGTCCAAACCATCCAGCGTGCGCAGCACCGTTTCCTTGGTGGTATGCATAAGGCGCTTGCTGGACAACATCCCCAACAGCTGCGGCCCGTTGACCTCTTCTTCGTCCACGTAAAGGTCAGGGATCGTTACGGCGTAATTGTCTTCGCCGATTTTCTTGATCTGGACTTCGCTGTCCATAGTGCCATCGTCTAAACCTTAGCAGATGAGCTCAATATATCCCCATCTGTTGAGTTAAATATGAGGCGGAGATTTTGGCTTTCGAGATATACTCCAGCCCTTATGATGCAACTGACGGGGTTTGCGAACGATGGCGCTCTGATCGTGGGTGGTTTCCCCCTTGTCGAGTTTGGTCGGGCACCGGTCGATCCCAAGGTTCTGAGAGGATTTACTCTCGGATGGAACGCGGAACTCACCCTGATTCAGGTGATGGATGATGTCCACTACCGGTTGAACGGTTATGCTATTTTTCGCAATTCGGACGTCAAGAGGTGGCGATCCGTCGTAACGGACGACTTTGCTGCCAGGGCCGCTCAGCTTAACAAACTGCGCCCCAACAAGCCGCCGAAGGTGAGATTTGCGTCCATGAAAGAGGCAATCTCATCCGCTGGGAAGGAATTCCCCCTGATAACGATTCATCAAGAGCGGACTGACAAAAGGGTTTGCTTCGTGGGCAAATTGCAGGGGGCCAATCAGCGTACGGCGACGATCCTCGCGATCTCGCCCCGAGCAGAATGGGAGGATAAAGAACGTTATCAACTCAAAGACATTACGCTTCTCGAATTTGGGGGTGCATACGAAACTCTCCTGACACGTATGGCGAGCCCAACTGACTGAACCCAATCAGAGGAATCACACCGTGGAAGTCGCAGGTTCAAGTCCTGCAGCGCCCAACATCTAACCTAATTGAACGTGCTGAGGACCCGCAGTCCTCTCTGACCGGTTAACGATCCGACTCCTTCACCGGCGACGCCCGGTAGAGAACGCTGCCATGGGGGGGGAGTGTCACCATCAGTGCCGCCGCTGGCGCAAGATTTTTGTGCCCCCAAAGGTCTCGCAGCTTATACGGTCCTTGGCCCATCTCAAGATCCTTCCATTCGTACCGGAACTCGGCCTTGGATTCGGTTAGATTGAAAACCGCAAGGTACTGACTCTCATTCGCTTCGGCTTTCGCAAGCCAGACCGCGGTCTTGTCGGTATTGATGACCGGATGATTTCCGGTGGAGTGCTGATCTACGTCGATGACCTCCTGATTGGTCAGCAACGACAATTCCCACGCGTCGGCCACGGTCAGATCCCCGCCAACCATGAGCGGCGACGGGAACATGACCCAGAGGGTCATTAACATTCGTTGTTCATCGTGAGTAAGCCGGGTAGGGCGCGGCTTGCCCCATCCCGGGGATGGCCCCAGGTACCCCAAAGGCAGCATGTCAGCGTCGGGCCAATGGCCGGGTTGAGCCTTACCTGCCCACTTGGCTACGTATCGGAACTGGTCTCCCAGGCCTTTGGGAAAGTCGGCATCATTGTGCCAGATGTCCCAGATGTCATCGGAAACCCTCCACATTTGGGCGTATTGCCGCATCTCATCCAGTTTTTCCACCGGCGCCGGGCCCGGCGAGAGGCTAAGCACTATGGGCCGCCCCGCTTTGTCGAGGGCTTGCCGGATCATGCGAATGTCGTCGCCCTTGTAGGGATGGCTGCTGATGCAGTCCACCTTGATCAGGTCAACTCCCCATCCCGCATACAGCTTCGCGATGGAGTCGTAATAAGCTTGCGCTGCCGGTTGGGACGAGAGGGTGCCGAAATTATCGAAATTCCACGGACAGGTATCGGAAATATCTGCGCCGTGCGGCGCCGAATACGCCGAATCCGCGATCGGAATATTGTTGACTACCGCGTGTCTGGGAATGCCTCGCAAAATGTGAATCCCAAATCGCAAGCCCAGGGAATGAACGTAGTCCGCCAATGGCTTGAACCCGGCGCCGTTGGCCGCCGACGGAAACCGGTTTACCGCTGGAATATAGCGGCCATGGACGTCGAGACTGTGTTGGAACGTTCTGGAGTTCCCGTCTGCAGCCGGGTTGGCGACAAACCACTCCATATCCACCGTCACATACTTCCAGCCGGAGGCTTTCAGGTGCGCGGCCACCCAGCGCGCGTTGGCCCTGAACTGGGATTCGTTAATCGTATTCCCGTAACCATCCCAGCTATTCCAGCCCATCGGAGGCGTCCTGGCCAATAAAGTTGAATCAACCGGCGGCTTGGAACCGGACTTTTGCAACGCTTCCTGGGAAACAAGGCCGGTTGAAAGCAAGAGAGTCGAGTAGATCAACAGGACGCGCCATCGCATAGGATCTCCGTTCATGGAATGAGGATCATCACACCCGTTATGGAAATTGCAGAAACTTGATGATCGGTAATTGCGGGCTAGCCTCTACTGGATCATGATCCCGATTTTGGATCTGTCTGATGCGGTCGCTGGGACAGATGCCGAACCCGTCAGGTCCAAGCTCGCTAACGAGAACTAATCAGTGGGGGTTGCTTCACCCGGAGTCAGCAATTTTTTTGCGGCAGCTACTTCATGCCGCAAAAACGGTATCGTGCCTAAATAAATAAGAGCCACTGCCAACGGAATGGCGGTGAATCTGTACTGTGGGCAGGCATACCAAAGCGTGGTGACCACGGCGGCCCTCACGATTGGATGAACCATTAACGACTTTGAGCCAAAACTCCAGCCTATGGCGGAGAAATGGAGGCTCATGCCTATTGCTAATGCCAAGGGCACTAAAGTGGGATTCGTGTGAAAGGCAGCGATCGTGATCGCCCAACCAACCGCCATATTGACGAAGCCTGCTAAACCAGCCCCTCCAACCGGGCTGTTCTTGACCATCAGGGTGCTATGGGTGGGCTTCTGCAACAGCAGAGCTAGAGGGAAGATTAAGCCGCTGGTTATGAAGGCGACCAAACACCAGAAGTAATTGGAGGCATATAAACCCACTATGAAAAGAGTAAACCAGTAGATCGCTCCCGCTATAGGCGCGGCAACGCCACCATTCGCAAGGACGGCTAGCTTCATCCGTTCAGTGTTCAACTGAGCTTCGAAGTCAGTGTTCAAACCTGTTTTTCTCCTTCACTCCGACTTCCCCTGTCGGATGTTCAGCCTCAAGGCCTTCAGCCCCCGCCAAATCAATCAAACCTTGGCTCTCTTTCTTCCGCAAGGCTCGTATCACCTCCGGAAAGCTTCTGCGCGGTGCCATGGATTTCGAATCCCCTAGAAAACGATTGCGTAATTCCCCCGGCCGCCCGGGCTTTTTGCTGCTGAATCCACTGGTTGGTGCGCTGGTCAAGCAGGTCGAGCGGCAGCGTGCCTCCGTCGAGCATTTCGTCGTGGAAGGCGCGCAGATCGAACTTCGCTCCCAGTTCCTGGCGGGCGCGCGCGCGCAATTCGAGGAATTTCAGTTGGCCCAGCTTATAGGAGAGCGCCTGGGCGGGCCAGGCGATGTAGCGGTCGGTTTCGGACTGGATGGTGGTCTCGTCCACGCTCTGGCTGTTGCGCATGAAATCCACTACCTGGTCGCGGCTCCAGCCTTTGGAATGAATACCGGTATCGACCACTAGGCGCACGGCCCGGAAGAGCTCGCTGGAAAGGCGTCCGTAATCGCTGGCTGGGTCCTGGTAGAAACCTACGTCCTTGCCGAGTTGCTCTGCGTAGAGCGCCCAGCCTTCGACGTAGGCGTTGAAACCCAGCGAGTGTAGGCGATATTTTGGCAGTCCGGTGAGCTGCTGCTGCACCGAGAGCTGCATGTGGTGGCCGGGGACACCTTCGTGATAGGCAATGGCCTCATCGTCGATGAGGCTGCGGTCCTTGAAATTGCTGGTGGCCACCACCACTCGCCCGGGGCGCTTGCCATCGGGAGTGCCGGTCACATAGTGGGTTGCCGCCGCCGACTGGTATGGCGGAATGGCCTCCACGGTGACCGGGCTTTTGGGCAGCAGGGTAAATAGCTCGGGCAGCTTGGGCTGCATTTGATCGATGTAATGGCGAAACGTTTCGAGGATCTGTTCGGGCGATGTGGGAACGTATTTAGGATTGGTCTTCAGCGATTGACGAAAGGCGGCCAGGGTAGCGAAGCCGGCTTTATGCGCGACCACGGTCATTTCGGCGGTGATGCGTTCGATTTCGTGCAGACCAATCTGATGGATCTGGTCAGCGGTGTAACTGGTGGTGGTGCGTCCGCGGATGGCGTTCTGGTAGCGGCGCTCGCCGTCGGGCAGCGAGGTAACCGCGAGCACCGTGCGTCCGTGGGGAGCGTATTCCTGCTGGACGAACGTCGAGAACGCGCGATAGGCGGGAAAGACGCTGGTATCGACAGCGGCCTTTATGGCGGCGGTGAGGCGCTTCTGATCTTCCGCGGAAATTGATGCGGGATACTTAGAGGTGGGAATCAGAAAAGGGTTGGCAGCGATGACGCCGGCGCATTGCGCGGGGACTTTTTCCAGAAGGAAGCGCGGCGGCATCAGGCCGTCTGTCATGCCTTTGCGCAGCACCTCGGTGGTCTCGGCGAAAACCCGGGTCACCTGGCGGAGCCGCGCGATGTAATCCTCGTAATGCTTTACCGAATCGAGAGGCACGCTGAGCGGCAGGTCGGCGAGACCTAAGTGCACGCCGGAGATCTGGCTCAGCGGCATTTCAAAATCCTGCAAGTCGTAGTCATCAATGCGCTGCCGCAGAACGCGCAGCATGAGGTCGTGGGAGAGCTGGTCCTGGGCGGGAAAACTGGTGGGATCGATGGCCTGAAGCCGCTGGAGATAATCGCGGTCGGCGAGATCGCGGCGAGCGATCTCAGCGAGGGAGCGCCGCGAAAGCTGGTCGTTATAGCGGTAGTCGCCATAGGCGGTGGCGCGTTCGGGCGCAGCGCGCAGCTCCGATTGGTACTGCTCCTCAAACAGGGCGTTTTGCGCGGTTAACCGGGTGGCGAGCAGAGCGGGAGCGGCCTGGGCGTGAAGGCTGCATTGGATCAGAAGGCACAGGGTGGCCAGCAAGAATTGCTTGATCATGAAAAAAATCCTAACAGAGAGATCTACCGCGCGCTGTTCAGGGCCTCGCGGATCGCCCATTTCTGGAATTCGTGCGTGAGCTGGCGAATGCTATCGTCAGGCGAACACCAGATCAGGTCATGATCGGTCTCGGTGGGCGGGGAAATTTTCCCGGCAAGTTCGGCCAGAAAAAAGTGTCCGATCTTGCGGAAGTACCGGCCATCGGATTTTGCGAAAAGGTACTGCGAAGCGGTGGCGAATTCGTCGCCGATCGTGATGGCGAATCCGGTTTCTTCGAGGACTTCGCGATGCAGCGCGGTCTTGAGATCTTCGCCGGGCTCGACGCCGCCGCCGGGCAGGAAGCATCCCCTGCTGGTTTTGACCAGGGCGATGGCGAGGGCCGGGTTCTCAATGATCGCGTAAGCGCCGGGACGGTCGGGGTAGGCGACTCCGCCGAGGGGTTTTCCGAATTCGAGCATGGTTCATACTTTAACGGGTTTCGGCGCTTGGCATGGGGGATAATAGGCATTCGAGGTGTGCTTATGCGTGCATTTATATTTATCGCGATTTTATGTTCTTTTTTGGGTTCTACGGTTTCTCTGTCGGCGGCGCCGCACCGTGATGATTCTTCGCCCAGAGGGTTGCAGACTTCCACGGAAAAGGCCCGGCGGAATGAAGAACGCGGGCCCATAGTGGTGGGCGTCCATGTCAGCGCCAGCCAGGATCGTCTTCAGCTTTCAATTGAAGACATCACCCGCCGGATGGTGAAGCGGCTGGCCCGCAAGCGCGAGGTGCGTGCGGTGGCCATTTCCAGCGGGAGCGCGGAGGAGATGCAAACCGAGGCGCGTAATAAAGGCTGCGATTACCTGCTGGCGCTGACCCTGCAGGAAGAACAAGCGACGGTAATCAGGGCCGGAAATCTACATCCACTGAGCGAAACTCGCGACGGGCAGGACCGCAATTCAGGGTGGCAACTGGCGGTGCGCTATCGCCTGGAGGCGCTCACCAGCCGGGCATCCTCTTATCAGAACGAATTCAAGGTGTCCGAAGAGCGGTCGCCTGATTTGCAGGCGCGCTTTTCCGCGGGAGAGCTGGCCGCCGACCAGGTGCTGAAGCAGATCGCCAGGACTGCGGCAGACCGATCTTCGAATTGACCTGACCCCGCAAGACTGAGAGCGGTTAAAGTAAAAACTCCAAACCTGGTTTCTAGTTATAGACTAATTTGCCGGGGCTGATGAATGAGCGATCTGTTATCCCAATTGACAGGCTTTTTTTCGGGCGGTGCGGCGCGCTATTCGCCCGACGACGGCTACATGGGCCTGCGCGGCATGCTGCTCAGGACCAGTTGGACTGTGGGGGACGGTCTCCCGGTGTCCGCGGTTTTAATGGAGACCGGCTACTCCCAGGAAGTGGTCACCTTGGTGGTGACTCTCGAAGGCCCTCTGGGCCTTTACTACAGCAACGGAGCCGCAGTGGTCGGCCTGGGAGTTCACAGCGGCCCGCGGCAAGCGGCCCGCGATCTTCTGCAAACCGCCCCCGACTTCCTGAAGTTCTGCACTCTGAACACGACGTTTCCCCTGCCTTTACGCGGTAGCACCCGGTTTTATCTGGTCGCCCCGGAGGGCGTGCTTTCGGTGGAAGCGAAGCTGGACGACCTCGAACATGGCCGCCATCCCATGTACCCACTGTTTTGCAAGGCGCACGCTCTGATCGGGGAAATTCACGCGGTGGGACTCGCCAACTCAACTACCGCGGAAGACCATGAGCAGGATGCATGAGTTCTTCTGGCTAACAAGATTTCTTATGCAACTACTCTAGTTCGTCGAGGGGCAAATAGAATGAGAGCTCGACATTTCTGGTTCTTGACTCTGCCAATACTCTTCGGTGGCCTGGCGGTGTTGGCGCAGGCGCCCGCGCTGGAAGATGTTCCCATGCCCGCAATCAGGATCAGCACCCGCCTGGTGTTGCTCGATGTGGTGGCGGTGGATGGCTCGGGCAAGGCCGTCTCCGATTTGAAGGCCGATGATTTCGTGGTGGAAGACGGCGGCAAGAAGCAGAAGATTTCCAGTTTCTCCTTTGAGTCCGCGACCAGCGGAGCGGTCGCCATGCCGGCCCTGCCTGCAGGCGTGTACAGCAACCGGCCCGCGTATACCATGCCGCCCGGCCCTCTCAATATTCTGCTGCTCGATAGTTTGAACACCACGGTGCAAAACCAGGCCTATGCCCGCGGCAAGATGCTGGAGTACGTCAACACCCAAATGAAGCCCGGGCAAAGAATGGCGGTGTTTGGGCTGACCAACCATCTCATCAAGCTGCAGGATTTCACTTCAGACCCCGCCACGCTGCGCTCGGCCATCGAGAAATTCAATCCGGTGAGCCTCGCGGCCAATGTTAAATCCACGCCCAATGGAGTGCAGGGGTCCCCGGCCATGGCGACTTCGCAGACTTCTCGCGGCACCACATCTGTGCTCTCCTCCATCAACGCCAGTACCGTAGCCAGCCTGCAGGCGTTCGAGACCGAACAGTCGGCCACCGCGTTGCAAGCCCGCATCGAAGACACGCTGGAGGCGCTGCGGCAAATCGCGCGCGCCACCGGCGGGCATCCCGGACGCAAGAACCTGCTATGGGTTTCCTCGGGCTTCCCTTTCACCCTGGTCCCCGAAGATCCTGAGCAAAGCTCGTTGAGCGATCGCGTGGGCGACCCCACCGCTCCTCCACCCACTCCCAACCAGGCCAATGTCGATTCCCTGGGCACGACCCTGATGGCCAATTACACCGAGCAGATCCGGCGGGTATCGGCGCTGTTATCGGATGCGCAAACCGCGATCTATCCCATCGATGCGCGCGGGCTGGTGGGGTCTACGCTGGTGGACGCCAGCAAGACCGGGCTCAATTCATCGGGACTGCTCACCGTCGGGCAGGAGTACGGCAGGTCGGTGGTACGCAGCGGGGAATCGCTGATTTCATCTCAACAAAATATGGGCGACCTGGCGCGGCAGACCGGTGGCCGCGCGTTCATCAACCGCAACGACATCGATAACGCGGTGGCAATCGCCAGCCAGGAAGGCACCGCGTCATACAGCATCGGCTACCATCCGCAGAACAAGAAGTGGGATGGAGGCTATCACCGGGTGAAGCTCAAGGTTTCGCGCCCGGGCGTGCAGCTTCGCTACCGCGCCGGCTACTTTGCCATCGACCCCGGCAAGACCAAGACCAGCGAGCAGGATGCGGCGGTCAACAGCGCGCTGCATTTCACCGGCGCCGAAGCGACCATGGTGGTGTTTGACGCCAAGGCGGGCGAAGTCGGAGCCAGCACCCGGGTACAGTTCCTGGTCGACCCCAAATCAATTTCCGCGGAAGATGTGGAAGGTGGCAAGAAACACATCAGCTTGAATTTCTACGTATCCGCATTCACGCCGGACGGAAGACTGGCCAAAAGCGACGGCAAGGTAGTGGATGCGACCCTCGAAGGCGCGCAATTCGAGCAGGTGCAGAAAATTGGGCTGCTCATGCCCATGGACCTGGCGCTGGCGAAGGGTGATTACCAGTTGCGTCTGGCCGTCCGCGATAATCGCACGGGGTTCATCGGCACCTTGGGAATTCCGGTAGGGCTGCGATAAAACCTTGTAGTCATCGGGGAGTGTGCGTGAGCACTGAAGACGAAGTCGCGAAACTGCTGAAGAGCGCCAGAAATATTGCGGTGGTGGGTCTATCGTCGAGCCCTTTGCGGCCCAGCTACGGGGTATCCGCCTACATGCAGAGCCACGGGTACCACATCATTCCGGTGAATCCCTCCATCAAGGGCGCGTTGGGTGAGAAGGCTTATGCGACGCTGTCTGACGTCCCCGGGCCCATCGACATCGTGAACGTGTTCCGGCGTTCCGACGAGGTTCCGGAGGTGGTGCGGGAAGCGATTCGCTTGAAGGTGCCCGCGATCTGGATGCAGGAAGGCGTGATCCACGAGGAAGCCGCGGCGGAAGCGCGCAAGGCCGGCATCATGGTGGTGATGGATCTCTGCATTCTCAAGGAACACCGGGCGCGCGGGCTGTAAGTGCATCTGTATAGGTGGGGCGCCCGCACCTGATGCGGACGCTCTACGCACTGGGATTCCACTTCATCGACCATGCGGCCTTGCCCAGCACACCGCCGCTAGAGTTCAAGCCCCCTCAACCGTGTCGTCCTGACGACCCCCGGCTATATTCGGGTAGGGAGGACCTCCTACAGTTCGATTAATATTTCCGCGGGGTCATTTTCGGTCCTCCGGTACGGATCAGGCGCCGCGCTCGACCGTCATCGTACGGTGGTCAGTATTCGGCGGAGATGAACCATCGGGTTAGCTGAGAAATTGCAGAGGGTAGGGATTCTTCCTTACCCCAGCCGGGGGTCGTCAGAATGACATCCCGTTGGGGGGACTGCCAAGAGCTGTTCCTTAGGGCCCTGGTTCGGGATCCTGAAGAGAGCGACGGGTTGCCTGGTCGTCACACTCATCGGAGCGGAGTGCGGCAATTTATCCGACGTGGCTCTTTACGTTCTTCAGCAGGTCAGTGGGGTGGACTGGTTTAATCAACAGCTCGAAGTTGTGGCCATCGGCTCGCGCCTTGGCCAGAAGGTCCTTGGTGGCGGCTTGTCCTGAAAACAAAAGTATCTTGCATTCGGGAAGAATCTTGCGAATTTCAATGGATGCGTCGATGCCGTTCATGTCAGCCATCACCACGTCGCTGATCACGAGGGCGGGTTTCATCTGCCGCGCTTTTTCCACGGCGTCGGTACCGGAATAAACCGCGGTGGCGTCGTAACCTGACTTGTTAAGGATGATAGCAAGGGTGTCGGCGATAACGCGTTCATCATCGACGATTAGAACCAGAGGCTTATTTTGTTTTTCTTCAGTCATTCGATGACGTCCTGAGGGGATAAATCACTGTATTAAAAGTATATACCGGCGCCTTTAGAGCCGCTCTGGTACCAAGGTAATGGTGCCCGGGGGGCTCAGCGCGGCTTCTTGCGGCGGTTTATTTCTTCCATCCGGGCGCGCAACTGGTTCTCGTAACCTTCCCCTGCCGGCTGGTAATAACTTCGGTCCACCAGATTTTCCGGCAGGCAAACCATATCGGCGACGCCGGATTCAACATTGGGGGCGTACTGGTAGCCCGCGCCGTACCCCATATTCTTCATCAGAGCGGTGGGGGCGTTGCGCAAATGCAGTGGAACCGGCTGGGCGCTGGTTTGTTCCACATCGGCCAGAACCGCGTTATAGGCCACGTAAAGCGCGTTGGATTTAGGCGCCAGGGCGAGATAGACCACCGCCTGGGCCAGGGCAAGATTGCCCTCGGGCATGCCGATGAAGTGGACGGCGTCCCGCGCCGACATGCAGAGCTGCAGCGCCTCAGGAGCTGCCAGGCCGATATCCTCGACCGCCATGCGCACCACGCGGCGCGCGATATACAGCGGGTCTTCCCCGGATTCGAGCATGCGCCCCAGCCAGTACAACGCGGCGTCGGGGTCGCTGTTGCGCACCGACTTGTGCAGCGCGGAAATCAGGTTGAAGTGCTCTTCGCCCTGCTTGTCGTAGGGTAAAACTTTTTTTTGCAACGCGTCCCGCAGAACCTCAGTTGTGATGGCAACGGGCTCAGTATCCGGATCTCCCTCCGGGGCTTCGGCGGTATGAACCCGCGTGGTCTGGGCGGCGAGTTCCAGGATGTTGTACGCGCTACGGGCATCGCCGTTGGAATAATCGGCGACACGCTGCAGGGTTTCGCCGCCGGCGATTACGTGCAGCTTACCCAGGCCGCGCTCGGAATCGGCCAGGGCGCGCTGCATCAAGGCAATAATCTGCTGCGCGGTCAGGGGCTTAAGGGTGTACACGCGGCAGCGCGAGAGCAGGGCGGAAATAATCTCGAACGAAGGGTTTTCGGTGGTGGCGCCGATGAGGCGAATGTTTCCGCGCTCGACGTGAGGCAGAAACGCGTCCTGCTGCGCCTTGTTGAAGCGATGGATCTCGTCCACGAAGACGATGGTGCGCGTCCCGTACTGGCGGGCCCGCTCGGCATCGACCATGACCTGCTTGATTTCCTTGATGCCGGACATGACCGCGGAAAATTCGATGAACTCGGCGCGGGTGAGCTGGGCGATGATCTTGGCCAGGGTGGTCTTGCCCACCCCGGGCGGCCCCCAGAAAATGATGGACCCGGGATCATCGCGCTCGATCTGCAGGCGCAGCGGCTTGCCTGGGGCCAGGATGTGCTCCTGCCCAATGAATTCTTCGAGAGTGCGCGGGCGCATGCGCTCGGCCAGCGGTGATTGCCGGTCAAACTGTTGTGCCGGGTTGGGGACGGAATTAAAGAGGCCCATGTCAGGCTCGCGGTTACGTCTTGATTCCCCCAAGCTCTTTGGATGGCACGACAGGCGCCGGGAGGGATGCCGAAAGAAACGATTGGCGCTGTCTGGCGGCTTCATATAACACGATGGAGGCGGCCATGCCGGCATTGAGAGATTCGACGCGGACAGAGTGCGGAATGACGAATGTGCCATCCATCGAGCTCATGATCTCGCGGGAGAGTCCGGCGCCCTCATTGCCGATCAATACGGCGACGCCTTGCTTGAGATCGGCCCGGGGAAGCGGCTCGCCGCTGTGCGATGAGGTGGCCAGCAGCCGCAGCCCGCGTCCGCGCAGCGCGGCCACAGCGTTCGCCAGCGAGATGCGGACGATGGGCAGGCGGAAGAGAGACCCGGCGGCGGCCCGCACCACTTTGGGATTGAAATGGCTGACGCTGGCGTCGCCCACGATCACTCCGTGAGCGCCAAAGGCCTCGGCGGAGCGCAACAGAGTGCCCAGGTTGCCGGGGTCCTGGATTCCGGCGGCCACCAGGATCAAAGGTAGTTCCGCGCTGAACATGTCCTCCATCGAGGTAGAGGGCAGGCGCACCAGGGCGGCGACTCCCTGGGGAGTCTCGGTGTTGACCGCACCGGCAAAAACGTCATCCGGCAGCATCAGCAACTGCGACTGTTTGCTGAATTGCGGCAGCAGGCGGGTGCTGGTGGCGGCGGCCGATTCCGCAAAAAAAACCGCTTCGATTTTAATGCCGCTGCGAATGGCCTCCTCAATCATGCGCGGGCTTTCAATGGCGAGGCAGCCGCCGGGGGTCAGGGCGCAGCGCGCAAAAGCGCCGCGCAGGTCTTTCACCAGGGCGTTTTGCCTGCTGGTTACGGGACGAACCCGGGCGTCAAATCCGGTGGGAGCCACAGAAAACATGATACATGCGGCCCACCCGTGCGGGCCGGGATGCCCAGGAGCCTGGCGCGAAGACCCGCTGCCCGGAGGTTCCCTGTATGCTTGCGGGCAGGGGCGCTATGTGTTAGTTTCCCGCAATCGTGAAAAGGAACTGATTTGGCTGCTGAAGTAATCAAGATCAATTCGGAAAATCCAGAGCCCGACCTCATCCAGTATGCCGCCCAGCTTATCCTGGCGGGGCGGGTGCTGGGTATGCCCACCGACACCTTTTACGGGCTGGCGGCTGACCCGCTGAACCTGCACGCGGTGGACTCCATTTACGAGATCAAGTCGCGCTCGCGGCATAAAGCGCTGTCGTTGCTCATCGCCGACGTCGAACAAGCGGAGGTGCTGGCTCGCCTTCATCCCAGCGATGACTTTTACGACCTGGCGCGAAAATTCTGGCCGGGACCACTCACCATCATCGTGAAGGCATCATCGCGGCTGCCGCTCAAAGTTACGGCCAACACCGGCAACGTGGCGCTGCGCGTGCCCGCGGCCGCAATTCCCATAGCGGTGTTGCGCGCGGCCGGTGTGCCGCTTACGGCCACGTCGGCCAACCTCAGCGGCGCGGCGGAGTGCACCACCGCCGCACAACTGCGCGATCAGTTGAACGAGCGCATCGAGTTCATCGTGGATGGCGGGCCGTCTCCGCGACAGGTGCCCAGCACCATTGTGGATTTGAGCGACGAATCCGGCTGGCGCGTGGTGCGGCAAGGCGCCATCTCCGCCAAAGAAGTCGAGCAGGTTCTCGGGCCTCCGCTGCCCAGTTGATGGCCCCCCGCGATAGGGTAAATTCCCGGCGGTCCACCCCGGCCAAGTCTCCGGCCAGGCGCCGCTGGCTGCTGCGCCTCGCGCTCCTGCTGGCTCTGGCCGGCTGCATCTTTGTCGCCCTCCTGTCGGTAATGATTTCGCTGCAGGCGCAAAAAGATGAAACCCAGCTCGCGGATGTCATTGTGGTGTTTGGCGCGGCCGAATATTACGGCAAGCCTTCGCCGGTGTTGAAGGCGCGCGCCGACCACGCCTTCACTCTTTACCAGAAAAAAATTGCGCCGTTCATCATCACCACCGGCGGAGGGCGCGACTCGCACTTCAGTGAAGGCGGCGTAAGCCGCGACTACCTCATCGGCCTGGGCGTCCCCGCCAACAAGCTCATCGCCGAAACCCAGGCGATGGATACCTGGCAATCGGCCAAGCGGGTGGCGGCGATCATGAAGATCAATAACATGCGCACCTGCGTGGCGGTGAGCGACGATTACCACATGTTTCGCGTCAAGCGCATGCTGGAAACCGAAGGCATCGTGGTCTATGGGTCGCCACGGCCTTATCCCCGGCGGATAGGGCGGCGCGAGCGCGTAGCGCTGATCTTGCGGGAGGTGCTCAGCTACGTGTTATGGCATCTGCATCTGCGTTAAACCGCGATCTTCACTGCGGCGCCAGGGCAAAGCTGAACCATAACGAGTTGGCGCCGTTGTAGTTAACGTCCTGCTGCGCGGCCCGGAAGCCCATGCGCTCCACCATCAGGGTGCAGCCCATGCACTCGGCGCCCGGCGGAATTTCATAACGTCCTGTAATGCTGGTTTCAAGAGTGGCGCGGACCTTGCCGCCGGCTTCCAGCAATCTGACCCGCGTTCGCGGCAGCGGCCACCCTTCCTCGTCGGTAATCACACCCTGAATCTGGCCGGGACGCGGCAGGCCCTCGGGTGTCAATCCTCGCCCCGAGTAACCGGGACCGCGCAACGGGCGACCGCCAAGCCGGCCGGTGAGCTTGCCATCGGACAGCGCGACCACACCATTGACCAGCACGAATTGAATTCCCTCCGACAGCCGGTTGGGATCGTCATAGGTGGCAATGTCGCGCACCGTGGCTGGGTCGAAAATGGTGATGTCGGCAAAATAATCCGGCAGAATCATCCCGCGTTTGCTCAGCTTCATCCGGCGCGCCGGCAGAGCGGTAAATTTGCGGATGGCGTCTTCCAGGTACAGGTTGTGCTCATCGCGCACGTGCTTTCCCAATATCCGGGCAAACGAACCGTAGGCGCGGGGATGCGCCTTGCCTTCGCTCAACGGCCCGGTGGGATTCACTTCACCGTAATCGGTGCCCACGCTGACCCAGGGCTTCTGCATGGCCAGCTTGACGTCGGCTTCATCCATCAGGAAGTAAATTGCGCCGGTGTTGTCGTGATCGGCGAGGACGAGGTCGAGCATGGCATCCACCGGGTCTTTGTGCTGGGCGCGGGCGATGGCGGCCACCGTCTGTCCCTCGAACTTCTTCAATTCCGGTTCAAAGATGGAGTTGACCAGCACCCCTTCGGCGCCTCCGGAGCCGCGCCAGAGATTTTCCACGGCCCCCGAACCGTTCAAGGCTTCGCGGATGGCGGCACGCTGCGCCGGGTCGCGCAGCCGCGCCAGAAACGTGTCGCGGCCACCATCGTGGAAACTCGGCGGGACCGCCGAGCCCAGCGACGTGGCCCCGGCAAGGTAAGGGTACTGGTCGGCGGTGACGTCAAGACCGGCGGCGCGCGCGGCCTCAATGGCGGCCACGACCTGTTGCATCTTCCCGCGGTTTTGTTTTCCCGCAGCCTTGAGATGAAAAATTTCCACCGGCAAGCCGGCTTCTCGACCGATGCGAAAAGCTTCCTGCAAGGCCGCCATTTCATCATCGCCTTCATTGCGCATGTGGGTGGCATAGATGCCGCCATATTTGGCCGCAACCTTGGCCAGCGCGACCAGCTCTTCAGTCTTGGCATAATTTCCCGGGGCATAGATCAGCGCGCTGGATACACCCATTGCCCCGCTCAACATGGCATCGTTCACATATTCCTGCATGCGCGCGAGTTCGGCGGGGGTGGGCTCGCGATTGGCGTCCCCGACCACGACGCGGCGAACCTGTGCCGCCCCCACGTAGGTTCCCAGGTTGATGCCAGGGGGCTGGGCCGCCAGGCGCTTGAAATACTCGTCGAGCGTGTGCCAATCCACGGTGAGATGAAAATGATCGTTGACCGACTTGTCATCCGCGATGAGGCGGTCGTCGAGCGGCGCCACCGAACTCCCTTCTCCGGTAATTTCGGTGGTGATTCCCTGACTCAGCTTGCTGACCGCCTGCTTGTCGATCAGCAGGTTGGTCTCGGACTGGCCCAACATGTCGATGAAGCCGGGCGCGACGATGAATCCCTGGGCGTCGATGGTGCGTATGGCGGTGGCTTTCGCGGGGGTGGCGCCCACCAGGACGATGCGATCGCGAATGATGCCCACGTCGGCCTGCACCCAGGGATTGCCACTGCCATCGACTACGCGGCCGTTGCGGATGAGGATGTCGTACTGCTGGCCGAGGGCGGAGCCAGCTAGCAGCATGGCGACCGCGAGAGTTCGGGTTTTCATAGGAGTTCCTCGAATCAGCGAGGATTTTACTCCGGCGGATGGCCCCGGCCGCAGTTTGCCGAAGATGTTTCTTTCTGGCTATACTCATGGGGAACATCGGTGTGACGCGCTCGGAGGGCATCTTCAGCAGTACTGGCGCTCAAATTCGCAGTGGTTCCCCCGTTGCAGGCCGGCGAGGCCTTGTATTTTCGTGGCTGCACTGCGCCGCCGAAGATTTATTTGCCACCGTATTTCCCTCCGATTGCCGCCTGTGCGGCCAGCCACTTCGAGAAATTTCGCGGCTCCCGGTTTGCCCGCGCTGCATTGACGAGCTGCCCCGCTCGGACGGGCACTCGTGCGGAATCTGCGGCGAGAACCTGGGCGCATTTGACCTGCGCTCCGGAGTTGACCCGGCGCGGCAGGGGCATTTTCAAGGGATGGGCACGCCACCCGCGATCATCTGCCGAATGTGCCGCCAGGTCCCGCCGCCATATGTTCGCATGGTTTACTACGGCGATTACGAAGGCAAGCTGCGAGACCTTATCCACCTGCTGAAGTATGAGAAGGTGCAGCCGGCGTCCGGGGTCTTGGGCCGGCTGCTGTGGCAGGTCATCGCCAGCAATGCGGAGTTTGTCCGGGAATTGTCCAACGGACAAAAAGAGGCCGCGGAACCCTGGCTGGTGGTGCCGGCGCCGCTGCATGCTTCGCGCCGGCGAGCGCGTGGGTTTAACCAGGCGGAGGAGATCGCCGCGGTGGTGATGGATTTTGCGCGGCGCGGTTCCGCACCCTCTTCCCTGCCCGCGGTTCACTGGGAGATGGACGCGGCCATGCTGGTGCGAACCCGTCCCACTGAGACCCAGACCGGCAAGACCAACCACCAGCGCCGGCTGAATGTGCGCGGCGCTTTTGCGGTGCATCATCCCCATCGCCTGCAAGGCCGTAATGTTTTATTGATCGACGATGTCATGACCACGGGAGCCACGATTTCAGAGTGTGCGCGGGTTTTGCGCCGCGCCGGCGCCGCCACAGTCCGGGTCGCGACGGTCGCGCGGGTGTTGAAGACATCGATTCCCAAAGCATTATCATGGGAGAACGGCGAGCGCGGCGCCGATGAAATGACCAACTAAACCACTGGGAAGCTAAGGGAGAAGGCGTAACCGTAACATGGCCCCACAAGGCAAGAATTCGGTGCACGGCAGCAGAAGCAAGACCCGTGAGGTGCGGGCAACGCGTCAGGCGGCGCTCGCCTCGCCGGTGGTGGCGGAGAAGTATTCGTCCATGCGCGCCCCGGTGCTGGTGCTGAACGCGTCCTACGAGCCCATTAACATCTGCGCGGCGCGACGCGCGCTGGTGCTGGTGCTCAAAGGGGTGGCGGCGACCGAAGAAGAAAATGGCCACTACCTTCATTCGGCGCGCCTGGCCATGCGTGTGCCTTCGGTGATCCGGCTGCTCGAATACCGGCGCATCCCGCACCAGACACGCGCGCTTTCGCGCAAGAACATTTTGCTGCGCGACCGCAACACCTGCCAGTATTGCGGCGAGGTGTTGCATTCCACCGACCTCACGCTCGACCACGTGGTGCCCCGCTCCCGCGGCGGGCTGTCGACGTGGGAGAACCTGGTGGCCGCCTGCCACGATTGCAACCGCTCGAAGGGAAACCTGCTGCTGGGGGAGATGGATTGGAAGTTGCTGCGCGAGCCGCGATCATTCAGCTTGCATACCAGCCGCCACATCATGCGGATGATCGGGCATTCTGACAAGAAGTGGCGGAAGTATTTGTTCTACTAAACTACATTTTTGGGGGTTCTGCATGGATTTTGGTCGAGCCAGACTGGCGACCTTAACCGGATTTGTCGATGTTGTGCGCGCCGAAACCGGGGAGTTGCTGGCTCAGGACGAGCATGGGCGGGTCGGCAATGCGCAACGCTGGCTGGCGATCGTCAGCGGCGGATTGCTGGCCGCTTATGGAATCAAACAGAAATCATTTGCCGGCGCTGCGCTGGCCGCAGCCGGTGCTTACCTGGTTTACTCCGGCGCCACCGCGGAGCGTACTTTTTCTGACGGCGTGGACGCGGTCACCGGCCCTCTTGAAGTCAAGCGCACCGTCCACATCAACCGCCCAGCGGCTGAACTCTATGCGTTCTGGCGCAACCCCGAAAATTTTCCGAAATTCATGCTCAACATCGAATCGGTCACCTGGATTGGTGAAACCCGCACCCATTGGGTCACCAAACCGGTGATGGGTATTCAATATGAGTGGGATGGCGAGGTCACCCAGAACGTCGAAAATGAACGGATCGCTTGGCGTTCAGTTTCCGACTCGCACTTCGAAAACTCCGGCTCCGTGTCCTTCGCTCCCGCCACCGATGGCCGCGGCGCCGAGGTCACCCTGGAGCTCAGCTACAAGCCGCCGATGGGCCGCCTGGGCGTCGCCGTGGCCACCTTCATCGGGCAGGACCAGGAGCGCCAGATCCGGGAAACCCTGCAACATTTCAAGCAGCTCATGGAAGCGGGTGATATCCCCTCCATCGTGGGCCAGCCGTCGGGGCCGCCGAGCCCCGACAACCTGCCGGAGGGTTCGCTGGGCTCGACCTCCAGGACGAAATAAGCGTCCGCCGCCGGTTGGCTGCAAGGTCGGGCGGCTCTCCTTGATCAGGGGCCGGATGGGTGCGCCCGGTTCGAAGGAAAAACGATCACTGCACCCAGGTGGTGCTAGAACCACTAGCGCAAGGCCCCGCGCCGCCGGCGAGCGTTCCATGCTGGCTGCGCTGGTTCGCAGGCGTTATACTCTTCCCCTTATGGCTGCCATTGATAAACATCCCGCCGGTAACTTTTGTTGGGTGGAGCTTGCCACTTCCGACCAGGCTGCGGCCAAAGATTTTTATACCCGGCTCTTTGGCTGGACAGTCAACGAAATTCCCATGGGCCCTACCGATTCCTATACGATTTTTGAGCTCGATGGCCTCGCGGCTGCGGCCGCTTACACCATGCAGCCCGCACAGCGTTCCGGTGGAATTCCTTCGCACTGGATGATGTATATCGCAGTGGACAACGTTGACGCATCGGCGGCAAGGGCTGCGCAGCTCGGCGGCGAAGTGATCGATCAGCCCATGGATGTGTTTGACGCGGGCAGAATGGCGGTCATTCGCGATCCTACCGGTGGCGTGTTCGCCTTATGGCAGGCGCACAAGCATATCGGCAGCCGGATCGCTCAAGTCCCCGGCGCGTTGTGCTGGGCGGATTTGAATACGCCCGATCCGCAACGCGCTTCGGAGTTTTATTCCCAGCTCGTCGGATGGAAACTGGAAACCGCGGAGAAAGATGCCTCGGGCTACCTGCACATCAAAAATGGCGAGCATTTTATCGGGGGGATTCAACCGGCTTCCCAACGCAATCCCGGCGCGCCCCCACATTGGCTGGCATACGTCCTGTCCAACGACTGTGACGCAACCGCGGTCGCCGCCAAAAAGATGGGAGCGAAGTTCTACTTGCCACCGATGACCATGGAGGGCGTCGGACGCATGGCGGTGGTCTCCGACCCCCAGGGAGCGGTGTTTGCCATCTTCCAACCCACGCGCCACGCCTAGCCGGCGGTTCGCCCTGGCTCTCTGGTGACTAATTTCTCCACCACTGGAAATCCAGCGATGACCACGCCATCAGCATGCGATGGCTGCGGCGCCTCGCTACAGCCATACCTGCGCGGCGTTGAAGATAATCTTTCACGTGAAATGTTTGCCGTGCTCCGCTGCCCCGCCTGTGGGCTGGGCCATACCAGTCCCCTGCCCAATGACCTGGCGCCCTATTACGGAGAGCGGTACTACGGCAATCGCCACGGGTTCACCGCCAACCACTGCAATACGAGGCGCCTGAAATGGCTGGCCCAGGCGGTTGCGGAGGGCGTACAGGAAACCGTCGCCCCGCCATCCGGCCAGCCCCGGCGACTGCTCGACATCGGATGCGGCGATGGTTCGTTCATGCTGGCGGCCCGCGCCCAGGGCTGGGACGTGTATGGGACCGAGGTCAACCCTGAACCGGCGCGCGTCGCCGGCCTGCAAGTGCAGTCTGATCTCGCAGAGCTGGCGAAATTCGCTCCCTTCGCATGTATTACCTTGTGGCACAGCCTCGAACATGTCAGCGACCCGCGAGCAGCATTAGCGGAACTGCAACAATTGCTGGCCCCCAGAGGCGCCATCATCATCGCCGTACCCGATGCGGGTGGTCTTCACGCCGCCATTTTCCGCCGCCACTGGTTCCCATTGGATGTCCCTCGGCACATCCACCATTTCTCGCGCCACAGCCTGGCGAAGATGCTGGCCGGCGCAGGTCTGAAGGTCACCGCCCATGCGCACCAGGAAATTGAATACGACTGGTACAGCTTTAATATGAGCGTGCTGAAAACTTTCATGAACCGTCCCGTGGATTGCTTCGAGTTCCTGGTGGGCCGCCCTCGCAGGGTATCGCGCGTCCGCATGGCAGCCGTACTCCTGATCTCCGCCAGCCTCGTCCCCGTGACCCTGGTCATGACAATGCTGGGCACAGTTGCTCAAAAGGGCAGCACCTTGATCCTGACCGCAAGAAGCGCTTAGTTTTACCGGGAGTGCGAAACCCCTGCTCGGGGACCACCAGGGCAGGGATTCTTCCTCACCCCGTAAAGCCGGGGGTCGTCAGAATGACATCCCGTTGGGGGACTGCCTGGACCGGGCGAAACCATCCTTCGGTTTAGGGCGGCGACGGGCCCAGTGTACAACTGTTACCCGAGTTCACCCATCTGATAACAAGCGAATCATCGCAATCAAAGGAGCAACCTATGTCTGATGCAAAAGTAATCGATGTTCTGCAGAACCTGATCGAAACCTGCCGCGACGGGCAAAAAGGGTATGCCGAGGCGGCCGAGCACATTTCCGCCAACCACAGCCTCAAGCAGTTTTTCCGTGAACAGAGCGTGGAAAGAGGACGCTTCCTCTCCGAGCTCACCCAGGCCATGCAGACGTACGACAAGGATGTGGACACCAGCGGCAGCATCTCGGGCAAGCTGCACCGCACCTGGCTGGAGATCAAAGGCGCCGTAACCGGCGGCGATGACCATGCCATTCTGTCCACCGTGGAAGGTGGCGAAGACTACGCCAAGAAAGCCTATGAAGATGCGGTTGCCGCCAGCCTGCCGTCGAATATCATGGAGGTAGTGCGGCGCCAGCAGAGCAGCGTCAACGCCGCCCACGATAAAGTTCGCGCCATGCGCGACTCCACCGAAAAGGTCTAACCCAGCGCATCACGGCGTCGGCGATGTCATTTCCGCGATCCTTCCAGGGAATGACATCGCATTTTTATTTTGCGCTCGGGGTGTCGGCTTCCACCACCACGGCGGTCCCATAACAGAGTACCTCGGTCACACCCTGCATGATCTCGGTGGCATCGTAGCGCACGCCGATAATGCCGTTTGCGCCCGACTGCACCGCATGCGTGATCATCAGGGCGAAGGCGTCAGACCTGGTCTTCTCACACAGCTCGGTGTAAAGCGAAATATTGCCGCCAATCAAGGTTTGCAGCCCCGCGCCGATGGTGCCGATGATCGAACGCGACCGGACAATGATTCCCCGAACCACCCCAATATTCCGCACAATCCGAAATCCAGAAATTTCAAACGAAGTGCTGGTCATCGTGTTAGGCAACATGTATATCTCCTCCTGAAATTGAACAACTTAATTTTCCTGCGAACGTTGCACCGGCGCGCGATGCCACTCGCTGGTAATCGCAATCACTTCATCGAAAACATGCGGGCCAGCGCAAATGCCGTGGCCGCCGCGATTCCGCCAATCATCACCGTCTGCATCGCGCTTCGCCCCGCTCCCGTGCCGGTGAACCTTCCTTTCACAAACCCAAAGATAGCCAGCGCCGCCATGGTGATGACCACCGAAACATAAAGCGCGGTGGTGGCGTCGGCCATCAACATGTACGGCGACAGCGGAATCAGCCCGCCCGCGATGTAAGACCCGCCGATGGTCAGGGCGCTGACGATGGCCCGGCTGCTTTCCGGTTTCTCCAAACCCAGCTCGAACTTCATCATGAAATCTACCCAGGCCTCGGGGTTGCGCTTGAGCGCGTTCAGCACCGGCAGGCTGTCTTCCACCGATACGCTGTATTGCTCGAAAATTTCCGCGATCTCATCGGCTTCCGCCTGAGGAATTTCGCGCACCTCGCGCTGTTCGCGCAGGCGTTCACTCACGTAATGTTCGGCGTCACCCTTGGCAGCCAGGTATCCGCCTAACCCCATGGCCACCGAGCCCGCCGCCACTTCCGCCAGCCCGGCCAGCACCACCAGCTTGCTGGCATTGGGGGCGCCGGCCAGCCCACCCGAAAGCCCGGCGGCTAGGGCGAAAGGCACCGTCAGCCCGTCGGACATGCCGATTACGATGTCGCGCACCAGGTTTCCTGACGCGAAATGATGTTCTACGTGATGATGATGTTCCATGTCTGTTTTCCGGGTGGACCGCTATTCTGAGCTGGTCGGCGGCAAGATGGAGACCGCCGGAATCTCTTCTTTCCGCACCATCGCGTTGAAAGCCGCTACATCACCGGCCACCAGCGCCTTCCATTTCGCGAGCGGCACGTCGAGTTGCGAGCTCAACAGGTCAAACACTTCATACTCCTGCTTGGTGGGAGCGGCATCAGCGCTTTCCACCGCTCCCCCCAGCGCAACCAGTTGGTTGTTCAGGCGTACCGGGTAGTTGAGCACATCCTGGCCGCTCTTCGACTTGGTCTGGATGATCGTCTCTTCCACCGCAGTCATTTTCTTATCCAGAGCTTTGCCGGCGGCGGCGATTTCCGTGGCATGCGGGTCCTTAGTCTCCTCCAGCCGCTTGTTGAGCGCTTCGATCTGCTGCCGCACCCCTTTGATCTGGTTGACCGCGTCGTGCGCCTGGGTCACGCGGTCGCGGATCTTCATCCGCAGCTCAAACTGCTTTTCAAGGTCTGCCTGGCTCGCCTTCAGACGGGGATCAGGAATGATCTGCAGCGGCGCCGTATAAGTTTTTCCCAGCACCGTCAGGCGCACCTGGTACATGCCAGGCAGCGCTTCCGGTCCGTCGGTGCCACCGCCCCACAACGGAGAATTGGGTACCTTGCTCGATCCTTCGTGCTTCAAATCCCACACGAACCGGTTCAAGCCCGCTTCGGCAGGCAGCGGCTTCTTTTCACGCGGCTCCGCCTCCGCGGTGGCTGCGGCGGCAATCTCTTTCTCAGGATATTTTCGGATCACCTTGCCGCTGGCCCCGAGGATCTCCAGCGTAATCTTGGGTTTGTCTTTATCATCATTCTTCGCCGGTTTATCGACGCCGCCCGCGGCCGTCGCAACCGCTTTGGGCGCCGTTTCCGGCGTAGCCGGGTTCTTGCCCTGGCCGGTCCTGGCATCCGCCATGCGCTCTTCCGCCGACTTGGCGTCATCGGGACGAGGCTCCGCCGCCGCTTCTGCAACTTTCCCCTTATCCTTCTTGGCGGCATCATCTTCGCTCAGCGCGGTCTTCAGAGTGTAGTAAATAATCGCGCCCCCGGGTGGATTCTTGCCCACGCTGCCGCCGTCGCGGCTCCCGCCAAACACGGTGTGGCTCGCCGGGCGTGGGGTGAACAAATGCACATCCTCCTGCGCCTGGCTGGGCGAGTACTGCTGCACCGGGCTGATGTCGTCCAGTATCCAGAAACTGCGCCCGTGCGTCGCCACCACCAGGTCATCGTTCTTCACCACCAGGTCATTGACCGGCGATACCGGCAGATCAAGCTGCAGGGGTTGCCAGTGGCCGCCGTCGTTGAAAGACACATAGACGCCGGCCTCGGTACCCGCATACAGCAGGCCGCCGCGCCGCGGATCTTCGCGCACCGCATGCACGTAAACCCCGGGCAATCCCTCGACTATTTTCTTCCAGGACTTCCCGAAATCGCTGGTCTTGTAGATGTAAGGATTGTTGTCGTCGAGCTTGTGCCGCTCCACCGCCATATAGGCCGTGGCGGCGTCATGCCGGGAGGGCTCGATCAGGCTCACCAGGCCCCACTCCGGCATGCCCGCCGGGGTGATGTTGTTCCAGTGGGCGCCTCCGTCGGTGGTGATGTTCACTAGGCCGTCGTCGGAACCAACCCAGATCAAATCTTTCTGCACCGGAGATTCCGCCACCGAAAAAATGGTGTCATACACTTCGACCCCGGTGTTGTCCTTGGTGATGGGACCGCCCGATGGCTGCTGGCGGGTCTTGTCGTTGCGCGTCAGGTCAGGGCTGATGGCCGTCCAGCTATGGCCTTCATCCGTGGTCTTGAACAGCACCTCCGCCGCGTGGTACAGCACGTGCGCATCGTGCGGAGAAAAGAGGATCGGCTCCGTCCACTGGAAGCGATGTTTCAGATCGGCTGCGCCCGCGCCTATCGGGCTCAGCGGCCACGCGCTGACCTCCTGGCTCTCGCCCGTGCTCTTGTCGAACCGGGTGATGGAACCCGAATAACAGCCGGCGTAGACGATGTTGGGATCCAGCGGGTTAGGAGCGATGTATCCGCTCTCGCATCCTCCCACTTGGTACCAGTCGGGACGATCGATCGATCCGCCGTCGCTGGCGCTGGCGATGCCTACCGACGAGTTGTCCTGTTGCGCGCCGTACACGTAATAGGGAAAACGGTTGTCGGTGATCACGTGATAGAACTGCGCCGTCGGCTGGTTGGACTGTGAGCTCCAGGTGGCGCCGTGATTGGTGGATATGGTGACTCCGCCGTCGTTGGAATTGATCATGCGGTTGGGATTGGTGGGATCAATCCACAGGCCGTGATTATCGCCGTGCGGTGTGGGGATGCCGGCGAAGGTCTTTCCACCGTCGCTCGACCGGTAGGTCCCGGTATTGAGCACATACACCGAATCGGCGTTCTTCGGGTCGGCGAATATGTGGGTGTAATACCAGGCCCGCTGCCGGAACCGCCGGTCTTCGTTGATCAGCTTCCAGTTTTCTCCGCCATCGTCGGAGCGAAAGATTCCGCCCTTCTCCGCTTCCACCAGCGCCCATACCCGGTTAGGGTCGGCCCCCGATACGGTCACGCCGATGCGTCCCATGATGGTCTTGGGCAGTCCGTTGCCTTCAAGATGTTTCCAGGTTGTGCCTCCATCGGCCGAACGATACAGGCCGCTGCCCGGCCCGCCGCTTTCCATACTGTAGGGGGTGCGATGCGCCTCCCACATGGCGGCAAATATAATATTGGGGTTGCTGGGATCAAACGCCAGATCGATGGCCCCGGTCTTGTCGTTTTTGTACAGCACCCGATCCCAGGTCTTGCCGCCATCGGTGGTGCGAAACACTCCGCGCTCGGTATTGCTGCCGTAAGGATGTCCCAGCGCCGCAACATATGCGATCTGCGGATTGCGCGGGTGCACGATCAGCCGGCCGATGGCCCGGGTATCGCGCAATCCCATATGATTCCAGGTCTTGCCCGCATCGATAGATTTATAAACTCCGTCGCCGCCGACGATGTTGCCGCGGATGCACGCTTCGCCGGTGCCGGCATAAATTACGTTGGGATCGGATTCCGCAACCGCGATGGCGCCGATGGAAGAGGTCAAGGTTTTCTGCTTGTCAAAGATCGGCCTCCAGGTCAGGCCGCCATCGGTGGTCTTCCAGATTCCGCCCGCCACCGCGCCAAAATAATAAGTGTTAGGGTCGCCGGGGACGCCCGAAACCGCCAGCACCCGGCCCCCACGAAAAGGCCCGATGAGCCGCCAGCTAAGCGCCTTCCAGGGCTCCTTGGCTTTCTTGTCAGCCTCCGCCGCCTTGGCCTCGACGTCCGGCGAACTGGCCGCGGCGTCCCGCCCCTTGCCTTCCTCCGTAGATGCGGCTTTGGCGGATTTGCGAGTGCCGAGCGAGCGAAACATCGGCGACTTACCCTTCGACGCAGTGCCTTCAGGAGCGTTGTCAGAAGAAGATTGCGCGCTCACCAGGAGTGCGCAGGAAAGACAAAATGCCAGGCCAGCAGCCGCTTGGGAAACGACCCGCGGTATTCTCATGACAGTGGACCTCGCTGATTGGATCGAGACGAAATAGAGTGAACATCCTAACCGACCCCCGCCGAATCAACAAACCAGCGGCTTGGATTCAAAGGCACTCTACGCATAGGGTCCGACCAACTGGTCGGTTGGGTGGGTGGCTTCTCCGGCTGTGCTGATTGCGCCAAGGAAACAAGGGGTTCCTCGGCTTGCCTCGGAACGACATTCTTGAAGAGTTTCCTGTTTAACAAGGACGATTTCTCAAAGAGCGATATTCCTTAACGATGACAATTCCTGAGAGGGGTGTTCATTTTCATCAGCGAGCTGGTTCTTCCGCTCCCGTCCTCAACCCATGCAATCCCCTCAACCAACAGCTAGAATGGTATCCACTAAAAAAACAACTGGAGGCCCTGTGGCTTATACCGTACCCGATCTGCCTTATGACTACGCCGCGCTCGAACCCACTATCGACAGCCAAACCATGCATCTGCACCACGACATGCATCACGCTGCCTACGTGAAGAACCTCAACGCGGCCCTCGAGAACCACCCTGAATTGCAGACCCAGAAGGTCGAAACACTTTTGCGTGATTTAAACGCGCTGCCCGAAGGTATTCGCAACGCCGTCCGCAACAATGCCGGCGGACATGCCAATCACTCCATGTTCTGGAAGATCATGAAGCCAGGCGGCGGCGGGACGCCCACCGGTGAAATTGCCGACCTGATCACGAAAGGCTTTGGCAGCTACGAGGCCTTTCAAAGCCAGTTCAACGAAGCCGGCGTCAAGCAGTTTGGCAGCGGATGGGTCTGGCTGGTGCGTAACGCCACCGGCGGCGTGCAGATCGTCTCCACTCCCAACCAGGATTCTCCCCTCTCCAACGGCCACTTCCCTATCCTTGGCAACGACGTTTGGGAGCACGCTTATTACCTCAAATACCAGAACAAGCGGCCGGAATACCTCAAGCAGTGGTGGAACGTCATTCACTGGGATGAGGTCAACCGCCGCCTCCTGGAAAAATAATAATTCTCTCTTCCGGCCGTGAGGTACTTTATAATACAGAGTACTTCACGACAGGACGGTTAGCCCCATCAGATCAACTCACCACCTGCGCAGCCGCTCCGGCAGTTTACTGCGGGACCGCGAATCGAGTTCCCTGGCCGTCGATGAGATTTCCCCGCCCGCGGTGGCCGGGGTCGACCCCGGCGCCATCGAAAATCTGCGCTTCATTCGCCGAACCCTTGAAGATGCGGTGGAATTTACCGCGGTCTCCGGCTGGGGCATGGCCGCCACCGGCGTGACCGTGTTTCCTGTGGCCTGGTGGGCGGCGCAACAGCGTTCGCCTCTGCGGTGGCTCATGATCTGGCTGGGCGAAGCCGCGCTGGCACTGGCTATTTCGCTCATCGCGATGCACTGGAAGACCCGCGCTCATCACGCGCCGTTCTGGTCGGTCGCGGCGCGGCGTTTTATTTTGAGTTTTATTCCCCCCTTGCTCGCCGCCGCCCTGTTGACCATCGTCATCTTTCGCGCCGGCTTGCCCACTCTATTGCCCGGTCTGTGGCTGCTGCTCTTCGGCGCGGGAGTCATTACCGGCGGGGCCTTTTCAGTGCGTCCCGTGCCCTTGATGGGAATGCTCTTTGTTCTGACGGGAACTGTTGCCCTATTTGCGCCCCCCAACTGGTCGAACTGGCTGATGGCCGGCGGCTTTGGATTGCTGCACATAATTTTCGGAGGAATCATCGCCCGGCGTTACGGCGGTTAGCTTAAGGAGTTTTCATGCCCACCAGTAGATTGAAGATCAAACTGTCTCAACTGCGCCGGAAGAAATCCGCCGGCGCCGAAACCCCGCGCCGGGGCAAAACCGTCGCGCCCGGCAGCGAGCCTGATCGTCTCGACCCCATGATTCACGAACAAATGCGCCTTGGCCTCGTCAGCGCCCTGGCCGTTCATGATTCGCTAAGCTTCACTGACCTCAAAAGTCTGCTGCGAACCACCGACGGCAATCTAAGCGTTCATGCCCGCAAGCTGGAAGAAGCCGATTACATCCACTGCACCAAGTCCTTCGCCGGACGGCAGCCCAGGACTGAATATCGCCTGTCCGCCATAGGCCGCCGCGCCCTCGACCATTACCTCGATCGCATGGAAGAAGTAATTCGCTCAGCCCGCACCACGCGGCCGTAGCGGGGAGTTGGTTCAACGCGGCCCCGTTCACCCCACCACAAACCGCTTAAGCTTGCGTACCAGGGATTTCGGCGCCCGCACCCGCAACTCCACCGCACCATCTACATAGCGGCGCGAAAGAATTCGCGACTCGCCTTCCAGCGACGCCAGCGCTCTGCCTTCGCTCTGCGGCACCTGCAGCATGATTTCCTCGATGGGATCGGCATCCAGCATTTCATCGATCTTCTCCAGTAGCGTATACAGGCCGGCCCCCGTGACCGCCGAGATGTAAACCCTCGGGTCGGCGCCCTCGGGATAAGTCATGTCCGGGTCCACCATCAAATCGATCTTGTTCATCACCCTGATTTGCGGTGTGTTCCGCACTTCGAGCTCGCGCAGCACCTTTTCCACCTGGGACTGCTGCTCAGCGGTGACCGGGCTGCTGGCATCGGCGACATGAACGATCAGAGACGCGCGCTGCACCTCTTCGAGGGTGGCGCGAAAAGAGGTCACCAGGGTGTGCGGCAGGTTGCGGATGAATCCTACCGTGTCGGAAAGCAACGCCTTGCGCCGCGATGGCAGCGTGATGCCCCTGATCGTGGGGTCGAGCGTGGCAAACATTTTGGCCGACGCCAGCACCGCGGAGTTGGTCAGCGCGTTGAACAACGTGGACTTGCCGGCATTGGTGTATCCCACCAGCGCGATGGTGGGGACCGGAGCCGATTCGCGGCGCTGCCTCTGCTGCGCCCGAGTTCTCCGCACGCCTTCGAGATCCAGCTGCATCTGCTTGATGCGCCGGTTGATTTTTCGCTTGTCGGTTTCAAGCTGGGTTTCACCGGGTCCGCGGGTTCCGATGCCGCCGCCCAGTTGCGACATCTCCACCCCGCGCCCCGCCAGGCGCGGCAGCATATATTCAAGCTGCGCCAGCTCCACCTGCAACTGGCCTTCACGAGTGCGCGCGTGGCGCGCAAAAATATCCAGAATCAGCTGGGTGCGGTCGATCACCCGGGCCTTCACTTCCCGTTCGATGTTGCGCTGCTGCGAAGGCGTGAGGTCGTGGTCGAAGAGAATAAGGGTCGCGTCCGCCGAGGCTGCGGCTGCGGCGATCTCCTCCAGCTTTCCCTGGCCCACCAGCGTTGCCGGATCGAGACGTGCGCGCCGCTGGGTAAATTCTCCCGCAATCTCGGCCCCCGCGCTGGTGGCCAGCTCGCGAAATTCCGCGAGTTGCTCTTCGGCGCCGAAACTGGCGGGACCCGCAAAGGGGTCGTCTTCGATGGGGCGGGAAGAATGCGCGGATTCAGTTCGGGCGGGCCCGCTTTGGGCATTAGACTTCGCTCCCGCCGCCGCCTGGCGCGCCAGGTTGGCCACGCTGCGCGGCGAGCGGTCACCGTGCGATTCAACCGAAATCAGGAACGCGCGCTCGCGCTCATTCCCACTACGAGTGGGGTGGGTGGTCGTCCGCGCCGAGGATCTTACCCGCGACTTGGGGCGGATACCGTTTCTCCCTTGCTGGGCTCAGCCGGCGATTCGGCGGCATGGGTCCCCGAACCGTTCGCGGAAGACTCGCCGGAACTTTCCGCCAGCGCCGCCGCGCTCGCCGCAGCCGCTTCTCCGTGCCGCGCCCCGCGGGCCATGACCACCGAAGCTATGGCATGCTTGAAGATCAACTGCTCCTGGTTGTTGGTATCCATGACCACCGAATACTTGTCGAAAGCACGGATTCGGCCCGTCAACTTCACGCCGCTTACCAGGTAAGTCGTGACTGGGAGCTTGTCTTTTCGCGCCGCATTGAGAAAAGAATCTTGAATATTCTGCGTGGCTTTGTTTTCCATGGCGTCCCAGTCTCCCGCACTCTCGGTGCAACCAGATTGCTATTTTCTTCGACCAGCATCGTCATCGTTCCCACTCGCAGCCCGCAACTTCAACTTTGGTTCCGCTGCCAGGGGTTGCTGGATACCATACGGCAGCCAGCCGCGTATTTCAACCCCACCCCGTGCTCCCGGTTTGAGACCAAAGGCTATCCGCTGCGATT
This sequence comes from Terriglobales bacterium, assembly GCA_038210375.1. Classification (GTDB taxonomy): domain Bacteria; phylum Acidobacteriota; class Terriglobia; order Terriglobales; family Acidobacteriaceae; genus JBBQWT01. The sequence goes on along the minus strand of JBBQWT010000014.1, from coordinate 47,974 downwards.
CCCTGTATACTCCACGGTTATCATCGCTGCTGGTCAAAGCCATGGAGGCGGAATGAATTTTCACATTGCAGTCAATGGAATCGCGGGCTTCGCGGGTATCGCCTCGGCACTGCTGCATCCGCCCGAAGCGCCTCTGGCGACAGTGCAGATCTTGTTACGCTGGATCCATCTGCTCGCCGGCATCACCTGGATCGGCTTGCTTTATTTTTTCAACCTGGTGAACGTGCCCTTCATGCGCGAGCTCGATCCCACCGTGCGGGGAAAGATCATGCCGTCGCTGATGATGCGCGCGCTGTGGTGGTTCCGCTGGTCGGCGCTGATCACGGTGCTGGCCGGGATCTCGTACTGGATGATCACCATCAGCCACGACGTGCATTCCGCCCGCGCCCTGGCATCCAGCGCTCTCAACGCCGCCGACAGCCAGATGATGGCCAACGCCAGTTTCGGCCCGCTGATGGCTTCGTTCTGGGGAATATGGATCGCGGTTTTCGCCATCGAGTACGCACTGGTCATGGTGGCAAAAATCGACAGTGGGGTACTGCTGGCAGTGCTCATGACCGCACTGGTCACCGGCGCATCGTGGCTTTTCCTGTCGCTCAATGCCCACGGATGGGAGAGCAACCAGTTATTGTCGATCGGAGTAGGCGGCGGCTTTGGCCTGATCATGCTGCTGGCGGTCTGGGGAATTATCTGGCGGCTGCAAAAGAAGCTGATTGCCTGGACCAGCGAAAGCGCCGCCACCGGAAATCCCCTGCCGCCCCAGGCCGCTGCCTTCGCGCGCCAGGCATTCCTGATTTCCAGAATCAATGCCTGGCTGACCATCCCCATGCTGTTCCTGATGGCAGCCGCCAGCCACTACCCAATGTTTGGGAAATAATAATCCGTTTGGCGAGGGTGGAAAAGTTGCCAAGATAAATAATATTGGCCACCGAAAACACCCTCCCCACTCGGTTGTCATTCTGACGATCCCTAGTTTCATCGGGGTGAGGAAGAACCCCTACTCTGCGACAAAACCTTTCGTTCGAGACTGCTCTTAGATTTCAATTCAGGCAGATCAAAGGCAGGCTGCGCGTAGAACCAGTTCCGACGCCGGGTGGACCCATTGGTTGAGGCCGACACTCCTACCGCCCCACGGGAAACAAAGGGTTCCTCGGCTGCGCTCGGAATGACAATTCAAATAAAACGCTTACTTCTGTTCTGAAGGACAAGGAGTTCTTATGTTCTGAAGGACAAGGAGTTGTTACCAACTGAAGCTGAGACCTGGCCACAAAAAAAGGCCAGCCTTGCGGCTGGCCTGAAGTGGTGCAGAACTTCAATTAGAAAATCAGCTTCAAACCGAAGATGATGTTGCGTCTGCCGCTGTTGTTAAGAATGTTGTTGGCGAACGCCGGGACTTGGGATTTGTCCTGCAACGTAATGGTGCCGTCATCCACGAAGGTATCGCCGGTACCGCGGTACTGGTGGTTCAACAGATTGAAAGCATTCATCTGCAGTTGAGTGGTGATTCTTTCGGTGATCTTCAGGTTCTTATACACACCGAAATCGAGGTTGTTGAATGGCTGCGACCGCAGAGTGTTGCGGCCCACTGCGCGGGCGAACGGTGAACCGAAGAACTGGGAAGCGTTTGCGTTGTTGACAATGAAGCGAACGGCGCTGAGGGTGGTTGGAGCTCCGTTACTAGCATTGACAAGGCCACAATTCGGCCCCACGGCGGTAGTGCATTGTCCCAGTGAAGTCAGCGGAGCCAATGGATTTCCCACCAGAGGCCGGCAAGTGTCGGCGCCAATGAATTGCTGGTTAAAAGCAACGTCACAAAAGGTGTTCTGCAAGTTTTGTACGGCGGAAAACGGCTGGCCGCTTCTGTAGCGGTACACACCGTTGACCTGGAATCCACCCAGCAAGTGTCCCACGAATCCCTGCTGCTGCTTAAACCAGGGCAGATCGTAGATGTAGTACATGCTGGCGACGTTGGGGTATGAAGTTCCACTCAATCCTCGTTCCGCCAACTTGGTATCGAACGGGTTCGCGGAGAAGGCGTTGGTGTTGCCACCACCGAAAGTGCCAAAGATTTCGCTGGCATTATCGATGTTCTGGGCGTAGGTGTAGGACACGCCCGCGGTCAGGTTGTGGAAGTTTTGGAAGTCGAGTCTGGTTTGCAGGCTGTTATAGATGGAGTAAGCGCCGTTGGTTCGCGAGCGGACGTTGGTGCGGCTGCAGTCCGGACGAGCGCGGCCGGCGCTGACCGTTCCAGCGGGACACACTGCCACGGGGGGAACAAGCCCGGGGAAACTGGCTTCAAGGTTTGTGACGTCAGGGTTGGCGTCAACGCTTTGAAAGTTTCCGACGGTGTGGTTGCCCACGTAGCGGACTTCAGCGGCAATTTTGGAAGTGATCTGACGCTCTACACCCAGTGAATACTGCTCGGAGTAGGGGTTGTGGAAGCGGGGCGAGACGATGGTCTGGTTGCGGAAACCCGGGTTGGCGCCGAGGGGAATGAGGGGGAGGTTCTGGGCTCGCACCCCTGTTCCGGTCGGGGTGGCTCCCAGGCAGCCCACGCAGTTGGCGATTGATCCAGCATTGACCGTTGGGGCGGAGGTGGCGACATTCAGGAAGATGTTGTAGAAAGCCGGGTCATAAGCGATGCGGAAACCACCGCGAATTACCGTCTTGTCGTGGCCGAAGAGGCTTTCCAGAACGCGAGGGGTGTAGGCAAAGCCAATGTTCGGGCCGAAGTTCTTGGTAGCCTCGGGGATACGGGCAATGGTGCGGTTCGCCAGGGGAACCGTGGTGTCGAAGAACGCCGTCGCCGGGTTGCTTTCGCGTTTCACGGTCAAGTCATGCAGCAGGTTAATCGCCTGCTGGAAGTATTCCCAGCGTAGACCCATGTTGATGGTGAGATTGTCGAACACCTTCCAGTCATCCTGGAAGTAGAAGGCCAGGTCGTTTTCCCGGAAGCTGAACGACTTCGGCCCGTCCGTCAAAGCGAGCGTGGACCGGTTGGCCAGGAAACGTGAAAAGCCACATTGGGTGGTGGTTTGGTCACTAGCTGTAGGCAGCAGAGCGGAGCAGGCGATTCCTGAAGCCGTAAAGGGGGAACTGCTGAAACCGAAGGTGCCGTTGACGTTGGGCAGGAAAACGTTGGGCGAACGCTGCTTCCCGTACTCCCCGCCAAACTTGAAGGAATGATGTCCCTTCACGTAAGAAGCGTTGTCCTGGTACTGGTAGTTATTGATGATTCGGCCCTGCGGCAGGTTGTTCTGTGTGCCGAAGGCAAGGTTGCTACCATTGGTCGTGATGCCGGTGGGACAATTGGTGATGTTGGCGCGGAGGCAACCGGGCACGGTTCCGCCTTCGAAGCCAAAATTAGCCCTGGTGAAACCGAGACGCGCCTGATTCAGGAAGTTGGTGCCGAAGTTATGGGTATAGTCCAGTCCGAACTGCTGGCTTCGTCCCGGAACGTCCACGATCACGCCCGCCGCAAAACGGCCGGTAGCTTGAAAAGAGACGTTCTGCTGGAAGTCATATCGCCCGAATATCCGGTCCTTGTTGGTGACCTGATAATCCACGCGGCTGGTGAACTCGTTGTCCCGGTAGTTCTGGACCACCGCTCGCGAGATTCGACCGAACTCGACCAATGCACTGGTAACACCGTCAGATACCCGCAGCAAATTGGCGGAACCGGCGACTACCTGCGGGTTTCCTTGCTTGAACGAGAAAGGACCGATCTTGTTGAGGGCGTTGACCCCATTGTTTCCCGGAAAAGCCGCATTCAGCGTGGCCAGACCGGCCGGGGTGGGAGTGATCGAGGAGCCCGAAGTCGAGATGTTGCCGAACACGTTATTGCGCTCGAAGTTTCCGGTTCCGAAGAACCAGATCTTGTCTTTCACGATGGGGCCGCCAAAGCTGCCGCCAAATCGGTTGTCCAGGTTGCGGGGAGCTTCTTTCAGGTTCGCAATCTTGTCCTGGTTAGCGCGAGTGCTGAAGAAGGAGTTCTGATGGAATTCGAAGGCGGTGCCATGGAAGGCGTTGGTGCCGGCCTTGGTCACGATGTTGATGACCGAACCCAGGTTGCGTCCGTATTCCGCGCTGAAGTTGTTGGAGATCACGTTGTATTCGGCGATGCCATCCTGGTTGCCGAAGAAGATCGAGGGGCCGCCGACTGCGTTGTCGTTGTTGGACTGGCCGTCAATCTGGAAGTTGTTGGAACGGCCACGCTGCCCGTTCATGGAAATGCCGGCACCGTTGGTGTTGCTGAATCCGGCATCACCGGTGCTGGCTGCGCCCGGGACTAACAATGCTAATACGTCGAATCCGTTGCCGCCACCCAGTGGCAGTTCGGCCACTTTACGGCCGGAGAAACTGGTTGAGATCTGCGCTGAAGTGGATTCCACCATCGGGGCTGTACCTTCGACCTCGACTACTTCGCCCGCCGCGCCCACCCGCAGTACCTGGTCGCCCAGCGAGGTGTCTTGCGCCGAGTTAACGGTCACGTTGGTCGTCTTGGCTGTGGCAAACTTGGGAGCTTCAACCGTGACCGTATACGTACCCACCTGGAGGCCACGAATCGTGAATAAACCCGAGTCATTGCTGACGGTCTTCGACTCGCTGTTAGTGCCGTTTTGGACGGCGGTGATGTTGGCGCCGGAGATGACTGCCTGGTTCTGATCGACTACGGTTCCGGTTATGCCGCCTGTGTTGATTCCCTGCCCGAATGCGAGGGGCAGGCTCATCACCAGCAGAAAGGTAAATAACAAAAATCCTGCTTTTGATCTCCTAAAACTCATTCACGTCCTCCTGAAATTTATCTACAGAGCTAAAAATTTCCCGCTAACCGTTACTTATACATGCACGCCAGTGGCCAATGCATCGGTTTTCTCGGGGGCTGTGGTCTTGAACCCATTTTAATATGTTAACTTATTTATTTTCAATATCATATCCGCTTATTGCGGCATCTAAGGTAGCTTGACGCCTGTCCTGGGAGAATCCGAAACCCTCGCCCTTATACCATTTACAGAAAAGCGACAAATCGTAATCTATGAATTAATGTAGATATGGATGAGCCAGACTCATTACCAGCACGGCCTCGACCTTTTCAATCAGGGCCACTTTTATGACGCCCACGAGGTGCTCGAGGACGTCTGGCGCGAAACCGCTGGCCCGCCCAAAAATTTTCTGCAGGCGCTCATTCAAATCGCGGTTGCCCTTCACCACCACGGCGCCGGAAACACCGTCGGCGCGACATCTTTGCTGCGCAAGGCCCAGGTACGCCTCGCGGTCTGCCCGGACCCGTGCGAAGGCATTTGCGTGGCCGCCCTGCGCGAAAATGTCCAGCGCTGGCAGCGCGCGCTCGACCGAGGCTCGCCGCTTCCGCCATTTCCCCAGGCGCAACCGGCTTCCCTGTCCAAACTATAGTTTCTTTTCGCACCCACCTTTTGCGGTTGGCCTCTGGCCACCGAGTGGTAGAATCTGGGCTGATTGTGAACGTTACCCCCATACCGTGACCGAAACCGCCGTCAAAAAATTATTTGGGACTGAGGACGCTGGCCTGGTCACGGGCCAGTCGCCGGCGGAAGACCGTTCCGCTTCCCCCGCCGCCGTCACCGTTCCGTTCATCGATCTTGCGCGCCAGTATGCCGTCATCAAGGATGACATTCTCGCCGCCGTCGATCGCGTCTGTTCCTCGCAGCAATACATTCTTGGGGATGAGGTCAGCAGCTTCGAGAGCGAAATTGCCGCCTTCACCGGCACCGCCCATGCCATCAGCTGCGCCTCCGGGACCGACGCCCTGTGGCTGTCTCTGCTCGCCGCCGGAGTAAATCCGGGCGACGAGGTCATTACCACCGCTTTCAGTTTCATCGCGACGGCAAACTCCATTACTCGCGTCGGCGCTCGACCCATCCTGGTGGATGTCGATCCCGAAACCCTGAACATCGACCCCGAGTGGGTCGAACTCAAGTTATCGGAGTCACATACCGGACGCCGCAGCGCCATCATCGCCGTTCATCTCTATGGCCAGTGCGCCAACATGGACAGGTTTCGCAGCCTGGCGGTCGATAACCGCGTGGCCATGATCGAAGATGCCGCCCAGGCCCTGGGCGCGGAATGGCGTGGCCATCGCGCCGGCTCGCTGGGCAGCATGGCCGCTCTGAGCTTCTATCCCACCAAGAATCTGGGGGCTTACGGGGACGGTGGCTGCGTCACCACCGACGACCAGCGCTTTGCCGGCCACCTGCAGATGCTGCGCAATCACGGCAGCCAGGTCAGGTATCATCACGATGAGATTGGATGGAACAGCCGCCTCGACGCGATCCAGGCCGCCATCTTGAAGGTCAAGCTCCAGCATCTGGAACAATGGAACGCCGCCCGCGTGAAGCGCGCCGCCATTTACGAGCGCCTGTTTGCCGCCGCCGGACTGCATCCCACGTCGCGTATCGTGACCCTGGACACCGTTAACGGTTCAGGGTTCCCCATAAAACTCTTGCGCAACCGCTCCAACGGATATCACATTTATCACCAGTATGCGATTCGCGCGCAGCGGCGCGACGAATTGCGGGAGTTCCTGCGGCAGCGCGGCATCGCCACCGAAGTCTATTACCCGGTCCCCATCCACCTGCAAAAATGTTTTGCTTATCTGGGCTACAACGCCGGCAGTCTGCCCGAAAGTGAGAAGGCGGCCAACGAGGTTCTGGCCCTGCCCATGTTCCCCGAGCTTCGTGAAGACGAGCAGAAGCTGGTAGTGAACGCCATCGCTGAGTTTTACAGCTAAAGAATTACTTCGACTTCCCCACTTTTCCCGCCACCGCGGTCGCTGGCGCGTCCGCTACTACTGGCCGCACCTGCACTCCATCCATCTTGTACTTCCGGTCCACCACAGCGCCCCCCGGAGTCCTCAGCCGCAGCACAAAAATCGGGATCGCTCCCTGCTTCTTGTCAAAGGTCTCGGTTCCTACTCGCGCGGGAAAAATTCCGTTCAGCTTGTGCTCTAGAAATACGGTCTCGTAGCGATCGCGCCTGGTGTTCCAGGTGAAGACCCGTACCTGGTCGTAATCGAAGGGCATGCCTTCTTTGGGTTCGGTCAAGAGTGTGAGGTATTGGGGCACGGTCTTGCCCGAAGCGGTCGAAATCTGGTTCAGCACAAAAAAACCTACCATGCGCTTGTTCTCGGCATAGCGCGCGATCTCGAGGGGCACATCGAAATCGAGCAGCCGGCCGTAGACCCATCCCACGTGGTTCTGCGTGTCCCGCACCAGCCACCAGTCTTCAAGCGCCGGACCGGACGGTTTAGCGGACGCCGATTTAGCCGGACTGAAAGATGTGTCCGGAACAGAGGAGACCTTGGGAGGAGGCTTTTCCGCCGATGCCCTCCGCAGCACGTCAACGCTGTCATTCTTCTTGAGCTGGTAAAGGGTCTCGGTCTGCCGGCCCGGCGTCACGTGCATGTTCAGCTCTGCCCGGGCGATTCCCTTGGCCTGCACCACGGTCGCGCTGTTCGCCGAAGCCAGTTGCTCGAAACCGTCAAAAACGTCTTTGCCGACCAGGCTGCGGGTTTCCACCCAGCCTTCGGTTCCTTCGCGAGTACGGATTCGATCAAACAGCTTGCGATGATCGAGAATCTCCACGCGGTCGCCATTGCGCAGGACAGAAACCTTGTTGTACACCGCCGCCACCCGATCGCGCACTGTCACCTGGGGCAGGGCGACATAGGCAACGTCCCCGCTCTTGGCGCGGGCCTTGCTGCATCCCCATAGCATGCTCAAAAAAATGACGGAGGCCAGTCCGGTCCACGCCAAAGTTCTTGATCGCGGGCTGGTTCGCCGGCTGTTGGAAGTAGTCACAACAGTCTTGGATGCGGTTTGCCGCTTTCACGTCCGCAAGTTGCGGGGCGGGCGGCGTTACTGGGTTACGACGATCGAAACCGGCTGGGTGCCGGTGGCCGTGGTTCCCGCCGCGGTAAGCGCGCCGCTGCCGGAGTTAATGGTGAAGATGGAAATCGTGCTCGACCCCTGGTTAGCCACGTAGACGAAGTTGCTGCTCTTGTCGACCCTCACCGCCGTGGGACTCGAACCGGTCACATAGGGCGATCCGCTGATCTGCGCCAGGTTTCCATTGCTGGCAATCTTGAAAGCGGAAACGCTGCCCGAGCTCTGGTTGGCGACATAAAGAAATTTCGACAATGGATCCACATCCAGCGCCAGCGGCGCGGTGCCGGTCACCGAGCTTCCCAGCAAGGTCAGGACGCCGGTGCTGGCATCGGCCGAGTAGGCTGACACCGCTGAAATTCCATCGACGCTATAGGCAAAAGTGCCCGCGGAGTTGAATCGCAGCGCAGTCGACCCGGTGGCTGCGCCCGCGATGGCAGGACCCGCTGCCAGGACCCCGCTGCTGCTGATGGTGAAAGCTTTGATTCCGGCGGCGCCGGAACTGACGTAGAGAAATTTTCCCGCCGGATCCACGGCCACCCCCAGGGGCGTTCCCGGCGCGGCGGCAAAGGGAGAGCCGGCCACCGGACTCAGCAGGCCGGTGGTGGAATTCAAGGTGTAGGCAAGAATGCTGTTCGAGCCACTGGCGGCCACGAACACGAATCGAGATTTAGGATCGACCACGATGTCAGTCGGGGTTGACCCCGCCACTCCGGGAAAAGGAGAGCCCGCAACCGCGATCAGCTTGCCCGACGAATGGTCAACCGAAAAACCGTTGATTCCGCCAGTCTGGTTGGCCGCAAAAATAAATTTCCCGGCCGGATCAAGCGCCAGGGCAACCGTGCCCGTACCCGTGCTGATGGGTGAGCCCGTGACCGTCCCCAGAAAGCCGGTGGTCACCGCAATAGTGAATTCAGAAATGCTGCCCTGCGCGCCGCCGTTGAAGTTCGCGGTATAAAGCAAACCCGAAGTGCCAGTGGGGGCGCTAAGCCGGTCGGTAAAAAATCCCGTGCAACCCGCCAATCCCAGGGCGCAAACCAGCACCACCACAAAAATCGTAATGGGAACTCCGTGACCTCCAGATCGCATACTCTATTCTCCCGGCAATTCCGCTTCCAGCATCGCTAGCGCAACCGAAACCAGGCCGCGCGTACCAATATAATACGTCTCCATCCCCAAAAAACCGTCATCTCGATCGGAGGGTGCGAGTCTTTGCTCGGCGTGGTGGAGAGACTTCGGGGTTGGTTGGTCTGGACCTTCTTCCGCCGGAGCGCATTTATGTATATATATAAAGTAGATAGATAGATAGATAGATAAAACCTATGAAGAAGTCTCTTTCCATCTTTCTCCTCTTTGCCCTTACCAGCGCTGCTGCCCAGACCTACGGCGGAATCACCGAAGCCTCCGTCCGCGCTCACATGCAAGCCCTCGCGTCCGACGACATGAAAGGCCGGGGCAGCGGCACTCTGGATGAGCTGGCCGCCGCCCAGTATGTTTCCGCGCAACTGAAGAGCTATGGCATCGAGCCCGCCGGCGATCAGAACGGCGCGCAGCGTGATTACATCGAAGCCGTGAACGTTCGCAAAGCTAAAACCTGGAATGCCCTGGGGATGATTCGCGGCTCCGACCCAACTCTCGGCGCAATTCTGCTTTCCGCTCACCTCGATCACCTGGGGATTGGCAAGCCCGTCAATAGAGACAACATCTACAACGGCGCCGATGACGACGCGTCCGGAGTCACCGCTGTGCTGGAGCTCGCCCAGCGCCTGGCCGCGGGGCACACCCCTCTACGCACGGTGCTCTTCGCATTCTTCGGCAGCGAAGAGCGGGGCGGGATCGGAGCCACCTATTTTCGCGAGCGGCCACCGGTACCCCTCAGCGCCATCGCTGCCGACCTGGAATTTGAAATGATTGGCCGCGCCGATCCCGCGATCAAATCCACAGACCTATGGCTGACCGGTTACGACCGCTCGAACCTCGGCCCGGAACTGGCCAGCCACGGCGCGCATCTCGTTCCCGATCCGCATCCCGCGGAAAATTTCTTCATGCGCTCCGACAACTACACCCTGGCCCTGCGCGGAGTGGTCGCACACACCGTTTCCAGCTTCGGACTTCACCACGACTACCACCAGCCCAGCGATGACCTGGACCATATAGATTTCAAGCACATGACCGAAGCTATCCAGTCGATGGGCCAGCCCATCGAATGGCTGGCCAACTCCAACTTCAAGCCGGCGTGGAACCCGGGGCGGCAACCTAAGACGACGGATCAACATTAATCAACGGTCCCGCTAAGCTCGCGGCTTCTAAAGCATTTTCATAGTTGGTGTATCTCATATCCAATTCGAACAGCTAGAGAGAATGACGGCATACGATTCGTCTCTAGCACCCAGGCTCTACTCTTTCGGCCGCCGGCGTTTCATCCCCGACGAAGGTCTTGAGTGTTGGTGGGAGCAGCGGACTTCAGAGTCTGTGTCTCAACCCGAAAGTCAGGTCGTCGGTGGAGTGCAGCCGCATTATAGGCATGGAATTTCGACCTCTCAGGGTCTAATTCGTGCCCCTAGAAGGCTGAAGTGGATACAAAAGTTCCACCGAGCGGTCGGGCAAGTGAGTTGGGACACAGACTCTTCAGTCCACTGAAAAGCGGACGTTATGCTTTGGGCTTTTAGCCCGGCAGTGGGTCATCGATGATGACTGAGGAGTGGGCGCAACTTAGGAGCATTTCCTCAGAAGTTATATCCGGGAACTCGGTAAACCTCGGATTGAAGCGTGGCCTCAGGCTGCTTCCAGCATTGCGGTCTTCGGCCACACCAACTATGAAACTGCTCGATAGGAACGGCTTGGGTAGCGGTGCGAAAGTCAGAACCACCAACCTCAAGGTCGCTGCACTACGCCGCGCAAAAAGTTTAGTATTCGAGTCGTGCCTAATCCGGACGCGCCCACTAAATCTCCAACCGCCGGCCTATTTTTCGGATTGGTCATTACTTTGGCCGCGGTGGTCGCATACTCTTCATACATCACGGTGCAGATTTCCGGACTGCGCAAACTGCAAACCGATCTCGCCGATCGCGATCGCAAGGATTCGCTCCGCCTGTTGCGTATTCAAAACGATCTCAACCTGCTGGCGCTGGCCATGCGCGACATGCTGGATCGTGAGGAGCCTTACCCGCTCACCGCCTGGACGGCCCAGTTCCAGCGCATTCGCACCGACCTTGACGACGCCCTCCGCCTGCAGGACGAGCAATCCGCCGGGCGTCAGACCCCCGAACAGATGCAGTTCCTGGGAACCTCGCTGGTGCAATTCTGGGACGCCGCCGACCGCATATTCGCGGTGGCACGCGATGGTCATGAAGAGGACGCGCGCGCGCAGATCCGTGATTCCCTGCAGGCCCGCCAGGCCGCGCTGAGCAATTCCGTCTCCCGCCTGCTGGTGCAGAACAACGAGAGCGAAGAGCGTGCTTCTCTGCGCATCGCCGATATCTACAGCCGGGTGCAGCGCCAGGTTTATTTTTTCCTGACCGCCACCCTGATCGCAATTCTCTTCACCAGCCTCTATCTCATCCGCTCCAACCGCCGTGTCTTCGCGCACCTGGCGGCCTTATCCGGACAGCGCAGCGAACTGGCGCAAAAACTTATTTCCACCCAGGAATCCACTCTGCGCTATATCTCCCGCGAGCTGCATGACGAGTTTGGCCAGGTGCTCACCGCAATTGGCTCAATGCTCAGCCGCGCGGGAAACCATGCGCCCGAAGGTTCGTCGCTGCGCAGTGATATTTCCGAGGTGATGACCATCGCGCAATCCACGCTGGAGAGCGTGCGCAGCCTCTCCCAGGCCCTGCACCCGGTGATGCTCGATGAGTCGGGATTGGAAGCCACCATCGACTGGTACATCCCCGTCGCTGAACGGCAAAGCGGCGTGGACATCACCTATGACAAGTCGGGTGAATCCTTCGCCGTCGATGCCGGCGGTGGCGTTCACATCTATCGCGTGTTGCAGGAAGCGCTCAACAACGTATCGCGTCATTCCGGAGCGCGCGCCGTCTGGGTGCGCCTGCGCTATCTCGCCGATGCCCTGGAGCTTGATGTCGAAGATCACGGCAGCGGATTCTCTCCTGATACCGAGCGCAAAGGCATTGGCCTGGTGGCCATGCGCGAGCGCGCTCACTTGCTCGGCGGCAGCATCGAATTTCTTCGTCCCGCACAGGGTGGTACGCTGGTGCGGCTGCGCGTGCCCCGCGCGCACCTGGAGCCCCATGCCGGATAAGATCACGGTTCTGCTGGTCGATGACCACGGCCTCGTTCGCAGCGGGTTTCGCAGGTTGCTCGAGGATGCCCCTGACCTCACCGTGGTGGGCGAGGCGGGCGACGGCGCCGAAGCCATTCGACTGGCCGCCGAGCTGAACCCGCGAGTGATTGTGATGGATTGCGCCCTGCCCGGCATGAGCGGCCTCGCTGCCACTCGGCAGATCCTGGTGAATTCACCCGCCAGCCTGGTGCTGATGCTGAGCATGCATTCCGAAGACACCCTGGTGCGCCAGGCGATGGAGGCCGGCGCCCGCGGCTACGTGCTCAAGAGCGCCATGGACCTTGAGCTGGTCGCCGCCGTGCGCCAGGTCGCCGCCGGTGAAATCGTCCTCGATGCCCGCCTCGCTAAACCACCGGCGCTCAAGGGCGAGCGCAACCATGGCCTCACCGTGCGCGAGCTCGAAGTATTGCAGTGGATCGTGGATGGCAAATCCAACAAGGAAATTGCGGCGCAGCTCAACCTCAGCGCCAACACCGTGGCGGTGCACCGCGCCAATATCATGGACGCGCTCGGCATTCACAAGACCGCCGAGCTGGTCGTCTATGCCATTCGCAACGGGCTGGTGAACATCCCGTGAACCGCCGGGCATTTCTTTACGGCCTCGCCGGTCTCGCGGCCGCGCCGGTCCTGCCCCAGTTTCTGGGGACCGCGCTGGCCGCCGGCCCGGCTTCGCCGGGATTGCGGTTTGTCGATGTCACCGCTCGCGCCGGCATCGACTTTCACCACAACAACGGCGCCTACGGGAAAAAACTTCTTCCCGAAACCCTGGGCGCGGGATGCGCGTTTCTCGATTACGATCAGGACGGCTGGCAGGACATTCTGCTCATCAACGGCGCGGACTGGCCCGGCCACCAACGCCAGCGCAGCACCCTTCGCCTCTATCGCAATAACCGCAACGGGACGTTCACCGATGTGACCCGCAAGGCCGGCCTCGACGTGGAAATGTACGGGCTGGGGGTGGCGGTCGGCGATTACAACAACGACGGTTTCCCCGACATCTTCATCACCTGCGTCGGCCAGAACCGGTTGTTTCGCAACACCGGCAAAGGCGCCTTCGTCGATGTCACCAGCGCCAGCCGGCTGGGTAAGCGTCCCGGCTTCAGCACCTCGGCGCTATGGTTTGACTACGATCGCGATGGCCTGCTCGACCTGTTCGTGTGCAACTACGTGCGATGGTCGCCGCCGGGCGACGTTTTCTGCAGCCTCGATGGAAAGCATAAGTCCTACTGCACCCCTGAAGCCTATCGCGGGGAAACCAACTGGCTTTTCCATAACCGCGGCGACGGAACTTTTGAAGATGTCACCGCCGGCAGCGGCATCTTTGACACCAGCTCGAAATCACTGGGGGTGGCCATGCTCGATCTGGATAGAAGCGGCTGGCCCAGCCTGGTGGTGGCCAATGATACCCAGCCCACCAAGCTCTACCGCAACCTGCGCAACGGAATGTTCAAAGAAATTGGCGTGGAAAGCGGAATCGCTTTCAGCGCCGAAGGCAAAGCGCGCGGCGGCATGGGCATCGACGCCGCCGACTTCGATAACTCCGGCGCGGCGGGAGTGGGCATCACTAATTTCGACAACGAAATGTTCGGCCTGTACCACCCCCAGGCGCGCGGCGGATTTGAAGACATCGCGCTCGCGGCGGGGATTGGTGTGCCCTCGCGTGACAGTGTCGGTTTTGGCTGCCAGTTTCTCGATGCTAACCTCGATGGCTATCTCGATTTTGTAGTCGCCAACGGACACATCGATGAGACCGTGCGCCACATTCGCGGCAACGTCGGTTATGCACAGGCGCCGCAGTTGTTTCTCAACAGCGGCAACCACGCCTTTCGCGACGTTTCCAGCCAGGTGGGAGAAGACTTCCAGAAAGCCAAAGTGGGCCGCGGGCTGGCGTGCGCCGATTTTGACCGCGATGGCGACGTGGATCTGCTGATCACCACCAACAACGGTTCCGCCAGTCTCTACCGCAACGACCAGTTCAGCGGAAATCGCAGCATAAGATTTATCCTGACCGGCACAAAATCCAACCGCGACGCCATCGGCGCCGAAATCCACATCGATCACGGCGGCCAGACCCAGTCCCGCACCGTAAAAAGCGGCTCCAGCTACCTTTCTCAGTCCGAGCTGCCCGTGACCTTTGGCCTGGGGAAACAGGACAAGGTGGAGCGCGCCGTAATTCAATGGCCCAGCGGAAGAGTCGAAGAGTTCAAGAACCTGACCGGCGGCCGCAGCTACCACTGCACCGAAGGCAAAGGCATAACCCCTCAGCCTGGTTTTTGAAGCACCCCTCCCATTTCCCCGTTCTTCAGCGCACCGGTCTCGTTCGGAGCACAATCTTCCAGGCGTTGGGTAGTCTGGCAAGATCATTCGCTTCCCTTCTCAAAATCACGGGACTAAGATGGCTTCCAGGAAAGCCGATGGCCACCGAGCCGGATTTGATCAACGACGAACTTGCCAACTTCGATCTCCAGGCCGAGTTGCGCGAATTCGAGGCCTCCCGGCCTTGGCCCTCGGGCATCCATTCCAGGACCCTCACCAAGCGGCCTCACCTGCGAGTCGTATTGATCGCCATGGATCCCAAAGCCCAGATGCGTGAACACCATGCCGACGGGACGGTCACGCTGCACATTGTTAAAGGTTCAACCCAGGTAAAGGTCCTCGATCAGGACCTCGTCGTCGAAGCCGGGCACGTGCTGGTCATCAATCCTTCGGTCAAACACAGCGTTTCGGCCCAACAGGATTGCGCCTTTCTGCTGTCGATTGTCTGGTCCCCTGAAGTGGCTGGCCTGGCACACCGGGGCCGGGGTTACGGCGCGTAAGACTCCTGATCCAGGGGAAATTTTTATTTCCGTTTCCCTTCTGTCCGAAAAAACCTCCTGAGCAATAGTGACCAGACTCCCCGCCCTCCAGAGGATAAGTTTGCACCGTAAGCTTTATCTCGGTTCAATCCAGCAGCAATTTGTCTTGCTATCCGGGTTTTAACGCTTTCTCCAATCTACGCATTCAGATGTGACCGGCGTCACACCAGCCGGTGACATGCGGCACTGCAAGCAATCGCAGTGCTGCGAAATACTTACACCAGCTTCCGGGCCAGTCCGATCGACCGAAGGGAATGACCTTGACCAATAAAGTAAAGCTGTTGGCAGCTCTGTTCAGCTTGATTGTGATTTCTTCGCAGTTCGCCTCGGCCATTCCGGCCTTCTCGCGCCAGTACCAGACCTCTTGCGCGACCTGCCACTCCAATTTCCCCAAGCTCAATGATTTCGGCAAGGCGTTCAAAGACGCCGGCTTCAAATTTCCGGAAGGCGATGAGACCTTTTTGAAACTGCCTCCCGTACTGCTCGGTGCGCCTGCCCAGAAAGAGCAATGGCCGCACACCATCTGGCCGGGCACGATACCCAACATGCCCCCCATCGGGTTGCGCATGAACAATTTCTTTCAGGTCACGGGCCGCCGTCGCAACGACTACAACACCAACTTGCAGCCCGCCGGCACCCCGCCGGGCACGGTCGGGGGCTTTCCCTTTATTCCTCGCACCGACTTTTCTACAGGGTTATTCAGCATCTTTACCGCCGGCAATTTCGGCAGCGATATCGCCTTCTGGGTGGATGACGACATCAGCGTCGGCGGCCAGAACGCAGCCGGAGGCCTGGGCGACGCTTATCTGAAGTTCCACAACATTGGCCGCTTCCTCAGGATGCCCAAGGATTCTCTCGCGCTTCGCGTTGGCCGCTTCGAGCTTGACCTTCCCTTTTCCCAGGCGCGCAGCCACAACATCAGCCCCTATGACATTTATTCCGAGGCCAATATCGGCGCCATGAACGCGCTCGTTCCTCTGCAGCAGAATGTGAACAACAGTTTTTCATTCGCCGGCGCCGCTAATGGGCTCGAGTTCAGCGGCGGCCACCAGTACGGCGGATATCACTACTCACTGGCGATCGTGAATCAAAACACCAGCGGGAGCGCCCAGGGCGACAACACCAGCCTGTTCGTCCCCTCTCCCACCGGCGGCGCCGGTGGAGGCATCGGTTTTGCATCCGATTCCAACTTCAAGGACCTGTACGGCCGCCTTTCTTACCGCTTCAACCTGGAACGCGACAGCGCCAGCCGCAACGCCATTCAAGCGGCCGGACCCACCGGGCCCCAGGACCATACGTCCCTGAACCTGGGCAGCTTTTATTTTTACGGGAAATCGGTGCAGCGCTTCGCCGGGACCCTCGCCGGCGGGCCCGCTGTGGTCAGCGCCCATGAACCGTTCTATCGCCTGGGAGGAGACTTCAACTTCAACCATCGCGCCCTGAACGTATATGGCCTCTACATGGTCGGACACGACCGCAACCTGCTGCCGATTGACTCTGCCGGCGCTTTGATCGTGCTTCCGCTCACCCCGGGCGCCTTGCCGGCGGGTTTTCTCAGCAGCCGTTCGGCCACCTTCAGTGGAGGCTTCGTGCAGGCCGATTACCGGGTTCTGCCGTGGGTGGTGGGAATCATGCGCTGGGATTCAGTGAAATCCTCGGCTGACCGCATTAACGGTCTGGCCGTGGCCGAGAACACTCCCTTCGCCGTGCCCTTCCGCGCCACGCGCAATCGCTTTACCCCCGGCGTGCAGTTCCTGGTGCACGCCAATATCAAGGCATCGTTCGAATATCAGATCCGCCCGGAGCAAACCACCACCATCTTCGTTGATCCGGCAACCGGTCTGCTGGTTTCCAGTTCGCCGTTTCGCACCAATACGGCGACTGCGGGACTGGAATTTGTGTACTAAACGAAAGGCTTCGGCCTTCCGCATTTTTCTATAAGAGGTGTAACTTGAAATTATTCGGTATTGCGGTCATCGTTCTGGCAGGCGCCTGCACCATGGCTCAGGCGGGCACCATCAGCGGTAAGGTTGCAGGAGACAGCGGGAAAGCAGTGGTTTACGTCGAGAAGACAGCCGGCAAGACTTCTCCCGCCTCCGACAAGCACGCCACCATGGACCAGAAGGGCCTGCGTTTTGTGCCCCATGTCCTGGCCATCGAGCAGGGCACCACCGTCGAATTCAAGAACAGCGACACTGTGGCCCATAACGCCTTCTGGCCTTCGATCTCGGGAAACAAAAAACTGGGGCACAACCTGGGAACGTGGCCACAGGGGCAAAGCAAGACGTTCAAATTCGATAACCCCGGCGCGGCTGCCCTGCTGTGCAACGTGCATCCGGAAATGTCAGCCTATGTCGTCGTTTCTCCAACTCCTTATTTTGCCGCGACCGATGCCTCGGGAAACTACAAGATCGAGAATGTTCCCGATGGAAAGTACACCGTGACCGCCTGGCATGAAGGCTCCAAAAACCAGTCCAAACCCGTGACCGTCGGCGGAGATTCGAAAATTGACTTTTAACCAGGCCGGCAGCGTGACCCGGGGATTGCCTGGGCGAGCTGCTAAACCGGTTTCGGACCAAGGTCCTCTAGACCCGAGGCTGCTGGATCAGCGACCGCTGATCCAGCGACGGCCCTGCGGCGCCTGGGCCCTGGTTGCACTTGGGATTGTCTTCTCCCTGCTTCCAGCCGCCGCGACTTCCACTCATAAGAGCGCTGGCGCCCCCCAGCGCAACCATGCGAATGCGCCGTCCGCGCCCCAGCATTTCTCCATTCGGGCGGTGAGCGGCCCAAGCTGGCTGAACCACTTGCAGATGCCCTTGCAGCAGACCTCCATGGGCAAAACCGGCACCTGGGGGCCGGCTGCTTATCCGGTACAGAATTCGGTCAGGCACGATCTGCAACTGCCTTCCGATGTCTTCGGTAAGACCATGGTCCTGCGGGGCGCCGACTTCTATCGCCTTGATTGCCAATCCTGTCATCGCGTCGATGGCGGAGGCTCGCCTCCGGAAGTGAATTCCCTGATCAACCCGGTACGCGCCACCTCAGCGGCACTGGTGATGGAAAGAATGGCCAAGTCGGGGGCCCCGGTGGAACCGGCTGCGGCGCGGCTGTTGGCGGCGCAGGCTGAGGCTTCCCTGTTGCAGCGCATCAACCACGGCGGCGAGAAGATGCCCCCCTTCCCTGATCTCAACAAACTGGAAGTGCAGGCGCTGGTCGCTTATCTCAAGCAGCTTACCGGCGTGCCGGGCGCGGAGAACCACCAGATGCGCGTCGCCGAACCGGTCGCTCGCGTGGGCGAACATGTGGTCAAAGGAACATGCCACATCTGCCATAGCGCCACCGGCCCGGTCCCCACCCCGCAGGAACTTCTGGATGGAGCGGTGCCGCCCCTGGGGAATTTTACGCGCTCCAAGACCCTGATCGATTTCGTGACCAAGGTGACCGAGGGCGCGCCTATCGCCATGGGCAGTATTGCGCAGCAATATCGCGGCCGGATGCCCGCCTTCTATTATCTGCACAATGACGAGGCGGCGGCCGCCTATGTGTACCTGTCTCTCTATCCCCCAGCCAACGTAACTTCCGCGGAATCGCACCCCGGCCCTCGCCGCTCCGGCATCCGTCACGATCGGGGAAGCCTTGCTAATAAGTCTGCTGCCACCGTCTCCGGGAGGACACTCGATGGTCAGAATTAGTTCCTTTTTTATCGCCGCCTTCTGCCTGGTCGCAGCCCCGGCTGTCAGTCAGGTGGTTTCACCCATGGAGATCAGGGACCCCGCACAACGCATGCTCCAGGAAAAATACCTGCCCCAGTTGAAAGCCGTAGGCGCCGGCGTGGGCGCGCTCCAGTTTCCCTATCACTTTTATCTCAGCCGCGCCCTGGGAGTGGACGAGCGCCAGCTGGTTTCATTTCAGCAGGCCTCGATACAGTTTGAGAGCTTTGAAGAGCAGCCGGTCATTCAGATCACGGGAAACTACTTCGCGTCGTACTCCGACGAGTTGCTGCCAAAAAATCGCCGGGCACGCCAGACCTTCACCGACGTAATGCTGCCGATCTTGAAAATCGCGGTCCCCCAGTTCCCTGCCGAAACGCCGTTCCAAAGTTTTGCCCTGGAAATTTCGCATCACGTGCGCGGTCAACTGCTCGGTGTACTCACCGAAAATACCGAAAACCTGGTGCTGGTCATACCCCGGGCCTCGGCTGCTCGCCTGGTGGCGGCGGTAGGCCCCGCCGCGCAACAAGCGGCGCTGCTCGAAGCCCACGCCTTTCTCAACGGAGACCCAATCACTATTTGGATGTCCGACGAGCCGGCTCCGGAAGAACTCAGCAAGCTTCCCGCACCTGCGGAATTGGCTCAGCGAGTTGAAAGGGCCGCCGCCAACCCCTCGCCGCTGCGCAAGGCCAAGGCCGGCGCCCGCTACGAGACTGTGCGCACCGTGCCGGCGCGTCCGGTGAGCGAATTGCCTGAGTCATCGGCCTATACCCAGCAGAATTCCCCAGTCTCCGATAATTCTCCCCAGGCCCTGCAGCGCCTTAAAGGGGTTTATGGTGATGCCATCGTAAAACTGAAGATGGGATTGGCCCCACAAGCGCACTTTGTCGACTACGCGCCCCCCGCGTTTATCGCCTTTCGCCAGGGAACCTACCTCCAGATTCCGGTTCGCACCACCCTTGAAGCCGGCGCCGACGCCTCGCAATATCGCCTGGCCGCGCTCGCGTTTGACCAGCATATTTCGCACCTCATTCGTCCCACCCTGGCATATTTCATCGAGCCCATGGATTTTGACGGCATTGATTTCAGCACCACCATCCAGGGCACGGGCCTGGTATCTGTGGAATTTATTGTTCCGGCTTTTATCCTTCGCCGTTACGAGCAATATGACTGTACCGGCCAGCAACTCATCAACTCCAGCATCGTCTTGATCAATGGCGAGCGCATTTCGCTTGATCTTCAGGGCGCCGAAGCTCATGTTCCCCGTTAAATAACCCTGAGTTCACCACTCATCATGTCTCTTGAAAGGACTCTTATGCCACTGCTCGAAGCTCCCACCCAAACCGTCCTGCGCAACATCCTGTTTGCCACTGACTTCTCCGTCTCTTCACAGAAAGCGCTGCCCTATGCCGGCATCATTGCCCGGCGATACGGCGCCCGTCTGGTAACGATCCACGTGGATTCCACCGATAAGACCTCCGAGGGCGCTGCCGGCAAAATGCGCGAACTGGCTGCTTCCCTTGAAGGAATCAAACACGAAGAAGTATTTCGCAGCGGAGAACCCTGGACCGCCATCGCCGCCGAGGTAAAATCCCAGGCAATTGATCTGCTGATCGTCGGCTCCGAAGGCCGCACTGGGCTGAGCCAGATCGCCGGTGGCTCCATGGCTGAGGAAATCCTGCGCCGGGCATCGTGTCCCGTCTTCGTCGTCGGTCCCAATGCCCCCGCCGACATGGCCAAGGAAGTCTCAATCCATCACATCCTGTATGCCTGCGACTTCAGCGAGGCAGCCCGCAGCGCCGCGCCTTATGCCATTTCTCTCGCGCATCGCTATCAGGCCCACCTCACCATGTTGTACGTGGCCGAGCAACCGGCTGGAGCGACCCCAGCTGAGCACAACGATTTCATGGCCTACTCGAACAAGGCGCTGCAGGAAGTAATTCCGCCTGACGAGCAGTTGGCAGTGCGGCCGGAGTTCATTTTCAAAACCGGGGTCCCGGCAGCGGAAATCCTCAAGGTAGCCAGGGAAAAGTCCGCGGCTTTAATCGTGTTGGGAATTCGCTCAGTCCACCAGAACTCGGAGCTGACCCATCTCGGCAGATCCACGGCGGTCGAGTTGATCGCCGAAGCCAACTGCCCGGTCATGACCGTGGGAGCCTGAAAAACCGGGCATGACATCGGTTAGATTGCGCCGCCGGCAAGAGTCTCAAGCAGTTGTCTAAGAAGTTGCGGGCAACCGCAGGAAGCGCCGGGCGGCGCCCCGGTTAATTAGGTTTTTCGCGCTTGCTCTTAGGCGCGGGCAGCGGCTTGCGGCTGGAGAAACCTTCATCGGTGCCGTGCCAGTGGGTGATCTCGGTTTCGCCCATCTTCCAGCACAAAAGCACGATCTTTTCTTCCATCAGCGTGGGAAAATCCAGCAATCCCACCTCCAGGTCCTTCACCTGCACCCCCGCCGAATCGATCTCGGCCAGGGCATCCTTCAAGGCGTGGGTCGCTTTGTCACGCTCGGCGCGTCGCCGGGCCATGCGCGGTATATCCACGGTGAGGCCGCCCTGGATGAAAATGCGGTGATGCAGTTCCTGGAACTCCTCGTCAACGTCGAAGATGGTTTTGCGCGCGGCAATGCCGCGCTTCAGCAGCGCCTCCAGGATGGGCAAAAGCAGCTGGGCTTCGTCGAGAGTGAACGTCCGCTCCGCCATAATTTGCTTTTCTCTCCCCGGCCTAAACCGCCAGTTCCAGCATGCGGTCCAGCGCAATCTTCGCCCAGTGCTTAACGTCGTCACGCACCACGATGCGGTTGACCACGTTGTCGTCCGCCAGGTTTTCCAGCACCCAGCACAAATGCGCCGGGGAAATGCGAAACATCGTGGTGCACAGGCACCCTGAATCATCCAGGGTTATTACCATCTTACCCTCTTTGCGAAACTGGTTAGCGATGCGGTTCACGTGATGAATCTCGGTGCCCACCGCGAACTTCGACCCCGGCGGGGCTTCGCTGATGACCTTCAATATTTTCTCCGTCGATCCCTGTACATCCGCCTTCTGGCAGACCTCCCAGCGGCATTCCGGATGCACCACCACTGTGATCCCAGGGTGTTTCAAGCGCACCGCATCCACATGTTCCGGCAGAAATCTCTGGTGCACCGAGCAGTGCCCTTTCCACAGAATGACGCGCGCCGCCCGCAGCTTTTCCGCAGTCAAACCGCCCATGGGGAAGTACGGGTCCCAGACCACCATCTCGTCGAGCGAGATGCCCATGGCCCACGCGGTATTGCGTCCCAGGTGCTGGTCGGGCAGAAACAGGATTTTGGCGGACTTGTCATAGCCCCAGCGAAAAGCCGCAGCCGCGTTGGACGACGTGCATACCAGTCCCCCGCGCTCGCCGCAGAACGCCTTGATGGCCGCCGCCGAATTCATGTAAGTGATGGGAGTGACGCCTTCGCCGGAAGCGGTGGTCAGGCCGGCATCCACCAGCGCATCCCAGCACTCTTCCACCTGGCCGATCTCGGCCATGTCCGCCATCGAACAGCCGGCGTTGAGGTCGGGCAAAATCACCTGCTGCCCGGGACGCGCCAGCACATCGGCGCTTTCCGCCATGAAATGCACCCCGCAAAACACGATGGTTTCGGCGTTGCTGCGCGCGCCCTCGCGCGCCAGCTTGTAAGAATCGCCGCGAATGTCGGCGAAGCGCATCACTTCGTCGCGCTGGTAGTGGTGGCCCAGGATCAGCACGCGGCTGCCCAGGCGCTCGCGCGCCGCGGCAATGCGCTCGTCCAGCGTGTGGTCGGGCAACACCAGGTAATTTTCCAGGGAGCAGGAAGTTCCCGCGATGGCAGGTTCCAGCGTGTCAACACCAGCGCCGGTAAGAGCAATGTCGATAAGGCTATTCAATTTTTGTTCCGCCTTCAGCCTCGTCCCCGGCTTGCGCCGGAGTCGAAACGGGGATGTTGAAAGCATTTTTAACCGGCTCCAGTAAGTCCACTGCGCGATGTCGCCACCGCTCCCGACTTACGGGGATGTTGAAGCCAGCACGTACAAGTAATTCGATGTCCGCAATCGCCAAAAGATTTAAATTCCGGGGCAAACCGGCAAAATCTTTCAGCCCGGATCACGAGCCGGATCATTATGGCACTTTGCCGCCTCAGGCACAATAAATCAAAATCGGGGAACGCCTTTCATCGAGGTAGTGCGGTACCTGGTTCTAATGATATGACGGGCAGACGCAACGCAAACCGTCTGCATCGTATGGGGCATTTGTCTCTCGAGAGGACACACTTCAAAATCCCCAAAAAAGGTGTAGTCAAACCCGGTATCAAAATGCAAAGTTAAGGGCATTAGGGGGTGCTCAATATCTTCTTCGTTGAGATCCACCTCGTGGATTCCAAGCAGGCGATGAGTCCCGATCACCCAGATTCTCCATGATGGCGTTCCGTTGTACGCCATCAAGCGCCCATGAACAACTCTGCAGCTCCCTGCCAAGTCGCGGCGGGTTTTGCAGGCCAACCGGTTATCCCTCGCGGATACCGCGGTAACCATCGCCACGAGCAACACTGCTTGAATCAAAAATAATTTCATTCAGCCGCCTCGAGCGTTGAAGCCCACACTAAGAGTCGCCCTACCCGCCGATATGCACCATGCTGCGATCGGGCCGCTGAAACCCTGCCTCGCCGATATGATGCCGCGCTTCCTTCTTGGCAATGACCCCGTGGATAAACGCCGCCATCTGCTCATCGCTGGCCCCGCGATGCATCATGCCCGCCAAGTCATGATCGAACAGCGAGAATAGGCAGGTGCGAATCTTGCCATCACTCGTCACGCGCACCCGACTGCACTCCCCGCAAAAAGGGTCTGAAACCGGCGCGATGATTCCGATCTCTCCCTTGCCATCGGCAAAGGTAAATCGCCGCGCGGTTTCGCTGCGCGCGTGCTCGATTTCGCGCAGCGGCATGAACTCCGCCATCCGGGTGAGGACTTCGGCGACCGGAACCACGATATCCGGCCCCCACAAGCGGTCTTCTTCGAGCGGCATGAACTCGATGAACCGCATCACCACACCTTCTTCGCGGGCGAACCGGCCAAACTCCGGAATCTGATGGTCATTCAGCCCGCGCAATAAAACGCAATTGACCTTTACCGGGTTCAAGCCGCAGCGCACCGCGGCGCGAATCCCCGCCAGCACCTGAGGATAGGCGTTGGGCACTCGCGTGATCCGGAAAGAGCTTTCCTCGTCCACCGCATCCATGCTGACCGTCACCCGGGTCAGGCCCGCATCTTTAAGCGGCGCCGCCAGCTCCGCCAGCAGGTGCCCGTTGGTGGTCAGGGCAATGTCAAGGGGCTGGCCATCGAGGGTGCGCAATTCCGCCAGACCGCGCACCAACTCGACTACACTCTTGCGTAAGAGGGGCTCGCCGCCGGTGAGCCGGATTTTCTCGACGCCCTGCTGCACGAAAATCCGCGCCATCCGCAGATATTCCGGCGTGGGGAGATCGGCATACAACGCGCCTTCATTCCCCGTGCGGCAATACACGCACTTGTAATTGCAGCGGTCGGTGATCGACATCCGCAAGTCAGTGATGGAACGCCCGAATTTATCGCGCAGTCGCATAAAGTGGCGGCCAGAAAAGTTCTCGATGGCATTGGAAAGGCGCCACTCCGCGCGATAAGAGGAGAAGATGGCCGTGACGGCCGGTTCTTCGGCGCGGCGTTTCCTTTCCAATGGGGAGGCGCAGGCGTTTCCCCCTGAACCCTCGGCTGCACGCAGCATCCTCATGACGCCTGCATCCAGCGCCGTCGCCCGCCCCACGGAATTTCCCAGAGGCCGCGGGCGATCGGAAACTAAACCAGATTATAACCCGCTTACCGCCGGCGCCGCGGTTTACATGCCGTCGTAGTTGGGACCGCCCCCGCCTTCCGGCGGCACCCAGGTGATGATCTCGTAGGGATCCATGATGTCGCAGGTCTTGCAGTGGACACAGTTGGATGGGTTGAGATGAATCTGCTTGCCTTC
Organism: Terriglobales bacterium; assembly: GCA_038210375.1. Lineage (GTDB taxonomy): Bacteria > Acidobacteriota > Terriglobia > Terriglobales > Acidobacteriaceae > JBBQWT01. Next base: position 23,177 of record JBBQWT010000014.1, on the reverse strand, counting down.
ACTGCTCTCCACCATCTCGTACACGTTGGCGGGACAAAAGTTATGGCAAGGGTTGCCGTACTCGGCGATGCATCGCGTATTACAGATGTTGGTGTCGTGAATCACCAGGTGGGAAGGCTGGTCCTCTTCGTGGCGCGTGCCGGAATAGTAGAGGTCGGTGAGCTTATCGAAGGTCAGCTTGCCGTCTCCCCGGGCTTCGCCCAGAATCTGCGACCGGTCACCGCCATCGGCCGGCAAGGTATCGAGCTTCTGCATGCCCTGGTGCCCGGCTTTCGAGACATAGCGTGCCCGCAGGCCGCGGCCGCCGCTGAACTGCTGCAGGCCGGCATGAAACAGGCCGCCCCAGAAACCGTGTTCGAAGCCCTGATGGAAGTTGCGCACCTTCCACAGTTCATCTTTGATCCAGCTCTGGTTCACTTTTTCCGGATAAGTTTCCAGTTGCGCGCGCGAAAAATCATCCTTCTGCATCCCCGCAAATGCGGTCTCGGCGCACAACATCCCGCTCTTGATGGCCAGGTGAATGCCCTTGAGGCGCTGCGAGTTCAGCATGGCGGCGGAGTCGCCGATGATCATCCAGCCGTCACCCGCCAGCGGCGGCATGGAAAACCATCCGCCATAAGGCAGCGCCTTGGCGCCGTAGCGCACCAGCTTGCCGCCTTCCAGCAGGGCGGCGATGAATGGGTGCTTCTTGAACGACTGCAGAACATGCTGAGGGTCGGTACGCGGGTCGCCATAATCGAGCCCGGTGACGTAGCCGAGAGAAACGATGTTGTCCTTGCCGCCGTAGATCCACGCCCCCCCGTATTCGCGAGTGCTTAGCGGCCACCCCATGGTGTAGATTACTTCTCCGGCGCTGATTCTGCCGCTGGGGACCTCCCACAACTCCTTGACTCCAATGCCATAGGTCTGGGGATTGCGGTCACGCTGCAAATCAAACTTCGCCACCAGTTGCTTGGTCAGCGAGCCTCGGGCGCCTTCCGCAAGGATGACCACCTTCGCCCTCAGATCATAGCCGGGCTCAAAATTTGATTTGCGCTCGTTGTTTTTGTCCACGCCCTTGTCATCGGTGCGCACCCCGATCACGCGGTCGCCTTCGACCAACAGCTCGGAGCCGGCAAAGCCGCTGAAGATGGTGATGCCCGCGGCTTCCACTTTTTCCGCCATCCACTTTACGAAGCGGTTCAGGGAGATTACGTAGTTGCCGTGATCGCGCAGCGGCGGCGGGGTGATGGGTAACTTGAACTTGGATTTTTCGGTGAGGTAGTAAACCGCTTCCTTGACCACCTCGGCATCAATCGGCGCTTCCTTCTCGAAGCCCGGCAGCAGCTCGCGCATCGATCGCGGATCGAGCAGCGCGCCGGAAAGTGAATGTTGTCCGGCTTCGCGCGCTTTTTCCAGCACGTAGATATTGTCTTTGGGAAGGGGCTGCTCAGGATGCTGCTGATTGTGCTCGTCGATCAATTGCGAAAGGCGCAGCGCGCACGCCAGGCCCGCGGGCCCGCCGCCCACGATGACCACATCGGCATCCATCTGCGGACGGTCAACATCAGCCAGGGCTTTGCGAAAGATCAGCATGGTGAAAAAAAGACCGGAAGCGGCATCAGCCTTTGGCTTTTTTTATTTCTTCCATCAGCGGCGGCACGATGTCAAACAAGTTGGCGACGATTCCATAATCGGCAATCTCGAAGATCGGGGCGTCGGCGTCTTTATTGATGGCAATGATGGTGCGCGCGCCCTTCATCCCCACCACGTGCTGAATGGCGCCGCTGATTCCCAGCGCCAGGTAAAGCTTGGGAGCGACGGTTTGTCCCGAGGAGCCGATCTGGCGGTCCATGGGCAGCCATCCCGCGTCGCAGATCGGCCGCGAAGCCGCCAGCTCCGCATCCAGCAAATCCGCCAGTTGTTTGGCGATCTCGATGTTCTTCTGCTCTTTGATACCCCGTCCGACGGCCACGATGATGGGCGCCTGGGTAAGGTCAACCGCCTGCTTGGCCTCTTTGAATGCGAGTTGGGGACGGTTGCGCACCACGCCATCCGCAATTTCGACCTTGACCGTTTCTACCGGGGCCGGGGCGTCTCCCGCCGCAGCCTGGTCGCCGCGGTAGGAGCCGGTCTGGAATGTCGCGAAATAGGGCGGCTCGCCGGTAAAGGCAACATCGGCGGAAAACTTGCCCTGGAACATCTGCCGCGTGAACAGCACGCGATCGCCATCTTTTACGTATCCGGTGGCGTCGCTGATCAGGGTGCTCGCCAGGGCGGTTGCCAGCTTGGGAGCGAAGTCGCGCACCTGGTAGGTGTGCGGCATCAGCACCAGACGCGGCCGCCGCGAAGAGATCAGTTCCTTGAGCGCGGCGACGAAACCATCCGGCGTGTAAGGAGCCAGCGCGGGCGATTCCACCGCATAAACTTTGCTCACCTTTTTTGCGGCAATTTCGGCGGCGATGTCGGCGATGCCGCTGCCCACCACCGCGGCCTCAAGCTGCCAGCCCATTTCAGCGGCAATCGCCTGCGCCCCGGCCAGGGTCTCGTAGGACACCCGGTTCAGTTTGCCTTCGCGCTGCTCAACGACAACGAGAATCGTTTCCGCCATTCCAGTCTCAATCCTTTTCTAAATCGCAGTGCTCCGCGGGCTGATGCCCAGCCTTCGCGGCTACAGGACCCGCACTTCGTTCTTGAGTTTCTCCACCAGGTTTTTGGCAATCTCCGCCGGCGAGCCTTCGAGCATCACCGTCTTCTTGGCCTTGTGGGGAATATAAAGTTTTTCGATCTTCTGCAGGTTGGGGCTGATCGCGGATTGCACTTCCGCCATCGTCACCTTACGCATGGGTTTGTTCTTGGCCTGCTTGATGCCGATCAGGGTGGCGTAGCGCAGCTTGTTGATGCCCGACTGGATGGTCAGCACCGCGGGCAGCGGCATTTCCACGTACTGGAAATAACCCGACTCCAGCTCGCGCTTGACCTTGATGCCGGTCTCAGACTTCTCGATGTGCATGATGATGGTGGCATGCGCCCACCCCAGCAACTCCGCCAGAATCACCCCGGTCTGTGCGTAACCGTAATCATCCGATTGCAGCCCGGTAAAGATCAGGTCAAATTTCTCATCCTTGATCGCGGCGGCGATGGCCTTGGCGGTGTTGAAGGCGTCCAGGCCCACAAATGCGGGGTCTTCCAGATGAATCGCGCGGTCCGCGCCCTTGGCCAGGGCCTCCCGCAAGACCTGCTGCGCGCGCGTGGGCCCGGTGGTAATGACCACTACCTCGCCTGAATGTTTTTCCTTCTGGCGCAGCGCCTCCTCCAATGCGTAGGCGTCGGGCTCGTTCACCTCGTAGGAGACGTCCTCGCGAATCCAGGCGCCGGATTCATTCAGCTTCAGAGGCGCATCTTTTTGGGGAACCTGTTTAACGCAGACCAGAATCTTCATAGGGGATGGTTAAGAAGTGCGAGCCTTGGGCACGATTGCATCACGCGCCGAGGAAATCGCTCATTGAGTATAAATCACCAGCCGCAGTTTACTCGTGCGGCTGGCGCCCTGCGGTAGACGGTCGGACTTCGGAGCGAGACGGAAGAGATGGCGGAAGATCAACCAGATCACCACACCTGGCAGGGTTCGGCGCGCGCCATGGCATCGCCGATCTTGCAGTGATAGGCGCGCGCGAAACCTGGCATGTTGCTGACTACTCCATTGACGCGCCAGCGGCCCGGAGAATGCCCGTCCGTCCGCGCCAGCTCGCGCGCTTTTTTCTCGGTTATATTCATGCAACGCCACTGCGCCCATCCCAGAAAAAATCGCTGGCGGGCCGAATAGCCATCAATGCTGGGCGCTGCATCGGCCTGCTCGTGTTGATCCAAAAAGGCCTTGAAAGCCAGGCTCAGGCCACCGTTGTCGGCAATATTTTCTCCCAATGTCAGCTCTCCATTCACTTTTACGTCGCCGACGACGGTGTATTTGGAGTATTGCCGAACAAAACATGCTGCTCGCTGTACATAATGACTGCTATCTTCCGTCGTCCACCAGTTCCGCAGGTTGCCGGCGCCATCGAACCGGTGGCCGGCATCATCGAAGGCATGCGTAATTTCGTGGCCGATCACCGCTCCGGCCAGCCCGAAATTGATCGCGTCATCCATTTGTGGATCAAAAAACGGCGGCTGCAGTATCCCCGCGGTAAACACGACAACATTCAGGGGATTGTCGTGGTATCCCTCTACACCCTGCGGAAGTTCGTAGAATTCGTCGCGGTCCACGGGCCTTCCGACCTTCGCCATCTGCCTCAAGAATTCAAATTCCTGCGAACGAAAGCCGTTGCCCAGTGCGTCGTCCCGCTTGATGTCCAGCCGCGAGTAGTCGCGCCAGTGATCCGGATAACCGATCATGACGCGCAACATCTCCAGCTTGTGGATGGCCTCCTGCCGGGTGCGTGGACTAATCCAGGAGGCCCGCAGAAAATCCTGGCGCATCGCCTCCCGGATTCGCCGCACCATCTCCACCACTCTTTGCTTGCTCTCCGGGGGAAAGTACAATTTCACATATTGCTGGCCTACTGCTTCTCCCAAGTCGCGGTTCGTCAACGCCACGCATTGCATCTTGCGGGCGCGTGGCTGCGCCTGCTCCTCCATGGTCCTTCCATAGAAGTCAAAATCGGCGGCGCGGAACCTTGCCGGAAGGGCCGGGGTAGCCGCTCGTAACAGTTCCCAGCGCAGATAGTTTTTCCAGGCCTCCAGCGATGTTTCCCTGAGCAGTTGATTGAGGGTTTGCATATATTTCGGCACGGCCACATTCATCTCGCCTTTGCCGGAATAGCCCACCGCGGAGAAGTAACGTTCCCAGGCGAACTCCGGCGCCAACTGCCGTAGTTCTACCATCGACATCTCGTGATACCAGGACTTGCGGTCGCGGCGCTCCACAGGCGTCAGCTCCGCGCCCGCCAAGCGAACCTCAATTTGCAAGACTTCGTCCGCCGCGGCCGCCGCTTCCGGCGCTCCGTGGCCCAGCAACTTAAATTCAGTTTCCAAGTGTGAGCGGTAGGCGGCTCGTACTTTGCTCATCTCCGCGTTGCCGACGGTGTAAAAGCCCGGTTCCGGGAGGCTAAGCCCGCTCTGGTCCAGATAGGCAATCACCCTCGAGGAATCCTGCAGCTCCTGGTCCGCTCCCATCGAGAACAACACGTCAGTACCCAGCCTGTGCAACCGCGCGACTTCATCAGCCAGATCCGCGAGATTGTGAAGCGCGGCGATGCGGGCCAGCTCCGGCTGGAGCGCGTTGAATCCTTTTGCTTCGATCGTAACCTCATCGATGCACGCGGCATAATAGTCGCCGATTTTGTTTTCACCCGCCGGACGTGAAGACCCAGATTCGGCCGCGCTTTCCAGCATCCCGGCCACCCGCCGCTGGTTCAGGTCCTGCATTTGCGAATATACCGCGGAAACCGACCGGTCAGGAGGAACCGGGTTTCGCGCCAGCCATCCCCCGCACGCATACTGATAAAAATCCACGCACGGGTCAGCCTTGGAATCGACGGCGTGGATGTCGAATTTGAGATCACTCCCCACCTGCGGGTGGCAAAAAATTGATATTGCGAGGGGTAGCAGGAGCGCCGCGGCGCGGGAAATATTAGCCTTCATATTCGGTTGGGAACCAGATCGAATTCACCCCGGATCTTCGCCTTTACCGCGGACGGGTGTGTCCTTGCCAGCTCCTACTGCATCGGCCAGGCACGGCTGAGATAATCCGACATGGTCAGCGTCAGCATGATTCCCAGGAAGAAGAACGCGGCGCTGACCACCAGCCAGGTAAGCTTGCTGGAATACTTGACGTGCATGAAGAACAAGATGACCAGCACCGCCTTGAACGTGGCGATGAGGAGCGCCATCACGGGATTGAATGCCCCCAGGTCAACGTAGGCGACCCCAGTCGTGACCCCGGTCATCACCAGCAGGGTGATAAATACCGCGAAGTAAACTCTCAGTGGCACGACATGGTTGGCTGACATGGGTACGCTCTCCGCCTAGTGACGCCGGCTGATCAAATACAACAGGGGGAATAAAAATATCCAGACAATATCGACAAAGTGCCAGTACAGCCCGAAGTTCTCAATGGTGGTGTAATGTCCCGGCGGATACTTTCCCCGCCACGAATGAAAGATCAGGAACCCCATGATGACCATGCCCACGATCATGTGGATGGCATGCATCCCGGTCATGGCAAAATAAAGCGAGAAATAAATCTGGGTCTCGTTGGCTACGTCGCGGGGCAGGTGGTCCTTATGTTCAAATTCAGCGGTGCTGAACGAGGGCCCGGGGATATGGTGGTCCCTGAACTTATCCCGATATTCAATGCTCTTGACGCCCAGGAAGATCGCGCCGAACAGCATGGTGGCCGCCAGAAAAAACATCAGCATCTTGCGCTTGCCGATTTGCGCGCTGTACACCGCCATGGCCATGGTCAGGCTGCTGCAGATCAGCACCCCGGTATTGATCGCGCCCATGGGCACGTTCAGGGTGTTGCTGCCGGCAACAAACGCCTCGTAATACTTCAGGCGGTAAACCAGGTACACGCAGAACAGGCCGCCGAAGAACATCACTTCCTGGGCGAGAAATACCCACATCCCCAGGCTGGAGGCGTCGCGCTGCTGCTCCACGGTTTCAAAGTGGTGGAGAAGCGCAGGATTGCTGCCGTGCGCGGTTGCGGTCCCTTCCACGGCTGCGGCGGTGTGGTTATCAGACACGCTGCACCTCCGCGGTGGGGGTCCCGTACGCGTACGCTTCTTCGGTCACGATGGGGGTCTCGGCAAAATTATGCGTGGGCGGCGGTGACGTAGTCTCCCATTCCAAGCCTTTGGCGTTCCACGGGTTCGGTCCGGCAACCCGTCCGTACCGCATCGACCACATGAAATAGATCATGGGCAGCAGGTAGCCGATGCCCAGGATGGAAGCGCCCGCGCTCGACATCACATTCAATACCTGAAATTCCGGCGGGTAGGCGTGGTAGCGGCGCGGCATACCCAGGTATCCCAGGATGAATTGCGGGAAGAACGTGAGATTGAACCCGACGAAAATAATCAGCGCCGCCAGCCGCGCCAGGTTTTCCGGATACATGCGTCCCGTGATCTTCGGCCACCAGAAATGCAGCGCGCCCATGTACGCCATCACCATTCCGCCGACCATGATGTAGTGGAAGTGGGCGACGATGAAGTAAGTCTCGGTAACGTGCATGTCGATTCCCAACGCCGCCAGGAACAAGCCGGTCATGCCGCCCATGGTAAACAGGCCGATGAAGCCGAACACGTACAGCATGGGAGTCTTGAAGGTAAGCGACCCTTTGTACATGGTCGCCGTCCAGTTAAAGACTTTGATGGCCGATGGTATTGCCACCAGGTAGCTGAGCAGCGAAAACACCATGGCCGCGTAGGTGGAGATGCCGGCCACGAACATGTGATGCGCCCATACCAGGAAGCCGAACACGGCGATGGCCATGCTGGAAAAGGCCACGAAGTTGTAGCCGAAAATCCGCTTGCGCGAGAAGCAGGTCACGATCTCGCTGATCACGCCCATCCCCGGCAAGATCATGATGTACACCGCGGGATGCGAATAGAACCAGAACAAGTGCTGGAACAGCAGCGGGTCGCCGCCGCGCGCGGGATCAAAGATGCCCAGGTGGAAGCCGCGTTCGAGGGCGACCATGATCAGGGTGATCGCGATCACCGGGGTCCCCAGCACCATGATCAGGCTGGTGGCATAATGCGCCCAGATGAACAGCGGCAGCCGGCCCCAGGTCATGCCCGGCGCGCGCATGCGATGGATGGTCACGATGAAGTTGATGCCGGTAAAAATCGATGAGAAGCCCGCGATCAGGATGCCCACCGCGGTGGCGATCACGTGAGTGTTGGCAAACGATGTACTCAGCGGCGTGTAGAAAGTCCAGCCGGTGTCAACCCCGCCGCTGATCACCGCGTACATGGTGAACAGCGCGCCGGTGAGGTACACGTAATAACTCGCCAGGTTCAGTTTGGGGAACGCCAGGTCGCGCGCCCCGATCATCATGGGCACCAGGAAGTTGCCCAGCGTGGTGGGGATCGATGGTATGAGGAAAAAGAACACCATCATCACCCCGTGCATGGTGAACAGCTTGTTGTAAGTGTCGGAGCTGACTAGGTCCCCCGCCGGCGTCAACAGCTCCAGCCGTATCATCGTGGCCATGGCGCCGCCCACGAAAAAGAAAAACGTGATCGTCACCAGGTACATCAGCGCGATGCGTTTGTGATCGGTGGTCAGCAGCCACGAGCGCACGCCATAACCGTGATTGAGATAGTTATCTCGCGGCATCGTTGGGGCTGGTGTGATTAAGGCGGTGCTCATGGTTTTTGGGTTCCTGAATTCTGCATCCCTTGGGCCGGCCGCGCTCCCGCATCGGGTCCCGGCGGATTTTGAGTGTTGGTGGGGGCCAGGTTCTGCGCGTCTTTCATGGTCTTTATATACTGGATCAGCGCCAGCACCCCTTCTTCATTGATCTGTCCCTGGAAGGTGGGCATGATGGGCTGGAAGCCGGCGACAATCTTGGCGCTGGGCGTCAGGATCGATTCCCGGATATACGCCTCGTCGGCCATCACCGTGGCGCCGTTGGCGAGCTTCACCGGTTTTCCGAACAGTCCCACCAGGTTGGGGCCGCGGGCGCCGGAATCCGAACGGTGACAGGTATTGCAAGCCATACTCTGAAACAGCTTCTCGCCCGAGGACGCCAGCGAACCCTCGCCGGCGCTGCCACTGAGCCACTGCTCATATTGCGCCGGTTCCATGACATATACCTCGCCAATCATCGCCGAATGTTTGGTGCCGCAATATTGCGAGCAAAAAAGGTGGTAGTGCCCGGTAGTGGTCGCCTCGAACCACGCGGTGGTGTACCGGCCCGGCAGCACGTCGGTCTTCACCCGGAATGCGGGGACGAAAAAGCTGTGGATCACGTCCTGCGAGATCATCGTCATCTTCACCGGACGCCCCACCGGGACGTGCAGCTCGTTGATCTCGCGATGCCCGTCGGGATGCTCGAACTTCCACATCCATTGCTTGGGGACGCCGTAAATTTCCATCGCGCCCAGCGGCGGCCGGCGCATTTCAAAATACAAGTTGGCGCCCCACACGTACAAGCCCAGCGAAATGATCAGCGGGATGATCGTCCACGTCAGCTCCAGCGGCAGCGAGCCTTCGATCTGGGTGGCCACCTGGCCTTTGCGCGCCCGGAACTTCAGCGAGAAGGTGATCAGCAGGCTGAAGATCAGGACGCAGAAAAATACGGTGACCGCAATCAGGAAAAAGTAGAGCGCATCGACTTTCGGCGCCACGGTCGAGGCCTGCTGCGGAAATAATGGAAAATTCGTTCCCATAAAAATCAGCTTACCGCCGCCCGCCCCCCTGACCCGGATTCATGGTCACGCTTCACCATGACGAAAACGAACATGCCCAGCACCAGCACCGTCGCCCCCGCCGCCAGCCGCATGATGCGCAGCGCGATGGCTCCATACTTACCGGTGGCCGGGTCGTAGTGGTAGCAGTAGAGCAACACCTGGTCCACGGCGTTGCCAATCTTGTTTTTCGAGGCCTCGACCAAACCCAGGCGCAGGTCGTTGGGGCCATATTCGATGCCGTAGAAATACTTCGAGATCTTGCCTTCGGGGGTGATCAGCATGATGGCGCTGGCGTGCGCAAATTGTTTCAGCTCCGGGTCCCAGGCATAGCGGAATCCCGTGGCCTGGGTGATGGCATCCACCGAGCCCTGATCGCCGGTGAGAAAATGCCAGCCGTCTTCAGTCCCCGGCCGGTTATATCGGTTTAAATAGGTCCTCTTCTTGGCGGCAGCCATGACCGGAGTTTCTTTCGGGTCAAAGCTGATGGCCACCACATCGAATTCGCGCCCGGCATTGAACCGCACCACGGTCAGCGCGGTGGTGAGCCCATTGAGCACCAGCGTGCACAGCATCGGGCACTGGTAATACACCATCGCCAGGATCACCGGACGCTTGCCGAAGTATTGACCGAGGCGCACATCGCGCCCCATCTCGTCGCGGAATTTCAGGTCGAGCGGCAACTGCTGGTTCAGCCGTTGATCGAATCCCACCTTCTGCAGGGCCTTCGGCCGAGTATCTTCATAGCCATTGCCGATAGCCTGCGCGTTCGACGGGAGCGCCGACAGCACCAGCAGGGCCAGCACCGCCGAGGCGGCAGTCATCCTGCCCCGAGCCCGGGGTAAGATGTTGCGCCGAATTTGATTGCCTGATTTCATGTCGACTATTGTGGTTTCTTAACTTCGGGAGCCGCCGCCTTTGCCGGCTTTGGCTTTCCCGCCGGCGACGCCGTGCCTCCCTCTTTGGCCCGTTGCTCATCGGCGGTCAGCGGCTTGCCCGCCGGCGCCGAACGCGGCTCATTTGAATTATGTCCGTCGAGGCCCGCCGGATTGGGCCGCGCTAACGTGGAACCGGTTTGCGACTGCATCGCATCTTCCCCGCGGTTCTGCCCGCTGGTAACGCCTCCGCCCGGCATCCGGGGCGGCGCCGCGATCTTGCCCTGATCGGCGGCCATCGCCGGCATGGTCCCACCCAGCCCACGCTGCGCCACCAACTCCATGGCGCGATCGATCGGAATCCTCACTACCCCGCCATCTTTATCCACCCAGGCGTAAGCATGTCCGTTGCTGAGCCCGAGTTTTTCATTTTCGAACGAGCGCAGCGCCTTCATGTCGGCCACATCGTCGTACTGCAGCCGCGGTTCGGGAAAGCTTCGCGTGATCTTGCGCAGCCGGTCCTGGGGATTGAACTTCTGGTCGTCAGGGTTGACCTTCACCATGGGATTAGGCGGCGGATCGGCCTGTTGGGCTTCGCGGTCGAACACCCGGTACAGTCCCCAGATTCCAAATTGGATAATCGCCCCCACCACCACCAGCACGATGGCAAAGAAAATGATTGCGCGAAAATGAATGTCACGGCGTTCGTATCCGCCGGGCGAGTGGTCGGCCGGCTGGGGCACATGCTCGTCGAGAGGCTGCCTACGCTCTGACATGTTCAGCCTCCAGCACTTCGGCCAGTTGAGGATCGTGCAACGGAAGCAGCGGCTGCTGCTTCAGGTTGCGGAAGAAGCGGGCCAGCCACAGGCCGCCGATGGCGACCGGCGCCGCCACGTCCATCCAGTCGGCGGAAAGATGGGCGCGCGAATCCTGGAAGTTCGGCGCAATCAGCCAGAATAAGTCGACGTAGCGGGCCACCAGCAACATGACCGCCACCACCACCAGGGTCCGGGAGTGGCGCTTGATGTCGCGCGACAGCAATAACAGGAAGGGCAGCACGAAATGAAACAGCAGCAGGAGCAGGGCCACCGCCTGCCATCCTCCGCGCAGCCGCCGCAGGTACCACGGAATCTCATCCACCAGGTTTCCCGACCAGATGATCATGAACTGCGAGAACGAGAAATAAGTCCATAACATCACGAACGCCAGCATCATGGTGCCGAGGTCCTGGTAAAACTGCGGCTTCATCACATCCTTCATGGGCTGGTGGCGCGCCAGGATGGTGGTGATCCCGATTACGAAGGCCAGGGCCGACAGCCCCTGCCCTCCCAGGATCAGAATTCCATAAATGGTGGAGGCCCACTGCGGATCCAGCGACATGACCCAATCGATGGAAGCAAAGGTGATGGTCATGCCGTAAAAAATCAGCCCGGCGCCACTCAATCCCTGGAAGCGCCCGCGAATTGCGCGGCGGACCTCGCGCGATTCCTCGCGGTCTTCCATCAGCGACCAGCGGTGCAGGGTATAGGCGATGGCGCTCCAGCCGGCAAAGTAGACCACCGCGCGCAATCCGAAGAACGGCCAGTTGAGGTACAGGCGCTTGTGTTCCACGGCGTGCCGCAACGCTTCGTTGCCCTGCAGCATTGCCTGGTTGGCCCACGGATACAGTTGGCGAACTCCCAGCAGCAGCGGCAGGAAAAACAGGGCCATCAACGGGATGTTGCGCGCCGCCGACTCCAGTTGCCGCCGGACCACCAATCCCCAGCGCCCGCCGGAAAGATGTTGCAGCATCAGGATGGCCATGCAGCCCAGGCTGATCCCCATCCAGAACATGAATCCCAGCAGGTAAGAACGCAGGAATTGCGACGGGTTCAGGAGGGCGCCCACTACGCACAATACCGCCGCCACCACCCCGATGATCAGGGACCGTCTCTGGATCTTATCCCCCACCTCCGGGGAGACTGCGAGATCTGCGGCCTGGGGAAATTCAAAGCTCATTGGGGGTTGGTCGATTTCTCCGCCGGTACATCGGACGAGTTTGGCCCTTCGGGATATTGTTTGCCGTCAATGGTGCGCGGCATCTCGTTGGGCGCGTACATCACCGCCGGATTGATCGCCCCTCGGCTCTCTTCCGGAACATCTTCGATGCTGCCGTGCTGGCTCAATTGCAGCGCGCGGATGTAAGCCGCGATGGCCCACCGGTCGGTGGGATTAATCTGCGACGCGTAATCGGGCATGGCGCCATAGCCGTTGGTCATCACGTCGAAGAAATGGCCCAGCACCGCCTGCCGCAGGCGATCATCATGCAACGACGGCGGCTGTCGATACCCGCGCTGTGCGATCATGCCGTTGCCGTCTCCCACCCGCGAGTGGCAGGGCGCGCAGTAAATGTTATAGCGCTGCTGGCCGCGCTGCAGCACCTGCATGGTCACCGGGTAAGGCATGCGATCGCCATCCTGCTTGCCGTTCTTGCCGGTCACCAGGTAGGGGTCGCCGCTGTACTGGTCGCGCGCCACCGTGCCGTTGATGGGCAGCCGCGCCGAACGGTTATCGCCGAAGAACGTGCTCTGCCGCAGCGGAATGTACTTGGGTTGCACGTGCATGTCCTGGCGGCAGCCCGATAAGGCCAGGCCGGCCAGCGACCCCAGCAGAAGCGCCCAGGTTGGCTTGCGGTAATTAATTGGGCACCTCCGAGATTTCCGCCGGCTTCAGGCCTTCGAGAAACTGGTAGGTGCTGACCACATCAAACTTCTCGTCGCCGGATTCAATACACAGGAAAAATTTGTCGCGGCTGGCCATGGCGAACCCGGGCACGTTGAACAGCGGATGGTAGGGCATGGGCAGGCCGTTGAGCGCCAGCATTCCCAGCACCGCCGCCAGCGCGGCGCCCAGAATCGTAGTTTCAAACGTGACCGGAATAAAGTTGGGCCACGACTGGTAGGGCTTGCCCCCAATGTTCACCGGGTAGGCGATCACCGAGACCCAGTATTGCAGCGCGTAACCGCCGAGGCAGCCGAGGATCCCCCCGATCAACACCACCAGCGGCAGCCGGGTGTGGTGAAAGCCGATGGCATGATCGAGTTCCTCGATGGGGAACGGGGAGTAGGCGTCCATGCAGCGGTAGCCGGCGGAGTGCGCTTTTTGCGCGGCGTCCACCAGCTCCTGCGGCGAGTTGAACTCGGCCAGCAACCCGTAAATGGTAAAGCGTTTCATCAGTCTTTAACTTCCGCCTCGGGCAGCAACGTGCGCATTTCGAAAATTGAGATCATGGGCAGTACCCGCAGGAACAGGAACAGCAGCGCCACAAACAGGCCCATGGATCCGATGTAGGTTGAAATGTCCCACCGCGTCGGGTAGTACATTCCCCACGACGAAGGCAGGTAATCGCGGTGCAAGCTGGTGACCACGATTACGAACCGTTCCAGCCACATGCCCACGTTCACGAACAGAGCCACGCCGAACAGGAATAACGGCGTATTACGAACCTTCTGGAACCACAACATCTGCGGCGCCAGGATGTTGCACAGCATCAGGCTCCAGAATGCCCAGGCATAAGGGCCGGTCATGCGGTTCTTGATCATGAACGCGTCATATTGATTTTCCGCGTACCATGCCATGAAAATTTCGGTCATGTAGCCGTAGCCTACGATCAAACCCGCCGCCAGCATGACCTTTGCCATGTTCTGCAGATGGCGCATGGTGATGAAATCTTCGAGGTTGTAAGCCCACCGGATGGGCACCGCCAGCGTGATGACCATGGCGAAACCGGCGTAGATGGCGCCGGCCACGAAGTAGGGCGGAAAGATGGTGGAGTGCCAGCCGGGTACGACGCTGACCGCGAAGTCGAAGCTGACCACGGTGTGGACCGAAACCACCAGCGGCGTGGCCAAGCCCGCCAGCAGCAGCGAGGCGGTCTCATAACGGTGCCAGTGCCGCGCCGAACCGCGCCATCCCATAGCCAGCATGCCATAGGTATGCCGCGCAAAATTCGTGCCCGCGCGATCACGCAGCGTGGAAAGATCGGGAATCAGCCCCACGTACCAGAACAAGAGTGACACCAGCGCGTAGGTAGACACCGCAAATACATCCCACAGCAGCGGGCTGCGGAACTGGGGCCACAGCGACATGGTATTGGGATAGGGAAACAGCCAGTATGCCAGCCACGGGCGCCCCACGTGGACCAGCGGGAATACGCCGGCCGACGCTACTGCAAACAGGGTCATAGCCTCGGCAAAGCGGTTAATGGAAGTGCGCCAGCTTTGCCGCAACAACAACAGGATGGCCGATATCAGGGTCCCGGCGTGGCCGATTCCGATCCACCACACAAAATTGATGATGGCGAATCCCCAGCCCACCGGCGCGTTTACTCCCCAAATGCCGATGCCCTTCACGAACAGCCATCCCAGCGAATAAAACAGCATGTTCACCAGCACAAAGGCAATCCCGAAACCCACCAACCATCCCGAGGAAGTCCCTTTGCGCAGCACGATGTGGCTGATCTTGTCGGTGACCGAGGCGAACGTGTACCCGGGAGCGATGATGCCCGGCTTCACCGAGGTCCTCGCTGGTACCGGCTCGTTAGGATCTTTATCGGCCATGTTCGGTCATTGCCTCATTACGCTTTCGCCGCCGCTTCCAGTTCCGGGTTAGGGTTGCGTACCCCGGCAATATAAGTGGTGCGCGGGCGCGTGTTCACATCAGCCAGCAGCGAATAATTGCGGGCACCGGCTTTGAGCTTGGAAACCTTGCTTTCCGGGTCGTTCATATTGCCAAACGTAATCGCGCTGGTCGGGCAGGTTTGCTGGCATGCGGTGACGATCTCGCCGTCGCGCACCGGGCGGTTTTCTTTCTCCGACGCAATGCGGCCCGCCGTAATTCGCTGCAGGCAATAGGTGCATTTCTCCATTACCCCGCGGCTGCGCACCGTGACCTCGGGGTTGCGCATAAGCTTGAGGCTGGGGGTCTCATAATCCGAATACAGCAGGAAGTTGAAATGCCGTACTTTATACGGGCAGTTGTTCGAACAATACCGCGTGCCCACGCAGCGGTTGTAAACCATGGTGTTGAGGCCTTCGGTGGTATGCACCGTGGCCCCCACCGGACATACCGGCTCGCAGGGCGCGTTCTCGCACTGCATGCACGGCAAGGGCTGGAAGTGGGTTGCGGGGTTGGCCAGGTCGTGGCCCTCAAAATAAGTGTCCACGCGGATCCAGTGCAGTGCCCGCCCCAGATCCACTTGCTCCTTGCCCACCACCGCGATATTGTTTTCCGACTGGCAAGCCACCACGCAGGCGTTGCAACCCACGCATGAGTTCAGATCGATGGCCATGCCCCATTTGTTTTCGGTGTATTCGTAATTGGGATACAGGGTCAAATCCCGCGGAATCTCTTCGGAATGCTCATGCGCGAAACCCGGGTTCTTTTCGAACTCTTCCACGCTGGCTACCCGAATGAGGTCGCGATGCTCGGCTTCCTCGCCCGTCAGCGACCTCTTATTGTCGATCAGATTATGGCTCTGGGTGCTGGCCAGTAAATACTCGTCACCGGTCTTGGCCAGCGTGGCATCGCCGGCGAAATAAGGTGCGGCGCTGGTGCGCAGCGTGTAGGCGCTGAACCCGGTGTTGGCGCCGGTGCGTCCGGTTTTGGTTCGGCCATAGCCCAGGTGCAAGGTCACAGAATTTTCCGCTTGCCCAGGCAGGATGAAGATCGCGCCCTTCACTTTTCTGCCCTGCAGCTCAACTTCGACGACATCACGGTTTTCCAGCTTGCGCGCGCTGGCCAGCGCGGGACTGATCAGCACCGCGTTGTCCCAGGTAAGCTTGGTCAGCGGCTTGGGAAGCTCCTGCAGCCACCCATTATTGTTAAATCGGCCATCGTAGATCGTTGGATCCGGACGGAAGATGATTTCGAGACCACCGGCTGCCGCGGCGGGCGCGCCGTTGGCCGGCGACGCCGAGCCCGAATCCGCTTTGGCGCTTATGTTCTTGAACGGCAGGACGGTTGAAGACACGAAACCATCATGCAGTGATCGCCGCCAGAATCCATCGAAATCTCCGGCGCCCGGCTGGGCCTTCCAATAGGCCTGCAATAGATCGTAGCTGTTCACTCCCGGCTGGTCGCTGAAGGCCCCCACCACTTCGTGCGCGGTCTTCCCCTGGTACAGAGGCTCGATCAGCGGCTGGATGATGGTGACGCTGCCATCCTGGGCGCGCGCGTCGCTCCACGACTCCAGGTAATGGGCCTCGGGAATGTGCCATTGCGAAAGCCGCGAAGTCTCATCGTGATACAGGCTGAGATGGACGCTCACTTCCACCTTGCGAATGGCTTGTTCAAAATTGAAATCCGCGGGCGCGTTGTAAACCGGGTTGCCGCCCAGCATCACCAGAATGTTTACCTTGTTGGCGTTGAGATCATCCACCAGCTCGCGCAGACGCGCGGTCTGCTCGCCGGGATTCACCTCCACTGGCTCGGTGTACATCACGGTCTTGCCGGCGTTGCCCAGCGCCTGGTTGATGGAATGGGCCAGCGCATGCACGGCGGCGGTCTGCAGCTCGCCGGGAATCACCACGCTGGCGCCGCGGCTCTGCTGCAGGTCGCGGGCCACCGCTGCGATGAATTGCGCGCGGGCGTCACCGCCTGCGCCTGCCGCCGCCGGCGTGCCTGTGACTGCCGCCGACAGGTCGCGGGCAAAAGTTTCGATGTCTGAGGCCCGCAGGGGAAGCCGGTGGTCGGCCTTGGCGCCGGTGGTGGAGGGCGTGCTCTCCACTACATACAGCCGGTTCATCTTTACGCCCTGCTCCATCTTGCGGCGCGCCATAAAATCTCGCGAGCAGCGCAGGAAGCCGGGGAACTGCGCACCTGAAAGGAAGTCGGCATCGAGTGACAGCACCACATCCGCTGCCTCAAGGTGGTAGTGAGCGTCCACATACTGTCCGAAAGCGGCCTTTGACCCGGCGCGCGCGGCGTCGCGGTTCACGGGATCATAGGAATACCACTTTGCCTGCGGGTAGGCCTTCAGCAACGCCCCGATCTGAGCCGCCAGCGACGGGGACGTGCTGGTTTCGGTCAGGAACCGCAGTCCCGCGCCCTGCATCCCTTTTTGCGCGTTCATTGGAGCGCGGATCGCACCCAGAAAATTTCCCCAGGTGCGCGTTTCTCCCAGGTAGCTCAGCGTCTGCGACCGGTCGGGATCGTACAGGCCCAAAATGGAAGCCTGGGCAAACGGGTCGGCCGCGCCCATGCTCATGGGATGTTGCGGGTTCCCTTCCACTTTGGTGGGCCGGTACATGTTGCTTTCCACCAGCACCGGCGTGGCGGCGCCCGCAAACGGCATGGCGGTGGCATAAAATTTCGGCTTGCCGGGCACCAGGTCTTCCGGCTGCTTCACGTAGGGAACGATCGCCTCTTCCGGCATTTTGGTGCACGCCGTGAGTCCGGCCAAGGCGAGCGATGCGCCCATCAACTTCAAGAATCCACGCCGCCCCACCGGGTCGAGCCACGACCCCGCCTGGTTGGGGAACTCGCGTTCCAGCATCTCCGAGAAACCCTCGGAGTTAGAAAGCTCTTCGAGCGATCGCCAGTAACGCGGCCCTTGGGCCGAGGCCAGGCGCGCCTGCACATCCTTCAATTCCAGCCGCGGTTTTTCCGCAGCCGGCGGCGCGAGCTTGCCCCCGCCCGCCGTGATCTGGATCAGCTCGTCGTGGTGGTCGCTCATGAGATCTTCATTCTCGGCATGCTCATTACCGGTGGCACGTGTCGCATCCGATCATCGCGTGATAAGAACGGATGTTGTATTCCTTGTGCAGCGCCGAACCCAGTTCCATCTGGCTGGTAAATTCTTTTTCCACTCCCCCGCTCAGCATCACCTTGACCGGGCTGCCCGACGTGGGTTGCTGGTACTGCATGTCGAAAACCTTGTCTCGCGGACGCAGGTATTTTTCCGGCTGGCGATGGCATTCCAGACACCATTCCATTTGCAGCGATTTGGCCTGGTAGGTCAGGGGCATGCGGTCCACGGGACCGTGGCACGAGGCGCAGCCGATCCCCTTATTCAAATGAATGGAGTGGTTGAAATAAACAAAATCGGGCAGGTTGTGTACCCGCGTCCACTGCAGGGATTTGTCGTCGCGCCAACTGGCGCGCACCGGCTCCAGCAGCGGAGCGTTGGTCCAGATCTGCGCGTGACAGTTCATGCAGGTCTTGGTCGGCGGTATGCCGGCGAAACTCGATGTCTCCACCGAGGTATGACAGTAGCGGCAATCGAGGCCCAGTCCCGCCGCGTGATGCTGGTGGCTGAACGGCACCGGCTGCTCCGGAGCGATCCCCACACCAGTCACATAAGAGGAACGGTTAATGTCGTCGGTGATGTAGCCGAGGCCGAGCAGCGCAAACAGCACGCCGTAAATCGATAACCGGGAGAGCGTATTGGTGCTGGGATGGAATATTTGTGCCATCGGTATCCCGGTTACATCTCTCCGCGCTTTAAACGCCAAGCGCGTTGAAGCTGGGAATTATAGCAGCCGAAAAAAATAGCGCGGTCTCAGCCCCGCGCATTCTATTGCATCATGTCAAAAACTTCAGAAAAAAAATCAAATTGCCCGAATTATTCTTGAAAATATCAGCGCGAGGGCTAATCGGGGCTGATCCTAAATCCCTCGCACTCCCCACTCAATCCACTCGAAACAACTTCCCGCCACGCAGCTTGAAGGTCTGGTCGCGCCAGTGCACCGTGCTGCCCGCCAGGCTGGCCATCCAGACCAGCAAGGCCAGACAATCCCGCAGAGGAACCAGCCACAAATTCTTCAGCGTGCTCTTGTCCTCGACCACCTCGGTCCCCATGACCCAGGCATGGTACATGCGCGCGGCCGCTACCACAGCCAGCCACAACCACGACCACAGTGCCCCATGGGCCGCAACCACGGTGATGACTCCCCAGGGGATGGCATACGTCACTCCCATGCCTGCATAGCCAGCTCTGCGCGAATCCCGCATGGTGCGGCCCCACCGCAGTTGATGTTTCAGGTATCCGATGACGCTGTAAGCGGGTATCAGCGTTTCCACCACCATATCGGAGAGCACCACGTCCAGGCCCTTGCGTGCCACCCGGCGGCCAAGTTCGTAATCATCCGCCAGGTAATCGGCCACCTGCTCCAGCCCTTCCACGATCTCCAGCGCCTTCGGGCCCATCGCCATGGTGGCCCCCAGCGCAAAATTCAAGCCGCCTTCGAGATGCCGGGCGGTCAGCACCCCGGCGGCGAAGTCCGTGGCAATTCCCAGCTCCTCCAGCCTGCCGCCTAAAGTGCTGGCCCCCGTACCGCGGTACAACGTGGTCACCATGCCCACCTTGGAATAAATAAAATTGCTCATGATCTTGCGCAGGTATTCCGGGGGGGCCTTGATGTCATCATCATTGATCAGCACGTGGGGATACCGGGCGACGCGCAGCATCTGCAGCAGCGTGCTTACCTTGGGGCTGGCCCCCAAAGCTTCCGGACACACCTGCAGACGAATCGCCTGCGCCGGAAAATCCCGCTGCAGCCGCTCGACCAGAGCCGCCGCGGGATCGCCGGCCGACTGCACTCCAAAGATGATTTCGTATTCCGGATAGTATTGCGCGCAGTGGCTGGCGAAGGCCTCATAGCTGCCCGCGTACGCCCCGTACACCGGCTTGAGAATCGACACCGGCGGAGTAAACGGCTGGCCTGCGGGCGCCTCTCGCTGTTCGAAAAATCGACGGGTACTCCACAACCCGATCGCGTAGTAGGCGAGGCCGCAAAGAGTGAATATGACTGGGATGACCGCTAACCAGCGCATGGAATGGCCAATGACGAAGCACGCATCTGTTGAACTATGGATGTAAAAATCGCGCAGCGCGATGTCCGGCGCAGCTTACTCGTAGCGTAACGCCTCGATGGGATCGAGGTTTGACGCCTTCCATGCAGGATAAATTCCGAATACCAGTCCGATGGCGCAGGAGATGGTGAACGCCGCCGTCGTCCACGACACTGACATCGTGGCGGGCAGCGATTGGCCCATGATCAGCCTGATCAAATAGGTGAGGACCGCTCCCAGGGCAATGCCGATCACTCCGCCTACAGCGGTCAAGGCAATCGCCTCCAGGGTGAACTGCAGCAGCACGTCGCGCTTGCGCGCGCCGATGGCTTTGCGCACGCCGATTTCGCGGGTGCGCTCGGTCACCGAGACCAGCATGATGTTCATCACACCCACTCCGCCCACGATCAGCCCCACGCTGGAAACCGCGAACATGAAAATGAACAGGCCCTGGGTAAGCTGGTTCCACAGGTCAGACAGCGAGTCCTGGCTGAAAATCGCGAAGTTGTCGGGCTGGCTCGATTTCACCTTGCGCCGGCGCCGCAGCAGCTCGCGCATCTCGTCCTGCACCACCGGCATCTTGTCCTGCGACGTCGCTTTCACGCTGATCCAGTGGTCTTTCAGCTCCGGATGCAGCTTGCGAAAGACGCCCAGCGGGAAGATAACGATGTTGTCATCGGGATTGCTACCGCCGCCCAGCGCCGCTTTCCGCTTCTCCAGAACGCCGATCACCTGAAAAGTCTGGCCTTCGATCTTCACTTCCTTGCCGATCGCGTTGGTCTGCCCGAACAGGGTGTCGGCGGTGTCATACCCCATCATGATGACGGGTGAAAAGTGCTGGTCATCGACGTCGGAAAAGGGCCGGCCTTCCTTGATTTTCAAATCGTAAACATCTTTGATCGATGACGTGTCCCCTTCGAGAATGGTGTTCTTGGCCTTCTTCCCGTTGTAGTTCACCGCGTAGGTGCCGGTGCCGAACTGGGGCAGGAAGTAGCGGATGCCCGCGGCGACCGCCTCCACATAAGGCAGGTCCTTCATGGCCAGCGCATCATCGAGCGACAGTTCCTTGCGGGTGCGGATTTCTTCCGACGGTCGCCCAAAACTGAACACATCAAAGCGAAAGGCAAAGACGATGTTGGAACCCATGTCGGTAACCGACTGTTGTACGTTGGCGTTCAAACCCGTGATCACCGACGAGATCAGGATCACCACGGCCACGCCAATGACGATTCCCAGCACCGTCAACCCCGAACGCAGCTTGTTGGTGCGAAGGGTGTCCAGCGCCATTCTCGTCACTTCGCGATAATCGCGGGTCCTGAGCATCTTTAAGTTTCCATTCCAATTTCGCCGGATGCGCCTTCGTTCTAAAGTTCGGATCGCAACGCCACAATAGGATCAAGCAACGCCGCCCGGCGCGCCGGATATACCCCGAAAAATACTCCTACCGCGGTCGAAACCAGTACCGCCGCCACCACCGACCAGACCTTCACCGCTGACGGCACTCCAATCACCAGGGTGACCGCCTCGGCGATGATTACCCCCAGCAGGATCCCCAGCATGCCACCCACCAGCGACATGGTGCTTGATTCGATGAGAAATTGCATCATGACGTCGCTGCGCCTGGCCCCCAGCGCCTTGCGTATCCCAATTTCCCGCGTGCGCTCGCTGACCGACACCAGCATGATGTTCATAATGACGATGCCCCCGATTACCAGCGATACCGACGAGAGCGCCACCGTCACCGCAAAAAAACTCTGGCTGATGCTGGCCCACAGGCTCAGGAACGTCTGGTTGGTATCGATATCAAAATCATCTTTCCTTCCCGCCGGCAAATGGCGCCGGTTTCGCAGCACCACGCGCGCTTCATTCATCGCCGCTTCCAGTTCGTTGCCCACTCCCAGGGCCTTGCCCCAGATGCGAATGCTGACGTGCGGATTGTACTGGTGCAGCCACGTGCTGATGGGAATCGCCACCCAGTTGTCGCGGCTCTGTCCCAGGGTCTTGCCCTGTTTCTTGGCCACCCCGATGACGGTAAATAATCGCCCGTCCACGCGGATCTCTTTACCAATCGGATCTATCCCCGGCATAAGGTTTTCCACGATATCGTTGCCGATGACGCCCACGTTCGATCCCGCGTTGAGGTCAGCATCGGTCAGCGAGCGCCCCGCAGTCAGCTCCAGGTCGTAGATCGTCGACATATTCGGGGTCCAGCCCCGGACCGCGGTGTCGGAGCTTGACTGCGACGCGTATTTCACTTTTCCACTCTGCGTACCCACCGAGGCCGCAACTACCTTGCAGGAGCGGCAGGCTTCGCGCACCGCCTGGTAGTCGTCGAGGGTGATGTCCTTGCGTTTTTGCGCCTCGAGAAATTCGTCAACGTTGGTGATGACGTTGGGGGTCTTGTTCACGATAAAAATATCGGCGCCCAGGTTGAAGACTTTTTCCGCCACATAGCCGTTAATGCCGTTGACGAAAGTCACCACAGCGATCACCGCGGCCACGCCAATCACTACGCCCAGCAGGGTAAGCACCGATCGCATTTTATTGGCCCACAGTGATTGCAGGGCCAGCCGGATGGCTTCAATGACATTCATGTCTTAAGGTTCAACTTCCGCGGCAATAGGACAATGATTGAGTGTAACAACTTTCCCCGCCATGTCTCGGACTTTGGCCCGCCCATTTATAATGATAGACGTTGGCAGACGGACTGGGCGGTCGCTGCCGCTGCATGAACGCCGGGTTTCCCGGGCCGCATGCGGGGGGAGAGGAAAGTCCGAACTCCACAGAGCAGTGTGCCGGATAACGTCCGGGAAGCCGGGTTCAAGCCCGGTTGACGGCCAGTGCCACAGAAAATAAACCACCTCCGGCTTTAACCCCGGAGGAACGGGTGAAAAGGTGCGGTAAAAGCGCACCGCCTGGACAGTAATGCCCAGGGCACGGTAAACCCCACACGGAGCAAGACCAAATAGGGAGGGAGCCGGATGTTGCAAAACGCCCGGCAGGAGCCTGCTCGGCCCCTTACAACCTTCGGGTAGGTCGCTGGAGCCCTCGCAGTAATGCAGGGCCTAGAGGAATGACC